>CAZSMK010000077.1:0-10266 GCA_964608095.1 uncultured Candidatus Sumerlaeota bacterium | reverse complement strand
ATTTATTTATATAGCTTTTTTAATAAATTTAATTTCTATATAATAAAAGAGAAAGGATGGTAACAACCCATGAGTAATTTCATAGGCGAGGAAATATTCAAAAACAGAAAACGCCAAAAACTCACGCAAGATGAATTCGGCGCAAAGTTTGGCGTCTCCGGACCTGCCATTTTCAAGTTTGAAAAGGGCTTTGTCCGTCCAAGCCTTGACTTGTGGCTTCGAATCGCCACAGAATTGAAGATTCCTGAGCGTAAAGCGTTGCTTATGTGGATAAAAGACCGCTTACCCGAGAAATTTCAGCATGTCATCAACGTTAAACGCGAAGAGATCATTGAAGAAGAGCCAGAAGAAGATATCTTTGAGGAAGGCAAGGTCGACTACTCGAATATACCGGATCGCAAAAAGCTGCGTAAGGCAGCCCTTGAGGATGATACACTCCCCCGGGGTTTAAGAAGCCTGATTCGCGACGAAGAGATCTGGGCGGCATACAAGCCAACAGGTGAAGAGATCAAGTTTCTTCGCGACACTTTCGGAAAATTCCCACGGGGCACCAAGGCCCTTTTCCGAGAAGGATTGCGCTTGTATCGGCTTTTTAGTGGTCGAGAATAGAATCTCAAACCGTAGCATTTCGCTATTGATTTCTTTTTTGAGAAATCATACATTACGGGTGGTTTTATGAATTGGTTGTCGTGAAGAGCGGGTTTTTAAAGAGCTCAAGAAGAGAGTGAACTTCTACGAAAGCAATTCAGTATCACCCGTTTTTTTATTAGTACATCATCCGGTTAACCACATGATGAAGGGATGATCGAGGTGCAGACAATGGCTAAGGAAAAGAATCCTACAATTACTGTTCAAGATCGGACGTTTCTTCGGATACCCATCAGGACAAGAATCATCAAAGAGGGTGATAGTATTGCCGAGCTGGTGAAAGGCTACACAGAGGAACAACGTGAAGCAGGAGATATCTTAATTGTGAGTGAAAGTGTGGTGGCAATCAGTCAGGGTCGCGCCATCCCTGAAGAAGATATAAAGGTCGGTCTCTGGGCAAAAATACTGTGGCGCTTTGTCCGAAAGGTTCCGTATGGAGTTGGATTACGAAGCCCGAGTTCTATGCAATGCGCTATTAACGAATGCGGTCTTTTACGAATCATCGCGGCAGCCTTTGTGGGAGGATTGGGAAAGCTCATAGGACGTCGTGGCGATTTCTACCGAATTGCCGGCAAGCAGGCAGCTACCATCGATGCCGCTCATACCAGCCCGATCGAGCCCTATACAAAATGTGTCATTCTCGGACCACTTGAACCTGAAAAAGTTGCGCGCAGGATAAAAGAGGTAACCGGGTGTGAAGCCGCAGTTATGGACATTAACGACATCGGCGGTTCCTGGGTGCTCGGTTCAACCGACAACATTGACGTTCCTTTGTTGCAGGATGTCATGCGCGATAACCCCATGGGACAAAAGACCGAGCAAACACCCGTTTGTATTGTCAGGGAAATCAAAGCCGGACTGTAATTTCATACAACGCGCTATAAATCAGTTCTTCTTCTAAAATTGAAGAAACATCATAAAACTTATTGCTGAAACTTCCTTTGCGTGAGCATAATATGAACACGTTGCGAATTTCTCGATGCCCTTTCAATGGCATTTTTGTATAGTAATGTAATAACATTTTCTTGAGATTATAACGAGAGAGCGCGTGAAAAATCACATGCACCGCGTCGTTTCGGAGTGAGACAAAACGAAAGATTTCAGCAGGTAATGTATGATGAAGCGAAAACGAGTACTTAAAAAGGGCGAACAGGACAGCCGCATTATTGATACACTCTATAGAGTGGTAAATTTTATCGGTTATGTAAGAGATTTGCATCGTCTGCTTGAGTTGGTTATGCAGGAAAGCAAAGAGGTGATGAACGCCGAGGCAAGTTCACTTATGCTCTACGATGAAGCGACGGACGAGCTCTATTTTGAAATTGCCCTGGGCGAAAAGGCTGCAGCAATAAAGAGAATCCGTCTGAAACGAGGTGAGGGAATTGCAGGAACCGCCGCAGAGGAGCGCAAGTCTATAGTGGTGAACGATGTGGCAAGAGACGCTCGTCATTTTAAACAAGCCGATACCGTAAGTGCCTTCACTACCCGTAATCTCATTGCTACCCCCATGATACGCGGCGACCGTCTGATTGGCGTTCTCGAAGTACTGAACAAGGCAAATAACGAACCATTTACAGAAGACGATACGAAGGTACTTGAGTTCTTTGCCGCGCAGGCGGCGATTGCCATAGAGAATGCGCGATTGATACAGGAAAATGTGCGCTCGGAACGCCTGGTTGCCGTAGGTCAAGCCGTAGCGAGCCTGTCGCATTATATAAAAAACATTATCAGTGGGTTGGAAGGTAGTATATCGCTCGTTGACGATGCCATCAGCCAGGACGAGATGGAGACCATAAGTGAGATATGGCCCGTATTTAAACGCAGTTCAACTCGTATATCACGGTTAGTGCGTGAAATGTTGAATTATTCCCGACCGAGCGCACCGGAATTCTCCGAAGAAAATATCAATCACATTTGTTCTGAAATACACGAAGCTAACCTTGCCACCGCACAGAGCAACAATCTTGAACTTCTTCTTGCCACTGATGATGCGATACCTTGTACCATGCTCGATATTGATAAAATACACGATACGATTCTAAACCTCGTATCCAACGCGATAGATGCAACAAAAGGTAATGGCACAAAGGTGGAAATAGCCACTCGATTGTATCCCTCGGATAATGTGATAGAAGTTAAAATTTCCGATGACGGAGCCGGCATTAATGAAGAGAATCAGCACAAAATTTTTGAACCTTTTTTTACGACTAAGGGGACAAAGGGGAGCGGACTCGGTCTGGCAATAGTGAAAAAGAACATCGAAGAACACGAGGGGACAATTCGGCTTGAAAGTGAAGTGGGTGTCGGCACCACTTTTGTCATAAGACTTCCCTTGAAAAATCCGGAAGAAGGAAAGGAGCAAAAACCTGATGACGATTAAGCTCACCTATCTCGGGCACAGTGGTTTCCATATCGCAGGTGGAGGGAGTTCGATCGTAATCGATCCCTTTCTGAGCGGAAATCCACTCGCAACGACAAAGCCGGAAAGCCTTAACTGCGATGTGGTTATGCTTACCCACGGACATAGCGATCACCTGGGCGACGGAATTAGTATCGCACGTAAGAATAACGCCACGTTGATCGCACCCTTTGAGCTCGCAATGTATTGTCAATCAAAGGGTGTAGAAAAGGTACATCCTATGCATATCGGCGGCTCTTTTACCTTTCCCTTTGGAAAAGTAAAACTGACCATCGCGGTTCATGGCTCCGCGGTCATTGAAGAAGACACCATTACGTATACGGGGAATCCGTGCGGAATAATACTCTCGATCGAGGGGACAACCATCTATCACGCAGGCGACACAGGCCTTTTCTATGATATGAACCTGATAGGTGAAATGAACGATCTTGACGTGGCGTTCCTTCCCATAGGTGGCAATTTCACCATGGACATTCCAGATGCAGTCAAGGCGGTGGAATTTTTGAAACCTCGGCTCGCTCTTCCCATGCATTACAATACATTTGACCTGATCAAAGCCGAGCCGGATGAATTCGTCCGGCAATGTGAGGCAAAGGGTTTTAAGGCGCGCAAAATTTCTATAGGCGAGTCCATAAATATCTGATGTGTTTCTTAAGACCTTGAACAAAAAAAAACGACACTTTTATCTTTGACACGTTCCTCGTGGATATGAGAAAATATAATAAGATTTTGTATTGGTGGGTGATTAGCTCAGTTGGCAGAGCGCCAGCCTCACATGCTGGAGGTCACAGGTTCAATCCCTGTATCACCCACCATTTTTATGGGGTGATAATTCGGGGAAAATAGAAAAAAATTCGTTCATCCGTTTATCCCGAAAGAAATAAAAGAAGGCTTACCGTGACTATTAAAATACATTTGCAAGATTTGAAAGAGAACGATGTCCAGTTGCTCCTGGACCATTCTTCCGTGTTTTTTGATCTGAAGGACGAAGAATACATGTTCAATGAACCGGTTAAGGGCGAGATCACCTTCAAGCTGGTAGGAAAAAATGTACTGGCAAGCGGTTGGATCGAGACACGCGCACGGGTGGCGTGCGTACGATGTCTCGAGGAGTTTGATCTTACCCTTCATGCAAAAGTCGACTTAATCTATTCCAATGATGAGAAGTTGATCGAGCCGACCAGTGAATTCGACCCGGAAACAGAAATTTTAACCTATTTTGAAGGTGAGACTATCGACCCACGCAACGAATTGCGTGAACTACTCATGCTGGAACTCCCTTTCCTCCCGAAATGTAGCCCTTCATGCAAAGGTTTATGTCCCTATTGCGGCGGTAATCTAAACAGAAACGAGTGTACATGCAAGAAAAAGAAAGAAGAAGAAGAAAATATACCAAAACATGATTGGAAAAAACAGCTCCAACAAATTAAACTAAAAAACAAAACTTAACGATTTTATATTGACTTTTCTCAGACAAGGATTGGTACAATCATCATCTATTTTTGTGAAGTAAGAGAGGAACGAACTAATGGCATTACCCAGAAGAAAACTATCGAAAACCCGGCGGAATAAACGCAGAAATCACCATAAGTTAGAGGCGAAAAGTCTGACCGTTTGTCCGAATCCCAAATGTGGGCAACTCATAATGCCCCATCGGGTATGCCCGTATTGTGGTGAATACAAAGGGGCAGAATACCACGTAATTGTTACCAAGAAGTAACTACAACAACAGGAACCATATATGAGCAAAATACGAATAGCCCTTGATGCAATGGGTGGGGATTGCGGACCCGAGGTATTGATTGAAGGCGCCAAACTTGCCATTGATGCCAATCCCAGTATACAAATTGCTCTTGTGGGGAAAAAAGCCGTACTGACTAAAATTGTCAAGGCACACTATGCGTCGCTTCAACAGATGACTATTGTAGATGCCCCCGAAGTGGTGAGCATGGAAGAGAGCCCTAAGGATTCATTGCGAAAAAGAAATTCATCTCTCGCCGTTGCCGTACGTAAGGTTCAGGAAGGCGCCTGCGATGGGATGGTCTCCGCGGGAAACACCGGCGCTACACTCGCTCATACCCTCACCAACTGGCGAACCATACGCGGTATAAAACGCCCCGCGGTTGCTACTTTTCTGCCCACGCATAAAGAACCGGTGCTTTTAATTGACGCAGGGGCAAATGTAGATTGTAAACCTGAACATCTCCTCGAGTTTGCCATCATGGGCTCAGTCTATGCCCAGAAGATACTTGAACGAGCTACTCCGCGCGTGGGACTGATATCGATCGGTGAAGAAATGAGCAAAGGGAATAAGCTGACGTTTCAGGCACAACGTTTGCTCCAGAATGCACCTATAAACTTCAAGGGCAATGTCGAGGGCAGGGATATTTTGAGCGGCGATTTCGACGTTGTCGTCTGTGACGGCTTTATCGGGAATATTTTGCTCAAGTTCGGTGAAGCCGCCTCTGAATTGGTCATGTCTAATTTCTTTGAAGTCATGTCCCAAAAGGATACGCAAGTGGAGGGAACCTCGCATATATCAACCGTTTTTCATGAACTCACCAGTCGTCTGCATTATGCTGAATATGGCGGCGCACCACTTCTCGGCGTGGAAGGCATAGCCATTATTTCACACGGCGAATCCAACCCAACCGCCATTAAGAATGCCATCAAAGTTGCGTGTGAACTTGTAGACCATGATATAACTCGCCATATCAGGGAAGCTATGGAAAATCTTTGCAGCCTTACTCCATCGTATTTTGTCAATAATGGGTGATGTTTTTCTTTCCATGGTCGACACTAAGAAAATAGCGTTTGTATTCCCCGGACAAGGTTCCCAGTTTGAAGGCATGGGACAAGACCTCTACGAACAAAACGAGCTCGCCCGTAGGTTTTTTCACCAGGCGGATGAACTACTTGGCTTCTCGCTTTCGAAACTCTGCTTCGAGGGTCCGGAATCGGAACTTACACGAACGAGTAACACCCAACCTGCCCTCTACGTGTGTAGCGTGGTCTCCTATGAATTACTCAAGGAGAGAGGACTTGTTCCTTCAATCGTCACCGGTCACAGTCTGGGAGAATATGCCGCTCTTTATGCAGCAGGGGTGTATGATTTTGTAACGGGACTTCGTCTGGTACGAAAACGCGGCGAGCTGATGCAGGAAGCGGACACAAAAAATCCCGGCTCCATGGCTGCAGTTATTGGACTGGATAGCACTGCTCTTGAACAAATATGCTTCGTCGCTCGTCAGGAAACCGGACAGACGGTTAACCCGGCGAATTATAACTCTCCCCAACAGATCGTCATATCAGGAGCCCGCGATGCAGTTGACGCCGCAATGAAACTTGCTCAGGAACAGGGTGCAAAACGCGTTATTCCGCTGAAGGTATCCGCCGCGTTTCATTCAAAGTTGATGAATTATGCAGTGGATGAATTTCGTGAGTTTTTGGCTCAAGAAGAATTTCGCGATGCATGCATCCCTTTTATCAACAATGTGGACGCCATGATCATTAATAATGCTGATGACATCCGTGATTCACTCGTTCGACAACTTACGAATTGTGTCCGGTGGGTTGAATCTATTCAAAAAATGATCAACATGGGGTATAAATGTTTCATCGAGGCAGGTCCCGGGAAAGTACTCTCAAGCCTTATCAAACAGATCGATCGTTCAGTTAAAACCTATCATGCCGGCACCATCGAATGGATCGATACTATCTGTAGAGAACTCGAATAAACGAGATCAGATAAATCCCCCGAACAGTGAACCCTGATATCCGTGTGTACGTAACGTACCGTAATTTGTGGTCAGAGAGGCTATCCGACAATTAAATTTCGAGCACAAATTCGACCACGGAATTAGTCGACAGGTTCTTTCAGTTACTGCTGCTCATTCAATCGTTTATGTCCTTGCAGTCCTCGCCGTCGTTTAGGTACTTGAATGCATTCCTGATCGTCTGACCTCTCAGGTTGAGGTTCAGATATGCATTTATGGCGACAGGGTAATTTCCTCCATCACGAGGCTATCGAGCGAGATCCACGAGTCGACGTTGTCGAGCCAGTCAAAACTCATCAGGTCGAAGGAAAAGACGGCAACGTTATCATCCGTATCGGTAACATCAGGATCGAAGAAGAGCTGATAGTCTTTCGGCGAACCTGCAGCCGGCGCGCTTGCCATCATGCTGTTCACCACGCGATCCCACGCCTGCCACGAACCCTTCTGGTTGCATCTCAGCCTGAATTGCACCGTCTCATCCGCGTCTACCGCCGTGCTTTTCGCCGTCCACCATAATCTGTAGTACGTACCGTCTGTGATTAAAACGTCGGGACTTTGCCATGATGAGAAACAGTTGCTTGAACCATCAGGTGATATCCCGATCTCACCGGGCGCTGTCCCTGAGGTCGGAATGTCATAAGGTGGAACTGTACCCACGAATGTCCAGCCTTCTGTGTCAGTGGCGAAATCATACGACAGGATTTCTGACTGCGTCGTAACATGCGTCTCTTCCACTATCAGCTCATCAAGGAATACCCATGAATAGAGGTCGTCTTCAGGGTCGAAACTCAAGAGATCGAATGAGAACACGAGATTTGCATCGTCTGTCCCGGCAACAGCAGGCGCCAGGACAATATCATAGGATTTCGCAGGCGGCGGACTCTGCGATTTGTTGCTATTCACTATCCTATCCCATGCCTGCCATGAGCCTTTCTGATTGATTCTGAGACGAAACTGGACAGTCTCGTCCGGGTCTGTCGCATCACTATCTACCACCCATGTTGCCCTATACAGTTTTCCATCGGCTATTTGCACATCCGGACTCTCCAGGTAAGCGAAGGCGTAGTCCGAAGCCTGCGGTGATAAACCCAGACGTCCGGGTTCATAACTTGAAACGGGAGAAGCATAAGGCGGAACCGCTCCGAGAAACGTCCATCCCTCTGTATCGCTATCGAAAGTATAATGTGCAACTGGTGTCGGCATTAAGTTCCATTTCGCAAGTTCTATTTCATAGCCAGCAGCAACCACGGAGCCGTCGGATTTTAGACCTATTGTGTATCCACTACCTGCTGCAACCTCAACAATGTCGCTCCAGTCACTGATGTTGCACTCGCCGTAGAAGTTTATTCCTACTGCGACGACGGAGCCGTCGGATTTGAGACCCACGGTGTGCGTATAACCGAGGATGTCTCGACCTGTTGCGACCTGCACGATGTCGCTCCAACCACTGACGTCACACTGCCCAGAGTTGTTCAATCCTACCGCGACGACGGAGCCATCGGTTTTTAATCCTAAGGTGTGACGCCCGCCCGCCGCGACTTGCTTTATATTGCTCCACTCACTCACGTCGCACTGACCAGAGCTGTTATATCCCACCGCGACGACGGAGCCGTCGGATTTAAGCCCTACGGTGTGATAATAGCCTGCTGCGACCTGCACGATGTCGCTCCAGCCACCGACGTCGCACGCACCATAGGAGTGTGATCCCACCGCGACGACGGTACCGTTGGATTCCAGCCCTACCGTGTACGTCGGGGCTGCCGCACCCTGCACGATGTCGCTCCATTCACTCACATCGCACTCACCATCAGGGTTATATCCCATTGCGACGACGAAGCCGTCGGATTTCACCCCTACCGTGTGCACCTGGCCTGCTGAGACCTGCACGATGTTGCTCCAATCACTCACGTCGCACTGACCATAGCGGTCATGTCCCACTGCGACGACGGAGCCGTCGGCTTTCACCCCTACCGTGTGACGCCAGCCGGCGGCGACCTGCACGATGTCGCTCCAGCCACTGACGTCGCACTGACCATAGGTGTTAGGTCCTACCTCGATGACGGAGCCGTCGGCTTTTAGCCCTACGGTGTGATACCCGCCTGCTGCGACCTGTATGATGTCGTTCCAGCTCCCTACATCGCACTGATTAGTTATGTTAAATCCTACTGCGACGACGGAGCTGTCGGATTTCAGCCCTACGGTGTGATAAGTGCCTGCCGCGACCTCCACAATGTCTTTCCAGTCAGTGACGTCGCACCGTCCATGCTCGTTGTATCCCACTGCGACGACAGAGCCGTCGGCTTTTAGCCCTACGGTATGAAGATCGCCTGCTGAGATCTGCACGATGTCGCTCCAGCTCTCAATATCGCACTGACCATCATTGTTGTCTCCCACCGCGACTACCGTGCCGTTGTTTTTTAAACCTACCGTATGTCTTGTGCCTGCTGAGACCTGCACGATGTCGCTCCAGCTCCCTATATCGCACTGACCATGATGATTTGAGCCCACCGCGACGACGGAACCATCGGCTTTTACCCCTACGGTGTGAGGCCCGGCTGCCGCGACCTGCACGATGTCGCTCCAGCTCTCTATATCGCACTGACCATAATTATTTGAGCCCACCGCGACCGCGGTGCCGTCGGTTCTTAAGCCAACTGTGTGATGCGCGCCTGCTGCGACCTGCACGATGTCGCTCCAGCCACTCACCTCGCATTGACCAGAGTCGTTCCATCCTAAAGCAACGACGGTGCCGTCGGATTTTAGCCCTACCGTGTGAAGCTCGCCTGCTGCGACCATCGGTGTGGTAAATGGGTCGTCATATTGAAGTGATTTTATCTGATGGAAAGAGATCGGCTGGTACGTGGAGGAGACGTTTGATCCTGCCATAATGAGGGACGCATAATAGCAAAATAAAACCACACATAAAACAGTTCCTACATTTGATGTTCTTTTAATAGACATTTTAAGCCTCCTTATACAGTAATCGAGCATTCTTACGTAGTGACACAATGCCCTTACTCATTGCCCAAGGAGACCAAAATAAAAATAAACACAAAAGACGAGTTTTTTTTCTTTCTTACACTAATCTAATATGAACAGCCCACCTCGATTACAAGAAAATTCCTGTTATTGTCTCGCCATTTCCTTTCATAATTTCCGGAACGAAAAACTCAATTTAAATATATGCCTTGTCCTCGGTAACGTCAAGAAAAAATGCGATAAAATAATGTTATCAGTTCTTGATGCGGGAAACTGATTGCCGATGTTTGACAGGCTTAGGTACGCCGGCTTAATAATGCGAGATGAAGGAAGAACGATGACGTCTGAATTCAAATTAGCGGGTGTCGGTGGGGAGGGGTGTGTTGTGTGGCATGTAGTCGTCGGAACAATGAGCCCGGAGTGCTGAGAGCAGTTGCTGTTTGA
>CAZSMK010000076.1:0-22799 GCA_964608095.1 uncultured Candidatus Sumerlaeota bacterium | reverse complement strand
TTGACGTTCAACTTAGAAAAATTTCTCCAGGAGAGAAAAGAACGCGATCGGAAACTTGCAATGTTGAAGGGAACGTTGGTACACAATTGTCTGGAAGTGTTGACTTCTAATCCATCAGCCTCAATTCAAAATCTCTTGAAGCGCGAGATTATGAGGCACATGACTTTTACCGATGAAGAGCGCAAGGGGCTTGCCGATGAAGAGCGCAAGGCGCTTGCCGATGAAGCCCTGGCATTGGTCGAGAAGGCGCTGCATAGTCCTCGAATGGTTGAAATAAACAAAAGTGATGAAAAGTATCCTGAACTTCCTTTTCAACTAAAAATCGATGGAACTCTTATTGTCAGTGGCAAGATAGATCTCATGTGGAGAGACCCGGAAGGTATCAGGCATATTCTCGACTACAAGACAGACCCGGTCGCGCAGATGCATGAATCTCTCACGGTATATGCAGATAGATTGTATCGTGAACAGGTCCTTTGTTATGCGATGTTTCTCAACCGTACTTTCCCGGAACAGCCAGTATTCCCTTGTGAGATATACTTTGTCGAAGCAGACATTATCATCAACTATTCATTTACAAAAGATGAACTGGAGCAAGAAAAGCAACGATTACTGTTGTCTCTTTCGAATTTTATAGGTGATTCAGGCAGCTAATTTCATTTTTTGAATAGAAAAAAATCCGGGCTAACCACTCCTACACATCACGAACACTATGACGTGTAAACCTTGAGCCCGGAAATGCCGATTCCTTCCGGCGATTACATCATAAATCCAAAATAGATTTTAAGCGACGTTTAAGTAACTTCAACGCTTGAGAATGTATTTGCGACACGCGTGATTCTGTTATTCCCAAAATGTTTCCGATTGTTTTCATATTGTGTTCTTCATAGTAGTATAAATAAAGAACAGTTCGTGCCTTGTAGGGCAACTTTTCAATTTCTTGTGCCAGCAGGATGCGAATCGTTTTGTGGTCAATAGATAATGCAGGATGTTCCTGTCTCGAGTCAGGAATCATTTCCATAAGTGTCTTCGATTCCCCGTTTGCATTCTCCCAATAACTATTCTCGAGGCTGACAAGTGTGAGGTTATCGCATTGGCTTCTTATGCGGTGGTACGATTCGATCGAGATATCAAGGTAGTCGGTTATTTGCTCAGCAGTAGGGGAGGCGCCTTTTGTTTGCGCGACTGCATGTGTGGCTTGTTCCATCATCGATGCTTTTTGACGGAGGCTACGCGGCACCCAATCGAGCGCTCGCAAACTATCCAGAATCGCCCCACGGATTCGATGTTCTGCATAAGTTTTGAATTTCACCTTTTTCCGTGGATCGAACTTGTCAATAGCATCAATCAATCCAAGTATTCCCGCCTCGAACAGATCATCTTCTTCAACGCTTGAAGGTAGACGTTGGGCTATGCGACGAGCAATATACCTCACCAATGACATGTGTTCAATAATGAGGTTTTGTCGTTCGGTTTCAGGGTTTATTTCTTGCGGAATCGAGGGTAAATTCACTACTGTAGTCGCCATAGTTACCTCCACTTTTAGTGATTTTATAGGATATATTGAAAAAACTGTGCCAGTTAATAAGAAAAGAATTGGGGGGAAAGCAGAGGAATTCAAAACTTAGAATTCTTTAAAAACATTAATCTTAGCAATAATAGGCAAAGAGAACACCTGAAGAGAGGGTAAACACATACACGCGGCAAAGCGTCAATCTTTTGACTTAACGTCATTATATTGACAAAATACTCAAGCGTTGTTTTTCCTATCTTTTCATATAAAAATTCACTCAATTACCTTCGTCGATTCACTCTTAAATTCATCCTTTTGTTTGTATGCTTATTGCATTATTCAGAATGTTCGGGTACTCTTTCTTTTTCCGCTTGATGAACATCTGGTCAGGCGATTGAATTTTCACTCTTAAGGAGGTTGAGTTGATTATGAAATTGTATCTTTCACGTATAATTTTTTCAGGGATTTTTCTTACCTTTGTCCTGTACGGTTTTCAAAACGTCGAAGGTACACCCGAACAAGTAGTAGTTGATTTCAATCGCGCGGATGCACTGGTGAATCGTGGTGTGTTCAGCTATCAAGGATTTATGCAAATTCGCGAAAGCGGCGACCCTTTTGGACTGGATACCTTTAAATTGGTTAATCCTGCAGGAACAGATACTCGACTTGAAATCTGGATTGACCGCATGGAACCCGAAAATGACGATAACGATCCTTCTCATTTCAACTGGGATAAGCTCTATCCTGAAAGGATGATAAGGTTCATCAAGGACAGCGGTACGTTTCTGGACGAAGTGGAATCGCTTGGTATGGAGCATCTTCTTTTACTCGGGTATACCGTCGAGTGGTTGAGAGATCCTCAAAATCCGGAGATACCTGTGAAGAGCATCCCCGAATGGGTAGAATATGCGGCTGCAGTTGTCGAATCATTCAATGGACAAGGAGATTCTTATCGTCTACGGGCGCGTTTTGTCGAGGTCTGGAACGAGCCGAACTTGCGCGATTTCTGGAGCGGTTCGCAACAACTCTACTTTGACCTCTTCAATGCAACGGCTCAACGAATTCACCGAGATTATCCCGGTGTTATGGTCGGCGGTCCTGCGCTTACACGCATCCCCGAGACTGAACCTGAAAGGTGGATGCGGGATTTCCTGCACTCTTGCGGGGAGAATGCCGATTTTATTTCCTACCATACATACGGTGAGCCTGTCGAAAAAATCATGGGCGATATCAAAAAATGGGCGGCGGAATTCCGCACACTCCCCGGAAAAAATCAAGGCAGAGTAATGATTACTGAGTCGGATAATTGGGTCTATACGCATAACAGCTGGGAAAAGATCAAGTATATGTTTGACCGTCAAATGGCTCTCATAGACATTCAGGATTTACTCTGGAGTTTTCATCATTTTTGTGTAATGGCGTATCGTGAAAGCGGTCAGTATGAGTTCGGAATTGTCTATCCGGACGGCACTGTTATAGATGGAACGTTCTGGCCCTTCTGGGTATTCAGAAATTATATCGGCGAACAATGTTTTGTTTTTGTCGATGAATCGCTCAGTGCGTCTCTGAGATGTGTCGCATCGCGTTATTATTCCGCGACAGGCGGAATGCAGAACATCGTTTTGTTCAATAAAGGCGATACGCCGCTTACCGTTCCACTGCTAATGTATCTTCCCGATGCAAATGAGAAAGTCGTATTGTATAGCAAAGTCACACAGAAGTTTAAGGGCATTGAACGAGTTGAGGCACTTTCACAAGGCACCCAAAAATATGAGGAAGCAATCAAGATGCAACCGGGAGAAGGGCTCGCCCTTACATTTGTTGAACCACATAAGCAGGTATTTGCATTCAGCGATATGAATTATCAGATCAAACCATATCTCGAGCTCAAGCCTATGCGCTCCCAAATTCATCTGGATCAAACCTTTACCCTGAGTGCACGAATTCTCAATACCCTGAAGTCACCTATAAGGGGTGAATTGAGACTTGCGAGAGTCCCGGAAAAGTGGGATGTCAAGATAACGGGAACCCCCGAAATAGAGTCTCTCGCGTTTGGGAAAGAGGCGGTATGTTCATTTAAAATCACCGCTTCCACTCCTGTTGAAGGAGAGGTGGTGGCGCCCTATGTGATGTTCGTCACCGATTCCTTTGAAGCACAATCTCCAATCGAAATTCCCCATAGTATTCCAGTCCATATACGAGTGAAGAATCCGATACGTGTCCAATCGAGCCCGCTTTCTGTCGAGGGTGTACCTGGCGAGATTAACTCTGCAGGACTTCTCATTGTAAACCAGTCAATGAGAGAGGTAAAAGGAACGGTTGATGTTCAAATGCCTTCGGTGTTCGAGTCTGTGAGCGCGACTCAAGATTTTTCCGTACCGGTTAGAGGGCATACACGTGTGGTCAGTTCTTTCCGCATTCCTGCAATTGTCAAGCCGCAAACGTATGATGCTAAATTTATTGTACACGTGGATGAAATGGAATATACTTCTGATTTCAAGATAAATATTCACGCTGAGCCGCTGGCAGAAGAAGGCATTCCTGTTGATCTCAGGAGGTTTTTAGACTTTGATTCTGTTGCATATTTTGATAACCGCCTTGATTATGATCGCGCTAAGATGGGAAATTTTGTGTTCCCGGCGGATTATATTCCTAGCGCACGACGCGTAAGGCTCTTTGGCATCCCATTCGAGTTTCCCTCTGTCGAAGACAGTAATAAAAATTGCATCCTTCCACAGGGACAGGTCATACCGGTAGTTCCTGAAGACCAATACGACGCTGTTGCCTTCATAGGTTTTGGTCATGATGGAAGCCATCCGGGTGTCTGGACCATGATGTATGCGGATGGTTCTACCGAACCTGTGGATTCGCAGATTCCTGAATGGTGCACGCCGCCACCGCCGGGTATGCGCTCTATCATGGACTGCCCTTACCGCTATATAGAAGGAGGACCTGCATCACCGGCGTGTCAGCTCTTTTATTGGGAAATAAAGGTGAATTCAGATAAAACACTTTCAGCAATCAAATTGCCCGTCATGGAACATGCGTATATATTTTCTATTACGGCGTTAAAAAAATAACGCGGGGATAATGACATGAAAGAAAGAATCGGGAAAATAATTAAGCCTAAGGTTGAGAATTTACAGCGTATGACTGACGAAAACCTGTGGGAGCAAATAGCGACCGCCGTGGAAATCGTTGTCGATGCCTTGAAAAGAGGCAAAAAAGTATTGGCATGCGGTAATGGAGGCAGCGCTGCCGATGCGCAGCATTTTGTCGCTGAACTGGTGGTCAGGTTTCAGAAGGAACGGCGCAGCCTGCCGGCAATCGCACTGAATGCGAACACTTCTGTTCTGACCGCTGCTGCTAACGACTACAGTTTTGAGCATGTCTTTTCGCGACAGGTGGAATCACTCGGACAGAAAGATGACGTTCTTCTCGCAATCTCGACAAGCGGAAAATCGAGCAATATTATTGCCGCAGTTGAAGCCGCAAAGGAAAAAGAGTTAAAAACAATTGGATTGCTTGGGTCAAGCGCAAATCCGTTAAGCGCCATGGTGGATACGCCAATCAAGGCGCCGGGCGAGAACACCGCCCGCATTCAAGAATGCCACTGCGTTATACTGCACACTATATGTGAACTTATCGAAGAGGAGCTCTTTGCATAACATTTTACAAGTACTGAACACTTTAAAAAAACGTTTGGGATTTGATAACTATGAATTACGTCAAAAGAATATACAGGCATGGGATATTGACATGCATTATTTTTTTTGTTCTTTGTTTTTCAATTTCGCTATCAAATGAGAATAGGTCTATGTCCAAACAAGAGATGGTTTCCAATGCCGGGGAGCGGGAATCTTCTGATTCATCATCTCTGTTAGAAGAGAAAGTCCGACCAGGCGGGCTTACGTTCGTTGAATCGACTATTCCGCGGGACATTGTCCTTATATATTGCGGATACGATAACGCGGGACCACGGAACTGGGAAAAGGACACGCTTCTTTATTATGCCGGGTATATGGGTAGTTCAGGTGAGATCAAGGACGTTATGTTCGATTCCTTTCTCATGATGTACCGGAAAAGTTCGCGTGGCAGATTGTTTGAAACCAGCCCATCGTTTATACCCACGGACAAGACCGACTGGCTCGAGTGTCTCGATCGCTTCTTCATGCCCGACTTCCAGCTCCATGCCCTTGACGCCGCAACCTCTGAAGTCGCCCATCGCCTTGACTTACCCTACAAGAGCAAAGTCATTCTGACATTGCCTTACCCTGATGTTCGTCAGGAAAATTTCGGCGTAATCCCGGATAAGTCTGAAAGTCTCGATTTCAGGCTGAGCGACACCGTGCGGCTCAATGCGCTCAGATGGTATATCGACGAGGCAATCGACCGATGGAATCGCGCTGAGTTTACCCACCTCAAACTCGCAGGATTTTACTGGTTCAATGAAGGGCATAGTAACCTTCGTGAAAAGATTGGGATTTCTGAAGATGACGCACCTCACGATGATTTTAACGTGATGAAAGGCGTGAGCGAAATTATCCATTCCAGAAAAATCGACGGAACAAATCTCAAAGTCTTCTGGATTCCTTACAATCCTTATGGAACACGCTACCTTGACTTCTGCAAAAAATGGCTAACTGAGGAGCCTGGGTACCGCGTTGATTACCTCATGATTCAGCCGAACTATTTCTTCAAACGTTGGAACAAATCCATCGATGATTTGAGACAAATCATCCATAACGCAAAGAGTATTGGGGCAGGAGTTGAAATTGAATTAAACGAAAATATTTTGACCGAGCCCGATCTTCCCCAACGTCTTATGGATTATCTCGGCGAAGTGAGAAAGACAGGAGATTATTACATCAAAACCTCTATCGGCTATTATCAGGGACTATCAACCCTTTACAAGGCTGCGAATAATCCTGCCTTTCGCTATATTTATGATGAAGTGTACCGGTTTATTAGCGACCGGCGATAATTTGGAATTAGACCTCATTTTCCCGTTTTAGCGGGAAACCGGCTTCTACACTCTTCCCGAAGGATATTAGTAGGAACATGGGGGGTGTGATTTCTCATGCCTATACAAAGCGCAGAGGCATCCGCGAACTCTAAAATTCTATTCTGAGATAACCTCTCAGGTATTACATTACTCATCCCTGGTTGGAAAATGTATCGGACGAATTCGCGCACGCTCACGCGTGCGAAGCGATAGTGCGTGCGAGTAGGATAGGATTACACCCCCCGTCTCCCGATTAACATCGGGAGCCACCCCTCTCCAAGAGGGGATCTCGGGTTTCGGTAAGAACATTATACTATTACGAGTGCGATTACGCGCACGCTCACGCGTGCGAGTGACAAGCGGGGACGCTCATCCTACATTATCGAAGTCGCTCTAAAGAATACTCATTCGGGTCCGAACGATCCTACTACGATAAAAACACGATTACGCGTATGCTCAGGCATACGCGCATGCTCAGGCATACGCGCACGCTCAGGCATGCGCGCACGCTCCAGCCTGCGAAGCGATAGGGATAGCGATGAGTTGCAATTCGGACAGCCTCTCTCACGCTGTATTAGTTGAAAATGATCAGTATGGGCGAGAGGTATAATAATCGGTTATGTTGTAGTAGTTGTGCGAAGGTGAGAAGGAGGGGAGTTGTGTTATTTCGGTCAAATGCCTGTAATATTTGTGCCTGCAGCGACCTTGTCTGACCATAGAATCCGGGGGAGAAGAAGGATTGGAGGATTTTGATAAATCCCGGTGGTTTGGGATAGATCACGAGTTCGATTTTTTCCCCGGTCGAAATGCCGGCAAGTTCTTTAACTGCATTTATTGCCTGCTCGATTCCGCCAATTTCGTCGATTAACTTTTGTTCTTTTGCCTGGCTGCCTGTCCATACCCTGCCCTCGGCAAGGGCGTTCATCTCTTCAATCTCAATGCCGCGATATTTTGCTGCTTTCTCGATGAATCGGTCATACACGTCTTGCATTAATTCCTCGATCGTTGCTCGCTCTTCCTCGGTGAAGGCTCTTGATTCTGACAGTATATCATGGTGTTTTCCGCGGCTGAGCGATTCCTTGTTGATGCCTATCTTGCGGTAGAGATCGCCGAGTACGATTTTTCCACCTACCACGCCGATCGAACCCGTAATAGTAAAGGGTTCCGCAAGGATTTTCTTTGCCGCCATGGCGATATAGTAACCTCCGGATGCAGCGGTATCGCTGAGGGATGCAACAATCGGTTTTTGCGACGCGAAGTCCCCAACGGCATTGCAAATAATATCGGAAGCGGTTGCTGAACCTCCGCCGCTGTCGACTCTGAGAACCACACCTTTGATGTCCTCTTTTTCAGCCAGGTCTTCGAGGGTTTGGGCAATAGCTTCGGCGGAAACGATATCCTCGGCAAAAGGGAAATCGTCAGGTGCCCCCGGGATTATCATTCCTACTGCATACACAAGGGCGATTTGAGGTCCAGATTTTGTTCTCGCTCGTTCGCCGGTTTGCGTGGCAAACATTTTGAAAAAGTCGAAAAAAGTCATTTCGTCAGGGGAAGGTGGCTTTTCTATTCCATAGTCTCCCACAAGCTCGAGTGTCGTATTGGTTTCCTCTTCAAGGAAAGCCTTGACGTCTTCCTCGTAACACACCCCATTTACGAGTCCTGCCTTCAGGGCTGCATCAGCCGTATAGGGGCTTTCATCGATTAAGGTCAGGAGTTTATGCTTCTCGATGTTCCGCGACGTAGCGATGGCGCTGGTTATACCGTCGTAAAGATTGTTCAGAATCGAGTCGAACATACTGCGGGCTTCAGGCGATAATGTTTGCCGTGTAAGCGGTTCAGCCGCTGTTTTAAAGATTCCGATAGTCAACAAATCCGCCTGAATGTATAACTTGTTCAGCAACTCTTTGATAAAATATATATCGATACCGATACCCGTAATCATAAGGTTTCCGGTCGGTGAAATGATGAGTTGATCTGCGGCGCTTGCAATGTAGTAGTGAATAAGTTCTGCGTCTTGGAAATATACAAAAACGGGTTTTTGCGTGTTTTTCAATTCAGCGATTGCGCGGTGGAGTTCGTTTGCCTTTGCCCAACCGAGCAAAGGCATATTCAGTCTGATGAGTATTGCATCTATGTCGGAATCTTCGCCCGCCTTCCTTATGACATCCAGATAGCCTTTCAGGGTGAGGACATCCGAGCGAAATACGTTATAAACCTCTGTTCGCTCGTTTATTACACCGGATATAGGTATGACGGCTGTTTTTGAAGGCGAAGGAAGTATCTGACCCACCGTGATGATGTTTATACCCAAAAGGAGAGAAACCATTACAAACATAAGCAAGGTTCTTTTTTCAAAAACAGATATCATGTGCAAGTTCCCCCTTGAAAGTTATGCTAAAAAGAAAGCGAGCGATTTATCGCTGAGTGATGATCCAAGTTTTTCATCCATTTCACGAAGACGGGTAAGAAATTGTTCACCTTCCTTGTCGATCAGAGACAAATGAAACATGGTTTTGGCTTTTGAAAAGAACTGCAGAAAAATTTTAAGAGGTATTTTTTCAGGAGGTTGGGCGAGAATTATCGCGTCGTTTTCTCCCACACGAGCGATGAAGCCATTCCTTTCGAGATAATCGACGTGTTGCGCAAAGTCCGATGGTGGAATAGGGCAGAGGTTCCTGAGGTCTGACAGGTTGACCGCGCCTTTTCCCGATACGAATTGTTTCCCTGCATAGAAAAGCATCACGAGTAGCACCACCGGGTCGAGTATCCTGGCGGTATAGGTAAGATTCTCCCGTAGTAAAAAATGATAATTCTGTGCGCTATAGGCTATGATGACACCGAATAGAATGATTACCCAGTTTATGTAAAGCCAGACAAGAAAATAGGGAACGACGCCGACACTCTGTATCAGATTATATGCGGGAAATATCTTGATGGAGCGGTCGAAGAGGGTACGCGCAAGGTTCCACAGTATAGCGGAGAACAAGGCGCCGGCAAGTGCGCTGCTCACATTCACCCGCGTGTTCGGAATGAGCATATAGGCGAAACTCATTCCTATGAAGAAAAGCACGGGAGGGAGCACCACGTTTTTTATGAAATTTTTGCTCTCCGCCTGAGCCGGGGCTACAAACGCTGTGCTCAGGTAGAGTGATAGCCCGATAAAGAGAGGGATCCATACAATAACACCTGCAAATACAGTTGATGCTTTGAGAAAGGAACGGCGGCGTTCCACTCGCCATATATCGTTGAAACTTTGTTCTACAATAATAAAAAGGGCTATGCCTGCGATAAAAAGCGCAAAAAGCCCAAGCACACCGATCTGGGTAGCATTTGTCTGGTAGATCTGGACGTAACTCTCGAAGGTGGTTTCCAGGGTATTGCCGGCTTGAGGTAAAATGCTTGTGAGAATAAACTTTCCCACCGTCTCCATTCCAACATCACCGAAGAACACAGGGATTAAAAAGAGCAGAACTCCCACAAGTGGAAAGATTCCAAAGAGGGTAGCAAAGGCAAGAGCGCCTGCTCGTTGAAAACCGTATGTCTTCCAGAAAACCCTGCCGACCATAAAGACAAAACGAAGCGCCTTTCTCTCCAATGGGACATCCTGGAGCGGAATAGTCGGGTCGATATAGGTCGCCTCGTTGATAATCTCTTTTGGTTTTATCTTCATGACCTGAACTCTCTAAACAAATTAATAGAAAGACTACACTTAATTCAATGGTAATTGTCAAGGTAAAGAATAATGTGGTAAGGAAAAATGACCACACGAAAAAGGTGTGTTGTTGGTTCGGGTTATCTACGGACGCGCGGCTTTTCAGTGTTGCTTAGGCGGATAATAAAATCTTTAAGGAGAAGACCTGCCAGTACATTTGCCGGAATAGCAAAGCTTCCAAACAGGTCCCAATCACCGCGCCCCATATCCGGATGCCACACAAATGACCACACAAGTCCGCACAACGTCATTACAAGAAGAAACCAGTAAAACCTTTCTTTCAAGAACCAGGGAGCGAGAAATAAAATTACGGGAATGGCAAAAGGGGAGCTCATCATGATGAAATGAAAATACAGTGTGATATGCGCCGTTGAAAACATGGTGAATGCGTAGTGTTGAGGATCGGGATTGGAGAAAAGGGGACAAAGCCGTTCTGTTCCCACATCTAACCCTCGAAGCGATGAATGAAAGGCAAGAGGCAAAAGCGCCATCTGGAGAAAATAGAGAACAAATAAGATGAGGGCGACTTTTACCTGGCGCTCGGATAGGGCAGGATGGCGGGTAATTTGTAGTCGCCCTTGTTCTTTTTTAATCCCGGCACATAGAAATATGAGCGAAGGGAAATAAAAAAGGGCGAGGTTGTGAAATGCACACGCGGCAATATAAAAGATAACCGCAGGTACTATCGTGGCTTTATTTTTTACAAAGCGATACGCAAAATAGATGTACCACGCAAGCAGCATGTGAACCCATGCATAATGCTCCACGTGGCTTATGAAGATAAAAATGTAAGGGGCAGTGAGATTGAAGATCAAAAAAACCGGATTAAGTGAGATAAAGCACAAAGCCAGGACATAAAGTCCACCGGCTAACGAGCTTGCGAGGGCTATTATACTTTCTGCTTCCAAGCCGAACGGATGTAACAATTTATATGCAACCTGATGAAGGAGCACTGCCAGTGGTGAACGAAAATAATACATATAGTCGGATTGGGCAAAGAGGACGATTTCCTCGCTGTCACCACCCGGTATCGCATGCGCGCTTAAGGAAAAGTAGAGTCCTGTTACTCCCGCCACAACAAGGAAAGATAACACTATGCAACAGGTGATTTTTGAGAATCTCATAGCACGAGGCAGATTCGTTAAAAAGATATGCCAATTGTTCAACAGCAGCTCGGCCGATTGCAAGTCGTAATTTGGTGTCCGATCTCATTTTCCCGTTTTAGCATGGCAAGGGCTTCTGCGCTTACCGCGAAGAGGGCACAAGGGACTGCAGCGACTGCATAGACAGCAGGGACATTGGGCACACTGCGTTGAGGATAGTTTTTGATAATATCGAAGGCTTATGCATAAAAGAAAAAAATCAGATAAGGAACGTATTCGGTTTCATGAATGAATTTTGTTCCGATCTTCCGCCGGGGAGGTCGTTAGGGCTGAATGAACCTACCCAGCTCCTCGCATAACAAGAAGTCAATTTTCGGGGTCAAACCTTAAAGTTTGCACTTCTTTTTTTAATACTGCTGGGATGATATATTTTGGAGTCCCATGCCGGTCGGGATTGATGAAAGTCGGGACCAAATGGGTTATTCGAGCTGGGTAGTCTTTCTAAGCCGAAGTTCACTATATATAATAGTAGTTGTTGTTCCCGGTGTCGTTTGTGTCCCTGTTTTGATCTAAAAAAATCAAGATCTCGAGAACGCGCACGATTGCTCAGGTGATTCCGCGCACACTCACGCGTGCAAAGAAATAGCAATGAGTGGAACAATTATTCTATGAGATTATGTCGTTGGACGGAGACAGACTGGAGTGTTATGGTTCCCCCGCGGTCACCTTCAAAATCGCCGATTTCAAAATTCAGTGAAAAATTCGGTGCCGTCGGTTCATACTCGTGCGTCTCGAAATATACCGGATATCCTCTTCCTCCAGCAGTGGGGGCTGTTGACGCGTAATATTCGACACGGAAATTTACCTGGTAGTCCTCGCTGTTAACCCTCACCATTCCATTCGGTGGAGCGCTGTCGTTTGAGGCTATGGTGAAGAGCGCAAGGTATAATTGATTGTCCAGGTAAGGGATTGTTGAGGGGCTGTTCCAGAAACCGAATGCAAACGTAGTCGATACCGGACTCGAGAGCTGTAATCCCCCGGATGTTCCTGAACCTACGCTATTATAGGGAGGAACATTGGTATCTACTGTCCAGGTACTGAAGTCGGGGACAGATTCAGATGTCCATCCGGTTGAAGGAATATCGTGGGTAGTGACGGTAACCTCATCGAGATACACGGTTCCTGCATTCGTAATCGAGTCGAAGTCATACACATCGAAAGAAGGGGTCAGGTCGCCTGTAGCGAGTGGCGCAACGTACATGTTATAGGTGGTATATCCGCTTGACGTAGGTATATAAGGATTGGTCGCTCCCGCGGATTCGAGTATCATATTTGATGCGTAGGCTAACGAGGTAGGATTAATCCTGAACCTTATGGTCGGAACAAACGAAGGATTTTCCAGGGAAGAGCTGACCCGCCAGGCAAATTTGAAAAGTTTATCCGCCTCGTAGGGAACGTTGCTGCCCGCAGTCCAATAGCCAAACCGGTTGGTATTATTGTCAGTCGTAATTCCAAGGCGATGGGTATCATAGAAGGAGAACGCACCGCCATAAACTGCATCGGGGTAGTTGGCGCTCGCTCCGGTGAACGTCCATCCCTGGGTGGTGCCCTCGAAGTCATAATGTGCTATCGCGGTCGGTGTAGGGGTCGCAGTCGGTGTGGGGGTTGGAGTCGGCGTCAATGTCGGTGTCGGTGTAGGTGTTGGTGTAGGTGTAGGCGTCGATGTGGGCGTGGGCGTCGGTGTCGGAGCGGTCTGATCGAAATAGGTGAGAATCTTTTGCATCACAGTGGACCGGTCGCTGAATGTATAGATAGTCTCAAAGGGAAACCCGAAATTAATAACCATTCCTCCGACAGGACCACCGGGAAATCCCCCTCCAAAACAAATCCCTGCAAGGTCAGGACCGGAGTCGTAATAAAGGCACCCAATGCTGCTCGAAAAAACAGTCAGGACGTCAGGGTACTCGGCGTTATAAGTCCCATGAGTCCCGTTGTCGAACGAAAAGGAAACGCCCTCGAATAGCGTTCCTGTGATACCTGTTACATTATATGTATTCGCATCATCCGAACCGTAATCCGCCTTGAGATATTCGCGATAAAAATACGTATCGTTCGATGACCCGTTCCAATAGTCATTCTGGGTCCACCCTTTATACACGAGATCATACCCGGTTTCAGCGCCGGAGGCAAAAAGTCTTCCGCCTGCCTTGAGAAAATCTTCTACAAGATATTGTTCTTCTTCACTGAACGACTCGCTTTCCTGCGATTCCTCGCCACACATCCACATGGCATAATCGTACGTGAGGAGTGAGATCGAGCCGTCCACTATG
Organism: uncultured Candidatus Sumerlaeota bacterium; assembly: GCA_964608095.1. Lineage (GTDB taxonomy): Bacteria > Sumerlaeota > Sumerlaeia > MWCT01 > JAGHBZ01 > CAZSMK01. Next base: position 9,136 of record CAZSMK010000076.1, on the reverse strand, counting down.
GTTTCGTTCGCGCACGAATCGTATCGCTCGCCATTATCCGTAAGCGCGTCTGCATAGTTTTCGACCCAGGTGTGATTCGTGCCGCCACTCTGGTTCTGGTCGTTCCACCTGTCATAGCCATCGACGATGAGTATCTTTTTACCGGATGAAGCGAGCGAGGCGCACAGTACGTCCGAATCGGCGCTGACACCGCTATTGTTTACCGCTTGAATCTTGAACGCGTATCTGGTTGCAGGGCTTAATCCGCTTACAACCGTGGACCTGGTATTCGCATCGAGGGAAGTCTCATTCGCAATCTGCGCCCAGCTGCCACTGCCTGTTTTTTGAAACAGGCGGAATCCCTGGTTCGCGTGTCCTTCCCATCCTATAGTAACCGCGTCGCTCGCTGTTTGCACCACCGATTTAACCGTTGGTGGGTAAGCGGTGAGATCGAAATAGCTCATAACGACGTTCATAACCTCGTTGCGAGCGGATTCCGGATAAATGGTCTCGAAGCCAAAGCCCAAATTGACCACAGTGCCTGAGCTGGCATCGGAGGCATACACGCACGCAATGCCACCCAAACCGCCTGAGTAATTTAGTCCTGCCGTGCTGCCGCCTGATGTGTTCAGCTGGTCGGGATAAACCACGTTGTAGGTTCCGTGCGTGCCGTTGTCGAAATAAAAATCAAGCCCGGCAAAGATAGTTCCACCGACGCCGACTACATGATACGTATCAGCGTCATCTCCCGCATAACCGGCGCGAAGATAGTGGCTATAAAACGTCCTATCGTTTGGGTGTCCGTTCTTATACGTCGTGTCGTTCGCCTTATGGTCGATATCCCACGCGATCTCGCTTCCTGAGACGAAAAGATTTCCACCGCTTTTGAGATATTCGGTCACATGCATCTGTTCAGCCCAGGAGAAGGTTTCATCGAACGTGGACTCCTCAGCCACAATCCAGACTACGCCTTCGTAATCTTCGAGGGGAACGAGTTCGTTGACCACCGCTTCATTGCTACAGAAATCGAATCCGAGCCCGCAGAAGCCGATGGCGTTACCTACTCGCGTCATAAACGCATGATTATTTCCATGTTGCTCGCGATATCGGTCTGCGCCATCAACCACTAATATTCTGCGTTCAAGTCCATCGTAGCGATAGGTTGCAACATCCGAATCAGCTGTTTCGCCCCCGGAATTTACCGACGTCATTTTAAAATAATACGTGGTGTCAGGAAGGAGTCCGGATACTTCGCAAAACCTCGTCTGCGGTGTAAGAGCGCTGGTATCGAATCGCAGATTCCATGTACTGCCATCGGTGCTTTCGTATAATCTGAATCCTACGTCAGCCTGACCATCCCATCTGAACTCGGCGTTCTCGACTCCGACTGTTCTGATAAGGGTTATTGTAGGTTCCGCATAGTCGTACACTTTATAACCGGACGGATTATTATAGCGTATGGGTTGGTAGGAGGTGTCGCGTGCGAGTGAACGATGAACCGCTTGCCAGAGCACACCACCTCCAGATGTCGACTCGTAAAACATAAGTGTATCGATTGGGCTGACAAAATGATCGAACACACGGATGTGGGAATATGTCTTATTAGTGCAGTCGCCCATCCTGAGGTCTTCCCAATCGATGTCATCGCTGATACCCGGGAATACGCTGGTGGTTCTTCTCGGCGATGTCCACGCAACGGACGCCATGCCGGAACAATCCGCGCCCACGGCGCATTCAGCGTAGTGGCTTCCACCGCTTGTGTCCTTATTTCCCGCGCAAAGCCCAAGCGAGATTCCCTCGAGATATTGCTGGGTCGTGGTTTCTCCACCCCAACAATATTTAGTGCCGGTTTTCCAGCCTACCTCTGTATCGGGTGGCGTGGTGCCGGCGCATGTCGGCGTGATATTATCCAGCGACATATAATAGTTCAATGTCGCATAATCTTCGCAAATCGCAATTATCCTGTCCCGCTTCACATCATGATTTACCTGTCCTACATAAGGGTAATAATCGGCTGAGTATAAAAAATGGTGTGGTATACTCAATATGGAAAAAATGAAGAGAAACCCGATGAATAAATCCCTTTTGTCTCGTTGCATGTTGTTCCTCCTTTTATTTATACCTGATGATGTGAACTCCCTCAGGCGTGGTCAACATCTGATATACGGCGCCCTCGGGAGTGAGTTCGGTCTTTTTATACACCGTTGAAAAATAGTCGTTCGAGAGTTTAAAACACGCCAGACGTTTTCCCGAAGGTGAATATCTGTGAACCTCGAGCCCTACTTCATTCTCCTGGAGCGATTCTATCTCGAGATACAGGTTGCCTTTAGTGTCGATTCCCTTGAAAAGAACGGCTCCGGGTGTTCCGCGGTCAAGCAGTACCGATACGGACACTATTACTTTTCCGTCAGAGTCCAGCCCGAGCAGACGCACTTCGTTGCCTTCGACGCGTTTGATCTCAAAGTTCAAGGATGGCGATGGAGTTTCGCCGAATGCTGCCTTGAAACCCGATGCAGTCTTGATTCCTGAAATTTTGTGCACTGTTTGATCCACCGCCCTCACACACACGGTTCCTGCAGGATCGATAAAGAGCTCGTTTCCATAGCCTTCGATCAGTGTTGGCGGTTTGCTGGCTCGATTGTCCAAAGAGAAAGCTCCCTCTTTTTCGCCTTGCTTGTTGAAGCGAACGACGTGAGTGTCCGTCTGGGCGAGAACGCCCCCATCATAGTCGGCGCAAATAGCCCACGCTTCGACATCTTGTGCCACGAGGCGGGATTGACCTGCTTCGTCATAGGCGACAATTCGTTGGTGTACCGAGTCCATCAAAAATACGGTCACGCCATCGGTGGCAAATGACACAGGACCTCGAACCTCTTGCTCAACTTCGTTCACCAGCCCTACTTCGTCGGATGCGTCACCCCATGGAATGAACAGAATTGTCTCACCGTCGGCTGCGCTGGCTAATGAAGGAAATAAAATGATTACATACATAGCGACACATATGAAAGAATAGAAAACAAGATGAGAAAGGCGTTGTTTTCGCATAGGTGTACCTCCCTTATGTGAAATTTTGCATAACTATAAAGTAGTAAATGGCGAAAGGCAACAAAAAAGAATAAAAAGTTACAGGTTTTTAATAAGATATATTTTCCCCCTAAGCGGTTGAGCCATCCTCGAAATAGGGTTCTCATAAAACAACAGGCTTTATAGATTATTTGGGTAATAGAATTTTTGGCTAATATTCATACCTGAACGCACATGTACAATCACACATGCTCTCGCATTTCGAATATAAGCAATTACATGTGTATGTGTGAGTCCATAGAGCATTGATTAGACACAAGCGATTCAAGAGTCTTCGGTTCTTTAAAAAAAAGCCATACATTTTTTTAGATAAACAAAACTCTTATTGACTTTTTTTAAAGGGGAGAGAATAATTTCTACTACAAAAAAATCCTATTTTCTGTAAAGGGGGTATAAACATGAAAGGAACATACAACAAGGTTTTACCGGTAGGTCTGTTTTTCGTTTTTGCTTTATTTTTGATACCTCTCATATCGAACAGCGCGCCGCTTGTCCCGCCCAGAATCACTCACCCCGACAAAGAGGATACCGATCATAATCTTATCTATGACACTCTTGAAAACACTATAGAAAAGATGGTTATGGAACAGAAGGGTGATGAGTTGGTTCGTATCGAAGTGGTGCTTTATACACCGTACACAGAAGATGATCTCGAGATGTTTCGTTCACTTGGCGGCAATGTAATTCATACGTTCGAGGCGGTGAGCTACGGTTTTTCTGGAACGATTCCAGTCCAACAGATTCGTACCCTTGCTGTAGAGTTGAACGTAAAAGAGCGTCTCTGTGTGATTGCAGACGACCCGAAAGGGAGCGGTCACCTGGATTACTCAGCCCGTCACACACGGACGCGCAACTCCGACGTGTGGGGCGCTGGCTACAACGGCAACTCCAACACCACTATTGCAATTCTGGATACCGGCATCGACGATTCTCATACCGATTTTTCCGGACGCGTCAGTTCCGGCTGGACCGATACAACCTACCATGGCTATTCCAACAAGCTGGATTATCATGGTCATGGCACTCATGTTGCCGGTATCGCACTCGGAAGCGGCGGTTCGTATGGAACAGGTTCTTCCGGGATGTATGTGGTGGTAAACCACGCCGGATATCTTCCTTCGGCCGGAACCGGTTATTTCGATTTTGTCGAGGTCAAAAATACCGGTAGTAACGCACTTTCCGTTCATCTTTACTGGAACGGAAGCGGTACCACACAAGTCAGTTCACGCAACCCTTCATGGTCGTGGATGTCGTACCAGAATTCCTCATCCTCTCCTAATTCGCTCTATTATTCCAGTATAACCACAACCGGTGTGTATAAACCCTTTTTCGGCAATTCCAGCGGGGCTAGCGGCGCATATTGCGGCTTGACCGTCCATAGCTATAATCCGGTCGGCGATGGCTATAATCTGTTTTGTGGTATGGCGCCCGGATGCACCTTGCTCGGTGTGAAAGTCCTCAAGGACGATAGCAGCGGCAACTCGACCGATTGGGGCGAGGGGCTTGATTGGTGTGTGACGAACCGTGATACCTACAACATCCGCGTCATCAACATGAGCATGGGGCTTTTTAACGGCGATACCAATTCTACTCTCGACAGCAAAGTCAACATTGCCGTTGCCAACGGTATTGTGGTGGTCTGCTCGGCAGGGAACGATTATCCCACGAACACCATACCAAGTCCGGGGAATGCGGCGAAGGCGATTACGGTCGGTGCAATCAATGACGAAGGCGCGATGACCAACTACAGCAGCAACGGCTTCAGCGGTCAGAACAAGCCAGATGTGGTTGCGCCGGGCGGCTCGCGGGTCGCTGGTACACTGGTTACGTCAGTGGAGACGAATGACGGTGATGCCTATAACAACCAGTCCGATCATACGTCCAACAACTATATGAACATGTGGGGCACGTCAATGGCTGCACCGATGGTCTCGGGTCTCGCCGCTCTCCTTATCGATGGTCAGGAACAAGGAGGCGACTCGTGGAATTCCACACAGGCTGAGGTGCTCAGGATAAAGAATATCATTCTCATGACGGCTACGGAAACCAATAAGAATGGGGAATATAAGTGGAATGGCGGAAACACACCCAATACTGCGTCCGGCAACAATCCCAGCTTGAACCGTGGCGGACGCGACCTCGTCGAGGGATTCGGTAAAATCAATGCGGATGCCGCGAGTGACGCGATGACACGATCACTGGCGATTAATAGTAGCAGCATACAATATACACTCGGAGCCGGCGTACTCGATCGAAAAGCGATGGCAGTCAACCTGAATCTTTCTTCCGGAACTGCCTATGATCTTAAACTCGTTGCTGATTCAGGCAGCCTGGACTGCGATCTCTATCTTTATTCCGGCACACCTGATTCAAACGGAAATCCCGTAATCGTCACCAGCCAGACCAATGCAAGTACCGGCACCAACGAGCAGATCATTGATTATACGCCTTCAAGCTCAGGGACATATTATCTCGTGGGCAAATACGTGACCGGAAGTGGAAGCGGCATCTATCATTTTGAAGTGGGAGAACATACGCTCGTCAAAGACTGGCTGCTCTTTTAAGCAACCTCGGTTTTTGAGCTTTGCGGTGCTGTCCGACAATTTACTTTGGACTGAAAATTAGAACACGAAATCAGGCGGCGAGTTCTTTCAATCACCACAGCTCATACAGTCGTTTGAGTCCTTGACGTCGTTGCAGTCCTTTAGGTCCTTGATGAAATAGGTATCGTACAAGCATGAGCACGGCTGGTGATATACGCCACGGTGCATCTTCGATCCGCCACGGCGAGTCGAAGGGTTATCGCTTTCGCTTTTTTGGGTGATTTTTGCTTGCTGACCGTTCGTAAGTCGGGCGGAAGCACCTGCACAGATATTAGGGCTGTGTTTTGTTCTGGAAGGTTCGTTATCTTTGAAGTTCGCTACATATTAAATCGGTTATTTTCTGTCCGGAAAACACCACCATGGGCATCCCTCCACCCGGATTCACACTGCCACCGACAAAATAAAGGTTATTATATTTTTCACTCTTTCTCGGTATTTTGAATCCCAGGTTTTTCCGGCGGTCGGATAGAACACCATATATCGCCCCTTTGTGGGAGTAATACTTTTGAAGAATATCTTCAGGAGTCCATTGAATTTCGCTCACAATATTATCTCTCAAACCTTCAAGTCCCATTCGTTCCAGCTTGTCCAGAACAATGGTGCGATACTCCGCGTATTCATCTGCTGTAAAAGGTGCTTCGTCCTTGATATGGGGAATATGCGGCAGTATCTTTATGACCTCGCAGCCTTCGGGTGCTTGTGAAGGATCGCTTTTGCAGGGCGCCACCAGGTAAATGGTCGGGTCTCGGGACAGCGTCTTTGAATGAAAAACCGTATCGAAATGTTTCCGCGAGTTTTTCGAATAGAAAAAATTGTGATGTTGAAGGTTTGAGTATCTGGTCTTGACTCCGAGGTGCAATACAAAGCCTGAACACGCCGGCTCGAACTTATCATATTTTCTCAAAAATCGCGCGTCTTCGGACAGCAAATCACGATACACGGGTACCACTTCCATATTCGACACGACAATATCTGCAGAGCGCCGTTCTCCGGTACTGTCTATGATGCCCGTAATTCTATCGCCCTCTTTTGTCATCTCTTTCACTTCAGTATTGAGAAATATCCGGACGTTCAGTTCTCGGGCAAGGCGCTCGATTCCGCGTGCAAGGTTATACATACCTCCCTCGACATACCATAGTCCGAACCCGAACTGAACGTATGCGATAAGGTTAAGAAGCGCCGGGGCGTCATAAGGCGATGAACCGATATACTTGATAAAATAATTCAGGATATCCGCAAGTTTTTCGTTCTTTATGAAACGCCGAACACCCTGGTTCATGGTACGGAACACGTCGAACCCGGTCAGCGTTTTCGGGATTCCATAATGTTTGATCACGTCCCCTAAGGTCTCGAGCCCTCGAGGAAAATATCCCTCTTCCATAAGGTAATACAAGTCACGTGAATATTCCAGGAACTTGAAAAAGCCCCGCGATTGTTTTTCAGGCAGTTTTCCGAGCTCTTGTTCCATGAGCCTGAGGTCAGGCGTCAGGTCTAATACGGTTCCGTCTTCAAAAAAGTTTCGCCAATGAGGAACTACCTCTTTGATCTTCACATAATCATACATGTTACGTCCCGCATCGGAAAAAATCTTTTCGAAGATATGCGGCAATGTCAGAATGGAGGGACCCAGGTCAAACGTAAATCCATCTTGTTCAGCGACGTTGAGTTTTCCGCCCACCTTGTCGTTTTTTTCGTATAGCTCGACTTGAAAACCATGCGAAGCCAGGGAGACAGCCGCGGATAGGCCGCCCAAACCCGCTCCGATTACGATTACGTTTGTCTCTCTTTTTTCAGTCATAATATTATTTATCGTTACTTGAAATATTTTCTAAAGAACAGTAGCGTTTTTATGTTCCTGAATACCCACGTAATGTTCTTTCTGCCGGCGTACATGAATTTCATGAATTCCTTCAAATTCTCGTAAAGTCCTGTAGAGTAAGGAAACCAGTTTATTTCACGTTCATACTTTCCGTCGTTAACCATGATTGACTTTGTTACACAGAATCTCCGAAGCCCTTCAGGCCCGTGTATCTTTCCAAAGCCGCTGTGCTTGGCTCCACCGAATGGCAAATCCGGATTGCCTATGTTTTTGATTACTTCATTGACCGCACAATTGCCGACACGAAGTGCGCGTGCGATTCGCTCGCCCCTCTCGAGGTCCTTTGTCCACACACTGGCGTTCAGTCCCAGTTCACTATCATTAGCCGCCTCGAGCGCCTCGTCGTCGGTTTTGAACGGCATGACGGGCAGAACGGGCCCAAACGTCTCTTCTTTCATCACTCGCATGGAATGGTCGACGTTTCTCAATATCACGGGCGATAGGGCGCCTTGTTTGTTTACGACTCCGGTAATGGCTACTGCGCCTCGTTGGATTGCATCGTCGATATGACTACGAATTATGCTCTCCTGCGGGGGATGGATTATGGCGCTTATATCAGAATCACTGTCGGCGCCCGGGCGGAGTTTTTGTGTCTCTTCCGCGACAGCCTTAATCCATTGTTCGAAGATGGATTCATGAACATACGCCCGCTCAACCGATACACAGATTTGCCCCAGGTTGGAAAACGCACCGTACACCGCAGCATGGACAGAACGCCTGAACGGTGCGTCCTCACATACGATCATAGGGTCCTTGCCACCGAGTTCAAGGGTGAGGGGTGTCAGGTTCTGCGCAGCGGCTGCCATTATTTTTTTTCCGGTTTCCACGCCACCCGTGAAAAAAATAAAGTCCGGTTTCTGCTCGATGAGGTTTTTGCTTACTTCCGCTCCCCCCTGCAGTACGATAAGAACGTCAGGTGGAAAAGACGCTTGCTCGAATAGTGTGCCGATAAGGTCGCCAATGGGCTGAGAATACTCGGAAGGTTTCAATATGACGGTATTTCCCGCAAGCAGCGCTGTTACAACAGGAATGACCGAAAGCTGGAAAGGATAGTTCCACGGTGAAATGATCGCTACTACTCCACGCGGTTCATATACGACATACGACCGGGCTCTACCAAACGTCAAGGGAGTATGCCGCTTTTCTCTCTGCAGTATTCTCTGAGCGTGTTTTTCGTAATACCGCATCAACTCGAGACAGGGAAGCAGTTCAGATGCAAGCGCTTCGACCGGGACTTTACCTGTAACCTCACAGATTTTTTGCACCAGGTTTTCCGTTTGATGGAGCATAAGTTCGCGAAGATGTCGTAAAAGTTCAATCCGCTCGGTCAGGGTAGTCTTTCTCCATGAGTCGAATGCTTTTCGGGAGCGTACAATCATCACATAATGCCTTTTTCGTTTTCGGTTGCTCTGGATACAAATATAAAGAAGTCCATCGCAACAAGCAAGAAAAGTCAATAAAAAGGACATAAAAACACGTGAGCGTCGAGCGTTTCGCGAAATCGGGAACGTAGCATCAGATACGAATACGAAAGGAACCGGAAATGCTGTTTACCCCACGAAATGAGGACGTGCGGGAGAACGCTGCCCGT
>CAZSMK010000075.1:0-64237 GCA_964608095.1 uncultured Candidatus Sumerlaeota bacterium | reverse complement strand
CCTTTCTTCCCGTTTTTTCGGGATGTGGTTTGTAAAATTACCATAAGGATACGCTCTTTCTTTTTTTAACGCCATACACAACTTTCGACAATATCTCCATCTAATGTTAATCCTCTCCTTTTAATAACACTTTGTTTCTGCGTATTTAAACCTATAAGGGTTAAGGCTATTAAGATCAAAATGTGAAACATATAAAAAGAATACTCGGGGGTCAATTTTCGTATAGAAGGGAGTATAACTGACAGGATCTCAACAAATAATAAAACCAGAATTGAACCTATAAGTAGGATGATGGTTGATAACTTCCATATTTCAGATTTTAAGTGTGGTTCGTTTGAGGACTGTTTAAAAAACGAAATAAATCTATGCTTTGAGAAACGTATTAGAATCCAGAGGAACGGCGCAACCATAATAATATGAATGACAACGGTTATTTGAAAAATAATCTCATCCCAGGGACCTCGCAATCCTAATGTTTTTGCTTTATTCACAATATCAGAATAATTTGAATCATCTGATATAAAATATCTAAACCAAAGTAATACACAAAAAATCAGAACACTGGGAACAACACTAAATAAAAACAAATGTTTATATAAATATTTGGGGGGATATCGAAATGGCTTAATGGTTTGACTCAGAAAGTTACCAAGGTGAAAGATAACGACCAATACCAAGCAATAAAATATCACAATGAAGAGAATACTCAATATTTGATAACCAATAACCATTTAGATAATTCCTCCCCTTACAAGTTCGGTGGTAATCCGGGAGATCCTCTATCACAAGGACTTTTTGCTTCAGGCCCTTTTTCTGTAGGTGTCCATCTTCTTTTAGCATATTTCTTATGGTCATGACCGGGAGTTTTACCAGTAGCAAATCGGTCCAGAAAGCCAATCCAGTAAAAACCGCCGCCACAAGTCATACCGTCGCAGTCTTGCATGAAACCGGTACATTTACCAGGTTTCAATAAAATCCACTTACCATTAACAAGAGCATACTCATCACCATTTGATTTATTACAGCATCTACCACCAAGAGGACCCCAATCTCTTTCTCCTCGAGGATCTATATGATTTACAGGATTATTAGATGAATAAACATATGGATGTTCTAAAGCGGGTGGAAGAGGCGCTCTTGTTAAAAATCTCCCCAGTTCCGGATCGTACCACCGTTGGTAGAAGTAATAGAGTCCTATGGCGGGATAGTGGCGTTTGGTCGTGAGGTGGAAGCCGTCGGAAGAGCCGGAGAGGACGTTGCCGAAGGCGTCTTGACTATACGTGGCGGTGACGGCGCCGGTGGCGTCGGTAAGGTTCATAACCGTACCGAGCCGGTCATAATGATACCATGTGTCGTCGCCTGTGGCGGTGTCGCGGGAGCTGATGATGAACCCGATCGCGTCTTCCTGCAGCGTGTAGACCTGCGATGTATACCAGCTTCCTGATCCCGAAGGTTTCGTCTTCTCCAGTATCACGCGGATGCCGTCGTAGTAGTACAGCGTCTTGTTGCCGTCATTGTCGGTCGAAATCAGCCGCCGCCCCATGGCATCGTACTCAATATCTGCAAGCGAATCCCAGGGATTGGCAACTTGGATCATGCGGTCATCGAAATCATAGGTAAAATCCCGCATCCGGTTGGTTCCTATCGTATCCCCGTACATGTCATAGTGCCGTTGAAGTCAAGGATGACTACCACCTGTTGATAACAACCATTTAAATCACGGTTTAGTTAAGAAGATCAAGCCGAAAATTATGGTTTTTGATTATTGTGGACGCTTTTCCGGCTGGGGGCGTTCGGGGCGAACGACCCTACTCTGCAAAAAAAAACGAGTGCGCTCACGAGTGCGCGGACAACGCCAAGGGCGTGTACGAACGCGAGTACGAGAACTGTTGGAAAAAATTATGAGAAAATTTTTTATTCGTGTAATCCGCGTAATTCGCGGGTAAAGAAAAAAGGGCTTTTAAGTTGTAAAGAGATTAGTGGAGATAAGTGAAAATCCGTGGTGCCAGGAGAAATTTATTTAGTATCTATTTCAACGCAGAATTCGCAGAGAACTACGTGAAGAGGACGCGGAGTTAACCACGTGCAGAGATTAAAAATACTCTGCGTTCTTGGCGTTCCTTCGCGCTCTCCGCGTTAAGATGAGGTTTTTTACGTAAGTGGAGATACGTGGGTAAAAGAAGATATTGTTTTTAACCACATATCTCCACTGATCTCCACTTATTATGGGCACGACACGGTCGCGAGTGCGCGTACGCTCAGGCGTGCGAACGTGAGTGCGGTTGAAAAAAATTATGAGACAATTTTTTATTCGTGTAATCCGCGTAATTAGTGGGTAAAGAAAAAAGGGCTTTTAAGTTGTAAAGAGATTAGTGGAGATCCGTGGATATAAGAGAAATTTTCTTTATACCTACTTCAACGCAAGGATTACACATCCGCCACGGCGGATCTTCGATCCGCTAAAGCGAGATCTTCGACCCACTACGGCGCGTCTTCGACCCTCCACGGCACGTCTTCGACCCTCCACGGCGGATCTTCGATCCGCTAAAGCGAGATCTTCGACCCACTACGGCGCGTCTTCGACCCTCCACGGCGCGCGTTCACTTCTTGGCTGCACTCAGTATCGCTTCGCACGCCTGAGCGTGCGCGCTGTCGAAATCGCTATCGCTATCGTTTTTCTTAATTTCTACACGGGCGCAACTTCGGACCACTTTGAGTCCTTTGCGTTAAGATGAGGTCTTTTCCCCGAGAGGAGAAGCGTCGATAAAAGAAGATATTGTTTTTAACCACCTATCTCCACTGATCTCCACTTATTATGGGCGTGACGTCTCACGCGGATACAAAGCGCAGGCGCGCCTGGGCACTACAGAATTGATTCTTCGATTCGTCACGGCGCATCTCCGATTCGCAAAAATTTATTCGTGCGTAATGTATTGCCTGAGAGGTTGTCGGATAGCCTCTTTGACCTCTAAGTTGCTACGGTTAGTGCAGGTATTTGAGTACAAGGAAGCCGCCGATGAGGAGGGCGACGAAAAGGATAGAAAGAAGGTTGAAATATTTATCGATAAAGCGTTTAATCCCGACTCCGTATTTTTCGAAGAGAAGCCCGATAAGACCGGCGACGATGAAAAAGCGTGCGGAGCGGCTGAGCGCGGAGGCAATGAGGAAGGGGGCGAACGACATCTTGAAAAATCCCGCGGTTATGGTGAATACTTTATAGGGTATGGGAGTGAAGCCGGCGATCCCGACCGCCCATGCGCCGTACTTCTCGAAATATTCCGCTGCGGTAAGTTGAAGATACACGGGGTCCTGGTGAGATAATTTGCCTATAAAGGCAAGAATAGCCTGCCCGATGACGTCATAGAGCTGGTAGCCGATGAGGTAGCCGAACATACCGCCCACGATCGAGCCTGCAGAACAGTAGAGTGCAAAGCGCCACCAGCGCCGTGGTCCGCCCATACACAGGGCGATAAGGAGTACGTCGGGTGGGATGGGGAAAAAACTCGACTCTGCAAACGCAAGAACCACCAACGCGACATTGCCGTAGGGCGTCTCCGCCCAGTTCAGCACCCAGTTATATAACTTCTTGAGCGGATTATTCGTCGATGTCCTGCTGATGGTTTGTTGTTCGTTCAAGAATTTCCTCTTTCTGTTGAATGGTTATTTGTCCTGCTACTACGCGGGCAATCCGGTAGGAATAGAACTCCAGCCGTAAAAGATAGTTGATTATATCCATATGAACGGAGCTGGTTTCAATGGTTTCTTTCAATTCTTCCTGCATCCTACTAAGATGTTTGAGCATGAGTTCCTGGCGCATATTCTTGAGCATCTCTTTATGTTCGATCACTTCGAGCGCTGGTTTTTCCTGCCAGCTGCTGCTGGCGATCACCACCCGCGAAAGGTCTTCCATCACGTGTTGGTAGAGTTCTTTCAGTTCTTTTTCACCTTCCGGCGAGAAGCGGAGAGTGTTCTGGATAATTTTTGTCCCCAGAGGAATCAGGTTTTTATCGATGATATCGCCGATGTTCTCGAGGTCGTTGACAATAGAAAGAAGGCCGATACTTTTGTCGAGTTCATCGGGAGAGAGGCGTTTTTGTGTGAGGTTGGCGAGGTAACGCGTAATGGAGATTTGGAGTTGGTCGATTTTATCATCGCGTTTGTGGATGAAATCGATCTGGCTTTCTTTTCTTTCAAAGAGTACTTCGCCAATTGCCTTCATCTGTTCTTGAACAAACCTTGCCATTCGCGACATTTCGCGAAGCACCGAGCCGATGGCAATAGAAGGAGATTCGAGAATCTGGAGGTCAAGATACTTGGTGCGAACAACACGTGCCTCACCTGCTTTGGGCGGCATGATACGCCTGATCAATTGTTCGAATTGCGGCAGCAAGGGAAGAAGTCCGAAGGCAATTATGAGGTTATACAGTGTGTGGGTATTGGCAACGAGCCGTGGCGGTGAGGGTTCTGCCAATCCCATCGGGAGAAAGCTCAAAAGAGTTGATAGCTTCTGGACGCCGAGGGCGAGATACGGAATAAAGGGATAGAAGAGGATAACGCCGATGAGTTTATAAGCGAGATGAGCCCATGCAACGCGTTTTGCCTCACGGCTTGCCCCGAGACTGGCGAGAATGGCGGTTATACATGTGCCGATATTCGCGCCGAATATGATGGGAATGGCGCCTTCCAGCGATATGCTGCCCTGGTATGCCAGGGCGATTACTATACCGAGCGTTGCACCACTACTCTGGATAAGGGCCGTAAACAGGGCGCTGAATACCATTGCCATAAAAGGGTGCCTGCTCAACGCCTCCATCGCATCAATGAAGAAACCGAATCCTCTCAGGGGATCGATAGATTCAGTCATGATTTTCATGCCGAAAAAGATCATGCCAAAGCCCAGTATCACCGAACCGATTGCGCGTTTACGTCGTTCATGTGAAACCGCATAAATAAAAAATCCAAGGGCAATCATAGGGAGGGAGTAATCAAGGATATTAAACGAGATGAGTTGAACCGTGATGGTCGTACCGATGGCGGCGCCGGGAATGATGACCAGCGCCTGGCGTAGTGTCATCAAGCGGGCGCTGACCAGCGAGACCAGCATGGTCGTGACCGCACTACTGCTTTGCATCATAAACGTAATTAGGGTGCCGACACCCATACCAAGAAGTGGTTTGCGGGTCATGTCCTGTATAATACCACGCATTCGAACACCTGAGGAGGACTGAAGTCCATCCGCAGTTACTTCCATCCCATACAGAAAGAGCGCCAATCCGCCCAGGAGTCCCAATATAAGCCAGTTTCCCCAGTTATGTTTATATGCAGTAAACGTAAGGGACACGGAGCTGGATTTAATATCAGTGAAGGCTCGAGGGATAAAGAAAAGGATTTCGTACTCGCCCGGTTTATCACCAAGTCTGCACGAAGCCCGATAGATACCGTTCCGATCGGTTCGCCCCTCATTTTCCGCCACCACCTCGGGAGGAAACTTTATATCAGAAGGGTGATAAAGAACCATGTAATCGATTTGTACGCCTGCGACCGGCTGTTCCTCTTCGTTCTCGACGACCAGCATGATGGGTTGTGAAAGTTTTTCATTGACCGTGCCTATCTGGTTATCGCCCGAGGCGTCTCGTTCCATCGGGTCATAATATTTAACAAGGCTTAAACTATGAGTGGTCGGTGTGTTCGAAAAGGCAATTCCAAAGAAGGACAACAAAAAGAGAACGGTTACGAGTGTCCGGGCAGATATACTGTAATGAGTTCTATGTATTTTTTCGATTTTCACGCCTTATACGTATCTTTCCCTGGAAGGGAAAAAGAAACTACCATAGATGATTTGCGCCCTCATGTCAATAAGGGGAGATGTTCTCCCCTTGTACATCAAAGACACGTTAAAAATAAAAAAGAGCAAGTTGCACTTCGTACAAACCTGCCCTGTATATCAACCAATAGGGTAGAACGATAATAGAGATTCAATCACCCGACAGCGGTTTCAGAGGAAGAGGCGATATGCTCCATCGGAATGACGGAGATATAGCGTCGTTTACCGTGTTCATGGAACTTCAATGTTCCGGGGATTTTGGCAAAGAGGGTTTTGTCTTTTCCTTCACCTACGTTTTCACCCGGATAGAATTTATTGCCACGTTGACGGACAAGTATGGACCCGCCCTTGACGACCTGACCCCCAAACGCCTTCACCCCTAACCGTTTGGAATGACTGTCGCGGCCGTTTCGTGAGCTTCCGCCGCCCTTTTTGTGAGCCATAGCGCTCCACCTCCTTTTACTTCACGTTAATCTTATCGATCTTCACTTCGGTGAATTGTTGCCGGTGTCCTTTTCGACGTTCGTAGCGTTTCCGGCGTTTATACGTAAACACGTGGATTTTCTTGTCCTTGCCGTGTCGAAGAACCGTGGCTTCGAGTTTCACATTGTCAACGACTGGTTTGCCCACCAGGGTTTTCTTATCGTCGTGATAAAAAAGCACATCATCGATATCGATTTTGTTGCCCGGTTCGGTTGCTATCTTTTCCACACGAAGGACGTCGCCTTCTTTCACCGTATATTGTTTTCCGCCCGTTTTTATGACTGCATACATAATCTTACCCTCGTTAATAACATACCTGTCCACATTACAAATAGAGTATCATACTGAAACAAGCGCTCAGGTGTCAATAGTAGTTTTTATAAACAATTCCTTGAGTTGTTTTTCATCGACCGGAGATGGTGCGGACGTCATAGGGCAAAGCCCGGTCTGTGTCTTGGGAAACGCGATGACATCGCGAATGGACTCTTCCCCGCAAAGAATCATCATAATGCGGTCGAAACCAAAGGCTATACCGCCGTGCGGCGGCGCGCCCATCCTGAGCGCATCGAGCAGAAACCCGAATTTTTCGCGCGCCTTTTCCGGGGTTATCCCTATAACGCTGAACACTTTTTGCTGAACCTCTTCGCTATGAATCCTGATACTCCCGCCGCCGATTTCCTCGCCGTTGAGCGCAAGATCATAGGCAAGCGCCCGAACCTTTCCAGGCTCAGAATCCAGCAGGTTCACGTCATCGGGGACAGGAGACGTGAACGGATGATGCGCAGGGTCCCAACGATGCTCGCGTTCGTTCCATTCGAGCAGAGGAAAGTCGACTATCCAGCAGAGTTTTACCGCGTTTTCATCGATTAAGTCCAGCTCTTTACCGAGGTGCAAGCGAAGGTTGGAGAGCGAATCGATAATGGGTTTGATATTTTTATCCGCAACGAGAAGAATGAGATCGTCCGCATGGGCGTTCATGGTGAGGATGAGTTTTTTGAGTGTATCCTCACTGAAAAATTTCGCTATGGGCGAGGCAACTGTATTCTGCTCCTGTACTTTAAACCACGCCAGGCCGTTTGCACCGAATTGCTGAACAAATGCAGTAAGATCATCGAGTTGTTTACGGCTGAACGAGGCGCATCCCGGCGCAACAAGTCCCCGAATCTTACCGCCCTCTGCGATTATCTCCTCAAAAACCTTGAAATCGCATCCTGACGCCATGTGCTCCGTAACGTCATGAATCTGCATATCAAAGCGGAGATCGGGTTTATCCGAGGCATATTTCAACATCGCTTCTTCATATTGCATACGCGGAAAGGGAATCTGAATCTCGATATCCCGCAGATTTTTATAAATGCGGTACATCATACCTTCTATAACTTCGAAGAGGTCGTCAGGCGTAATAAATGACATCTCGAGATCGATCTGGGTGAATTCGGGTTGACGGTTTGCCCGCAGGTCTTCGTCGCGAAAACATCGTGCAATCTGAAAATATTTGTCGTAGCCCGCAATCATAAGGATCTGTTTAAAGAGCTGGGGCGATTGGGGCAGCGCATAAAATGAGGCAGGAGAAAGGCGCGACGGCACCAGGAAATCGCGTGCGCCTTCGGGCGTGCTTTTGGTCAAAATAGGAGTTTCCACCTCCACAAAACCCTGTTCAAAAAAATAGTCACGCACGGTCTTGTAAAGTTTCGAGCGAAATAGAATATTGTCGCGCATTTCATCGCGGCGAAGATCGAGATAGCGGTATTTCAGCCGCACATCTTCATTGACCGGTGAGTATTCATCGAGTTGAAAGGGAAGCGGCGCAGAGGTGTTCAGAATTTCATATTCGGTTATCCTGACCTCCACCATACCGGTTTTAAGGTTTGGATTCTCGGTATCTTCAGGGCGATGAATAACCTCGCCGCGAATTGCCAGGACAAATTCGTTCTTGATTCTGTGGGCATGTTGAAACGCATCCGCATCCAGGATCTCGGGCGAAAACACCACCTGGCACAGACCTTCCCTGTCGCGCAGGTCGACAAAAATCAATCCCCCGTGGTCGCGCCTGCGATGAACCCACCCTTTGAGCACCACTTCTTTGCCGATATCGGATTCCCGGAGCTCGCCGCAATAGCAGGTTCGCTTTACCCCCCAGAATTTGCTTACACCGGGTATCCTTTGTGTGTGTTCATTGCTCATGATTATATCTCTCTTCCGGGAAATCGAACATCAAGGCAGATAGTAATCAGGTATTGTAACCGGATATTATCCATTTAATTAAAGAAAAAAAAGGATAACGTCTTGAATGAATACAAGTCAATATCTATCGTCCGTGAAATAGATACGCCTTGCTGCACTCGCCTGGAGCGTAGCGGGGACGCGTTCCGTCAACAACAGAGATCAACACACGCTTAAAAAACATAAGGACACAAACGACATAAAGGATAACAGGGAATTATTGTTAGGGGCAGAGGTGGGTGTTCACTCCATTATTGTGCTATACCGAGGTATCAGGTCACTTCCTACAGGTGAATTTAATCATAAGAATGGGAGTAATGTAGATATCGAAGTAGATGGTGCTTTGCATCCATACTTTTCATATATTATGAAGCCAAAAAAATTAAGCAAAGTATATAAATTATTCTTGACAAAAAAAGGGGAGATTATTGATAGTTGATTGTTACAATCAATTTATAAGGGAGGGATTATTATGGTCTCACAAAAAATTTTGTTCAGATTTATCCTTTCTCTCTGTTTGCTTTCTCTTATCGCCGGCTCTGCTCTTGCACAGTACACTATCTACAACGGGCACATGGACGGCAACATCGCCGGCTGGGACGGCACCTTGGTTGACGGTCGTGAGAACGGAGGATTCAACGGCACCACCGCGTACCAGGCAATTAACTCTTCGTTCGATACCTCGTATCCCGGCTCCGGTTCTGTTCTTTTCACCGCTACCGCGGGCAATTGTTCTCTCACCCAGGAACTCAATATCAACACTGAGGGTCAAACACTTTCTGTCAGCGCAGATATTGCATGGGATGGCACATGGACCAATTTCTTTTTCGGCTTTTACGAGGGCGACCCGACATGGAACCGTCTTGAAGACTGCAGTTTCGAGATCACCACGGATGATGTCCCTGCTGATACCGATGGAACCCTTGACAGCTTTACCCGTGTGACTATTCGAAACGTCACCCTGGGCACCAACGGATTGAAAGCCCGAATTTTCTTCGGTACAAGCTGCACTCCCAACTATACAGGTGCGGTGATTGGTACTTCTATTGCGGTGGATAATGTCACGCCGGATTACGATCCTTCTGCTGTTCTCCTGAACCGCGGTGTGGGTGTTGCCGATTGGTATCTGTATTAAGGGATGAACCTTAACCCCGGACAGAGCTTAGTCCGATAAGAGGTGGCCGGGTCTCATTTCTTGACCAGGGGTAAAAAAGAGGTTGTACCTCTTCGAAATCCCTTTACTCATGTGATATGTACTACCGATAAGGCGGGTAACGTATCCGTGTAGTATTGACAGCGTTAAGGGAGTACCATACACTTTCTTGTTTTGGTGCGAACGTGTGAGTACCCGAACCAGCAAAGGAGACGTAGGTGTTCTCTTTTCCTGCTCTATGCTGAAGCAGAAGGCTATGGTCACACAACCCCGGCTGACTAAGGCTTTTTAATTGAAAGTGCAGAAGCTAAATACCGAAACCTCATCAAAGATAAACAGGTCATTAGTTCTCGGTCATATTCACCGCACGCCCCTGATTTCGCGGGTAGAGTTGGCGCGCCTAACCGGTCTTGACCGCTCGACCATCACCCACATTCTTAATTTTCTCATCAAACAGAACCTTGTTCATGAAGTGAGAAAAGGCAAAGCCGGCTCGCGCGGGGGGCGGTGTCCCATTCTCCTCGAAGTCAACTATGATGCATGGTCAATAGTGGCGATCGATGTCGGTACCGACGGCATCGATGGGTCGGTAACGTCGCTCAAGGGGAAAGAGATGTCCAAATGTCATCGGTCGCTCAAGCGTGGAGAAGACCTTATTGCGGCTATTAATGACGTGATTACGCGGCTTCGTAAAGAGTCGAAAAAGACCGTCAAAAAATGGGCCGTCATCGGCATTAGTTGTCCGGGTGTTATTGATACGGAACGCGGCATTGTCAGGTTGAATCTCTTTCACAATTGGAGAGACGTCCCGGTGGCGCAAACCCTTGAGGCGCACCACAAGATCCCGATATTTGTAGAGAACGATGCCAATGTAGCCGCAATGGGTGAGCTGCATCAGTTGAACGATAAAGATGTGCGAAGCCTTGTCTATCTTTTTCTACGAGAATCGCCGCCGGAAAGCGATTATCTGCTCGGTGTCGGCGGCGCCCTTGTTCTCGACGGCAGACTCTGGCACGGAGCACATTTCTTCGCAGGCGAAATCGCACAGACTATTAATACCCTCTTCCAAAATGCCATCAAGCGGCATGAAGGACAAAGTAATAGGCGAAGAAAGAGACAGCGTACGAGTCTCCATCAGCTGCTCCACAATTCCACTAAGCCCAATTCCACATCCATACAAACCGTGGACAAAATCGCCGACCAGTTCGGTGAAATGTTAAGCGAGTTAGTTGCGTTTCTTGACCCGGAAGCCGTAATGATCTATCTACATCCACCGAAGGAGAAAGAGGCGTTTCTGGATAAAATACAAGAGGCGTTTTATCGCCATCATGGACGAGCATGGAAGTCGCCAGTAAAATTTCTCTCGGCGCAACTCGGTACACATGCTACGTTTGCCGGTCTGGTTGCTCTGGCACAAGAGAGGGTTTTTGTCAGGGACACCACACATAGTTCCTGGCTTTTTCATTCGATCGAATGATACCATGGAGAAATTAGGCACAATCCAAAAAAGAATCTGGAGGAGAAAATGAAACCTGGTTATCTCTGCATTATCGTTTTAATACTATTAGGTATGGGGTGCTGCTTGACAAAGGGATTTATGGGAATGCCCGACGAGGTTAAAATCCTGGACCAAAAATATGAGAAGATTAAAGATTTTATCGGCACAGAGATGTATGGCGAAGGTGGATTGGAGGTTCTAACCGTTGCCTACGAAGCGTTGCGCGAGAAAAAGCTGAAAGGCGAGACGGATCTCGTACAGCTCGAAGACCTCTGGGCTCATTCCATCATGGAAGGCTCTGTATTATTCAACAAACCAGAAAAACGCTGGGGGAAGACTACTGCCGAGGAAACCAGCGATATGCTGGGGCAGACCACGATCGGTCCATGGCAGATCACGGTCTGGAACGTTAAGGATTTTTACGGTATACCGTACGGGGTAAAGCCCGAATGGAGCAATGCTGAGGTGTATGCATATTGCCGCGACCATCCCGAGATCCAGGCGAAAATGATCGCCGATTATATCCAGAAATCGTACCTTGATTATGGCACACGCAGTCCGTATGCAATTCAGCGTTATTTCTGGTTGGAACCCTTCGTAAAGGGGGAAATCGGACAGGGGGAATGGACCAAGAGCCCGGTGGCTAAATCTCCAACCGGAAAATGGGAGGACCTCACCCCCGAAATGAAACGCGATACCGGCTTTTATGCCAAACAGGTCCTGCTCGGTAGGAGATATAACCAGCATGGTCTCTTGTTCTGGCTGTGGGTAACGGGCGATACCGAGGCTATCAAAGAAACGCTCCGCACATGGAAAAACGAAGTAAAACATGTCTGGCGTGATGAGCGTGCGGTGCCTACGGAGGAACCCGGTAATTTTACGATTAGGCCTGACGACGTTATCTTTTGCGATTGTCATCCTGAATACAAATATGATTTACGGAAAATTATTATAGAAACGCTCGAGGAGGAGTAACCATGGCAGCTCAGGATGTAGTTATTCGACCAATCCGCACAACCGATATAAAGGATATTGTGGCGTTATGGAATCGGACGTTGCCGCGCGACACCATTAACGTCCAGAGATTTGTCAACTGGTTGTTTGTCGATCCTGATTTTGATCCCCTCTCATTATCGGGCTGCTGGGTAGCAGTGAAAGATAGCGCACCGATTGGGTTTGCGCGGGCGATCGTTCGTACCGTGCCCAACGACGGTCTCGGTCTTGAAGAGGAGGATGGGTGGATACCCGTGATATTTATCGCGCCGGAGGAGCAACGCAAAGGAATTGGTTCCCGACTGATGGAGAAGATGCTCGAATATTTCAAGGATAGCGGTCGGCGTCGAGTCTGGGTTTGCGGAAATACAGGTTCTGCCCCGGCGTATATGTTTCCCGGCATTGATAAAGAGGCATATACCGCGGGGTTGAAATTTTTCAATAAATGGGAGTTCGTGGTTGATCACGAACCGGTCGCAATGGCGCGCTCGATTATTGAGTTCGATTATGAACACTATTATCAGGCAGCATGGGCGGAAGGAACGGAAGAAGGGGTCGTAATCGAATCCGTTACGCCCGAGACCGTGTTACCGTTTCTTGCGTTTATGCGAACCTATTTTCCCGGTGACTGGAACATTGCGGCTCGTGCGCAACTCAAGAAAGGCTTGCTCGGTGATATACTGATTGCACGGCTCGACGGCGAGATCGTGGGCTACTGTCAGTGGGACGGAGAACATTTCGGTCCGTTCGGCGTTCGGGAAGGTTTACGCGGAAAACGTATCGGCGCCAAACTTTTTCTTGAGGCGGTGCGCAGAATCAAAGCAGCGGACGGACGAACGGTCTGGTTTAACTGGGCGGACCCGGACGCCGCTCGGTTCTATGAACGGTTCGGGCTTGGCGTCACGCGACGGTTTGCTATTCTTCGGCTCGACCTAAAATAGAAGAAGATTGATGACGCTCCAGATTTGTTTTTATTCAAAAGGAGGGTGAAAATGAAGAACGACAAATTACATCTTTGTGTCATAGGCGCCCATATCGGCGATGCGGAAATCACTGCGGGCGCAACGGTCTGTAAATATACCGCGGCGGGACATAAGGCGACGCTCGTTCACCTCACGCCGGGCGAAAAAGGGCATCCGAAACTCGACCCTGACACCTACCGAGCCCAGAAAATCAAAGAGGCGGAAGAATCAGCCAGGATTATGGGCGCCGACGTCGTGGTGTTTGACTACAAAGACGGTGAACTCCCAAACGATGAAGAAGTCAAACTCAAGGTCTGCGACGTCATTCGCAAAATAAAGCCGGATATTGTACTTACCCACTGGAAAGGAAGTTTCCATAAAGACCACATCACTTGTCATCATGTCGCCATGGAAGGGGTGTTTTTCGCGGCACTACCGGGAATCGAACGCTCGCTACCCGCACATGCCATTCGGCTCCTTTACTATGCTGAAAACTGGGAAGACCCCTTTGAGTATCAACCCGATTTCTGGGTAGATGTATCATCCGTATACGACCAATGGCTCGAGGCTCTAAACGTTCACGCCTTGTTCCGTGGCGAGGTCTCCAGTTTTGATTACATTCGTTATTATAAAGGACTCGTAAATATGCGTGGCGCAGAAGTGGGTGTTAAGCAAGCGCAGACGTTCATGCTACCGCCCATATCGCGCAAAAACCTCATTGACTGGTTCCCGATCGAAAAACCAGTCCTCATCTTTTAGCTCAAGGAGATACAGGGTCAGGCCTTTACATTTAACCTTTCTTGCTATGTCGTTACCAAAACCCGCGATCTCCTCTTGCTAAAGGAGGGTTCGCCTTGGCGGGCCGCAGATGCGCCGTGGCGAAATTCTTTTAACCCGGATTATTCATAAACTTTTGGGAAGAAGGAAATAACCTCTTCCCTGAAAGGGGATAAGGGCTGCTTCGGCAGATTCACCAGCAACAGGGTGTTTTTCATATCGCATCATGGTATCCTCCCGGAAATACAATCCCACAAAGATATTCCTGTTAGTTGTCCATTGCCTGTGAACTATTTATGAATAATCGGGGTTAGGTTAAAGCAAAGAGGCGAGTTTAGGGAAAATGAGTTTGACCCCAATCTCCCTATTTTTTAAATTGACCTCCCTCTTTTGTCAGGATTTAATAAAGTATATAGATATGGTAAGAGCACTATTTCATTCTAAAGACCCGGAAGTATAGCTATTATGAAAAGCATAAGCGGGCTCAACTTCTCTACAGATCTAATTCCCTTTCTATATGTATCTCCTATATGTCTTTTTTACAAAGAGCATTGATGGCTCGTTCTTTTTAAAATTGCGCAGGATTCTCCTTGCAAAAGCCGGAGTAAGAATAGTCCTGACATTTTTCTTTGAAAGCAATTGAAATGAGAAGAATAAATGTAATAAGTCCCACACAACATCATAAGGAGGTCTTTCTCATGAACTCCACGCGTACACATTTTTGTGTTATAGCTGTTTTCAGTTTCTTTATGGTTTTCATCGCAGGAGTTTCCTGGAGTGTACCCGAAGTCTGGGTAGACGATGATTATAACGCAGGCACCCCCGAATGGAAAACCACCCATTTTGACACCATTACAACCGGGATTTACAACGTGGACATCGGCGGTACGATACACGTGGCGGCGGGAACTTATGTCGAGGACCTTGCCGTGTACAAATCACTCATCATTGACGGTGCAAGCAGCCAGACGGTAATAGTGCAACCCGTCGGCGTACAAATCGATCCTTATTACTGGGCGCCTACTCATCTGCTTATCTCTGCAGACAACGTTACGGTCAGGAACATCCAGTTGAGTGGCAATGAGTCCATCTGCGACGAAGGGATAATGATTGAAGATTGCGACAATGTCACAATCGAGCATTGCGACATACATCATTATAACAGCGACGCAGTTTACGCCCTATGCGGAGTGGGGACTGATGTCAACACCAACATCGAAATGCTTAACTGCAGGATACACCATATCCGTGCGAGCAATAATAACATCGGCTGGAACACGACCGTAATCTGCTATGAAAATACCGGTGGGACCATATCGGATATATAATAACGAGTAGTAGTGTAAGTTATGCGGTGTGTAATTTTATGGACACGGGCTTCCCTCCCCTACCTGAGCCAGTGCAAATCACCAACAACAGAATCGAGGATATTTTCGAATCGCTTCTCAGCGGTTCTTTATGCGACAACCGCGCTATCATCGCTATGGACCCGGCTACTATTTCGGGCAACGTGATTCGCAATACGAACTATGGTATCCAGGTGCAGCTGGTTGCTGCGGGAAGTGCCGCCTATGACGGCGACGTGACGGTCACAAACAACGAGGTGTACGACCTTCGTCCCGGTGCGCAGTATGGACATTCGGTGGGGCTTTATCTTAATTCAATCGTAAACCAGGCGGAGCGCACCGCACTGGTCGCAAATAATATTGTCAGTGGTGTGAATGGTAATCCTTATGATGCAACCGCCCTTTTTACCTGGTATACGACAATGGGCGACATCACGTGGGAGAATAACAAGGTGTGGGGCTATGGCGAGGGAGCGAACTTCAGGCAAAACGCCGCTCCTACCTTGTTCCGAAACAATGACTTGATCCTTGCTCCTGCAGATAATTCGTCCGGAAGCACCGACGTCGGTATCCTGCTGCGCGAGGGAAGCAGCGTGGCAATCCAGGAAAACACGATTCAGGGGTTTGATAGTGCGGTACAGATAAATAACGATCTGAACGTTGCCGACCTCGGTGGCGGGAAATTAGGCTCTATAGGGTTGAACGATCTCTCCGATTTCGTCACATGGGCTGTTAACAACGAGGGGACGTCTGAAACCATGGCTGAAAATAATTACTGGGGCACACTCAGCTGGGCGGGATACGAGACGGTGACCGGCATTGTCGGAAGATACAACGGTGAGGTGGATTATGAGCCATGGCGCGATTCATTGCTGGTGAATTCATACACGAAACCAGCTACCACGTACGCGGATGACGATAATGCGGTCAGGAGCGAAGAAGAAGCAGGAAATTCAGGCGGTACGTTCGCCTACGACGCGTTCACTGCCATTCAGGACGCTATCAATAACACGGTGGGCTCAACCGTCTATGTCGCCCGTGGGACGTACAGCGAGTCTCTTTCAATCGACACCGGGCTTGATCTGATAGCGCCCGACTTCGATGAAGTGACCACCTTAACGGTTCCAGCAAGTTCGCATGGTATATCAATCACAGGAGAGCCGGTAACGGTACGGGGGTTGACAGTTCGCGACGCTGCCACAGGATACGACGCGTTTCAAATCGACGGCGTAGACGATGTCCTGATCGCAGAATGTACGCTTAAAAACAACAATCGCGCAGTGGCGCTCCTCAATGACGCATCGACCACGCTCAGTCAATGTTTCCTGTACGACAATATCGTCGGCGTGGACAATCCAACAACCGCCGGTCTTGCGTATGCGCCGAATTGTTATTGGGGACGGGCGTCCGGTCCTGCTGGAAATGACGCCGTCGGAAACGTGGTCTATACTCCATGGGCTTACTTCGGAGGACGACGTACGCCTGTAGAAACCAGCGGTGGCACCTTCGCGGTCGAGCCACACATAAACGACCGGTTTACTCGACATGCGGTCACTATTCCCGGTCTCACACAGCCGAGCTATATTAAACTGGTCTCTCCCGACGATCGTCACGGGGTTGACAACGCGGTTCTCTTACTCAAGGGGCCGGGCACGTTATTGACGGGCGAGGCTATGCTAACCATCGAGTATGACCCCTCTACGGATCTCGAAGGAAATCCGGAGGAATCTATGGCATTGGCACGGTGGAGCGGTACCGAATGGGTGTTTGTCAATTCAACGGTAGATACCATCAGGAACACGGTGAGCGGGCTGGTATCCATGTTTTCCATTTTTTCAGCGCGCCCGAATCCGACTCCAACACCATCTCCGACACCTACCCCGACGCCGACTCCCACGCCCACGCCCTCGCCGACTCCCACACCCACGCCGTTTGTCACGTACGACTTTGAAGGAGGTGTGCAGGGCTGGATATTCACCGGTCCTGATGCGCAGAGTCCCGACGCAACCTATATAGGCGCGCTCTCTTCTTATGACAACCATGCGCTTGGTATCTCTACGGACAACAGCGCCAGCCGGTACGGCTACTGGACTTGTCCTGTTGCAATACCTTATGCAGCGAACACGCTCTACAAGTTCGTCTGGTCAATGACGACCACCCAACCGGATCAGAACAATATTCCCGTAATCCGATTCCGTATAAATGAGAAGAACTACGCCTATTCCCACCTGATGATAATACAGTC
The DNA here is from genome assembly GCA_964608095.1 of uncultured Candidatus Sumerlaeota bacterium. Classification (GTDB taxonomy): domain Bacteria; phylum Sumerlaeota; class Sumerlaeia; order MWCT01; family JAGHBZ01; genus CAZSMK01. The sequence continues at coordinate 46,733 of CAZSMK010000075.1, read as the reverse complement.
GTCCAATGCCATAGAGAATCCTTTCATGCCGACTACGAGCGAAATAAAGTTGTATAATCAATACCTTATGCCTATAACGACCGAGGATTTCTATCCAACCTTCGACTCCTATGATTTCGACCCGAATGATGAAGGGGCCGTGTACCTCGAAGAATTGAAGGTTCTTGGCTTAGAGGTGCCTGAAACGGGATGGACTTCCGTCACCGTTCCGCCTTTCAGCAACTGGACGGTGGACAATAGCATTTATCCGTTCCGTTCCGTGGGAACCGGCACGTTCGGAGGGCTTCAGCTTATCTCGTCAAACATTGATACTTACGCATTCGGGTTCTGGAATAGCGGTAATGTCGAAGACCTTGTGGATAACAATATTTATCGTGTGGTGTTCAGAATCGGTTCGTCCGACACGGCGCCACCCGACGGAATGGTTCGCGTCAATACCCAGGACCTTCAGGCCGGCTACCGTTTACGTTACTTCCTCGAGACGGCGCCGACCTCGGTAGGAGTTAATTATCCGGTTTACTTTGAGACTCATGATTACGTGTCGGGTCAGGCGGGCTTCAACCTCAATTTTGAAATCGCCGATTTTGAAAGCACTCAAGGGGGAACTATTATCCTGACTAACGTGTTCATTGACCGGCACGATTATTTTTCATACGAAGAATAGAGACGCGAAAAGAATAGGTAAGGGAGCGAAATTCTTTTACGCTCCCTTATCTTTTTTAGCCGAATTTGTCCGCTTCTTCAACGCCTCACATGACTCTTGATTCTTTCTTATGTGCGCCGTATACTGGTGATTGAAATTATCCTCGTAGAGGAACCCTCACTATGCCAGATGTAACGGACAAAGAGAAGGTGGCATCGGTTCTCGAGGAAATTGCCACCATGCTCGAGATCAAAGGCGAGAACGCCTTCAAATGCAACGCGTATCATAATGCTTCACGTACCATAGCCGCTTATCCCGGCTCTATGGGACACCTGATCGAGTCGGGTGAGCTTAGTAAACTGAAAGGAATCGGTAAGAGTCTCGCGGAAAAAATCGTGCTCCTCGTTCAAAAAGGGCGCCTCCCTTACTATGAAAATCTCAAGAAAGAGATACCCATAGGGCTTCTCGAAATGGTAAAGATTCCGGGATTCGGTCCGAAGAAAGCAAAAGCCGTATATGAACAGCTGGAGATAAAAAGCATCGGTGAGCTGGAATATGCATGCCGGGAGAACCGCCTTGTCGATCTTTCGGGTTTTGGTCTCAAGACCCAGGAAAAAATTCTCCAGGGGATTGCGTTTTTTAAGAAGGGGGTGGGGAAGTTTCGTATTAATGTTGCCGAACAATCCGCGACTCCTATTTTGAATGCGCTCAAGGAACAGACTGATGTAATTCGTATATCGCTCTGTGGAAGCATTCGACGAAACAAAGAAACGATCAGGGATATCGATATCCTTGTCAGCTCGGATACGCCGGCAAAGGTAATGGATTTTTTCGTCAGGCTGCCTGATATAGATCATATCGAGGCAAAAGGCGAGACCAAGAGTACGGTACTATTGAAAACCGGCATGGATTGCGATCTTCGCATCGTTTCCGACGACCAATTTCCTTATGCACAGACATACTTTACCGGCAGTAAGGAACATAATGTGGAACTCCGTGGCAGAGCGAAGAAAAAGTTTGATATCAAGATGAACGAGTATGGCTTGTTCAAAGGAGCTAAGGAGAAATTAGTCAAGTGCAAGGACGAATCAGAGATATACGAAGCGCTGGGACTTGTGTTTATTCCACCCGAGATGCGTGAAGCCATGGGCGAAATCGAGGCGGCGGAAAAGAAAAAAATTCCCACCCTGGTTCAAGAACGCGATTTAAAGGGTATTATTCATGTCCACACGCAGTGGAGCGATGGGCGCGTTGACCTTCTCGACTACGCAAATTATTGCTCCCGGAAAGGATTGCAGTATATCGCTATCTGCGATCATTCGAAGTCCGCTTATTATGCAAACGGACTGAATGAGAAACGCGTAAAAGAACAACATCAGAAGATCGACGAAGTGAATGAGCAGTTCAAATCCCGCGGTGTGCGTCTGCTCAAAGGTACGGAGGTAGATATACTCCCCGACGGGTCGCTTGATTTTGACGACAAGGTTCTTGCAAGTTTCGATATGGTTGTTGCGTCAGTCCATAGCAAATTCAAGATGACGGAGAGAGATATGACGGCGCGAATTATCAAGGCGCTTCGGAATAAATATGTCACCATGCTTGGGCATCCGACCGGGCGACTTATTCTTGCACGTGAAGGCTATCCCGTTAACCTCGAAGAAATTCTTGAATTTTGCGCGGGCGAAGGCGTGATGATCGAGGTAAACGCCCATCCATTCAGGCTCGACCTTGACTGGCGTTATATCAAGAAAGCGGTCGATCTCGGCGTGATGTTGAGCATCAATCCGGATGCCCATAAACTCGAAGAACTCGAGAACATTCGCTATGGCGTTGGGATTACGCGCAAAGGATGGGCTACGCCTCGAGATATTATCAATTGTTATCAGGCGGATGAAGCCTTTAAACTTATGGCACGGCGGCGAACGTAATCTTTGGATACCCCCATATATCCGGGGAGGAGAGAAAAATGGCTTATCCCGGTGAAGAACTTAAAAAACGTGCAAGCCGGATAAATCGAGCGCTAAAGAAAGAGTATCACGACGCACGAACCGAACTCGTGTTCAAGACGCCTTTTGAACTTTTGATCGCCACTATACTAAGCGCTCAGAGCACGGACAAAAACGTAAACGGGGTCACGAAAAAGTTGTTCGAAAAGTACAAGAAGCCGGAAGATTATGTAAAAGCCACCCCAGAAGAGCTCGAACAGGATATCAAGGCAACCGGCTTTTATCGCCAGAAGACTAAAACGTTGCAAAAGTGCTGTGAAGCGCTTGTGAGTCAATTCGGCGGAAAGGTTCCCCGAACGCTCGATGAAATGATACAACTTCCGGGCGTGGGGCGTAAAACTGCAAATATGGTGCTCGGCAATGCCTTCGGCATACCCGGCATAACCGTTGACCGCCATGTTGCGCGCGTGGTTCAACGACTCGAACTCTCTCCTGCGACCAATCCGGTTCAAATCGAGCTGGATTTACAGAAGATTGTTCCCGAAAATGACTGGGTTCGGTTCAGCCATGCACTTGTTCTTCATGGGCGGTACGTGTGCACTGCGCGCAATCCTGCGTGCAGCAAATGCGTGCTTGCAAAAATGTGCCCGTTTCCCGGACGGAATTAAAAGGAAGGAACCATTACTCAGGGGGCTGGTCGAATTTCACAGGCTCTTTCTCCAGTATAAAGCTCCGGACGATAATGGTTCCCATGCCGACCGTTCCTGCACGCGGTGAAATGAGAACAGAGAGTTGCGTGAGATTTTGAACATAGCCTATCGGAACGGAGCGGCGTTCGAAACGACCCCCCACATCGTTGAACAGGAAACGCATCCCTTGCCCTGAAAAGGATTGCCCTTTGCTTCGCCACATCACAGTTCCCAGCTCCTCGTTATCAACACGATAATCAAGTTCGAGCAGAACCCATCCAGTGGAGAGCGTGAATTCAGGGCTTAGCAGGTTGAGGTTCTCTCCGGCTATTTCAAGGAGAGTTGAACCGGCTCGGTCAGGCAGTTCTCCGGTGGTGTTCAAACGATAAGGCGCTTCTATACGCCAGGTTTGGGCTATATCTTTTGCGCTCCATTCTAACATTTCTACATCCCTGACACGGTAGGCATCGACCGTTGCATCTTCGCCGATAATGAATGCGTATCCATGAGGCGGTTGATGTCCCGGGTTAAAATAGATGGTGACGTCCCATGAGGGATCGCCAAGTGTCCAGAGCGCGCCATTGAGCGCCTTTAGCGGTGAGAATATCTTTACGCGTGGCTCGGGGAGCGTGTTCACGAGAGCGACCGAGAACTCCGGGTCGCGCTCTTTCAACCGCTCGAGCATGGTTATGGATTTGGTGACGACCTCACGCGTCTGGTGCGACCATTCGAGCCAGGTCATTGAACGCGATAGACTGAGAATGCCGAACACTGCCGCAAGGATTATGAGCGCTGTTGTAAAGACCGCGATGAGCAGTTGCCTGATGTGCTGATGGTTCAGGCGAAAGAGGATATTTTTGATCCCGAATATCCAGAACACAAACCACCCTGTCGAGGGAAAATAGAGAAGCCGATGCCCGTCACTCTGAGAAACCCCGAATCCCGACATCGGTGCTATGGAAATTAGTACCCACACAAGAAGTATCAACTGACGCGTAAACTGTTTTCCTCTGCATAGTATGAGCACAACCAATGGCGCGGCTATTTGTAACATAAATATGGCGCTGGAGAATTCCGGATCGCTGTTCCTCCAGGGCATATAGAGAAATGAAAAGAAGGACGAGTAGGTCGAGAGTAGCGTAAAAGGATTCAGGATTTTCTCGAGAGGAATTGCACCGATTATGAGCCTTCTTGCAATGAGATACACGGTGCCGACCGCAAGTGCTATGACAGCAGGTGCATTTTTTTTCAACGACAGGCCTGTATGTGTGCCTGATGAGTCGTTCTCCTCCGGTCTTATTAAGATGAATATTAAAATCAGGATAGGTGTAAGTGAGATTGCAATCTCTTTAGTCAATAACGCCAGGACATATAAAAGAAATGAATACACCAGAAACGACGATTTTTCTTTACGACGGAATTGGAGCGCGCAAAGTATGGAGGCGAGACAAAAGGTGGCTGCTATAACATCTGTTCGACCGCTTATCCAGTACACTGCTTGATGGTGAAAGGGAAAAAGCCCGAAGAGTAACGCTGTAAGATACCAGAAGTTACGGTTTTCTTTTTTCGGAAAAAGAGCACGGCAGATAAATAGGACAAGAACCACATTGATCAGGTGAAAGAGGATATTCGTCAGGTGGTAGCCCCATGCATTCAAGCCGAAGAGGGCTTTGTCTATGACGATACTCAAGCGAATAAGGGGACGATATAAACCGCCCTGGAACGCCTCGCCCGTGAACCAATCGCCCGCGAACGTGCTCCACCACTGCGCATTGACCGGCGTCAAGAGATGAAACCAATCGTCTGCATGAAAATAGCCGCTTATGGCGGGAGAAAAACCCCCACACACAATAAGTATAATTCCCACCCAAACCGCTATGTTCGATGTGCGCTCCTTAGCCATTCAGTTATAATCAAAGATGATTAAGTGTTAAGAAATTACTTTTATAGAGAAATGGTAAGAGTTCAACGGAAAAGGTGTCCTGGACATTGATTCTTGACCTGCGTTATTCCTCGAGATTCAGAAGATGTATGATTTTGTCCACTGCTGCCTGCCACGTGGCGCTGCGTGCTGTTTCGATTCCCTTATCGATTCGCCTCTTCACCTCGCTTGACGAAACAGTCTTTTCAAGCGAATCGGCGAACTCATCAGCGGTTTTGCTCAGAAATACTATGTCTCCATAAAATTTTTCCACATCCGGTATGGGAACACTGACAACGGGTTTACCTGCCGCGAAATATTCAAGTACCTTGGTCGGGTTGATATGCAATGTCAGCCGGTCAAGGATAAAGGGAATAGTACACACATCGAATCCCCGCGCAAAAGACGGGAGGAGATTATAATGACGTGGACCGATAAAGAGGACGTTCGGGATTTTACGATTGATAAGGTTCCGGATTTTCTCGCCGACAATGGGTCCTATGAACACAAATGCCCATTCAGGAAGACGTTCTGCGAGGCAGCTGATGAGGTCTGTATTCAGCCGCATGTCGCATACGCCGTAATAGCCTCCAATAAACTTGAAGCGAGACCGAATTTCTGCAAGATCTGGAGGCAGGTCGCCGGTCTTTGCAGCGGTGTGGAAGTGGTCGTAATCGACCGCTGAGAGAATCCAATCAATCTTTCCGTGCGTCACCATCGGCTTTTTTGATTCATAAAGGGCATACGTTCCCGCAATGACCAGGTCTGCACGGCTTAGTAGTTTACGTTCTTCTTTTGCAACATCCGGCGGCGACCAGGGAAATCCTGTGTATTCGTCCATGATGTCGTAGACCAGTATGTCGTGCGCTACCCGGTCGACGATGCCGACCTGGTGAGGATCGTAAATCCAGAGGATTTTCCGGGCGGCGGTATGAAAGCGTGTAAATTTTCTCAATTGTACCGCGAGATGACGGATATTGTAGGAACGTATGAATGGTAAACGTTCGCCATTGAGCAGGACGATTTCGCGCACCGTCAGGTTCGCAGACGGGATAAGATATCTTCCGCGGAGATACTCTGCCGGATTCTTCCAGACGTCTCGCAGGTAACGAGTTGCAACGTAATAACACGTAAACCTCTCGCTCAAGAGGCGAAAAATATGATGTGGACGTTGCCACACGCCGCCCCACCCATGAGGACTTTCTATAAGGAAAACATGTTCAGCTGCAGGTGTAGCATCAGGGTTCAATTTGCGCTCTCTCCTTGTATCATCCAAAACCGCGCTTAAGATTAGCAGAGGAAAAGGGACAAGACAAGCTGAAGTTGGCTGTATACACGTCAGATGTAGTCTTTCGCGGAATTGGGAGAAGCGCATTATGGAAAACTCAGCAGGACATTGCGAATCTTCTTTACCCCACAAGATCAGCTCCTGCGCTGGATGTTGTGACACTTTCCGGCCCCCTTCCAAAACGTGTTACCCCTGCGAAAAAAATGTAAAATAATCCTCCTCGCTTGACAATCATATCGTGCTCGTGCTCGTACTCGGTTATTTTTTCGAAGTAGGGTCGTTTGGCTCGAACGACCCCCGGGTATGAGTTAATCTCTCATTATCTGTTTTATCCGACTGATCAGTCCAATCAGTCCTATGCAAAATCTGAGAAGAGACAATTTGCTGAAAAAGGTTCCCCTGAAGCGAAGAAAAAGCTGAAAAGAAGTGCAAATTTCAAGGTTCGACCCCGGAAATTGACTTCTTCTTATGCGGTGAGAGGAGTAGGGTAGTTCGCCCCGAACGACCACCAGGCGGATGCTCAAAACAAATTTCATTTTAATGGTTACAAATACGGTCGAAGACGCGCCGTGGCGGGGCGCTGAACGCCCCCAGTCCACACAGAAATGCCAATAGACTTTTCGCTATAACCAGCAGAAAGAAGCAATTGCCAGTTTGGACTGCTCAGCCATAAGTCGCCGCTCTCCCCCAAAAGATTCCCGGTATTTATTTAATTTTTGAATTGTCGTATAAATCCATTGACTTCGAATTTCACAACGCTTTCTTTTTGACTTGTCTCGTTCTGCAAAAATATAATTGGTTTTTAATTATGACTTTTAATATCCAAAGAGGAACCATGAAGACGATAACATTATCTGTCGTCTGTCTTTTTGTTGTAACGGCTTTGGGCGCAGTCGGGCAAGTTACAGATTCGGCGTATGTATACGGAATCCATTGGTACGGCGATCCTGACGCGACTGATGTGGAGAGCATGACCGGTTCGAAAGGTATCTGGGTACTCGAGATAACACACGTAGACGCCAGTCAGGCACCTGTATGGGACCAACCCGCATATTTTGTCTCTCACTGTCAGAAAGTCGCCCAGGCCAAGGGTCATTCCATGATTTTCCGTGTGCAACCCTACTGGAGCCGAAACGTACCGCATTCTTCAGATCCCTATACCCTTACAAACTATGCCGACGACTGTAAAGCAGCAGCGAATACGCTCAAGGACTACGTACATATCTGGCAAATCGGCAATGAGGTGAACATCAAAGATGAGAACAAACGTTGGAGCGGAACCGATTATTCAGTGAATTGGGAGCCTTCACCCGACCAGTACGCAGAGACCTATATCGCCTGCAGGGATAAGATACACGAGGTAACACCCACTACATCCCCGGCAACCCAGGTAGTGCTGATGCAGCCGGTTTCGCCCGGAAACACAGACACGTGGCGTTACATGGATGGGAACGAGTTTTTGTGGCGCCAGATCCAGGTCGTTTCCGACAAGAGCAAGATTGATGGCTTTGCCCTGCACGGGTATGCGGAACCCGGTGGCGTCAACTATGGCGTGGACGGATTCTGGGACAGTATCCGCGAACAGCTTATGATCATCGACGCGCTTGGTCTGGGTGATCGCCCCGTATACATCACCGAGTTCAACAAACACATGCCGAACTCGACAGAAGCCAGCATCGGCGCAAAATTCCTTCACCGTGCTTATACGCAGATGAACAACTGGAACAGCGGTTTCGGCGGCGAATGGCCCGGCTTTTCCAACCACAACATCATCGCCGCTACATGGTTTGCCTACCCCGATACATCGTGGACCGATTACTCACTCAAGTACTGGAAGAGCGGGATTGCATCCACGGATTATAACACCAACCCGTGGTATTCGTTTCAATATGCCTGCACGCTGAATTACGGTAAGGGTTCTGTGGGCGGGGGACCGGCGTCGCTACCGCAAGGCGCGGAATGGTGGCGCGATACGTTCGACGGTGCAGTGCTCGACACATCGCCGCCGCTTCCCGATTGGAAAGCAGAAACTACCGGAGCTGGCAGCGTCGTTATGAGCGGAACAGGTTCCGTGAGGCTTCTGGGCAACGGCTCGTTAAACGGTGGAGGAGGTATACGAACTGCCGGATATGTATACGGAGATTTTAATCTCGAGACAAATATCACCATTACAAATGCTGCACGCGCCTCGACCGGGAACACGGAAGCAAATTTCGATCTCCGTTTTCGAGAAGGTTCGAAAGGCTATTCCGTAACCTTCTTTACAAGCGAGTCGACGAATGCAAACCGCATCATCCTGCGGCGTACGAACGACTGGACACAGATCGGCGGCTATAACGTGCTGGTACCCGGGGGAATAAACAGCGGGGATTCGTTTAAAATAGATGTCAACGCCAGTGGTACAGACATCGGGCTAAAGGTGTACAAGAATTCCGGCGTCACACCGGTCGTTAATTGGTCTCTAATGGACTACGGACAGAAAGTAGGCTGGATTCGGCTTATGACGTATAACCTCAATGAAGCGCGCATTGACGATTTCACCCTCGGTGGACCCGACATCCTCTCTGTACCCTGCTGGTTGTTTTATTAAAGTTAAAAGGTCATCGACTACGGCGGACGATGAGGTCTGCAAGCAGCCCTATCACGAGCACCTGCACCGCCGTAAGCGCAAGCACACCGACCGTTCCATCCATGACGCGCTCCATAAAGACCGCACTGAGCACAAGCACCAGGACAGCAAGTGCTGCCAGTATCCCGCTTAAAGGCAGGCAGATTTTCAACGGATTAAAATAGACGACTGTACGCAGGATTGTGATTAAAATATTTTTTGTATCCTTGATGGGGTGTATTTTTGAACTGCCATTCCGTGCATAGTAGTTAATGGGTAGGTAACTAACAATCATATCGCTCGAGAGATAAGCCAGGGTCAGGGTGGTGGTGAGAGAGAAGCCTCGTGGCAAAAGGTGCAGAAACCCCTCGACATCCTTTTTACGAAATGCCCGCAGACCGGAGTTGAGGTCCGGTATCTTCCGCTCCGCGAGATAGTTCGCCAGAACGTTGAGCATGTACTTTGCAGGCTGACGCACGGGTGGTATTTTAACTATGTCGCCGGTTCGTGCGCCGACCGCCATGTCGCATTCGTCCAGCGCCGCAACCAGACGGGGTATCTCGTTCACGGGGTAGGTTCCGTCCGCATCGATGATGACGATATTTTCACCCTGTGCATGACGAATACCGGTTTTTATTGCCGCACCGTATCCCATGTTTGACTGATGAATAACGAGCCGGTCTACGCGCTCGCGTATCTCATCGTGACGCAATCCATCGGTCGACCCATCATCGACCACGATTACTTCGTATTCCGGGTGGTTTCCTTTGAGGGTTTCTATCTCGGTGATAACCTTGTTGATGTTCTGCTGTTCATTGAACACCGGAATGATTATGGATACTTGTTCATTCATGTTATTCAACGAGGGAGAATAATTCCTCCTGATGCCGTCGGGCTTTCTCCATGAAGGTTCCTACCGGCGCTTCGCCTTTGCTCCTTTTGATCAATGTTTGATTGTTAAAATAGCGCTTCCACGAGATAGCACATTCTGCAAGATGGTAATATGCATCATAAAACGGTGTCAACTTACGAATAATCTCTTCGTCGAGCGGAAGACGGCTGTCAAAGTAGATACGTTCGAAAGAAGTAATCAACGCTGAATCCTCTTTCAGCGTTTCGTGATAAAGGTGCATTAAATCTTTGACACAGCACCCCGGTTGAACCGTCTCGGTATCAAGGAGATAAAAAATACCCTCGTTATCGCTGAAAATAAGATTCCCGGGATGAAGTTTGTCGTGGACGAGCTGAAGGGAGGAAATGTCATTGAGTTTTTTTGCTTTTCGATGAAAGAAATCCGAGATCATGTCAAAGGTAGATTTGTCCGGGGGTTCGGGTGAGTATTTTTTTAATCCTGTCAATCGGTTTTTGACGCGTTTGAGTATCATGGTTCTATACGTGTGCACATCAAAATTGAAATGCATATCTGAAGGCGCAAACGTAATGGAATGCAACAAAAACAATGTTTCCGCCATCCTTTCCGCCTCGAACGAGCCGCATGCCATCTCTAATCCTGTTTGACCCTTGATCAAACGTTCTGCATAAAAAACAACACCGTCATTGCGGCAATAGGTGCAGACATCCACTATCTCGGGTACAGGTACTCCGTGCTTGATCAGGAAACGCTTGATTTCCACCATTCTCTTCAGTTTTTTCTCTTCTCGAACCGGATAGATACGAACGACAGCACCCCTCTGCTCCGGCTCTTTCTCACTGTCCAGGGATTCAACCATCCTGACAATATTTTTTACGCCGCTAACAGGTATGCACACGCGACAACGGTTCTCTTTTATTCCAAGCTTGGGCAGGAGACACCGAAGCACGTATCTACGAAAACATTCTTCTATATTTCCGGCTGAGAAACTCATTGCCCGCATCCCTTTCGGAATCGAAGGATAAAATAGTTACCTATCTTGCAGGATTAAATGAATAAATGCAAGACATGAAGCAGACAGAAAAACGGTTTTTTCAAATAAAACAAGTCCTTCAAAAAGAAGCAACGTGATATACACTTTCTAAAAGATAAGTTGACCAGAAGCCGCGGATTATAGGAAGCTTTGAACCGATTCGTGTGGTCAATGAGTTTTCGTGATGACATAATCGGTAAGGTACGAGGAGCGGGCGTAATCGGCGCTGGAGGGGCCGGATTTCCCACCTATGCAAAACTCCAGAACTCCGCCGAGTATTATATCGCGAATGGCGCGGAATGCGAACCATTGCTTCAATCCGACCAGAAGGCGATGCTCAAATTTCCCGATGAGATACTTGCCGGGCTTAGAATCGCAATGGCGGTTACGGAGGCGCGGTTCGGCATCGTCGCCGTCAAAAAGAAAAACGCCCAAAGCATTGCCGCTCTCGATGAAGCGCTTAATCATCTTGGCATGGAACGCGACATCACCATTCATCCGCTCGATGATTTCTATCCTGTCGGCGACGAGCAGGTCCTGGTTTATGAAACAACAGGAAGAATAGTGCCGGAAAGCGGTCTTCCCCTCGATGTCGGGTGTATCGTAAACAACGTCATAACGCTCCGGCAGGTTTTTCATGCTATGCAGGGCACACCCGTTACGCACCGGCTGGTCACCGTCATTGGCGAGGTGAAACGTCCCGGTGTCCTTAACCTTCCTATCGGAACTCCAATTGAGCGCGTCATTGATCTTTGCGGCGGGGCGACGGTCGATGACGTCGTGACTATCGACGGCGGTCCCATGATGGGAACTCTTCGCCCCGCTACTATACGCAAGACAACATCCGGAATTATTGTATTACCCGCGGATCATCGCCTCGTAAAGGAGATGGATGTCGAGCGCTCTCTCCAGATGTTGCGCACCATGTCGATCTGTGATCAATGCTTTGCCTGTACCGAGGTCTGCCCACGCTATCAGCTGGGACATCGGCTGGAACCCCATCTTGTCATGAGGGATATTGCGAACGGAATAGGGCTCGATCGCGAGAACAATTTTCTTCAAATGGCATATTTATGCTGTCATTGCGACTTGTGCAGGGTATGGGGATGCCCGGTTGAACTTGCACCCGGACGCGTGATGCAGTTCTTGAAGGAAGACCTTGCGAAGCGCGGCGATATTCCTAACCCGTATCATGAAAAGCCGGTTGCCGTTCGACAAGCAAGAGATGGCATTCGTCCACCCGTTGCACAGTTGGTTAAGAGACTGGGAATTGTAAAGTACGACAAGCCGGTCGAGATTTGCCCGGAAGATCAAGGCGTTCATGAGGTTCGCCTGGAACTTAACCAGCATATCGGCGTACCGTGCCGTCCGGTGGTAAAGAAAGGCGAGTCAGTGAAAGTGCGTCAGGTCATAGCGGATGTGGCGCCCACCGAGCTTGGCTGTCCTATCCATAGTCCCATCGAGGGAACAGTAACCGATATAGACAACGAAAGGATAACAATCGCGGCACGATAAACCTAACCCGTCTTACTCATAAATAATTCATAGGCAATGGACAACTGATAGGAATAACTATGTGGGATTGTATTTCCGGGTGATACCATGATGCGATATGAAAAACACCCTGTTGCCGGTGAATCTACCGAAGCACCCTTATCACCTTTCAAGAAGAAAGTTATTTCCTTCTTCCAAAAAGTTAAGGAGTTCGGTTCTTTGCTTAATCTTTAGTGTGTTTATTGGTGATAAGGGCGAGTTCGGGATCTTTATAGAGCGTGGTAACTCCTTCAACAACCCCGACGAAATCATCCTCCTCATTTTCTTCAACGATAAAAAAGACATCTTGCTGATTAGAGAGAAGTTCACGCGTTCCATGTTTGGTGGTTATTACCGGAATGACTCTTCGAAAATAGAATATGGTGCTGGGAGGGGGAGTTTTGTCGTAGCTATAGAGCGTATCGTCGGGCAGGATAAAGTGAGCCGCCCGGGAACAAAACGCGCGAGTTGAGCGGCGTGTGCTCAGAATCCGGTCCAATGAAGGGGGCGTAAACGCTAACATCAGGACAAGCCCAATGGCGAGAGACGCAAAAGAGCGGTCGGGGCGCTTTTCATATATTCGCCATGCCCACCAGCACGACATCACGAACGAAATAAGACCTACACCGGCAAGAATAATATGCGCCCTCTTTCTTATCACGTATCCGCCTTCGCCCAGAAAGATACCGATGCTGATAAGGAAAACGATAAAGAGAATAGTCTTCACGGTGCGTGGAGATTCTCTGTAACGGGCAAGGCTCTCGTCATGGGGAAGAAAAAAGTTTGCCGCTACCCATAAGGCAACACTCACCGCGAGGGCGGGAATAAGAGGAAGAACGTAGGTGGCAAGTTTTGAAGACGATAACGAGAAAAGAATCAGGATGCTTATGTACCAGATGAAGATAAAGAAGTGGCGAGGTTCTCCGGCGGCAAAGTTCTTTATGCCCCCCTTCACCTGTTTAAGAAACGCTCTTAGCATGAAAAACGACCAGGGAAAGAGTGTCCCGGTCAAAAGTAATGGATAATACCACACCGGCTCATATCGTTCATGTTCCGTCGTAAAGAACCGCAGAAGTCCTTCCTCCACCACAAAATAATGAAGAAGCTCTTTGTGGGTCAGCACAACCGTAATATACCAGGGAGCATTTATCAGGAGAAATATAAGAAGACCCTTTAAAGGTTTCGTCTGGCGGATAAATGAAAGGTCTTTTAACGATGCAAGGAACACGAAGATTACTATCAAGGGCACAATCAAACCGACATACCCCTTGGTAAATGTGGCAAAGGCAATCCCGATATACATCAGGAAAAGAAAAAAGGTTCTTTTACGGTCTATATAAAACGTCATGAAACAAGAAAGGGAAAGGGTGATAAAAAATGAAAGCGTCATATCCGTGTTTGAAATACGCGCGATAACGAGATAATGAGGCGAGAGTGCGAGGATAATGCCGGTAAGGAGTGCGATTAAGGGAGTGAACATGAAGCGGCAGAAGAAAAACATGACCAGTACCATACCGGTCGCCGCCACTGCGGACGGAAAACGAGCAGCAAACTCGTTAATGCCGAACAGCTTGTAGCTTCCGGCAATGAGCCAGTAGATGAGGGCTGGTTTGTTCAGGCGTGGTTCACCGTTGAAATAAGGGGTTAGAAAATCACCCCTGACCAGCATTTCACGCGCCGGTACCGCATAACGTCCCTCGTCGGGGTCCGTCAATGCCCGCTCACCAAGGCGATAAAAAAAGGAAAAATAGCAGAGAACCAGCAAGAGGGCGACTTGATATAACACTTCTTTATGACGCTTCATCAAACCTCCCTATCCGCATCAGGATTTTTTTCGTCCTCCGCTGCGTGAGAACGCTTTTTCAGAAATTCTTTTTTCTTTTCCTCCCACCATTGTAATCGGCGCGCCACCTCTTTTTCAAAGCCCAATCCAGAAGGCTTGTAAAAGTTTTTTTGGCTTACGCCTTCGGGAAAATATTCCTGGGGTGCGAAATGAAAAGGGAAATCATGGTCGTATAAGTATCCCTCTCCGTATCCGAGCTCCTTCATTAAGGATGTAGGTGCGTTGCGAATCACCATGGGAACGGGTAAGGCGCCCGTTTTCTGTACCTCCTTGCGTGCATCTTCGTAAGCTGCGTAAGTTGCATTGCTTTTGGGCGCCGTTGCGAGATAAAGTGCGGCCTGGGCAAGCGCCAGCTCTCCCTCGGGCGAACCGAGCGATTCATAAGATTCTTTAGCGGCAAGCGCGATAACGAGCGCTTGGGGGTCTGCATTGCCTACGTCCTCTGAGGCGAACCGAATCATCCGGCGCGCTATATAGAGCGGATCCTCTCCCGACTCGAGCATTCTCACCATCCAATAGAGAGCCGCGTCCGGGGCGCTGCCGCGCAGACTCTTATGGAAAGCGGATATGATATTGTAATGTTCCTCGCCTGCTCGGTCGTACATCAACTGCTGGCGCTGGCTTACTTCTTTGACCACGCCGGTGTCCACCGTTACGGAATCATTCTCACGATTAGGACGAGTTTTCTGGGTTTCAACGCTCAGCTCGAGCAAGTTGAGTGCGCGGCGCGCATCTCCGTCGGAAAGGCGGATTATGAGCTCCTCCGCCGCGGCTTCAATATTCACCGGCATACCCCACCGGGCACGGGTTTCGTCATCGAGTGCGCGCTTGAGTATTGTTCGCAACGCCTCATCGGAAAGACGTTTAAATACGAACACACGGCATCGCGAGAGAAGCGGTGAAATTATCGAAAAAGAGGGATTCTCTGTGGTTGCGCCGATTAAGATAATAGTTCCCCCTTCTACATGGGGGAGAAAAGCGTCCTGTTGAGCTTTGTTGAACCGGTGTATTTCGTCAATGAAGAGAATGGTACGCCTGTTGCGAGTGCGCAAGTTAATCCGCGCACGTTCTATGATGGACTTTACTTCTTTGATATTTGTGACGACGGCACTGAGTTCGACAAAATCCGCGTGGGTCTTTGCGGCGATTATGCGGGCAAGGGCGGTTTTTCCACACCCTGGAGGACCCCAGAAAATCATTGAACACAGCTTGTCCTCATCTATAAGGCGTTGTAAAAAGGCATTCTCGCCAACCAACTCCTCCTGCCCGACCAATTCGCTCAAATTACGTGGTCGCATCCGGTCGGCAAGCGGCATAACGCCCCTTTGTTCTTCCCGTGTGCGTGGTGTGTCGAAGAAATCAGTCATTCAACTATCCCAAAAATTCTATTATACTAGAGTCACGAGCGCCTTTCTATTATAAAAAGGCGCTCGGATAAAAGAAATAAAACCCGGATTTTTTCACGGGGAGTTTTGCTTCGGTATGAACGGGGCGTGACTATGGGGAGCGTATGTTAATAAGCAGGGAAAAATTGTATTTGACAGCGTAGGCGTAACTGTCATAATCACTAAAGCTGATTTCTTTGGTTCAAGTCTAAAAAAATTTATTGTTTAATCCAGATATGGACACCGAAAGTTAAAGAATACACAAGTGTTCAGGTGTCCGTTTATCTGCCGTGACCTTTTTTACTGACTCCACCAGTGATGAAACTTAAAACCGCCTACAAAAAATTTAATAGCACAAATGGAGGAAGTGTTCTCTCCGGGCTACTCAGAATTTTAAAATTGCTGGTGCTGCTCTATCTTTTTCTTTTTGCGGTTGGTCTACTGGGAACGGGTTTCAAAAGTTTAGGCAAGAAATTCGCCGAGACACTTGTATATAGTACTGCCAACCCTCTGGTGGGGCTTTTTATTGGAATTCTCGTGACAAGCATTATCCAGAGTTCATCTACCACCACGTCGGTTATTGTAGGAATGGTAGCCTCGGGCGTGTTGACCGTTCAGAATGCGATACCCATGATTATGGGAGCAAACGTGGGAACCACGGTGACGGCGACGCTGGTAAGTTTGGGCTCGCTGTCAAGGCGTGGGGAGTTCGAACGTGCATTTGCCGCGGCAACCATGCATGATTTCTTCAATCTCATCGCACTGGGAATATTCTTTCCTTTAGAACTTCTGTTTCATCCCTTTGAAAAAGGCGCGCTTGTATTGACCAAAATCTTGACCGGTGTAAGTGGCGGCGAATTTCACAGCCCCCTTAAAGCCCTCATTAAACCATCGGTTACCCTCGTGCAAAATTTCGTTCAGCATACGCTCAGTATTCCCTTCCCATGGGATGGTATCGTCATGGTTCTTGTCAGCCTCGGCTTTATTTTTTTCGCACTCCTTATGCTTGTTCGTTATTTACGGATGCTCATGGCGAACAGTATAGAAAGTACGATCGATAAGTTTATCGGACGTCGAGGACTTTTGGGCATCCTGATAGGATTTTTGATTACGGGTATTGTTCAGAGCAGCTCCGTGACAACTTCCATAGTCGTCCCCCTCGTTGCAGCGCAAGTAATGGCGCTCGAATCCGGTTTTACTATTGTTCTCGGTGCAAACCTTGGCACGACGCTTACCGCTTTGATCGCCAGCCTTGCCGGTGGTCCTGCCGGGCTTACCATCGCTCTTGTCCATTTCCTCTTCAATCTCAGCGGCATTATCCTTATTTATCCCCTTCCCCGGTTAAGGAGGGTCCCGATCTCAATGGCTCGAAGCATGGCTCGCTTGAGTGCACGGTCGCGTATCTACCCGATTGTATTTGTCATTATTGTATTCTTTCTTTTGCCTTCGCTTGCCATAATTATTGATAAGATTTTTCGGTAAGAGGTATACTAAGGATAGAATAAAAAAAAGGGAAGTGAGATAATTATGTTCAGAAATCTGCTCGGTTTTTTGTCCAGTAAAGGTTTTCTTGAAGAAGTGCTCGATAGGTTCTCGACCATGTTACAAACCGCTGAGAAAATGTACGGTATTGTGGTAAAGGATTATTTTGACCCGAATCCCGATGTTGCTTTTAAGCAGAGCATCTATGACATGGACAAAGAAATAAATGAACATGAGCGTGCTATTCGTAAACGAATCGTTGAGCATCTTTCCGTGCAACCCAGAAAAAGTCTTACAGTCTCCCTTGTTCTGATGAGTGTGGTCAAGGATGCAGAACGAATAGGCGATTTTATCAAAAACATGTTCGAGGTAGGGAGGCTTCTTGACCAGCCGCTTGATCGCGAAGAGTTCGCCGCTTTTTTTAGTGACCTGCCGGATAAAGTGTCGCAATATTTTTCCCGAACGGTTCACGCATTCGTTGAGTATGACGAAGAAGCGGCGGGGGGGCTTATTCGCGAGGAACGCGCACTCGCCAAACAATTCGATGATATAATTGTCAAACTTGCCAAAAGCAACCTTAATGCCAATCGCGCTGTCTGTTTTACCATGACTGCGCGTTTTCTCAAACGTATCTCGTTGCATCTTGGCAATATCGCCACCGCGGTAATTGTCCCGGTATCGAATCTCGATTATTTCGATGAACGATTCTTTCGAAAAGATTAGATTCCGTTCACGACTTACTGAAAGACGGCATTTCATACAGACCGGCTGCCTGAAAAACCTCTTGCCTTTTTACTGTTCTTTCCTTTAAAAACAGACTTTGCCGGCACGTCAAGTTACCGGCGCGAAGGAAATAGGTCATCATAGACAACATAACTGCGAGGCGAGAACATGCAAGATTGGTTGGACATCTTTATTCCCGGACGGGTGTGCCTGTTTGGTGAGCATTCCGATTGGGCGGGAGAATATCGACGCCTTAACTCGAGCATTGAAAAAGGCTATACGCTGATCACAGGAACAAATCAGGGAATCTATGCACGGGTTCGGCGTCACCCCGAAAAATTGATTATTCGTTCCTCTCTTCCGGACGGCAGGGTTATGGGACCCCAGGAAATCCCGATGGAGAGAGAGACATTGCTCCACGAAGCCGAGCAGGGCGGATTCTTCTCTTATGCTGCAGGGGTGGCGTTTCAAGTCATGACTCATTATTACGTAAGCGGATTGGAAATCGATAACTATAAGACCACACTTCCCATAAAAAAGGGATTGTCCTCCTCAGCGGCTATTTGCGTCCTGGTTGCGCGCGCATTCAACAGAATCTATGACCTTAAGATGACGATTCGGGGCGAAATGGAAGCCGCCTATCAAGGTGAACTTCGCACTCCCAGCCGGTGCGGTAGGATGGATCAGGGCTGTGCATACGGGAACCGCCCGATCCTTATGGTCTTTGATCGTGAACTTATTTATATCAAGGAGTTGAGCCCGAAAAAAAACATCCATCTTCTCATTGTTGATCTTCATGGCGAAAAAGATACTCAGGAGATTCTCAATCGCCTCAATCGCTGTTTTCCTTTTCCGGAAAACGACGTTGAAAAAGGCGTTCATCATTATCTCGGCCCGGTGAACAAGAAGGTTGTCAACCAGGCAATCGATGCGCTCAACGACGGAGATGCAGAAAAGGTGGGTGAACTTATGACGCATGCCCAGGAATTATTCGATCGCTACATGATCCCCGCCTGTCCTTCCCAGCTGACCGCGCCCAGGCTTCACTCTGTCCTGGGCTTCGAGCAAATTCAGCCCCTTATCAGGGGCGGAAAGGGTATAGGCTCGCAGGGTGATGGCTGTGCCCAGTTGGTTTGCAGGGACGATACTGTCCGCGCGAAAGTCAAAGATATTATTGAACGTGAATTTGGTGTTGAGACGTTTAATCTCGACATACTCGCCGCACGAAAAGTACGAAAAGCCGTTATACCCGCCGCTGGTTACGGGACGCGCCTTTTTCCCGCCACCAAGGTGATAAAAAAAGAACTTTTTCCCATTATTGATAGTGACGGCATCGCCAAACCTGTCATTCTCGCCATCGTTGAAGAGGCGCTGCGCGCAGGAATTGACGAGGTCTGTATCATTGTCCAGAGAGGTGACGAGTCGCTCTTCGACGAATTCTTCAATAGCCCGGTTACCACAGAACATTTCAAAAAACTCCCCCCGCAATACAAAGATTATTACGAGTACCTTCTGGAGATAGGAAAGCGCATTAGCATCATACCGCAGGAACGTCAGGAAGGATTCGGTCATGCAGTCTGGTGTGCGCGTGAATGGGTGGGTTCAGAACCATTCTTTCTCATGCTGGGCGATCATTTGTATAAATCAACCACCTCTAAACCATGTGCACAACAACTCCTCGACAAATACGAGATTTATCAAACGAATATCGTCGCGGTTGAAGTAACCCCGGAAGAAGATGTTTCTCAATATGGTACGGTTGCAGGCATCTGGCACGAGAACGATACGGATATCCTCAGTATCACCGAGTTTGCCGAAAAACCGACAATAGATTACGCACGGACAAGCCTGAGGGTCCCCGGCTTGAAAGAGAACGAATATCTCTGTGTTTTCGGGCAATATGTTCTGCAACCGGAAGTTTTCGAACTCCTCGAAGACAACATCGAGCACAATCTCAGGGAAACGGGGGAGTTTCAGCTCACCTCTGTACTCGATGCGCTTCGGCAGCGTTACAACTTTCTTGCTTACAAGACCAAGGGGCGGCGATTCGATACGGGTTTACCCCTTGCGTATCAGGAGACAATAGAGCAATTCTCAAAACCTTTATCTGACTCGAAGTGACGGTATCTTGATCAAGGCGAAGGTTGCTCATACCGGAACGAACCTTCCGGGTATTTGGCGCTAAACCCAGCGAGTAACCCTTTCAAGCGAGCGACACTATCCCGTAAATCCTGATAGAGTGCGGGATCATTGACAAACATCCCTGCGGAGCCTTGCCCCGATTCTATCTTCTCCGATATCTCTCGCAGATTGCCGACAGCTATTTGTATATCCTTGAGTGACTGATTGATTCCGTCCATATTATCTCCGAGCAGGGTGTTGACCTTTGAACTACTTTGTTCGAGTTCACGAGCGGCTCGGTCGATTTTTTCACCGGTATTCTCTAATTCCGCGGATAACGTATTTATCCCCTCTTGCAACATGCTTCGGGTATCTTGAACACCCTGGCGCAGATCATTCACCGCCCCTTGCGTTTCTGTGATAAGTTGGGTCATCTTTTCAGCCGATTCGCGTAAATATTCCGCTACCGCACGTATATCCGTTGATGTCGTCGTTACGAGATCGTCCATCTTGACACTCAATGAACTCAACCGCTTGACGGTTTCCAACACCGCTTCCTGTGTTTTCTCCTCGGCAATCAAGTTTCGCACCGTCTGAATAGTTACGGACAAATCTTCCACAATCTGTGGCGCGAGGCTCAACGCCTGATAGAGGTCTACCAATTCAGCACCTTTTATATGGGCGCCGGCTCCGACTTCCGGGTTGTCCGGTGTCCCCGCATCTATTTCTATCTTCGTTTCTCCGATGAGTCCTGCGGTTACTATCCGAACAACCGCGTTCTCATAGATTTTGATATCTTTATTCATACTCAGAATTACCTGAACCGGTTCAGGTCCCGGAATATATTCTATCCCTTTTACTTCTCCGGCAACGACACCGTATACATGAACAGGAGCGCCCACTTCCAGGCCGCTTACCTGCTTGAACTCCACGTATAATTCATAGGTGTTGGTAAGAAAAAACAGTGGCTTTAAATTAATCGTTATAATCACGAAAATGATAAACGCGATCAAGACAAAGGCGCCGACAATTACTTCTGATGTTCTTTTCCCCATACTTTGACTCCTTTATTAATCACCTCTGGCCGGGCAGTGACGCAGTCATAAACTTCTGAATATAAGGATCATGACTTTTCATCATGCCTTCGACCGTATCCGTGGCAATAATTTCACCTTTATACAACATTGATATTCGATCCGCTATTCGACAACTGCTATGTATATCGTGAGTCACCACGAGCTGGGTAACGTTGAGTTTACGCTTGAGAGCAAGAATCAGCTCGTTGATCGTTTCAGCCGTGATAGGATCGAGTCCTGTAGTCGGTTCATCGTACAGGATGATATCCGGCTCTGTGGCAAGGGCTCGAGCAATGGCAACGCGTTTCTTCATTCCCCCGCTCAAGCTTGACGGCTCCATTTCTTCTATACCCTCGAGGTTTACCATCGCCAGTTTGTCACGCACGATTTCGTGGACTTTTTCTTCTGAGAGCCGATGCTTGTTTATAAGTGTAAAGGCGACGTTTTCACGTACATTCAATGAATCAAAGAGCGCGGCTCCCTGGAATACCATGCTGGTGCGGTCACGAATTCGTTCGATGGTTTCCGGCTTTCTCTCATTAAGCTCTATCCCATCAACCACAATCCTTCCACTATCCGCAATCATTAATCCAATGATGTGTTTTAAAAGAATTGTTTTGCCCTCGCCGCTTCCTCCGACAATGACACGGCTCTCGCCTTTCTCTACCTCGAGATTTACACCATTTAAAATCTGTTTATTCTCGAGATTTTTTTTCAAGTCAGAGATTATGATAACGTTGCTATTTGTAGTTCCATCAGGCATGCTAATATACCGACACTGGATAAATGTATAACAAGAGAAGGCATTTCACAAAATTATGAGCCTGAAGAACGTTGCAAATCAATCTTTTTCCCGTCGGGCAAGAACACGTTTTGTTCAACTACAAGATTGCGCCCGGCGTTTTTTGATAGATATAATTCTTCTATAACAGTTGTTTAAAAGGGAGGCAGGCAAATAATGAGACCGCTGAGTATACTACATTTTTTGATGATAGGACTCATTTCACTTGTTCTTATCGGGTGCAAGGTGAAGCCGGTTTATGATCATGACGCCTATCCCTTCAGGGTCCTCGACTCGAAGGATATGCTCGTCACACTTCGCTTACAACTCGATGAGATCGAGCTTTTGAAAGGTTCAAGGCTTGCATCGTATTGTGAACGGGAAGAAATTCCCCTCAATGACACGCCGTTACTTCGCGTATGGAGTGCGGAAATTATGGAGCGTCCGTCTCAACAAAACATTGTATATATCGAGTACTCGAGACGACCCGATGAACTCTTTGTCGAGCCGGAAAATTATAACCGGATTGAATTCTGGGAGCTATCCTCGCACCTGAAAGACCAGAAGTCTATAGTGCTGGAACGCAGGATTCGCTATACCGGCAGGGCAATCCATTTCGATGTAAATCCCACGACGATTAGCGACTATGACACCGCCGACCCGTTTTATAAACTCTACACCCGTGAAGAGCCTTACCTTGAACAGTCGGCGGAGATCAAAGACCTCGCTCGGACTCTCACCGGTGATGAACAGAATGCTTATTTTAAAGCTCGTGCAATCTACGATTGGATCGTTGACAATCTTGAATATTACTATCCACCGGAAAAGAGAAGCGCCTTGTATGCGCTCGAGAAGAAGGGCGGTGATTGCGGTCAGTATGCCTACCTTTTTATCGCCCTCTGTCGCGCTTCAGGTGTTCCCGCTCGATTTGTCGGCGGGTTCATCGTTAGTCCCGAAAGATCGAGTTATCATTCATGGGCGGAGGTCTTTCTCTCCGATTATGGCTGGATTCCGGTTGATCCCACCGCCGGACAGGGATATAAAAAAGAGGGGAAAGACCCCTATGCATTCTTTGGCGCTATTACGGGTGATCGCCTTATTTCTTCCGTAGGAACAGGGATTCCCCTTAAACCTGTTCCTTCGTGGGCGACATGGGAGAACAGCGAAATCGAAAATGGTCGAACCGACTTCATGCAACTTGCAACTGTCTTATCTGCTGGCATTACGTTTAAGCGTTCGTCAAGTATCGAGTGTAACCTGGTCGACTGAACTGAAGGAGAGGAATGTTGACAATTGGCGTCTCATTCCGATACTTGACTCTATTAAATGAATAACGAGGAAAAGAATGGCTGAAGAACTTCTAAAAAGATACGAAGGGAATCCTATATTGACCCATAAGGACGTCCCGTTTCTGTGTAATGCTGTCTATAATCCGGGTGCGATAAAAGTGAAGGATAAATATCTCCTTCTACCCCGCGTGGAAGATGGGAAACGTGACAATCGTCTCCACCTTGCCTGGAGTGATGACGGAATTCATTTCCGTATCGAGCCAAAGCCAATCGAATTACCCTCCAGTGATGAACACGAGCCTTTTGAAAAGCATCTTTACGATCCGCGGATTACCTTGCTGGAAGATGTCTATTATATCACCTATTGTGCGCAGACCATGGGCGAAGTGTTCCGAATCGGCATGGTCAGCACCACCGATTTTCGGCAGTTTAAGCGCTATCCCTTTTTAACCCAACCGTGGAGCCGGAATTGTGTGCTCTTCCCGGAAAAGATCGGCGGTAAGTATGTCAGGATAGACCGTACCATGCAGGGCGACGATGTCCTTAATTGGGTGGCGTTCTCTCCAGACCTTGTTCATTGGGGAGACTTTAAACTCCTTGATCTCACGCGTGAAACATGGTTACGGAATAAGTGGGGCGTTGGACCACCGCCGATTAAAACGCCTGAGGGCTGGTTGTTGATTTTCCACGGCGTATGGCAAGCCATCGGACCCGTTTACCGACTTGGGCTTGCGTTACTTGATCTCGAACAGCCGTGGCGTATTGTCGGACAATATCCTTCATTTATATTGACCCCACGAGAGCCCTATGAACGGGTGGGCGAAGTAAACAATTGTGTCTTTTGTAATGGTGTGGTCGAGGAAGACGATGGCTCTATCAAGGTGTATTACGGAGCGGCTGACACCTGCATTGCCCTTGCCTACGGTAAGCTGGATGAACTTATATCCGCATGTCTGGAATATTCCGGTTAGCAAAAGAGGGTGAACGTCTCACCTCACGTTCTTTCTTGAAGGTGAAAACTACGGCGGAGAGTCTCATCAAGTACACTATTATGCATTATATCAAAAACCGCAAAAAAATTTTCCTGTGCGCTGGTTTTAGTATCTAAGACATATAGAAAGACAACGTTAAAATAATGAGAACGAAGAAGGTCACGCCCTCTATCTGGTTGTGAAAACCACAAAGAAGGAGTACAACAAAGAAGCTCATCACTGTACCTGTCATTATACCACACTCAATGTTCTGGTCTTAAAAACAGGTGGTTACATTACGTATACAAAATACAAAAAAAGGGGAAGCAATTTCGTATTTTCAACAAAATCAATGCTTTCCCTTTTCGCGAATAATCACGAAAAAGTGCAAATACTACATTTTTTTCTTGATTTTTTCTACAGTCACATGCATAATTTAATGTTCTATGATTGTATGTAAAGTGTATTTATAAAAACCATCATCTTAGCTTGACTTTTTATAACCATCGGTTACAACGGAAAATATCCCTCACGAACCGTGTCCCGAAAAGGAGGACAACCCAAAATGCAGTTCCTACATCCCATTTTCCACAGCAATTCATATCAGGCGGGATCAAGGATCGACATTGACAGGGAATTACCCCCATTACTGGAAGATGAAGACCTCGATTACTTTCTTGATACTCTCAGCGAACAGCCACAGTACATTGACCGTATTGCTCCGGTGACCGCACAAATCGGAGAGGAAATAATTAATGGGAAAAATTGGACGGATTTGATGGCTAAAAGCTATCGCGTGTTTACACGGATGCTTTCTAACATTGCCGCCTATATCCATCAAACCCTCATCGACAACTTCAAAGAAAAAGGAATGGTTCCCTTTCTCTCCCTTGCGGTTGATCCCGATACCATACGTCGTATTATTGATATAGACTATGAAACAGGAGAGTCCAGCTACATCCGCCTTCTAAACCTTTATTCTTCCGGTGTGGTCAGCCCCTGTATTACAGTGCCCTTTCATACGCTTCTCCCTCTTCTCGACCACGACCATGATATTCGCATTCTTGTACGCATCGGGATTCTCCTGTATTGGAACATCATCATTGATTACCACAAACACCTTCGCGAGAACCTTGGAGACAAGGATTTTATGGTGGTGTTCTGGCTTCCTGAAGGAGGATATAGCCGCCGTGTGATCGATATTATCCATGAAGAGATTGCAGCGAAATGTAAACAGGAGAAGATCCGCAATCCACATCTTGTTTTTCTCCTTGATAACGAACAGGCACTTGATGATTCTTCGGATATATTGATGAAGTCATGGAACCTGATAAATCTGAACAAAAAGGAAACCGCATCCGTAGTCTTTAAAAACCGATTATTCAGCGATTGGATCAACAGGGCTACTCCTTCGGTCAAAAAGCTTATAGATCGCACAATTGCCAAGAACGACGCGGAACTCAACGATGAGCTCATCCATTATTGCTGGGCACATTTCGAGAATATCGAAGCGCTCGCCAGGACGTCTAAGTCGGTGGAAAATTTTGAACAGAAGATTATAAAACTCACCGAGCTCGGCTATCTCTCCCTTTCGCCGGATATGTTCATCAGGCGGAAAAGCAAGGAGATTTTTCAATCCGCACCGACCGAACCACGCAAAATAGAAATCAAGGAAAAAACCGGGTGGCTTGACTGGCACCCTCATAATATTTCTCTGGGGCGTTGGGAAGGTATCCTCGACAGTAATGTGGAATACAAGCTCGTTGACGAAAACCGACCTTATCAACGGATAACAAGCGAAGGACGCCAGGAGGAGCTCGGTCCACAGTGTTGGAAGGTCGCCTTTAATTGTGCAATGAAGAATTGTTCCGATGCGATTAAGGGTGACCCTGCGAAATTCAACACGGGAATGCTGGGTGTCCTGGCCTCCCTCATACCCACAAAAGACAAAAAGATTATTCATCGGAACGTCGACGATTTTCTCGTCAAATACGCTTACATCCACTGGCGGGAACACTTTCTCCATCAAGGTGTCAGCGAACCCGATATTTACATTTCAGAACTGGTCGAGAACGTGCTCTTCAAGGATACCGGTGAAGTCCCCGATCCTGAGGAATGCGTGATTGCCGCTCTTGCCGCACAGGCATACTATTTCGCCTTCGATGCGAGGACTTCTCTGGCTACCGCGTGGGAAAATTTCGACCAACGTGCCACTTACCAGAGTTCGGTTATGGCTACACTCGCACTCGTTAATGCCATCTACATTTATCGGTGGCAGGGCAAAAAGGACGATGAAAAGAAAATCTTCAATGTCCTGAAAACTGAACTGCTCGATTTTCATAACGGTTACGAACGCTATAAACTTGCCCAGTACGGAGTGACTCTCGACGAATGGGAAGACGCTATTAAATCCCATATCGAAGAAAGCGATCAGAATGTTGTGGAACGCGCGGCATATCGCATCGCCGCACGCAATCTCAGAACACTCGGATACCGCAAAGAGTTCACCCGCGAGCACGAAAATCTTACGTGCAATACCGGCCATATCTGGTCAAGCGAGATCGAGCACGCTAATTTCAAATGGGAGAACACCCTCTTTTGCGGCATCAGGGAAGAGTAACACACAATCCCTTCCTTCTCTCTGTCGCCTTTCACCCGCGAAGAGCAAACTATCTTTCGCTCGTGTGTTATCGCATCGTTTCTGCTCGCGCCTGCCGGGAGAACATCACCGCCCTCGCCAAAAAACGCTACTGCATAAGGACGCCTATGCGTAATCGGCTTTTTTTAGATTGACACGTAAACCGCAAGATAATTATGTAGAAGTATCTAAGCATATAGACAACGGTATGGGGCGTTACCGGTAGAAAAAAGATACTCATGAAAATCGTTATCATAGATTACGGAATGGGAAACGTCCGGTCGGTTGAGAAAGCATTTGAGCGTATCGGGCGCCCCGCCATTATTTCGTCTGATCCCAACGAAATCCGCGATGCGGATAAAGTAGTCCTTCCCGGTGTGGGAGCCTTCGGTGAGGCAATGCACGAGCTGGAACGACGCAATCTTATCGACGTGATCAAGGAAGTTGTGGCGCATGCTCGACCATTCCTCGGCATCTGCCTGGGCTTACAGGTGTTGTTCGACACCAGCGAGGAAGCCCCCGAGGTGCGGGGTCTGGGCATACTGCCGGGTACAGTTAAACGGTTCAGGAGGGGTATTAAAGTTCCCCACATGGGATGGAACCAGCTTAGCCGGCAACGTGAGACACCCTATATGCAGAACATTTCGCCGGATGATTATTTCTATTTTGTCCACTCCTATTATGTCATCCCGCGCAATTCAGATAATGTAGTCGCCACGACAACTTATGACGTTGATTTTGTATCCGTGGTGTGCCGGGATAATCTTTTTGCCACACAGTTTCATCCGGAAAAAAGTCAACACGCCGGTTTACGCCTTATAGAAAATTTTGCCGGCGTATAAAAGGAGAACGTCATGTTGAGACAACCACATCGCTATCTAAAATTACGTGTGCCTGCTTCAACCGCCAACCTGGGCGCGGGCTATGATTGTCTGGCTTTAGCGCTTAAACTATATAACTATTTCGAATTCCGTATATTGGAAAAGGGAAGAACCAAGCTGTTCATCCAGGGACCGGAGAAATATCGCGAACTACCCATGACGCGCAAGAACCTTGTCTATCAATCACTCGCACGGATTGCGCGCAGAACCGGTGTCACTCTCCCCCCTATGGAGATTTCCATTCTTCTCAACGTTCCCCTCGCACGGGGATTGGGCAGCAGCGCTACCGCTATTGTTGCCGGTATGCTTGCGGCGAACATTCTCAGCGGGGAAAAACAAATCCCCGAAGAACAATTACTCAGGGAGATTGTCAAAATGGAGGGACACCCCGATAATGTTACCGCCGCATTTTATGGCGGCCTTACCGCTGTGATGAAAAAAAATCATGACTTTCTCTACAAACGATACCGACCGTATAGTAAACTTAAAGCGGTTCTTATAATTCCTGAATACGGGATTCGCTCCTCCGAATCAAGAAAGTATCTACCCGACACCGTATCACATAAAGATGCGGTGAGCAATCTTTCGCGGATACCCTTTATCATCGATGCCATCTGCAGTGGCTCGTTAGATAATCTCCAGGTTATTATGGATGATCGATTACACCAACCGTATCGAAAACAGCTGATAAGATACTATGACCGGATAGTTCGTGCCGGTTTGAAGGGAGGGGCGGGTTCTGTGGTCTTGAGCGGCGCAGGTCCTTCTCTCGTCGCCTTCTGTCGTGATAATCCCGAACAAATCGCCACCCTCATGAGCGAAACACTCAACAGACAACGCGTTCACAACAGAACAATGATTCTTTCTCCCGACACACAGGGTACACGCATACTCAAAGCCCTATAATAGAAAAATGCAGCGTTTAAAAAAAACGGTTCTTTGTGTTAGTTGCGTCTCAGAGTCATGAATATTTTTTGACGACCGGAGAAACTGGGCTTCGAGCCCCAGGAGGCTGTCTGGAAATCACTTAAGACTGAGAAAACGCAACCGCGCTTTGTTAGGGCGTGAGACATCTCGCTTTGAGACCGTGTTGCGCCTTGCGACCGCGTAGAGCCCCGAGATCTTAATCGAGCAACAAATGCAAAATATATTATTAACAGCGTAACTCCTTCCGAAACTGTGGTTTCACAATATAAAGACGGGGATCCTGAATGTTGGTATGAGCCGCTCGGGACGTACTGTTTTGACGGGAGCAACAATTCGGTAAGCCTCGATGCAGGGGGTAGTAGCGGGGGAGACGTAGTAATTGCAGATGCGATAGAATTCTGTCCTGTGGCGACCTTTACGCCGACACCGACTCCTTCACCCACACCGACGCCGACTCCTACACCTACACCGACTCCTGATCCGTGCTGTGGTGAGGGGTATGAAAGAATGGCATATTATAATATTGAAGGACACTTTAATTCACATCTCTGGGGTTCAGCGGATGGTCGAGTATGGGTGGATATTGAGGGAGATCCAGTTTATACACTCTACTGGGAAGGACGACATATCTGGCTAGGCAACAGTGGGGATGACAAGGAAATATGTTTCAAATCCAGTTCCGAGTATTTCACTATTGATGTGCCTGAACGATATTTCTTCTATGGAGCGCCAGGATTTAAAGACAGTGAAGACCCCAGGAAATATCATTTCTACCCAGACGCGCCAGATACATATTCTATAACCTCGATTGTAAGAGAAGAAAATACAGGCGAGTGTAATGTCTGGGAGGTTGATGATGAGGCATATTCTACGATGGTACTGTATTCCTTGGAGTTGAACAGCATTAAATTCACATCCGACTACGCAGGTGTACTAAACAATAATTCAGACTGGACAGATAGTGGAGATACTTACGAAGAACC
Source organism: uncultured Candidatus Sumerlaeota bacterium (assembly GCA_964608095.1). Classification (GTDB taxonomy): domain Bacteria; phylum Sumerlaeota; class Sumerlaeia; order MWCT01; family JAGHBZ01; genus CAZSMK01. The sequence continues at coordinate 17,101 of CAZSMK010000075.1, read as the reverse complement.
GGAATGGCTTGCTGATGGTTCCGACCCCGACAGCGACCCTGACCGCAACAATCCCGTAATGAATAAAAAAGGCTTAAACCTTGAACTAAAGGCGAATGTGACAGTTAAACCAGCTGGGCTTCATTTTGACCTTATCGGCGACGGAACGGATAGTTACGTTGATTTCACCAGCACCGGTAATACTTCGACAGGTTGGCCACAGGATGTAACAATTACGTCAGATGCCGAACTTCCAGACCATATTGCGACGCTCTCAAAAAGCATCAACTGGAAAGTAAAGTTAACCGATTCCGAGCCCGACGTTGAAATAAATCTTGGAACAACCGGACCTCATAGGATATATTTAACTTATGGATTACCATACGGCAGTTACTGCACGGAGAAGCGCTTGAGCTGGGATTGTCAAAAGGCATCCGGGGCCGGAACACCAGGAGATATAGCTGACGCGATACACAATGCCTTGGGTAGTATTGATCCACCTTATGAGCCAAATGATTTCAAAGAGGGAGAACAGGCAATTTGTACAAATAGCTGGCTTCAACTGGCTGGCAAGCCATATTATGGAGAATGCGACGAACAGGCACATTTGATGCATCTTGCGATGGAACTATTCTCCATACCCGCTTCCGTAGCGCTCATAAGGGCAAGTACCAACGCGGGTGAAGGTCAATGCTTAGATTACGAAACAAGAATTTGTCCTGTTCATGGGACTGAATATTTATTATTGGATTTTTATAATGGAGGAAATCCTGACAATATGAATCAATTTGAAGGTTGTTGTGTAACCGCAAATTCATACTATGCCGTATGGCCAAAACTCAAAGATACCAATGACTATACAATGCTTCAGAGATTAGGAGTTGAAGGGGTAACTCAACATTATTGCTGGTGGGATAACTCAATTATGTGGTGGAGACCTTGTAATCAGACGGGTTCAACACCACCGATACCTTGATTATGAAATATTTAAGGAGGATAAGAAAATGATGAAAATGCGATTTAAAACCATAATTCTTGTTTTAACTTTGCTAACAAGAATATGTGTTTCTTCGGAGACTACAGCAAGTCATTCAGTTAATATTACGAAGATTCAGGATCAATATACCACCTTTATTTCCCACATATTTTGGCCAGATGAAGAAACAATAAAGAAGTATCATGTTTCTACAGAACAAATACCCGATGATATTCAGGAATTCAAGAGAGTGATAAGAATAGTTATAAAGCCGGAATTTTTGCCTGATGAAAAATTTATTTATGATAATTGCATCGCTCTTGAGAATTTCAAAAATAATAGTGATTATCTTTTAATGCAATATATAAAAAAAGATATTTCTTTTCAATTAGAAGAAGGAAAGGCTCTATATGTTCTCCTAAATCCATTAAACAAGAGCACAAAAGAGGAAGTACATAACATGGGAAAGTATGTGAAAGATTTAGTCTTTCGTATATTTAATATCCCAAAGGTTGATAAAAAGGGCAAAGAACCGTCTGTTTTTATCTCTGAAAAAAACATTGGGAATTCAACGGTAGGCACTCTCACCTACAACGCAAGTTTTCCACCGCCCGAGCATTGGTATTCACATATACGATGGTGGTCTAATGGTAAGTATCTATTAATAGAAATACCCAAGTTATTTAATGGGCAAGATCTAAGCGAATGGGCTTCACCTCCTCACAAATATAAAAATCCCCGGAAATTCAGAAATCTACAAGACTAATTGCTTGGAAAGCCTTATTATAGGGAGATTGGGGTCAAACCTCATTTTCCCTAAACTTTCCGATACGAACGCTGGTCATTTGATTGGCGGTTAAATAAAAGTAGGATAAGCGTCCTCGCTTGTCTTCCTTATAGCGTAACACTTTTCGGTACTACGAATGATTCAGGGCTGACAACCGAGACGGTTGTCCTACTTAGAAATCAATTTTCGGAGGGAGATTGGGGTCAAACCTCATTTTCCCTAAACTTTCCGATACGAACGCTGGGCATTTAATTAGCGGTTGAATAAATGTAGGATAAGCGTCCTCGCTTGTCTTCCTTATAACGTAACAATTTTCGGTACTACGAATGATTCAGGGCTGACAACCGAGACGGTTGTCCTACTTAGAAACAATTTTCGGTGCAACTAATGACACCTGCGACGGTCTTCCTACATAGTACTAAACTCTTAAAGAGCCGAGTTAAGGTAAAATGAGGTGTGCCCCCCAAATCCCCTAAACTCTTATTATTCGGTGGTTAATTTTCGTACTTTCTTTCCCACAAAGGGATAATTGAAATCTTTGCCAAGAAGAATTCGCGTAGCACCGTAAAGGCATATCGAGATATACACTAATATGGATACTATGAGTATAAGCCGGTTTCCTCCGATCAATAATTCAGCAAGTTGAAGGTTGAATACTTTTATAAGATTGCAGAAAATACAAAATATAAGGTAAACGACAAAGATGATGAGCAGTATACATTGAAAGAAGATCGCCTGTAATGCATGAAACACCACCTCGCGACTCTTTTCTTTGAAATTCAACCATATAATGCCGACAAATAAAATTCCCCAGAGGGGCAAGATGATAAAAACGTGGATAAGGGCGGCTATGGTTCTCTCTTCCTGTCTCATAGGGTGTTTTCAACTATAAATAGATTTCAAAATCTTATATCGTTCACTTCAACGGTTCAAGAATTCTCTTCTGAGCCGGCTCGCGCTCACCGAAGTCGAGTTAAAGAACGAAGGGGGCGTGAAATCATGTCTTTTGCGAATGTGTCTCCTCGATACATCGTACCGTGTCCCTCGCAATAACCAGCTCTTCATTGGTCGGTATGGCAAACACTTTTACATGCGAATCATCGGAAGAGATGACGCCCTCTTTTCCGATAGTAGCGTTGTTGCGTTTTTTGTCGATTTTAACACCCATAAACTCGAGCCCTTCGCATGACTTTTCTCTCACAATGGGAGCGTTCTCGCCGATGCCGGCAGTAAACGCGATATAATCGACCCCGCCCAATGCACCCGCATAGGCGGCAATATATTTTTTGAGACGGTAACAAAACACATCAAGAGCAAGTTGGGCACGCTCCTGACCTTTTTCTATCGCTTTGATTACCTCCCGCATATCGTTCGACACGCCGCTGATGCCGTAAAGTCCGCTGTGTTTGTTCAGCATAGTGTTAATTTCGTGCAAGCCCAGCTCTTCCTTCGCCATGACATGTATAATGATGGCAGGATCGATGTCCCCGCAGCGCGTCCCCATGACCAATCCCTCGAGCGGCGTGAACCCCATCGACGTATCGATCGATTTCCCCTTTTTTACCGCCGCAATACTGCTTCCATTTCCGAGGTGACACGTAATCAGGTTGAACTTTTCTGCGGGCGTATGGGTTATTCTTTCCACGCGAAACGTGAGATACCGGTGTGAGGTGCCGTGAAATCCATAGCGACGTATCCCATGCCTTTCGTAAAGCACATAAGGTAGACCATAGATATACGCGTGAGGAGGCATACTCTGATGAAAAGCGGTGTCAAAGACAGCCACATGCGGTGTGCCCGAAAGGATTTCCCTCGATACTTCATAGCCTTTTATGTTGTGTGGGTTATGCAGCGGAGCCAGCTCTATACACTCGATCATATGTTTGTACACGTCATCGTCGATAATAGCCGAGTCGGAAAATTTTTCGCCGCCGTGCACCACACGATGACCGACCGCCTTTATCTCCTCTTTATCTTTTATCACGCCATGTTCCGGATCGGTGAGCAGCTGGACAACCTTATTAATCGCCACGCGATGTTCGAGGATCTCGTCGGTTTCTTTAAACGGCTCTTTTCCATGGGCTTCCAGCTTGATGATAGCCGCAGGCATGCCGATTTTTTCGACGACCCCTTTCGCAAGCACCTCTTCTGTTTCGTTCTCTATTGCCTCAACACTTGTCTCAATCAGTTGAAACTTAACCGAAGAACTTCCGCAATTTAATACCAATACCTTCATTGATATATCGTCTCCTTCTTCATGCTGTTAAAATATGAAACGTTGCACTGGTTTCTTATACTTATCTGGAAATTCATACATATATCGTTGATGAATAGTTAACGAGCGCTCAGGATTTCCGGTTACCGCGTTCGTCATAGGTAAAGAATCCCTGGTTGGTTTTCATACCAAGCTGCCCCGCACGCACCAATTTTCGCAATAAGGGACAGGGGCGATATTTCAGGTCGCCCAGCTCTTCGAAGAGGTGCTCCATCCAGCGGAGTACCGAGTCGAGCCCCATCTGGTCTGCCATCTCAAGCGGACCAACCGGTAGATTATAGCCGAGTCGCATGGCGGTATCTACATCTTCACACGACGCGACACCTTCCATGACGACATGCATGGCTTCATTCAAAAATGGAATTATAATGCGCGTGGTTACATATCCGGGATATTCGAACGCCTCGATGGAATTTTTCCCGATGTTGCTTACAATATCGCGCGCGACCTGAACCGTTTGATCGGATGTATGCAGACCACGAACGATCTCAACAAGGGGACGTCGATGTACCGGAAACATGAAGTGCATACCCACCACCTTGTCCGGGCGTTTCGTGTGACTGGCAAGCTCCGAAATACTCAAGGTCGATGTGTTGGTGGCAAAAATAACATGTTCCGGCATGACCTCGTCGATCTTCTGGAAAAGCGCTACCTTCAGGTTGTAATCTTCCGTGATACTCTCGATGAGAAAATCGCACGTAGCGATCTTGTCATAATCATCTACCACATCGATCCGTTGGAGAATTACCGTCTTGTCGGTACGCGTAATCGCCCACCGCTCGATTTCCTTGTCCAGAGACGCATCAATAGCCTGTCGACACTCTTCTATTCCTTCATTATCGTGCTGTTTAATAATCACATCATAGCCATACTGAGCGACGGTTCGGGCTATTCCCTGCCCCATGGTTCCGCCACCGATAACAGCAATCTTGCGTATCCTCATTTTTGCCTCTCTCTTGGCTGGGGATGGTCGAAAATACTATTCAGGATGATAGTGTACCTCTCAAAATGATGTCAAACAATCTTTACCCAATGACAACAAACCTCTTTGCCTTTCTGTATGTTTGGTGAACAATGTGCTCTTTATCTCTAATCCAGTATCTGGTTTCTCCCGCTGAAAAAAAATTCCCAATTCCTTCCTGCCTGTGCGCCGGGCATTCCGTTCAGTCGGCGGGAGGAGAGACATACTTCCCTACACGTGGCATTATGTGATCTCGAAAAAACGTGCGATGTTTTGTAGATGCGATTATTGTTGATCATAAACGCTTTGTTACATGAATATCAAGTTTTTTAATGCTACGTTGAGTTTTTGCACTCCGCCCTCTCTCTAATCGTTCACATACTCTAACACCTACGCCCAATTAAAGGTTCTTACCTTGAGCGCTTCCATGAACTTTACTCAATGACTTCCCAGCCGTGAGTTCGCGCATGGTCAAGTAACTTACGGTCGGGATAAACCGCTACCGGATGCCCGAACGTCTCCAGGAGAGACACGTCGCTGTATTTGTTCGCAAAAGCAAAAGAAGCTTCATAGTCGATCGTGGTGTCGTTGAAGTGATTTTTAAACGCTACCACCTTATCGTTACCGTATGGATATACATCGAAAATTTCCCCGGTCAGATATCCATTTTTTGTCTCGAGGCGGCTCCCGATAAACGAATCAAAGGGCAGATTTTTTTGCAGATACTCCAGTATCAGATCGGGCGCACCCGAGAGAACAAGAATATGATAATTTTCACCTTTGAGTGACCTCATCTTTTCAACTACTCGTTTTGAGAAAAAAGAGCCAAGAGCTTGTGAACAGAAATCAGGCAACAGGGCGCGAATAACCGCCGTTTTTACTCCCTTGAGATAATGTTTATTGGTTCTAAGACGGTTAACCTTTCCCTCGAGGAGCATACGTAACGATACATTGCCGAACGAAAGAATTTGCGGCAAAGAAATAATGCCGCGTTTCAATAAAAAAGAGAACAATTGCCGTTCAGCGGTTGTGTTCTTGAGTATGGTTCCGTCCAGATCGAATACACCGACTTTTAACATTTTCCGCTACCTATCGTTTTTGAAATCTTTTGGGTATCGTTTGGCGAGAATATAATCTTTTCCATCCCAGAGAACCGGAATCCCCCGAATCAGGCAGAGCGCCACTACCACGTAAACGATAATGGTCGTAATGTTGCCCAACAGGGAAAAGGTGTTCCGGGAGAGGGAGAGTATACCCGTATCCATGCCTTGCCTGATTGCCACCATAGCGCCAAGCAAACAAAAAACAAGCGCTTTAGCGACAGCATACGTGGTACGACTCGCAGGCGAGGAGGTCAAAGCCCGGCTGAAGGTTGATTTCATCATTGTTTTACTGCCGAACGCCGTTTTACCCTCCGCAAAGGCAACGCTCCTGACCGTGTCCACGAGAAAACTCCTCGTGATGATTATGACGGGTACCCAGTAAGAGATCAAACCCACGACGGCGAAATAAATCCAGTAGATGTTCTCCACAATCCTATCGCCCGTAATATCAAGCAACGCGCCAAAGTCCGAGGCGATACCCAGCTTGCGCGCTATAAAACCATCTAATGCATCAAGATAAATGACAAAGATGGTCAGGAGAGCCGCAACCACTGCGGTATAAAAGGTGCCGCTGAAAAGACCGATTGTCACGAAGGCAAGGATCACCCTGCCGATGGAAATTAGATTTGCTGCCATAACAAAGTCCAAGCATAAGGTTTGAAAACTAAATTGTATCATCCCTCAGGGTGATGAAACAAGGCATTTATATCAAGGGCACGCGAGCTCTTCTAAGACATAATAACGTCAGACCAAAACACCACTGGAGACAAAATGGACAACGCCTTGATACCAGAAAACATGAAAGATTTCGTCAATGGAGAATGCGGAAAGAAATTCACATTCAGCCTGAAGTGAAAATCTCGTTTTCCGCAAGGATGCACGTGAAAAAATGTCATGAGCATCCGGAGATTGCGCCCCCCTTTTATAACTGATATTTGGGTTCCTTGTATTCCTTGACCTCGTAGGTAATGCTCACCTCTTTACTGTTGCGTAACAGAACAAAGTCAATTTTATCGCCGACCTGCAAGGTGGCGATATAAGCGAGCAAGTCGGAGGAAGATTCTATCTTTTTATCGTTCGCTTTAATAATGACGTCACCGACCTGGATGCCTACATGTTCGGCTTCGCCGCCTTTTTCGACAGCCCTGACAAGGGCGCCTTTGAGGTCCGGCGCAGCCACAAGCTTTGCAAGGTAAGGCGTCAGGTTTATACAATTGAAGTCCAACCAGAGGGAGCGGATTTTTCCGTATTCGTTGATCTCACGAACCACTTTCATTGCACGATTAATGGGGATGGCGAACCCGAGACCATGCGAGGCGCCGGTCTTGCTGACAATGAAGGTATTTATTGCAATAGCCTCACCCGCAAGGTTAATCAAGGGACCACCGCTGTTGCCCGGATTGATGGCGGCGTCCGTCTGGATCATGTTCAAATATACCTTACCACGACTGGTGTCCGGCCTGAAGGAGCGGTTCAGCGCACTGATTACACCGAACGTAACGGTAGGGTGGGGGTCTTCAATGAGGTTTCCGAACGGATTGCCTATCGCGAGCACGAACTGCCCGATAGTGATGGAATCAGAATCGGCGACCTGGATAAAGGGAAAGTTATCGCCCTCGATTTTGAGAAGCGCCACGTCGTTTATGGTGTCAGCTCCAAGAACCTTACCCCTGAGCTCCCTCCCGTCCATTAAATTCACGTATACCTCCTCTGCATCCTCTATTACGTGATAATTCGTCAGCACATGACCCTTCTGATCGATGATAAAGCCTGAACCAAGAAACGGGATCTTTTCTTCATAGGGATAGAGCAGATAAGGGCGAAAGAAATCTTCGGAAAAGGGAGAAAAACGCCTGACATATCCCCGCCGCACCACGCTTATACTTACCACCGCCGGACTTGCCTTCTCTGCCGCCTGAATTACTTCAGTTTGGCGCTGGAGTATGGGCGTTGTAATTGCTCCTGCTTCATTTACCAGCTTTGACGATATATCGGCGGCATTTTCTCCCCGGTTTGTCATTTTCTGGACGAAAGCTAAAACAAGGACGCCCATTAATATGATGTTCAAGATTACGAGGATTATGGTTACTCTTTTCATCGTTGAATCTCCGCTGTTATTTTAAACTTCATTATCATCCGATATTGGCTCCTTGCTCGCGAAGGAGGCTTTGTAAGGCTTTCACATTGATCTCTCGCGTTCCAAGCGTTTCAGAGGCACACATTGCCGCAGCGGTGCCTGCTGCTTGCCCGATTGCCATACATATAGGTTGAATTCTCATGGCGGCTTCGCCGGTATGATCCGCGCATATACACCGTCCGGCAAGAAGCAGGTTATCTATCTTCGAGGGAATCATGCTCCCGTACGGTATATCATAGCTCATTTCACTTTTTTGTTCTTCCATAACGAAATCTTCGGATGAGTCCGGTGCATGGATATCAATACCGTAATTGCCACGGGCGATGACATCGTCAAACTTTTTTGCCTGACGCACATCCTCACCGGTAAATATATACGCTCCCTCAAAATGGCGGCTCTCCCTCACTCCTGACTGAACCGCCGTCTGAACAAGGTAGCTCTCCTCAAATCCCGGCAACTCCCTTAAGAACGACATGATCTGCCATACCTGACGGCGAAGCCGAATCTCTGCTTCCGTTGCGTCCCAGGGATCTAATGGATTCAGCTTGTGAACATGCGTGGTGTTGAATACCACGATTCGATCTGTCGGGATGGATATGAAAAAAAGATACGGGACTTCCGGGTCAAGACGTCCTTCTTGCTTGGCTTTCTCGACATCCTTGTAAAACCCTGCACGACATAATACCCCGGTCTTTCGATAATCAACATCCTCCTCCCAGTGCAAATATTGATCGGGGTGACTCTCGAGATATTCAAACACGCGATCGAAATCGACACCGCCGACACTGAACATTAACGTCATCGCCTGGGTTAGCCCGTCCTTCTCTCTGCCCACGGTGAACGGCACGCCGGCAGCCGCCGCAAGATCACCGTCTCCCGTTGCATCGATATACATCTTCGCCTCAAGAGAATGTTTACCACCCTTGTTCGCCACCCTGATTTCCTTAATCTTATTATTCTCAATGCTACAATCCAGAAACCAGCTATGCAGCAGGAGGTGTGCGCCGGATTCCAGAAGCATCTCCTGAGATATGTATTTATATTTTTCGTAATCGAATGTGGCGCCCTTGATGCCCTCCAACTCTTCCATACGTGCACGAAACTCTTCAAAGATTCCCATAATGAGTTGTTCGGTATCCGAGGTATAGCGCATCCACGGACCTACAAGACCGGCGGTTGCGGTTCCGCCCGGAAACCCATAGCGTTCAACAACGATGGTTTCTGCACCGTTTCGAGCCGCGGCAACGCCCGCGACCCAACCCGCGACTCCACCTCCGACGACGATAACATCCCATCGATTTCGACGTTTTAAATCGAGCATGGTCTCATCTCCTGATCTGGTTTCTCACGTATAATATCACATCTGTCATATAGGGTACAATAAATAGATACTTCACGTCTATCATTCTGAAGACTTTCGCGAAATTGGGATAAGCACATCATACAAGACTCAGCGGGACATCATGAAAATTTTTACCTCACAAGATCAGCCCCTGCGCTGGATGTTGTGACACTTTCAGGCCCCTTCCAATAAGCGTGCGCGCACAAAAGAGCACGGACATCGAAATCGCTATCGTATTTTTTTAAGAATTTCGTTCGCCGTTACTGATCGAAGATGCGCTGTGGTGATTCGAAGGGGGAGCCGCCTTTGTTTCGCTTGCCCCGGGCCTGCGCCTCTTCGATATTGACGGTGTCGCCGAAGAGCAGCAGCTTCTCGATATGCCTGACAAGACCCATAGGAAAAAAAAGACTCCCTTGACAATGAACCACCCTTTTCTTCTCACCTATACTCGCAGTTGCCACTCGAAAGACAGTCCATGGGCGACAATTATAATGGAATATAGACCTGGTTTGCCCCGCCGTGTCGAGGGGCTTGTCCGGTCTTCGCCGAAGACGTAGTTCGATTGGCGGCTCTTTCTATGACCTTATCGCTCGACCTTTCAGAACTCCAAGTGGTTGAAAAAGATATCATTCACTCAATCGGTGTTCCTTATAGTGTATTTGCCTTAATCGTGCTATTCAGGCATAGACTCGAGAATTCCTCGTGGAGCAGTCACACGTGGTGCATCGTGTCCGTCGGTTTCACGAAGCCGCTCGAGGGCGTCCTCTCTGAATCGGAAAAATTTGAACCCGTAAAAAATTGCCTTCTCCTGTTTTCTTTTTTCAGGATTCGCCGCCAGTGCCTTTTCCATATGCTCGATAATGGGCTGTTCTGTCACGCGTGGTGGTGTTGAATGAAGAAAATTTACCGTCCCGTCTTTGCTTACCGTAATCAAGCCGGTGTGTCCGCAAAAGGAAGCCTCGTCAAAGCCCCTGATTACGTTTACAAAATCTCCGTCTTTCAGATGGGAAAGAACATCGGGAACAACGTTAGCCGGGATATAGCTGGTCTCGACTATGGCTTCATCGCCCTTCCATGTTATTCCATACTTTTCAAAAAACTTGACACGGGCGGTTTTTACCGTCATAGGCTTTGCATGTTCACCCGCTATCTTATCTGTAAGATCTTCCAAAAGCCAGGAGTTATTTCTGTCCCAGTCCGGTATGGTGTAATGATTTCGAGTAACCATGCTGATCTCTCCGTCTTTATACCGAATACGCTGGAGTAAGGCAAAGAAACTCCGCCAATTCCACGAGAGCGACATTGCATACATGTGTTCGCTGAAGACCAGGCAATCGCTCTTCTTGAGCGTAAAGAGTGGATCCGAATCGTAAAGTTCGAAAGGAAATTCGCCAAGTAGAAAGATGCGGTACTTTTGACCGATGGATTTTCGGGCAAGATGAACGATGCGATTGCGCTGATCCGGTTCAAGTGCATAAAGGAAGCGGAGATAAAGGTCGATGTCAGGCTCGTTGAACTTATATAGCGGTTTGACTTTGAGAAGTTCGAGTGATTTGATATCGAGTTTAAGACTAAGCGCGATCTCTTCCTCCTCGCGGGTCAGCTTCTCACGCCTGACACAGAATGGCAAGCTTAAGCCCGTTCCCGCACACAAGACTACAAGAAGCACGACATATTTAATTATCTTTGATAGGGAAAGCGCTTCCGGGTCCATGGTTTTTTTCTCCTTTATATAGAGTAGACGGACGTCTTCGCTTTCTTACATGCTGAAGTCAAAGGTCAACATGACTACGATACTATTTTTCTTATAGGTATCCGGTAAAGGTCCAAGCTGACCGGTGTTCTCGATAGCCTGTACAGCCAGCTGATCCATTAATTTACTTCCCGTACTTTTATCTACCAGAACGTTGTTCACTGTACCATTTTTTAAAATTGTGAATTGGATTGTACATTGAGCGGGTGTATTCTTCAAGTGTTGAGGAACTTCGAAGTACGATTCAATCCGACGTTTAACCGAATTGAGGTAAAAGGCGGGGAGGTCGTTTGCCTTAACCGTGAGCGGTCCTCCGGAGGAGACATTCGACGGAGCAGGCGTGGTACGCGGTTCAGGGCGTGGCGTACTGACCGGACGGCTCGGTTGCGGCGTTGGCTTGGGCGTCTCGCGAGGGGTTCGGTGCGGTGCCGGTGTCGGGCGCGCTGTCTTTTTGCGCGGCACGGGTGTCGGTTGTGGCGTGCGCTTTTTTGTGGGTACTGGCGTGGGCTTGGGTGTTGATTCCTTCTTCGGCGTGGGTTTCGGTATTACTTTCTTGGGTTTAGGTGGTTCCGGTTTCGGGGTGCGCCTGATCTCCGGTTTTGGTGGCGACGGCGTTTTACGGGGTGGTTCCGGCTCGTTCTTGATTTCCTGTGAAACGTCTACCGCGAAGACCTTTATCGGCTTGATTTCTGACAATCGCTTGATTCGCATGTGCGGAAATGAGAGTCCCAGGATGATGAGGAAAACGATAATATGAATAACGAGGGAAACGCTGACGTATTTGCGCCCCTTCCCCTCGAAGATGCGTTTATCGTCAAATAATGGGATCATAAGACCTGTGTTAAGTTCAAATGCCTGTCACAACCTGTTTTTTTTATTGTCATCTTGCCTTGGCGTATACATGCTTTTTATGGCGCATACGCTTAAGCGAACTCGCTGTCTCGGTACGCGCGCTTTCACTCTCGAAGTTGTCGCCGGAGTTCTGGTACTCCTCTATATGACCGAAAGGATACACTGGTCAAATAGGACTCCATTGACGAAGAAAGTTTCTTTACTCGCACTCGCGGTCACCTCTCGAAGGATAGTCATGGTTAAGGATTATAAGTGAATAGAACCTCGTTCTCTTCGACGTGGCGTTCAGTCACCTCCCTCAAGAGAGGGGGGATTCACACGCATCACTTCCTCCTACTCGATGTATCCTGAGCGCGTTTACCCGGCTCCTTACCTCCTCTTTTTCGTTTCAGGAACTGTTACCAGCCCGATGTTCTCTATGCCTGCTTTCTGTATTTCAGCAACAACATGCGCAAATGTTCCGTATTGCACCTTTCGGTCTGATTCGATAACGATACTGAGCTTGGGATTTTTTTCGAATGAAGCGGCAAGGCGTTCACCCAGCTTAGACAGCTCGATTCTATTTCCGTCAAGGTAGATACGCTCCATATCCTCTTCCGGTTCGAGCGCTTTTATAGCAACGGTAAGGCTTTTCTTTTCGACATCGAGTTTACTGGCTTTTACCTCCGGCAGATCGAGCTCCAATCCGTGTTTAAGGGTCGGTGCGATGATAATAAAGGTGATCAAGAGCATGAACGTAAGGTCCAGCATTGAAGTAAGGTTGATCTGGGTCATGGGCTGTAAAGCCCTGATTCGTCGGCGTCTTCCTGTTCGCTCCATAGTTTTACCCTAACTCCCCGATGATTCTTTGGTAATAAGGCTCACGAAATTGCAGTCTTTCTTTCTTTTAGTTCGCCGTATCGTTCCTGCTGAATAATTTTTTTCTGTATAATATTCATGGTTTCCATACTGAACGAGTCCATCTGCGCAGTAAGCGTATTGACGCGACTCGTAAAGTAATTATAACTTACTGCCGCCGGAATCGCAGCGATCAATCCCGCGACCGTAGTCATTAGCGCGGTCGAGATTCCCGGGGCAAGCGCGGATAAGGCGACATTTCCCTCGTACGCGACACTCTGGAAACAACCAAGTATTCCCCAGACCGTCCCGAATAATCCTATGAAGGGCGATACGCTTGCCGTGGTGGCGAGAAAGTTAAGACTCTTCTCGAGATTCTTGATTTCGTGCGACACGGTCTGTTCCATTACCCTGTCAAGATCGACTTTCGCCAGCGTGAGCTTATCCTGAAGCGGCATCTCGCCATATTCCTGATACCAGTTCTCAACCTCCGCTTCGAGATACGATTCTCTCAAGATCTGAGCGAGCGGCGTATCTGCATAATCGCCCGTTGCCCGGTATGCCTCGTCCAGGGTCATATTCTGACTCATACACTTGTCGAGAAAATCCGCCGATTGATGGTTAATATATACAATCTGTAGCCACTTGAAGATTATTATCGCCCATGAGAACACCGAGAAGAATGCAAGTACAAGCAGACAAAGAATACCCACGACGTCGTTCTGCTTAATCGCCTCAAGCACATTGACGTTAATCAGGCGATATCTTACCTGAGCCGTGTAGAATAAGGTTAATGCATCCACGATCGTTATCCTATTCCTTTAATTTTGTTCACCACGTCCTCAAGATCTTGCTCTCCGTTGAAATAAATCTCTATTTTGCCTTTCTGAGCCCCGAGAGGCTTGATTTTTATCAAGGTTTCGAGATATTCAAGGAGTTCCTCTTCCGCCTCCCTGCAGCGAACCTCGAAGCGCATGTCCACACCGGATGTGCGTCTTTTGACGGCGTTTCCTTTTTTCACTCGGGAATTAACCAGGCGCTCGAGCTCCCTGACCGAAAGACCCTTTTCGATCACCAGGTTTGCGACTTTGACACAATCCTGATCCGACTCGATCCTCAGGAGAACGCGACCATGTCCTGCGCTCAGACGGCCCTTTTCGATCATGCCTCTTACCTCGACCGGCAGGTTCAGGAGCCTGAGACTATTGGCAACCGCCTCCCGGCTCAACCCCACGCGTAGCGCCACCTCTTCTTGAGAAAGACCGAACTCATCCTGGAGCACCTTGAATCCCTGTGCCTGCTCGATTGGGTTCAGATCTTCACGCTGGAGGTTTTCGATGAGTCCCATCTCGAGAGCGTCGCGACTCGAGGCCTTCACAATAAGTGCCGGCACCTCTTTTTTGCCTGCGATGCCTGCCGCCCGAAATCGCCGTTCACCCGCAATAAGCTCATATCCGCCGTCTGTTTCTCTCAAGAGAATGGGCTGGAGCACACCATGTTCCCGAATGGACTCAGCCATCTCGGCAAGGCGTTCATCATCAAACACACGCCGCGGCTGATATGGATTACGGCGAATTATGTCTATGGGAATGGTGGTAACCCCGCCTTTTATCTGCTCTTCTTTTGCAGGTGCCTTCTCCGGTTTGTCTAACGCAACCTGCTCCTCTGTACTGGAAAACAATGCGTCCAATCCTTTACCCAACGCCTTTCTCGCCATGATCGTTCTCCTTATTTGGTTCAAGATTTTTCTCTTCCTGAGGTTTTTCGGAAGGGGAAGAGGCGCCTTCCTCTTTATCGGGTACGTGAGATTTTTGGCCAGGTTTCTTATCATACCCGGTATATGTCTCATTTAGTGTAACGATACGTTCCTCGTTGTATGCTTCATCGGAATCGGAATGTATGGGGAGTTTGCTGCTGAGGTGACCCTTATCATCAGTTGATGGCGCACTATCGTTGGGCAACGCCTTATCGTTGGACAACGCCTTATCGTTGGGCAACGCCTTATCGTTGGACAACGCCTTATCATTGGGCAACGCCTTATCGTTGGACAACGCCTTATCGTTGGACAACGCCTTATCGTTGGACAACGCCTTATCATGGGATAACGGGCTATTTTTAGATACCGTGTCTTTACCCGACTCCGCATGTTCGTATGCATGAACCTTTTCCGGCGCAAGACCCGTTTCATTAGTCTGATCTGGGGAAGATTCATCAGGCGTAACCGGAACTTGTTCCTCATGGTCAACCGTGGAAGGAGAAGAGGTCGCCCTGACGTCAAGCCCAAACCCCTTACCCGGTACGTCAGGCTCTTCAACCTTACCGTTAAGTCGCTTGTCTACCTCCAGTGCCAGCATATCATAATACAAAGCACCGGCAGCGCGTGGGTCGTAATAGACTATGGGCTTCCCGTAGCTTGGCGCTTCGCCTAACCGTACTGAGCGACCGATGACAGTAGTAAATACCAGGTTGCCAAAAAACTTGCGAACCTCATCTGTAACCTGATGTGAGAGATTCGTTCGTCCGTCGAACATCGTGAGCAGAATCCCGAGCAATCCCAATTCCGGGTTTAATCCTCTTTGCACCCGCTTTATCGCCTCCTGCAGGATGGTTAATCCCTCGAGGGCATAGTATTCACATTGTACCGGCACCACAAGCCAGGACGAGGCAGAAAGGACGTTTACCGCAAGAAGACCAAGCGAGGGTGGAGCGTCAATAATAATATAATCGAAACGCCCTTCGACACGCCCTAATGCTTCTTTCAGGCGACATTCAGGTCGTTCCAGCTCCGGCAATTCCATATTTGCGCCGATTAAGTTGATGTTGGAAGGGATAAGAGTAAGGTTCTCAAACTCTGTAGTAATGAATGTCTCATCAATATCAGACACCCCAAGGATGAGTTCATATACCGTGTTCGAAACCTCTGTTTTGTCAATGCCCACGCCGCTTGTAGCGTTTCCCTGGGGATCCATATCGACGAGGAGGGTGTTGTGCCCCTTTTTTCCAAGGGCGGCGGCGAGGTTGATGGCGGTAGTTGTCTTACCAACGCCGCCTTTCTGATTGGCAATACCAATAATGCGACGTTTTGTGCGGTCCATAAGCCTATCCTCTGATCAAATAGAGAATCATGCACCGGACCAACGGGCAAGAGATGAAGGAACGATACAATTCAGGAGACGCATTATGGATTCGTAACCTTTGCTAAAGAAAGGTACGCCCCACGCTGCACCTCGTTTACCGGTTAGCACCGGTGTATGATCCACACCACGAAAACTGCTGCCTCGAATTTATCTAAAAAAAGCTGATGATCCACCACATGCTACAAGGAGCCCAAGAGCACGTTTAAAAATTAGGTCCTGAAAGAACATAAAATAATATAAATATGTGAACTATATTCTTCATAAGGGTCTGTTTTGTCAAGAAGAAAAGTGATGTGGTGAATAAAAAAAGAAAAATGTTTCACGTGAAACATTTTTTTGAAGACGCATAAAAACATATAATAACTCTATTCATTTCAGTCATTTACAATGTATCATCACCCCTGTTATTTCTACATCTTGAAGTTCTTTTAGAGTCGTGAACGATACATGGCAGAAAAAATTTATGTTAATGCTCGAAAAGTATCGCACTTTTTTATGATACTATTTTCGGTCAGCTTCTGCATAACAGAATAACATCGACAACCGTAGCACCGGGACTCATTTCATTAGCTCAAGACAGGCACTTCGACTCGCCCTGGCACATGGCCTCAACGCACTCGCACTCGTACCTGCATTCGTACACGCCCTCGGCGTTAAAGTATGTTAAAGAAAATTTCCTGAAATGCTTAATCCTCTGGCTCTATTTAATCCTTCACCGCACAAGGAAAAAACATAATCTTAACGCAAAGGACTCAGAGGGATACGAAGAACGCAGAGTGTTTTAATCTCTGCCTGTGGTTTTCTGCGAATTCTGCGTGCGGTTCTTTCTGCGCCCTCGGTGTTAAAGTATGTATAAAGAAAATTTGAGATATTGTCAAATGTTGTGTATGGCGTATGAATGAGCGTATCCATTTTTTTCATTATGCTACATCTTCCCCTTGAAGAATTCCATTAATGAATAC
>CAZSMK010000074.1:0-23234 GCA_964608095.1 uncultured Candidatus Sumerlaeota bacterium | reverse complement strand
CAAGGGATGGGATGGGTAAAAAATGGAGCGGGAAAAGGGGATCGAACCCTCGACCTCCACCTTGGCAAGGTGGCGCTCTAACCAGCTGAGCTACTCCCGCTCTTATTACTATCAGTAAATTGTAGTATTAGTGTATGATAGAAAACCTCTGAATGTCAAATATAAATTGACCTACTGTGTTTCCGTTATGTGCCACGGCTACCGGGTTTTCTCGTATTGGTATAGACACAATTTCGTCTCTGCTGGTAGGTTATTTGTATCGGTAATGATAGGAGAGGGTAGAAATGGCACGAACAAAACGCGAGAAGGGAAATCCATTCAAGATTTTGCAGGATATATCCCTGTTGATGAACTCGACCATGGACTCGCAACGACTCCTGGAGATTATTCTGGACAGTTGTATCGAGTTCACGGGCGCCACGACCGGCTCGATAATACTGGCGAACAAAAAGAAACGAGTGCTGGATATCATGGTTGCGCGTGGGTTGGGTAAAGACGTCGAGCACAAAGTGAAGTTGAAGGTCGGCGAAGGTCTTACCGGTTGGGCGGTGAAGAACAAGCAGTCTGTTCTGGTCGGCAATGTCGGGAAAGATCCCCGTTATGTCCGCGTCAAAGAGTATCTCCAGTCGGAGCTCGTGGTACCCCTCATAGTGGATAAACAGGTGATTGGCGCTATCAGCGTAGACAGCGATACGCTGAACGCATTTACCAAAGAAGATCTTCACCTCATGGAAGTAGTAGCGAATCAGGCGTCGTTGGTGATTAAGAATGCACAGGCATACGAGGACCTTAAGAATCAAACCAGCCGTCAACAAACACTTCTGGCAATTGCCGAAGTCATTTCAACCACCATAGATTTGAACGAGTGTTTTACCCAGATTATGGAAATCGTGAGCAAACATCTCCGTATGCGTCGGGGTACCCTGGTCCTTTACGACCCGAAAAACGATGAGCTCACAATTTCTGCATCAGTGGGGCTTTCGAGGGAAGAGAAGGAACGAGGGCGCTACAAGCTCGGCGAGGGCATCACGGGTAATGTGGTTCAGAGTGGCAAGGCTGTTGCCGTTAA
The DNA here is from genome assembly GCA_964608095.1 of uncultured Candidatus Sumerlaeota bacterium. GTDB lineage: Bacteria > Sumerlaeota > Sumerlaeia > MWCT01 > JAGHBZ01 > CAZSMK01. Next base: position 22,165 of record CAZSMK010000074.1, on the reverse strand, counting down.
AGACATCCGGCGCGATTCGCGTTTTCTTGACCGAACCGGCGCCCGGCGCGAAGTGATAAAGAAGAGGGAAAAACGCTCCTTCTTTTGTGTCCCTCTACGGTTGCAGAATCAGGTTATCGGCGCCTTGAGCGCGGACAAACAGTTCCAGGGTGAACGGCAGTTTTACGAAGACCTGAATTTTCTCAAAATCGTCGCGTCCTCTATCGCTCAGGCGGTTCATATTCAACAGCTTGTAGACGAACGCCACGAAACATTGATAAGGGAAAATATAATTCTGAGGCAACAGTTGAACGAGCGATACCGATTCGAGAACATCATCGGCGAGGCGCCTTCTATGCAGAAGGTATTTCATCTCATGGATATGGTAGCGCACTCACCTGCGCCGGTATTCATTCTGGGCGAAAGCGGCACAGGCAAGGAACTGGTTGCGCGTGCCATACATCACCAGAGTCCACGCGCACCGAAACCCTTTGTCGCAGTTAACTGTGCAGCGATTCCCGAACAACTATTGGAGAGCGAGTTGTTCGGTTACGTCCGTGGTGCATTTACGGGCGCGTTTTCCAATAAGAAAGGACTTTTTCAGATCGCCGACGGTGGGGCGCTTTTTCTTGACGAGATAATCGAGATGAGTCCGGCGTTGCAGGCAAAACTGCTCCGAGTTCTGCAAAACCAGGAAATCACACCGCTCGGTTCACATGAAAATATCAAGGTGGACGTCCGGATTATTGCCGCTACAAATAAAGACCCCGCCCGTGAGATAAAGAACGGTCATTTCCGTGAGGACTTGTATTATCGTATCAATGTGGTGGAGATACAGCTGCCGCCACTGCGTGAACGAAAAGAGGATATTCCCGCACTTATTGCCTTTTTCCTTAAACGTTACAGCGAGCAGTATGGAAAGAATGTATCGCAAATCACGCCTGAAGCGATGAATCTCTTGATTCATTATTTCTGGCCCGGCAATGTACGCGAACTTCAGAATTACATGGAACGGAGCGTATTGATGACGAAGGGAGTCGTAATCGAGGCGGAGGTACTGCCGGACGCGGTTCGTAAAGGGAAGTCACGAGTAGGAAAAGGCGCAGTGCCCGGGAGCCCGAGTGTGCCGGATAAGAAGCTTGCCCTGGAAGAGATGCGTCACTACTTTACGTGGCGGATAAGCGAGTCAAGTGCAGCCGTTCCAGAGAATGGGAAGATAGAGAAAGGCGCGCTCTGGCAGGAGCTGATGGAGCCGGTGGAGAGAGCACTGATAGAGTCAGCGCTTGAATTGACGGGGAACAACAAGAGCCGAGCGGCGCATCTGTTGGGTATAGACCGGAATACGTTGCGAGCGAAGGCGCCGAAATAGATGAAAATATCGTCGACGCGATGAAAAATTCATCAAATTTGATGAAACGAAATAGGAATATTCATCGCACCTCATGCGGCTGACAAATAGAAAAGATTGAAATGATTGGAGTTACAACACTGTCTTGTTTCTGGCATAAGTTTTGCCCATATATATCCTGAACGGTTATAACGCTTACAGGGTTTTCAAATGAAAAACCCGAAAAAGGAGGATGAGATAAATGACCATGACACCCAAAGAAGTACTCGCAATGGGTAAGGAAAAAGGAGTCAAGTGTGTTGACTTCAAGTTTATGGATTTTCCGGGACTGTGGCAGCATTTCACCGTACCATTCAATGAACTTAAAGAGGAATCGTTCGAGGAAGGATTCGGATTTGACGGCTCGAGTATTCGGGGCTGGCAGGCGATTCACCAATCCGACATGCTGGTAAAACCTGATCCGGCTACCGCCATGATCGATCCGTTCGCATCGGTTCCCACGCTTAGCCTGGTCTGCAACATCGTCGATCCGATTACGCACGAAAAGTATTCCCGCGATCCACGAAACGTCGCGCTCAAATCCGAAGCATATCTCAAGCAGACAGGTATCGCGGATGAGGCTCATTTCGGACCTGAACTCGAGTTCTTCATATTCGACGATATCCGGTTCGATCAGAGTTATAATTACGGGTTCTATTATATAGATTCGAAGGAAGGTCGCTGGAACACGGGAAGAGAAGAAAATCCTAATCTCGGCTACAAACCACGCTACAAAGAAGGATATTTCCCTGTACCTCCGACCGATTCACTCTGGAATCTTCGGACCGAGATGCTGATGACACTCATGGAGAACGGCATCGAGGTCGAGACGGAGCATCATGAAGTCGCCACTGCGGGACAATCGGAGATCGATATGCGCTTCGATACACTCACCCACATGGCCGATAAATGTCTGCTGTTCAAGTATATCGTCAAGAACGTTGCATGGCGTAACAACAAGACGGTCACCTTCATGCCGAAGCCGCTGTATGGCGACAACGGTTCAGGTATGCACGTGCATGTCAGCCTGTGGAAAGGCAAAAAGAACCTTTTTGCGGGGAATCAGTATGCGGGCTTGAGTGAAGATGCGCTGTACTTTATCGGCGGGCTACTTGCGCATACTCCGGCTGTTCTTGCGTTTGCCGCGCCCACGACGAATTCCTACAAGCGTCTTGTGCCGGGCTTCGAGGCGCCCGTGAACCTGGCGTATTCACAGAGAAACCGAAGCGCGGCTGTGCGGATTCCTATGTACTCGCCGAAAGAAGCGGCACGCCGGATCGAGTTTCGACCGCCTGATCCAAGCGCTAATTTTTATTACGTGTTCAGCGCCATGTTGATGGCGGGCATTGACGGAATTATCAACAAAATCGACCCGGGCAGCCCGCTTGACAAGAACATTTATGACCTGCCGCCGGAAGAGGCGAAGCAGGTCAAGAAGGTGCCGGGCTCGCTCAAGGAAGCCCTTTTCGCTCTCAACGAGGACCATGAATTTCTTTTACGGGGCGACGTGTTTACCGAAGACGTTATCCAGACATGGATCGACTACAAAATGACACGTGAGGTGATTGCGGTTGAGAGCAGGCCGCATCCCTACGAATTCGCACTTTATTACGACCTGTAAACCAACCTTTACGGCAGGCTGTCGCAAACAAGAGGATAGCCTGCCGTCTTTCTTCGCTCTCCAGAAAAGGAGCACCCTGACAGCCTGATTTGAAAGGCGCAGAGTAGACATATTCACGAAGGATATTAGAACAGGGCGTATATGAAAGGCAGGATAACCGATTTTTCCGCTACAATGATGAGTATGCTCAACAGCAGAAAAACGATAATAATGGGCGTCATCCACAGAAGTTTTCGTTCTTTCAAGAATTGAAGAAACTCACCGATTATGGCGATCCGTTCTTTAAAAAAAATGGCGAAGAATACGGGAATTCCCACAAGGATAAACAAGAGGACAACCCGCCACCAATTATTAAGGATAAAATCGAGCATTACGTCGGTTTCCCTATAATGAAATGAAGTAAAAAGTATAAAGGCCACTTACTTCAATTGACAACAAAAATGTACGACACGTTATAAGGGAAGAAGCGATTCGCGAAATTAAACGGCTCTTGCGTATAAGGAGAAACGGAAAGCGTCAACGAGGTCTCATGGGCGAATACGATATTCATTCACCCATGCGAGCGCTGATTGATTTCTGTTTAATCGTAAGCAAACAAGACTATGATAAAATCCTTTAGAATTGAGGGAAAGAGGGTAGTTGATGAATCAGTTGCCCTGAAACTCATGTAGTCTTATGCTGGAGTGTCTTCCCGGGGGAACCGATGTGATTGATTCCTTATTGTGTGCATATCTCACCAGGTACTTACAAAAAGATGATACGGTTTCGAAATTTATTCCCATTTATCATAATGTATTTTCTCTGTGTCATATCGGTCTGGTGTAGGTTTTTCCTCATCAGGATAGCCCAATGCTATGACACATAAAGGCAAGACGTGTGCCGGTAATCCAAGAATAGTTTTGATAGGATTAAGGCGTTCCTGTCGGGGATAGACACCGAGCCAGCAAGAACCGAGCCCCAGTGCGCGGGCAGCTATGAGAATGTTCTGGGTTGCTGCGGAACAATCCTGAACCCAATATCCCTTGTGTTCCTCTTTTTGTTCATTACCACATACCACAAGAGCCATAGGTGCTTCCGCAAGCATTTCGGAATATGGATGAGCCTTCATGATGGTGTCGAGGATTTCGCGTTTGGTGACAATGATGAACTCCCAGGGTTGTTGGTTCCCGGCTGAAGGTGCATTCATGGCAGATTGAAGAATCTGTTTGACGAGATTATCAGGAATCTCGAGAGGTTTATATTTTCGTATACTCCGTCGCGTCAGAAGCGCTTCCATTGCATCCATATTGTTTTACTCCTCTGAATAAAATGACGTTTTACTCTATAGACGTTCTTTTCACCACTGTATCGTGTTTTTATTACAAAGCAATTGCGTGAGTGATAGTGAACTCAGTGGTTCGCTATCAATCCATAGGTTTGCCGCAATTATCGCAAAATTTAGCATCGGGATCGTTAAGCTCGCCGCAATGTTTGCAAGGGCGAGTTTTCTTGAGCGGCACCCCGCAATTGCGACAAAATCGAGCATCCGCAGGATTTATGGTGTTGCATTTATGGCACCTTATAAGCATGGGCTCTTCATTGTGACCTCCAATCCCCTCGTCGATTGACTTTGCAATAGTCCTGACGCCTTCGCTGGTTTCATCTGCGAGATAATTGAAGGTGTCTTTTGCAACCGGCGCGACTTCACCTGCGATGTATCGGGATACCATGCCAAGAAAAGCGAACCGACAAGTTGTTAATCCGAGACCGAGAAGCAAAATGCCGACAAAAGCGCACCAGAAAAGTTCAGGAGGACGATTCCCACCGAATGCCCTGAAAAAATCCACCAACCCTACTATTAAGAAGATTCCACCGGCTGTAACAAGCAGGATACCGACAACACGTAAGAGATCTCGAATCCCCTCATGTTTTGGATTTATACGATTCATATTTTTCAATCGTGTTTCCCTTCTTGTTCTTTATAAAGAGATATCTTTAACGTTGATTTTATGAGAACTTTGTTTTGTATTTCAAGAAGAAAGCATAGGAGATTGTTATTTCGTACATCTTTTCGATGCAAAAAAATGTTTTATGTTGGGTATTCTTTTTTGTGCTTCAATTCTGCAAGTGATTTGTCCCAATATCGGTTTGTGGTCTTGATATAAAGATTGTGCGGTATAAGGGGCGTTTCCAGTTCTTCTTTGAGTTTTTCAGAAAGTTCTGAATTAGTGGCAATCTCTATGCCGGCTTGACGGAGAAGTTGTCTATACGATGCGATACGTTCAGTCAGTTTAGGATTAAGTGATTGCAGTAGTTCACCTGCGCCCCGATAAATCTTGGCTATGATGCGGGAGTGAAAATTCCGCGCAACCCGTTCAAACAGGAGATGCAGTACCTGAAAATGGGATTGTTCCGGATACCCACAGTTAGAAATTACGACCATGCCGGGATATTTGTCATAGCGTTTTTTGTGTCGGTATTCGCCCTGTTCGTCTTTTTCAAAATGAGGATCTACAATCGGGCAAAGCCGCTCGAGAAAGTTTTTCATGATACCCGTGACGTTATCCACATATAAAGGCGTTGCGAGGACGACTATGTCAGATGTAATGAATTTACTAATCAACTCATCCATATCGTCTCTGAAAGTGCATTCCCCGGGTGTTATATTCCAGCACGAGAAACAACCTATGCATGGTTTGATTTTTTTATTTACAAGAAAAATGTTTTCTACTTCCGCACCCGCTTCGTTGGCGCCGGCGAGAAATTCACGCACCATTGTGTTGGTGTTGCTTTTCTCTCCTCGGGGGCTTCCATTGAACGCAGTTATCTTCATCGTATCCTTCCTTTTTACATAATGGGTACACATTTTGATATGGTATATCATAAACACTTAATTGATTTTGTCAAAGGATTAAGCCGGATAAAGAGATGCGGTAGGTATATTTTGCGATTTCATGATGGCTACACACTTCAGGGGATGTTGTTTTCTGACGATGAGGTAGGAGACGATTATATAGCCTGAACGTTATCTTATAAAAAGAAGGAGATTTACTGCGCTATGAGCAAGAAAGATAAAAAGATCATTTTAATAGCACAATGCCTTGTGAATCCTTATTGCCGTGTTCACGTGCTCGGGCAGAATTTCCCTTTTTCGCGTGAGCTGGTCGATTATCTAATGGAACGAAAAGTCGGCATTGTTCAATATCCATGCCCGGAAACGACCGCCATGGGACTTATGCGAAACCCACAGGGAAGACAACAGTACGACAACATCTTTTTCAGAAACCATTGCAAGGAGCTGTTAAAGGTTCCAATCTTGATGGTGCGTGAGTTTATAAGAAACAAATACCGGCTCGTGTGCTTTCTGGGACTTGAAAACAGCCCTACGTGCGGTATTCATTGGGGCAAACACAAGGTAAACCGATACGGTACGGAATCGCCCAATCCTGTAGAACAACGAGATCCGCGAGATCCTGTTCTCATGGGCATCATGGCGGAAATCCTATCGGAAGAATTGTTGCAGGATGGAATAGATGTCCCTTTTATTGAATTTCCGGCGAAATCCGAGGCGGGTTCAGAAAGACGAAAAGTCTTCTGGGATACACTGACCGCAGCGATTTATCCTCAAGAATTCAAGAAAGAAGACCGCTCTGAGGATTGAGTATCAAACGGAGGCTCTTACCACAGGTAATTCATGCCATTGGGTGGTAAAGCGAGGGGTGAGTTTAGCGCGACGCATCTTCCATGATTGCTGGACACCGCCGGCGGCGTAACTCAGCGTGTCTCTGCCCCAGCGTGCATTTACCGTATCGACTGTTTCCATCAGGCGTTGCCGGTTCCCGCCGCCTTCCTCGGCAACGAACATGTCGCGCTGGAGGCAATCTTGCGGCTTGATTTCTGTCAGCATGACGGCGATTTTGTGATATTTATAGCCGGGCTTATATATCTTCTCGAGCATACGGAAGGCATAGCGAATGAGCTCCGGCGTGTATGAGGTCGCAACCGGCAGGAACGTGGTTGCGACGTTGTAATACTGGGCATCTTCTCTGAATGGGCTCGTGGTAAGATAGACCTGCAGGCATGATGCGACCGAGCGTTGCGCCCGGAGTTTTTCCGCCGCGCGGGCTACGTAACTTGCCAGCGCCTCCTTGAGATCCGCCGGGGAATCTATCTTTTTGCCAAACGAGCGGGAGGCGCAAATGCCTTTTTTAGGCGGCGGCGCGTCCTCGAACTCGATGCACGAAATACCCCGCAACTCGAGTACTGTTCTTACTCCCACTATAGTCATATACTTTTTAATCCAGTCACACGAGGCGTTTTTGAGATCCAGTGCGGTACATATTCCATGGCGTCTTAGAAATTTGGTGTATTGACGTCCCACGCCCCAGACATCCGAGACGTCGATGGCGCCGAGAATGCGGTCAATGTCAGGGTGGTCGATAAGATTCAATACGCCTTTGTACGCGGGGTTCTTTTTTGCCGTTTCGTTTGCAATCTTGGCGAGTGTCTTCGTCGGAGCGATCCCCACGGTTACGGGGATGCCGGTCCACTTCTTCACGGTAGTTTGGATATGTCCGGCAAAGTGGGGAAAAGAGCGGATGGGCATTCGCTCGAGCGAGAGGAATGCCTCGTCGATGGAGTAAACCTCGATATCGGGAGTGAAAAGCGCAAGGGTTTCCATAACGCGCTGGGACATGTCGGCGTAAAGCGAATAGTTGGAAGAGAAAACGCGGACGTTATGTTTCTCCAGAAACTTCTCCACTTTAAAGGCGGGTTCGCCCATCTTGATCCCCAGGGCTTTGGCTTCGTTTGAACGCGCGATGATGCAGCCGTCGTTGTTCGACAGCACGACTACGGGCTTCCCCTCAAGAGCGGGATTGAACACCCGTTCGCACGATACGTAAAAATTATTGCAATCGACCAGTCCAACTATCGGTTTCATGGTTGTGCCTGCTATACATGATGGATGACGTACGTCACCACACCCCATACTTCGAAGCTTCTTTCCGGGGTGATCTCGACCTCGATAAAACCGGGATTCTCGGCTACCAGAAACAATTTATCCTTTTTCTTCTTGATGCGTTTCACGGTAAGTTCGCCGTCAAGAGCGGCGATGACGATTTTGTCGTCTGCGGGTTCGGCAGCGCGGTCAACTATCAGGATGTCGCCGGAATGGATTCCTGCGTTAATCATTGATTCGCCTTCAACGCGTACGAAGAAGGTCGCCGCGGGATGCTTGATAAGGTACTCGTTCAGGTCGAGTTTTGTATCGATATAATCATCGGCAGGAGATGGAAATCCCGCGGAAATTTTTGCCAGGAATAACGGCAACTCCTGTTCCATTCGCTTCTCGTACCCGAATATCTCCGTGACCTTTGTTTCGCGTTTCTTACTCATATATTCTCGGATTTAGATCTTCAAGAATGCTTTCGAATATACTCTATTATGAACGATTTTTGCCGCGCATGTCAACGGGCAACAACCGTTTTGAAAATGCATGGCATTTCGGGAAAAGAGTCATGAGAAGAAAATTTATCAACGTATCATTTCTTGATTGAATAGGTTCCGTTTGACTCCTCGATAAATCCCTCAGCGCCGAGTTTCTTGAGGTTATACTTGACCTTTTCGGGGTCTTTGCCGAGGAGGCTCAGTATCTTTTTTTCCGTAGAGGCGGGATGGCTGACGAGTGTGTCGAGAATCATGCCCCGAATCTGACGGTTCGATCCCTCAAAAGTTGATTGCTTTCTGTAGTGTTTACTGCGGCGCGACGGATTAGACATTGATTTCTTGAGCATAACGCCGAAGTCCATCAATGCGTAGTACCATTCGCGCGGGTTCTTACGGTCAAGTGTCTCTTCTACAAGGGGCAAAATCTCGGAATCTTTTACGTTGTCTCTATCCCCGAAAAAGAAATGGATGAAGACACTCCGGATGTTGGTCTCGATGAAGAGAACGGGTTTGTTGAATGCGAAGGCGACGATTGACGCGGCGGTTGCTTTGCCGATGCCGGGAAAGGTTGCCAGAATGGCGGGATCGGCAGGAAGTCTGCCGCCGAATTCTCCGACCACTTTCTCGGCGATTTTTTTCAGGGCGATGGCACGCCTGTTATAGCCCATGCCGCACCATACTCGCAGAATATCTGTCAAGCTCGCCTCAGCCAGGGTTTTGAAATTCGGAAATGCGCGAATAAATTCCTCGTATTTTTTTGCCACTCTGTCGGTCTGGGTCTGTTGCAGCATAATTTCGGAAACTACAATATGGTAAGGGTTATGGATTTCGCGCCATGCAAAAGTTCGTCCCGCTATTTCATAGTAGCCTCGAATCAATTTTTTGAATTGTTTGATTGTGTCAGGAGTTTTGCCTTCTTTGGCGAGCGCCTGTTCGAATCGCTTAATTTTTTCTTCCAACTTGTTGGCGACGCTGTTCCTGTTGTGTGTCATTCCCCTGATCCTGTATATGAGAAAAAGAAATGAAAAGGCATTAGTGGAGTTCTCAAAGTTCCTGCACCTTTTTTATATACCCCTCAACGTCAAACTTCGACTTGCTACCGTTATAACTCATGTAACGAATTTTGCCGTACACGGCTCGTTGCTGCCATGCGCGATCATGCACGCCGCCGATACTCCATGCGACGCCGGTATAGCCGTTGGGGTCCCTGCCGTCGATTTCATATTTGTCGTTAAGGTACAGGGCAATCGCCATTGCTTCTTCAGGATTTTCAGTCCACTCAAGGATTTTTTTCGCCCAGTACATGCGCATGTAGCCGTGCGTTTTTCCGCGCTTAACCATTTCGAGTTGTGCAGCGTTCCACAGCTCATCATGCGTCTCCGCCTGCTCGAATTGTTCGAGAGAATAAGTGTACGTTCGTTCGTCCTTTCGATGTTGGTTGAGGGTGTTTTTCGCCCAATCCGGGAAACCATCGAACGAATCATACTTGTCATTATACAGGCAGAAGTTATCGGATAGTTCGCGCCTGACAATGAGTTCTTCAAGAAAAGCCTCTTGTGCCTTACGTGGGTTCTGGCTGTTTTGCACCTCGAGCGCTACGCGTTGTGGCGCGATTTGTCCGAAATGCAGGTACGCCGACAGATTGGATTGTCCGTCCAGTGTAGGGTCGTTTCGCGCTTCGTCGTAATCTGAAAGTTTCTCCGTTATAAATCGCTTGAGCATTTTTTTAGCGGCTTTTTCACCCGGTTTCAGCCAGTCAATCTCCTTAAGAGACCGGTCGATTTTGAGTCCTTCTGTTATTTTGCTCCATTCCAATTTTCCAACCTTATCTTTCCACGTATAGGGATGTTTTTTTACACCAGGAAACTTTACGAGGAAATCGGGAAGTAGCTTGTGAATCTTCGGGCGGATGGTATAGGCGGCGTATTCCTGTTTCGGCGATGCGATCCAGGCGGGAACGATATTATGAGCATCCACTTCATAGGCGGGAATGGCGATTTCTCGAATCACCCTCTTTTTCCATTTCCTCTTTATCTTCAGCGGATCGAAATCCGTGACCAGAATCGCTGCTCTTTGCTTATTCAGAAAGACAGGAATCTCTTTTTCGGGATTTCCTCGGAGAAGCACAAAAGGAATGTTCTTCTTGTTTTGAAGGGTTTCTTCAACCTTTTCAAGGCCCTTTAACATAAAGCCATACTGGCGAAGGGTTGCTTCGAGAAAAGAGGGAACCAGACAAAAAAGAACGACAAGCGGCTTTTTGCGTTCAATTGCTTCCTGTTGGGCGAATACCAATGCCCAGTTATCATTAACTCGTTGATCGCGGCTCATCCAGTAAACGACAGGTCCGGATGCCTCATCACCTTTTCCAATCAGACGTGTCCTTTTCTCCAGCATGCGACTTCTCCTTGAAAAAATTCAGAAACTGTTACGTGATATGTGAAACTACTTGTCGCCAAGGGATTTGACTATATTTTTGCCAAGAAGGATACAGTTTCTAATATCCTCATCGGTAGGCGATGATTTTGCCTCAATGACAGGTTCAACAAGAGTCCAGCCGGGTGTTTCGGCGAATTGTCGCAGATCATCTACTGCGCCCTTGCTCCAGCTGTAGGTACCGAAGATGCCGAGGACGTGATTTTTCATCAGCTCGCTTTTCAGGAAACAAAGCAGATGATCCATAGGGGGGAAGAGTCTGGTGTTATAGGTGGGACTACCAAGCACAAGAGCCTTGAATCGCCAGGCGTCCCTTATAATAAACGAGACATGACTGCGTGAAATGTCGTGAACCCTGATTTTTTTGATCCCCTGTTCCGCCATAGAGCGTGAAACCGCCTCAGCCATCTTTCGCGTGTTGCCATACATGGAAGCGTAAACCAGCACGACACCTTTTTCGGTGTCATGGCGGCTCCAGCGGTCATAATGTTTTATGATGTGAGACGGGTTTCGGCGCCAGATGGGTCCGTGAGACGGCGCAATAACTTTGATGTCCACGTCCGCGAGCTTCGCGAGCGCTTTTTGTACCATATTGCTGTAGCGTCCGACTATGTTAGAGAAGTACCGTAGGATTTCATCTTCGTAGTAAGCGAAATCGACCTCATCGTCAAAGATGCCATCATCGAGCGCGCCAAATCCGCCGAATGCATCGCAGGTAAACAGAATCTTATTTGTAACTTCATACGTCATCATGGTCTCGGGCCAATGCACCATGGGTGTCAGAAAAAACTTCAGTGTCTGGTCCCCAAGATCGAGTTCCTCGCCGTCAGCAACTATGTGCAATCTATCTTCGACCTCGTAAAAATCTTTGAGAAATTCCATCGTCTTTTTGTTGCCTATGATTTTCATCGCCGGAAATAAATCTCTGAGAACCTTTATCGAGCCTGAATGATCGGGCTCCATGTGGTTAACGACAAGATAATCGACTGTTCTGCCGCCCTGGAGTAGGTGCTTTATTTTGTCCAGATACAGGTTGAAGTACGCGGCTTTCACTGTGTCGATCAATACATTTTTTTTGTCCAGTATCAGGTAAGAATTGTACGAGATACCGCGGGGAAGGGGCCAGATCGATTCAAAAAGATCCGTTTCGTGATCGTTAACGCCTATCCAGTATATTTTCTCCGTTATGGGTATTGTTGCGTTCATTGTTTTCCTCCCTGTCTATTGCCTTGTTCAGTATAAGATTTTAATGCTAAGAGACGGGAACACGCAAAGAAATCCTTTCAAATCGAGTAATCTTTTTGTAGTATCAAATAATGATAAGCAAGTTTTGTGCTTCCGGCTATTGCCGAAATTGTTTTTTGTCGATAAGGAGGAGAGAGGTATTGTCAGGATTTTTCTGGAGAGGCAACATTTAATATTCTGAAGTAGGGGAGCGAGGGAAAATGGGAAATAATGACAGTGTTGCAATAATCACAGGCGGAGGACAGGGAATAGGTAAATACATGGCGAAACGTTTCCTCGAGAGCGGGTATAAGGTCGTAATCGCAGAGATCGATAAGGAGGCCGGACAGGAAACCGAAAAGGATTTCAGCACGATCAATGACATAAAGTTCAACCACTGCGATATTTCAGACGCCGAATCTGTTGAGACAATGATAGGTGAGACGATAAAAGAATTCGGGAAACTGGATGTTCTCGTCAACAATGCTGCAATCAGTATAAACAAGCCTATGGAAGAATTAACAATAGAAGAATGGAATCGCGTTATTGCGGTAAATCTAAGCGGTGCATTTATCTGCTCGAAATATTGCACGCCGTATTTAAGAAAAAGTAAAGGTGTAATCATAAATCTTGCATCGACACGAGCGTTCATGTCCGAGCCGCATACCGAGGCATACTCAGCCACGAAGGGTGGGATTTATGCCCTGACACATGCCATGGCGATAAGTCTCGCCCCGAATGTCCGCGTGAATTGCATAAGTCCGGGCTGGATAGAGACCACTGAATGGAAGAAAAGATCGGAGCGCCATGCACCCGAACTTTCCGACGAAGATCACAAGCAACATCCCGCCGGGCGGGTCGGGACTCCCGATGATATCGCTTCATTGGCGCTTTTCCTCGCACACCCTGAAAACTCATTCATAACCGGCGCTAACTTTATAGTCGACGGCGGCATGACACGAAAAATGATTTATATCTGATTCATCAAAACTTTTCCCTCTCTCTGCATTCGATATACTACACGAGCTCATCATGCTCGGTAGTATATTCCTGAATTGCATATTTGGCTTTACTCTGATGCGATGGTTAGATATAGAACAATCGTTCATAGGATTTTGCGAAAATTGAATTGGCCATGCTTGATCGGAAAAAAGTAATAATCATTTTACTCGTGGTCCTGTTAGCGGGCTTCGCATTACGTTCCGTGTCCATCATGTACGCTTTGCCTCATCCCGGATATTTTTCGTCAGACGAGATCGATGTGGTAGCACGGACACTTTTACTCGCTAAAGGTGAGTTGAAACCGCATCATTTCAGCAAACCTACCTTGATAAATGTTTTTCTTCTTTTTGTATATGGGATGGTGTATGCACTATATAATGCGACAGGAATAATCAAAGGGGGGGCTGATTTTGAACGACTCTTTATCCAGAATCCCGCCATATTTTATTTTACGGCTCGCCTCTTCAGCGTTATCTTCTCAACATTGACCATCTTCCTTGTTTTTCATATAGGGAAGAAATTGAAGAACGTTCAGACAGGTCTTGTGGCGGCGCTACTTTTTGCTGTTTGTTTCACCACGGTTCGCATGGCACACGTGGCGAAGGAAGACTCGCTTCTTGTTTTTTGTATGTATGGTTCATTGTTTTTCGCCATTCGAGTGGGTGAAACGGCACGATTTAAATACGTTTTTTTATCGGGACTGGCAGCCGGGTTTGCCGCTGCTGCTAAATATAATGGTTTCATCGCGCTCGTTTTCCCGCTTGGGTTTTTAATACTGCATGGAGAAAAACGTGCCTACGCTAAAGGATTCCTCTATGCACTCGCAGGTTTCCTGTTTGGGTTTTCTTTCGGCAACCCTTATTTTATCCTTCATCCATGGCAATTCATCAAAGGCGTAACCGAGTCGACTATCTTCAGACAGATTCAGGGCGCGACATATATGCTCGGAACCGAGACCTTCTTCGGTCCACGATTTTATCTCCAGATGTTCCTCGAAGAATTTGGTCTCATATTTGCCCTTATGGCATTAACAGGAGTTGTCGCAGCTTGTTATCATCTATATAAAGAGTGGAAATCAAAAAGGAATTCTTCACCTGAACTGCACACTATGATAGTACTCTTGCTTATGCTTTTTCTGTTATTCAACCTTGTGTCCATCATGCTGTCCAGCCATCGCGATATGCATTACGTATTACCATTCACACCGGGACTTGCGATTTTGACCGCGCATCTTTTTAGCCGCGGCATTTTCCGCCGTTACCTTCTGCTTTTTATTATTCTATGTGTTGTCCTCCCCCTATACCGCGCCATCAAATTCGACATGGAAACAATGGGTGAGGATACGCGGGTACGCGCCGCCCGATGGATTGCCCACTCCATTACCTCATCATCAACTATCGCTTTCGACACCGACTATTACTACCAATACCATCCGCCGATCGAGTTATCGATTGACACCATTCGGCGGCTCAAGGCGAAAGCGGAAGAAGAAGGAGGTACTGGAAGATATTTTGCCCTTATGGAGAAATATGCAAAATCCGGGGCAGGCCACAATGTCCGCTTTTTACCTATGCCAGCATGGTCTGATGCATTGTTACAGGCCGAAATCCGCCAATATTCAATCGAACGGCTCAAGGAAAACGAAATTCAATGGTTGGGGTGTTCCAGTTATTATTATGATCGTGTTAAAAAAAATACCTGGCAAGGACTTCAACCAATTCGAGACTTTTACGACCGGCTCGAGAATGAGTTTATTCCGGTGGCGGAATTTAAACCCGTTCCATGGAGAAACAGGGGACCAGTTATCGTTTTATATAACCTGCAGAAAGGCGGAGGGTAGCAACACGCTGCTCACGATGTGCCTTTTTCGACATTCATGAAATCAGTATCGAGTGAGGTCAAGGATGAGAGCTGAACCGCGAAGGATTTCTTTTATATTTACCCGCGTGGCGCATTTCCTCCTCCGGAGGAGGAAATGTCCAATTTCATCTGAAGCAGCAAGACATCTCTAATTATAGTGCCAATATTTCATAAAATAATAATCTTTTTCAGGTTTCTCTGTTTTTAATCCAAATCGAATCTTTTCATTGCTCAATAATAATGACATGACAAGATATTTGGATTTAATTTTATTTGATAGATCATATACAAAAACCTTATAGCCGGTGTCACCCGGATTTAATAATCTATCTGCAAAATGATCCGGAAGATTCAATTGTTCTCCAACATAGTCTTCTGCAAGTAAAATAGCGGTGAGAGGGCTGTTTTCTTCAAATATTCTCCCGATATCATCTTCAATATGAAACATTAGCTGATTCATTATTAGACTATAAGGAATATTTCCGTTGTTTTTTATTTTAAGTACGATGATAAGAAAATAATCATTCATAGGTTTTTGATACAAATCTAAAATGTTATTTTCAAGATGATCCTTCTTGTATATATTATTCAGGCTTATTGAAATATTGTTATCTGAATATGTGATAACTTCTTCTTTTCCCCATTCAACAATTGTTGGATTGTTTTTATAGATGGAATTTTCACTATTTAGTATTATGGGGGAAAATTGATTTGGTTCAACTTTTATATCCAATATCCACAGACCGTATGCTGAATTGGAGTATAACTTATACATTCCTGGATTTAATTTTCGTATTGAGAACAGGCCATCGTTATCTGAATACACGATAGAATCAAACTCTCCTCCATCCAATAAAGATTGAACCTTTCTCTTATATTTTTCGTTGATTTCACGTTGTTTTTCCATGTCAGTAGGTTCATGAAATTTTTCTGCAAATAATATTTGTTCTGAAATCGATTGGAGTTTATCCATGATTGTATATAATTTTTTCTTCATTTCCTCTAATCGTGTCTTACATTCTGCAGGTAGATTCAAATCGATTCCTGAAAGTAATCTCTGAGTTGTCGCATTTATACATTGTTGTGATGCAATGTCTATCAATTTTTTGAGATCGTTTTCGATAATTTGAAGAAGTTCTTTTTTTTGTTTTTCATTCGACAAGATACATGAATTGATTTTACCGGTGCACACTTCTTTATAATCGTATGACCCCACCTCACGGGACTTAACGTTCCCATATTCTTTTTGTATATTTTTAATGTCATCCAGATATCTTTTAGAACAATTTTCGAACCGTTCTATGTCATTTATTGTTTCATCAAGAAGATTTTTGCCACACTGATAATCTGAGAATGATAAATTGGTTTTTTGATTCCATAGCAAAGTATATATGTCTGGATAAGTTGATTCGATTTCATCGCAAACTTTTTGCAAATCTTTATTGGTCTTAGAATAATTATTTCTATATACCTGAATCTGCTCCTCAAACTCTTTATCAATATCTATGCTGATCTTTTTAAGAGTCTCGAAAGAGATTAAAGCAACTGGCGCTCTTGCTCCTATAATAGTATCATTATCTACAGTATAAATTATTTGCCCTTTTATTTCCCCGGAACTGGCAAAAACAATGGATTTCAGCAGGATCAAACCAGAGACAACCAACGGAAAAAGGTACTTTTTAGATTTATTTTCACAGATTTTCGCCATCCGATAACCAACCCCTCACAAGTCTATAAGTCATAAAAGATAATTTAGGACTTAGTATACCATAAAACGATAACCTTTTTTCAAGTTTTTTTTAAATAAAAATGTATGTATAGAGAGTTAATCGCATTCTTGGTTGAAATTGAAGGGTACCCTCTTGATATCAAGATGCCGACTTCCTCGGTATTATGTTATTCTCTCTCTCTCGCCTCTCGCAATACCTTCAAGTGTTTATATCCTTTCGTCTTTCTCGATAGCGGTTCAATGTCAAGCAATGGTTTGGTAAGCCAGCGTTCTTTCTGCAAAGAATTCTTCCAGCTACTTATCCTGCGGCAATGTCTCTCAACAAGACTATATACAATTGGCAGTCTTTAATCTGATACTCCAACAGAACAAAATAATGAAGCGTCAGATTATCCTTGAGACGCTCGATGGTGCGTTAAAGGTGATTCGTCTCACGCCCTTTACGCCGCTCGAAAGCCTTGGCATCATGATCAAAGAACTCCGTTTGCCAGTGGTACAATACGATAGTCTGAATGCCGTACTCATCGCAAAAGTCCGATACGGGGGTTTTATCAGGCAGATGTCGTCGAAGAATGCGTACTTTTTCCTGGTGTTAAAAGTGCCGTCGTTTTCTTGTGTTCATGGTCATGTCCTCCTGCGTTCAGTATAATAACTCCGGAGGAGGAAATGTCCAATTTCATCTGAAGCAGCACACCTTCCGGCAGTTGATATTGCTCTATGGGATAGTCGGTGGGAAATCCGATAATGATATCGTCCGCCTGAAAGCGTTACCCCAGCCAGCTCTTCAGGTCTTCTACCGAGGCACTGGTGATAACCCACACGGTGTCAGTTGCAGGCCAGCCTTCGGCGTCCTCGTGGTCCTTGACTTCTACGCGGATGTCGGCAACCTCGCGCATGTCGCGGATGGTTTTGAACAAGGCGTAGAACTCGGACGGTGCGGGTTGGTCGGAATAAAAGTTGTACCCGATCGAGGCGTAGTCGGTATTGCCCTCAAAGAATTCTTCGAGTGTAAGCAGAGGTCTGGGTGTAGCCGGGTCGTTGATATCGCCGTAACGATTGATGCGCGTTATTACTTTTTGGAGCGCTTCTGCGTTGACTTCCCTTGATGCTTGTTCAGGCGATTGAGTATCGGAAGATTCAGTCTCCGGTGCGGTACCATATCCGCCGATTAGGACAATGAGCATAAGAATTAAAAAACCTCGAGTCATGATTCACTCCTTCGTGTACTCTTGAATTTTTCAAAAAACCTTATTCATCGCGTTAAATAACAAAACATCGGTTGTTCGCAGAGTTGATACGTGTGACATTAATTTTTGTGAACAGTGTATTCAATTATCTCTCAACCATTCCTTCGCTCAAGGTTTTATGAATAAAATTATCCGTAACGTTCAAGTGATTCTTTTCGATTTTTGGGGGGAGTGCGGCGGCAGAGGGCTACGACGCAGCCACCGCCACGGGTGAGTCTACGATTCGCCATGGCGAATCGTAGATACCGTATTTATAACTATACTTTGCTATTTGTCTTAATCTTCCGCCGGGGGTTGTTCGAGCCGAACGACCCTCCTCCGGATTCAAAAAATAGATGAGTGAGGATGAGTGGAGATAAGTGGTTCGATCATTGTTTTTTTACCCGGGGCCCATGTCCGCAATAGGCGCATTATAACCACTGGGCTGGGTATAGTACGCACTTTCAGCGCAGAACAACTTACATCACACGCGGAAACACATACTATAACGATACAACTTTATTTGATTCAGCAATTTTATTTTTATATCTTATGATCTCGTCAGGACAAGGCAAACAGTATCGATCTCTTTTATACTCGTGCATGAGTTGTTTTGTTGCAACTTTATTTTAGTATAGAATTGATTTGCCGGCAAGTTCGTTTATAATCAGGTAATCATCTTTTCCTGAAAGGGCGCTATATGAAAAAGAACGGGTTTGCAGCCTTATATGGCACACTTTTGTGTGTTCCCCTAATGTTTCTTCCTTTCTTTTGCTATTCGCATGAGAATGGCATTGATCCATCGGTTTTTCCCATCATAGATTCAATCTGCCAGGAGCTTGTTGATAACGGCGACACACCGGGTGTTGCTATTCAGATCGGGCGCTGCTTTGATCATAAGCACGACACGATTCTCTACCAGAAGGTTTTTGGAAACCGTGTCGGTGCCGAATCCCTTACGATCGATACACTCTATGACCTGGCTTCGATTACGAAACCTACGTTCACCGCTTCGGCTATTATGTTTCTTATACAGGGTGGAGAAATCTCGGATGAAGATTATGTGTATACATATATCACCGGCTTTGAACAACAGAGCAAAGGGGACGTAAAAATCAAACACCTCCTGACCCACACCTCCGGTCTCCCGGCATATGTCAGTACCAGTGGACTGCCTCCCCGTCCCAACGCAGATGCCCTGATCAACAGAATATGCGGATTATCCAAAACATACACGACCGGGGAAGGATATATTTACAGCTGTCTTAACTTCATACTACTCGCCCGTATTGTTGAAAACGTTACGGGGGAAAGCGTAACCCAGTTTTTAACACGCCGGATGTGGGATGAAATCGGTATGATTGATTCCACTCACTTTCCCACTGATGAGCAAATTTCCAGAACTGCTCCGACGCTCCTGGAGTCCGTTCGACCACGCGGAAGAGTCCATGACCCACTGGCATGGTATTATACGAATTACGATACTGAAGAACATGCCTGTGGCAATGCAGGCGGATTCTCGACTGTGCTTGATGAAGCCCGGCTTGCACGGCTCCTTCTTCATAAAGGAACACTTTATGGCAAAGAGCTCTATACCCCCCAGATCATAACGCTTCTCACAACACAGCAGACAACGGTTGCATCTCGGGCGTATGGATGGGATGTATATACGGAAAGTGTGTATTCCAACCCTGAGAATCAGACACCCGAGACCTGTTGTATCGGTCATTCCGGCTACACCGGCACTTATATGTGGCTTGATAAATATAGCAAGACCTATGTCCTGGTGTTCACGAATGTAGTATATCCGAACGACGATTCAGCGAAGAAATCTGCGGTAATTGCCGCACGGCAAAATATCGTCCGGAAAACGCTCGATCATCTTGATATCTATAATGATGTCGGGGAGGAAGATTTTGTAGTCGATAACGATAGCGGGGTGCCTTCTTATACCGAGACTGGAACATGGACTCAAGTCAGCTCGAACGGTTATATGAAAAAGACTTATGCATACGCAACCGCAGGAACTTCAGCCTATGCGGATTATAATCTGACTTTTTCAGAAGGAGGGAAATTCAGGTTATATGCGTGGTTTCCTTATGACCCTGACGCAACAACGTCAACACGATTTATTATCCAGCATAAAAACGGCACTACTGAAAAATATATCAATCAATTGGCAGAGTATAAAACGTGGGTATATTTAGGCGAATATGATTTCGATGCCGCAACATATATCGTAAGACTGGACGCGGCGGGTTCAAGTGGTGGAACGCGGGTCCTTTCCGATGCTATCAAGGCTGAATGTCTTGCTCATGAATCTGACGTCGTTGTTGACAACGAGGATGCCAGTTATAGCGATACCGCAGGATTCTTCACGAGTACCGCCTCACCGCTTCGCTATGGTCCTACGTATCGCGCGTGTAACCCGGGTGAAGGCGACACAGCAACATGGCAGCTGTCGATCCCCGAACCCGGCATCTGGGAACTTTACGAATGGCATAACGGAAACGAAACACGCAGTCCGAACGTTCCCTACACCATCAGGCATGCCCATGGCGCTGAGACGGTATACGTAAACCAACAACAAAACAGCGGTAGGTGGAATTCAATCGGGCGTTACGCGTTCAGGGCAGGGGAGGGAATAGTAAGTATATCGAGCTGTCTCGATGGAATCGTGGTGGCAGATGCGGTGAAGGCAACGCGAATTTCACCGTTCGAGGTTATTATTGACAACCTCCATGCACAGTCCAGCGATACTGAGGATTTCTTTACGAGCAGCAGCATGCCTTTGCGCTACGATGCAACGTACCGCGTATGCCCGTCGGGTATTGGCGAACAGGCGGTGTGGAATCTGAACCTTCCTTATTCCGGTACCTGGGAGATATATGAATGGCATGACGGAAACGAAACATGCTGTCTCGCTGCTCCCTTTACTATTAAGCACCTCACCAGTTCGACAACGCTACATGTCAACCAACAGATACACAACGGTCAGTGGAATTCGTTGGGACAATACATGTTCTCGAGAGGTGCTGGTTCTGTAACGTTGAGCAACGACTGTACCGCTGGTTACGTGATAGCGGATGCAGTAAAGGCAGTGTATATGGAACCATCCGCTGAACCGACCGGCTCTTTTTGGTTCAGCTATTAGAGAGAAAAGATAATAAAGCCCTTACAGGACACATTCATCTGAATAACAGATAACCCCTTTGACCTGGAGCTCAGGGTACGTGACTTGCTTATGGATGCGAAGAGTGTATTCCTCAGAGTATTAAAGAACGAATTCTTCCCGAAACTAAGAGACGTTGGGTTCAAGGGAAGCGGCAGTGATTTCCGATGAATCAAGGGCGAGGTCATAAATACAATTAATATTCAGCCCAACAAATATGGAGGAAGTTACGCTCTTAATCTTGGATTGTATCTCACGTTCTTGCCCTTGAGCTGGTCAGGCGAATTACCCGATATAAACAAGATAGGCGAACCGGATTGTGAATTCAGAACCCGCCTTGCGCCCCCAAATAAGGAGGATTATTGGTGGAAGTATGAAGGCTTGTTTGTTTCGCCAACAAGGAAGGCGCGTCACATGATCGATACCTATTTCAGGTACGGTGAGCCGCGTTTTCAAGAGTTTGATACGGTGGAGAAAATTTCCCGTATGTTCTCGATAGAGGATATCAAGAACAACGATTATTTAGAAGTATTTGGTGGGATAACACCTCAAGGTGCCGCTCTGGCAATGGCAAGAATACATAAGCATCTCGGCGACTTACCCCGGGCGAAAGAATTTGCTATGATTGGGTTGAAAATTCTTGGACGAAAAGTTGCCCTGAAGCCCGCCTTCGAAAACATCCTATCTACGGAATGACAAAATAATTGTATTGTTTCATCGAAGAGGAAATTGCTGCTCTGGCTGGGGTAGACATGGCGCGTCCTATCAAGGTACCTCCGATGCTTTCGTGGCTTACTACAAAATATAAGTCAGCTGGAACTATCAAAGGATTTGTCGAAACGGCAGCATAACCACGACCGAAACCGATACACGTGTGGGAGTCGCCATTTCCCCGACCGAGTTCCTGCTCGATATCGAACGTTAAACGTCGTGAGGGTCGTGCCGTAGTGGTTCAAAAAAAAATAATAACCACGACGACACAACGAGCACTACGCTATGATTTGGACGTCGTGAACGTAGTGCCGTAGTGGTTAAAAGAAATAATAACCACGACGACACCACGAGCACCACGTTATGATTTGGACGTCGTGAGGGTCGTGCCGTA
>CAZSMK010000073.1:0-62569 GCA_964608095.1 uncultured Candidatus Sumerlaeota bacterium | reverse complement strand
AGATATTGTTTTTAACCACATATCTCCACTGATCTCCACTTATTATGGGCACGACACGGTCGCGAGTGCGCGTACGCTCAGGCGTGCGAAGCGATACTGAGTGCAGCCAAGAAGTGAACGCGCGCCGTGGAGGGTCGGAGATCTCGCTTTAGCGGATCGAAGATCCGCCGTGGCGGATGTGTAATCCTTGCGTTGAGGTGTGTATAAAGAAAATTTCTCTTATAACCACGGATATTCACTCATCTCCACTAATTTCTTTACAACTTAAAAACCTTTTTTTCTTTACCCGCGAATTACACGAATTACACGAACAAAAAATTATTTCATATCCTTTCTCAACCGCACTCGCGTTCGTACACGCCCTTGGCGTTGTACGCGCACTCGTGAGCGTGCGCGCACTCGCACTTGGTTTTTTTAATAGCCGTAGCCCCGTGTGTATGTCGCCCCCTGGTTACGTCCTCACGTTATGCACGATTTTTGTGAGGGCTCATTTTTTTAACTGACATGCAGATGAAATTTTGCAATACTTTTTGAATGATGGTTCGTTTAAAGACCCAGGGCGTTTCTCGTGAGAGTGGTCTTTGATTATCGGTGGAGTGTAAGGGCATTCCAGAGATTCGTCATCGAGTATGTGAAGAGGTGAAAAGGCATGATCATTAAATGCAATAATTGTGGAAAAGTGTATGACCTGAAGCTCCATGAGCTTCAGCAGACTATCTTGTGTGATGCGTGTGGCGCTCTTATCCACCTACCCGATACGCACAATATTACTCCTGATCCGGAGGATGTAATCACCATCAAGCCGCTTTCTCCACGTACTCAAGGGCAGCTTATTGTCGAGGTAGCGAAGATTGAGGGTAATTGTCCGGTGTATAAAGTAGGGGATCGGATCGTATTAGATAAAGGATACCGAATAAATCTCAAGGAGACGAACAATATTTGTATGCCCTCTCTGGCGGCAATTCTGCCTTATTACAATGCCCTCTATCATGGGGTATCGCCGAAAAGATTGGGTCTCGCACGGGCAAGTGAAAGCCATCAGGACGTCGCATACGTCCAATGTGCGGCTCCTTGTGAAATCACAGTCACAAGTACGGTAACGTTCAAAATATTCCGCGCCATGAAGCACGAATAGGGGAATAGCGGGAGGCCGATTCGTGGATAACCGATTGCCTTCGTGCCGTGTGTGGTGGAAAGCCTGCCTATCGATGCAAGTCTTGAATACCCATACCGGGAAACGTAATTTTATACACCGAGCCGTTTCGTTCATCTCGTCGTCCGCCACAGGTGACGAAAAGAACCGATTCATCAGCGCCCATAAACTCGCAGTTAGTCGTTAGCCTTGGGACCACCTGGATACGGAGGAGGGTATCGCCCTTGGGTGAAAGAATACAGATTTTGCCGTTTGCCGCCTGTGCCACATATAAGTTACCGCGGCTATCAACGGTCATCCCGTCCGGTTCAGCGCCGGGTTCAAGTTGTACCCATTGCCGTCCTTCGGTGAGGTCGCCCTTCTTGCCCAGTTTGAAACGCCAGATATCATTACCGCCGGAGCGTCCCACGTAGAGCCATTTCTGGTCAGGACTCACCACTATTCCATTGGGTTGTTTATCGACCTCTGCCGCAAGAAAAACGGTCCCCTCTCTGGAATAACAATATATCCCCTGAATATCATCCTCTTTCGCGCCCCACTTCGGGTCGGTAAAAAAGACGTTTCCCTCCGCGTCGATGGCTACATCGTTGACGTTATTGAATTCCCTACCGTCGCATTGCCGGGCAAGTACACGAAATTCGCGCGTCGTTGCATCAATTTCCAGAAGTTCTCGTTCCGAGTAACAACACGCATAAATTTTTGACCCCTCGTTGCTCATAATCAAGCCGTTGGTCTTCTTTCCTTTGTCGAACCATGTGGTAGCGCCTCCTGCCGGGTTCAATTGCTGGATGGTTGAATCATGGACGTCGGAGAAAAGCAGATATCCCTCAGGATGCCATACCGGTCCCTCAGGAAAAACAAGATTGTCCGCCACTTTCTCGATTTTGATCTGTTGTGTCCCGGTTGTCGTCATAGGGGAACCTCCTGCTGGATATAATAAAACCGGCAAAATAAATAGCAATAGCATTGACCGATATCTGCTCATTGTATTTCGTCTCCTTGTACATAATCTGACAAGGTTCATGACATTTTTTTAAAAATGCGTTCTGTATCGCTTCGTCTGCAGAGTTCGCTGCCGGGAGTCATAACCGCTGCGGCGCCCGCCGCCACACCGAAATTTAAGGCTTCCTTCAAGGACATTTCCCGGGCAAGAGCCAGTATAATCCCGGCAACCATACTGTCGCCTGCGCCGACCTTGCTCTTAATCGGAACAGTAGGCGCCCTGACGAATTTACTCCCCTCGGAAGTAATCATCATTGCCCCACCCGCGCCGAGCGAGATTACGAGTCTCTCGACTTTTCCCTTTTCAATTAAGTCGCGTGCAGCGGATTCCATCGCCGCTTCATCCTCGATATCCTGGTGGGTGAGGGTGCGAAATTCGCGCATATTGGGTTTGATAAGAAAGGCTCCTTCGTCAGCCGCGGCACGCAGTGCATCACCCGAGGTATCGACTATCAGACGGCTCCCTCGGCTTTTGGCGATTGAAGCAGTCCGGGCGTAAAAATCGGCGGGAACGCCCGGCGGCAAACTGCCGCTCACGACGATAAAATCCGGCACCGGGTCCTTATTCTCTAATTTATGAAGAAAATTTTCCCACTCTTCTTTTTTCATTTCAGCTCCCGGCATACCGAAACGGTACTGCTCACCACTGGTTTCTTCGTACACAAGGAAATTTTCTCGTGTCCAATTTTCTATCTTTATAATTTCCTGTTCGACCCCTTCGGCGTCCAGCAACTGCTCCATGATTTCGCCCATAGGACCGCCGGACGGATAGAGTGCAATAGAAGCGCCACCGAGTTTTTTGACAGCACGTGATACATTGATGCCACCGCCGCCCGGTTCAAACATCGGCTCTTTACATCGCAGTTTCCTCTCGCTCACCACATGATCGACCGATGAACTCTTATCGATTGCGGGATTCATGGTAAGTGTTAAGATTTTTTTTGTTTGTTGTTTGATGTTTCGGGTCATAACGCCCTCCCGGCTTACCATCAACCGTTCAACGCCTCGAATCCAGAGACGATGTCGAGGATCTCTTCTGTGATAGTCATCTGACGTCGTTGATGATATTGATCATTTAAACCAGACAGCATCTCTTCGATATTCTGCTCAGCGCCTTGCATTGCCACAAGCCTACTTGCGTTCTCGCTTGCCAGCGATTCGGCAAACGCCCGGTATAAGGATACAAACAAATATTGATGTAGTAATGATGAAAACAATTTTTCCCAGTGTGCCGTGAATTGAGGAATCATATGTGACGGCCATTCTCGTTGCTGCAATACCAGCAACCAGATACGATCGATGGGTAAGATACGAATGACTTCCGCTTTATAGGATGAACCGCTCAGGTGTTTATTGAAAAACAACAGCACATTTTGAAATCCGGTTTTTGCGTTCCATTCTTCAATATCGATGAGGATTTGTTGAACGACATGCGTAATAGCAGCGACAGAACCCGGCAACGAATATTTTTTCTCGACACGTTCTTTCTCATTTTCTAATATCGCTGCCACGCGCTCTCCAATAGGAACCAGAAATCGTTGGTCGCGAGGGATATTTTTTTTGCGGAGATTCTCGAATGCGAACGAGCTTATCTCCTCGTTAAACTGTCCGCACATACCCTGATCCGAGCCGAATATGACGGCAAGAGTTTCAGCCGGTGGCGCTTCTCGTGCGGTTGCCACAATCTCGGGGCGGCTTTTTACCAGAATCTGCAACCCCATTTCCACGGTTCTGTTATAATCGCCCAGTGAATCCACTGCCTTTTCATATTGACGGATGTTAACGGCTGCGAGGACTTTCATTGTCCGGACGATTGATTTCAAATCGTCGGCGCTGGCAATTTTTCTGCGAAGTTGTTCAATGGTTTGCATCTTTATCGCCTCTTTCCTCGGGACCGAGAAGGGTGTGAACAGCCTTGAGAATTGCTTCACGATCTTGGTCTTCGAGTTTTTGTCCTTCAGTAATTTTTTTGAAGACATCGGGGAGCTGATCGATGACGTTTTCGCTGATGTTCATCTCGGCTTCTTGAATCTCCTCGAGTGGGACGTCGTCCAATAATCCCTCGGTGACGGCGAGAAGAACAGCAATCTGTTCTTCTACAGGAACAGGTTGGTATTGCGGTTGTTTCAAGACTTCCCGCACACGTCGTCCGCGCTCGAGTCGCTTCCGTGTCTCCTCGTCCAGCCGTGTGCCAAAACGTGAGAAGGTCTCGAGTTCCTCGAATTGTGAATATGAGAGCCTGAGACTACCGGCGACAGCACGAAAAGCAGGTAGTTGTGCTTCACCGCCCACACGTGAAACGGACTTGCCGATATCGATCGCAGGTAAAATACCTTTTTGAAAAAGGTTGGGTGAGAGATAAATCTGTCCGTCCGTAATAGATATGAGATTAGTGGGAATATACGCAGAGATATTTTGCGCCTCAGTTTCCACAATAGGAAGAGCGGTAAGAGACCCACCGCCGAATTCCTTTCGCAGGTGTGTTGAACGTTCAAGGAGGCGTGAGTGGATGTAAAAGATATCGCCGGGGAATGCCTCCCTGCCCGGTGGACGGCGCAACAGAAGCGACATCTCTCGATATGCCCGGGCGTGGCGAGTCAGGTCATCATAGACGATGAGTACGTCTTTACCTTGCGCCATAAAATATTCGGCTATACTCGTTGCCGTGTATGCGGCGATGTACTGCAGCCCCGGCGGATCTTCCTCCGTGGCTACCAACACACACGTGTAGTCCATAGCATCGTGACTCCGGAGTTGCGACAGCAGCTTCGCCACACTTGAATTTCTCTGCCCCAAATTGCAATATATACATATCACATCTTTGTCGCGCTGGTTAATAATGGTGTCAATCGCAATAGCGCTTTTACCGGTTTGGCGGTCGCCGAGAATTAACTCCCGTTGCCCTCTTCCGACGGGGATCAATGTATCAATAATTTTTATTCCCGTCTGAAGAGGTACAGATACAGGATCGCGATGCATAATCGGGGGAGCCTGCTGTTCTGCCGGACGTTGTTCTGAACTCCTGATCGCTCCCTTATCATCGAGCGGACGACCTATGGAATCAATCACTCGTCCGAGCACTGCATCGCCCACGGGGATGTCGAGCACACGTCCGGTACGTCGCACTTCAACCCCGGCTCTCAAATCTTCGTTTTCTCCCAGAAGAATCACGCCGATCTCTTCGGGATCGAGATTGAACGCCATTCCGGGAACATTTCCAGGAAAACGCAACAACTCTTCAGACTTTACATCTGTAAGTCCTTCTACTCTGGCAATTCCCTGACCAATGTAGACTGTGGTTCCAATGTCTTCCATTTTGAGTTCAGGTTCGCGTTTTTCGACAATTTCCCGAATGCCGTGGAAAGTCGCCTCAGTTGTGTTGCTGAGGATTGGTTTATTCTTCACTTTCTTCCTCCTCACCGCGTCGCTGAACTTCTCTCAGGTATCCGCTTATTGACTCTCGGATGCCCTCGAGGTAACTGTCGAGATTCCACGCGAGCTTATGTCCGTGAATCTTTAATTCTATTCCGCACACAAGGTTCTCATTGGATTTGTATTCCACCTTTATGTTGTTTTCCGATAAATCCTGCAGCGTTTTAGTCATTTTATCTTTTAAGTCGTCGGGAAATTTGAATGCACTCTGAATTACAACAGGCTTTTCCTCATCCTTCATCGTGGACACAAGCTTTTTCTGTTCTTCTTCGTCAAGGTTTTTCAATCGCTCGATGAATATAGAGACGACTTGCTTCTCAAGTTCTACATTTGCCAGATCTTTCAGGGCTTTCCGCGCAATTCTACAGACCTCATCGCCCGTCTTTTGCTGCAGGTTTTTCAAAAACGATTCTTTCTCGCGCTCGATGGCTTCGATCCATCTACTTTTCTGTTCATTTACCTCATGGCGGGCTTTTTCGATAAGGTCGCGGCGTACTTCTTCAGACTCCTGTTTCGCACTCGAAATCATCTCCTGGCGTTTTTGTTCGAACTCTGCGTTTTTCCTCGAGTACGCCTCGCGTTCCTCTTGTGCCTCTTTTTTCTTCTTTTCAGCTTCGTTCATACGTGCTGCAATCTTTTGCTGTCGTTTCTCCATGGCTTTAATAATTGGACCATAGAGGAAATGCTTCAGCAACGCCACCAGGATTAAAAAGTTTATAACCTGTGCAACAAACGTAAACCAGTCGATGTTCAAGGTTCTATCCTCCTGCCTGTGAGATAAAATGGTTCCAGAAAGGATTTGCAAAAACGAGGATCATCGACACAACAAAACAATAAATCGCCGTTGACTCGACCATTGCCAGACCTACAAAGAGGATACGTGAAATAGTTCCTGATTCATCCGGCTGTTGTGCGATCGATGCTAACGCTTGTGCAACTGCTCGTCCCTCTCCCAGGGCGGGTCCGACAGAGCCTATTGCTATCGTCATCCCTGCAGTAAATACGGATACCATAGCAATTACTGTAAGTGGGTCCATATCTCTAACTCCTTTCTTCTGATTGCTGTTCGACTTTTTCTTCGGTTTCTTTTTGAACGCGGGATGCCGAGGCAATATATACCATGGCAAGCACCGCGAAAATATATGCCTGAATAACGCCGGTGATAAGACCGAGTGCGTGCATTAAAATAGGGAAAAAAAGCGGGATGATCGAGAGGAGAATAGCAACAATCATCGTGCCACTCATAATGTTTCCAAAGAGACGCACTGCCAGAGCGATGGTTCTCGATATCTCGCCAATGAGATTGAATGGCAGCATGATAATAGTCGGTCGGATATAATGTTTTAAATAACCGAGAACGCCTTTCCTCTTGATGCCGAAAATGGGAACAGCGAAGAATACACACAACGCCAACGCCGAGGTGGTGATTAAAGAACTTGTGGGGGGGTGAAAGTGAGGGACTATGCTTAGAACGTTCGATACAAAAATGAAAAGAAACAAGGTACCGATAAGGGGCATATATGTCTTTGGATCGCCTTCGCTGCTTTCATCGATCTGATTGAGTATCCCTTCCACAATAACTTCCAGCAGGTTCTGACCCCGCGACATCATGGGTTCTGTACTCAGGCTCTTGGTTATCAACCATGAACCCACAACCAATATACCCATCACAATCCAGGTAAAAAACAAGGTCGCGTTTATCGTGAACGCTCCAATTTGAAAAATAATTATGACATCAGGAGTTATTTCCATTAACCGTCGCCTCCTTTGTCTGTTCCGGGTGAATAGTAGATCCTTTGCCTATACGTTGTATCAAGACGATTCTCATCATGAGAAACCCTATTACATAGGCGACCATGCACGACCAATGGATGAGTATCATGTAATAGAGCGTGACGAGCACCAGAGCGGTCCTGACAACAAAACTTACCATAACTACCAATACAGGTGAACGTGAACGGGGCAAAAACCGTACAGTCAGCCAGAGACCATAATAGAATATAAAACCTACCACCACTCCCGCCAGAAATGCGAGGATAGGGTATATAATGTGTACCATAATTTAGACGTACTCCTTTGATAAATCAGTTTTATTCAATAAAAAACTCAGCACCGGTGGTGCGATAAGACAGGTGGCTGCAAAGACAAAGACCATCGCGGAAAAGACCCTTTGAGGTACCGCCCACTCACCGAGACTGAATCCCCGATTCATGATCACCATTGCGATTTCTGCCCCGGGGATCAAACTCAGCCCGAGTAAAAGGGCGCTGGTTGCAGTGAGTGCGACACTCACAAAGAGGCTGGAGATCAATTCGAGCCCGATCAAATAATAACACACAAAAAAGCCCATAAACCCGCTGAAGACAACGTTGCCGACCCATATAACGCTTGCACGGGGCAGCTGACGTAGCAATCCGCCGAGGTTGCTTTCAAGCCCTACCCGGAAAAGGAGGCAGATTACTCCCACGCGAGACAGGTACCCGAATACATGATAGCATTCTTCAGATGAAACATTCGATACCGGATCTGAAAGACGCAAAATAAAGCCGAGTAGAAAAAAGCCGACCAACGAGGGGAGATTGATCCGCTCGAAATATGACCTCATTAAAATTGCCACAACCGTAATCATGCCGATCAGGACAATCAAGACTGAGGTGGTATGTCCTTGTTCAATCACGCTTGCTTTCTTTCTTTACCCAATACCAGGCATTCAGGCACCCGATGACGACGCCTACAAATAAAAGCGTCAGAGTCCATGAAATGGGGCTTTTCCATCTTTTGTCAATCCACACGCCTATTGCAATACCGATTAAGGTGGGAATCGCCACCGACCAGCCCACCAAGCCATACATGCCAAGCCAGAACCAGATATTTTTTTTCTTATCCGCACGAGCTTGGATTTTCCGCGACGCCTTCTCTCCCACCTTCTCCTGAAACTCGCTCTCATCTCCTCGTGTTTTCTCTTCGTTCCCATTAACCACGGTCGTGTGCCTCCACCTCAAGAAATCGTTTCACAAAATTCGCCTCGAGTTTTGCGATTGCACTTCGGGCTTTTCTTTCATGCTCGTTGAGTACCTGAAACTCTTCGATAACGGTTTCCCGTAACGTTTCGAGTGATTCACCCGTTACGCCATTTCTGGTGGAAACGAGAACCTCGTCCTTGCACTTTACGAGTGTGCCTTCGTTTACTGCAGCGAATTCTTCCCGCCCTTCTTCATCCTCGAATATAAGTATTCCCGGTGCAAGGGGGGCGACAAAATCAATATGGCGAGGAAGCAGACAGAATGACCCGTTCAATCCTTCTGCGGTCACCTTCGATACGTCTTTTACAAGCAGAACGCCTTCGGGAAGTAATATTTTGAGTTTCATCATTTTTTCGCTTCGTCTACTGTCCCTATCATGTATAACGATTGTTCGGGATAATCCGCGAACTCATCATTCAAAATACGCTCGCAACCCTCCAGGGCATCCGCAAGGCTTACGGTTTTCCCTTCTTGACCCGTGAATTGTTCGGTCACAAAGAAAGGTTGTGTCAGAAATCGCTCGAGCCGGCGGGCTCGATGCACCACTCTTTGA
The DNA here is from genome assembly GCA_964608095.1 of uncultured Candidatus Sumerlaeota bacterium. GTDB lineage: Bacteria > Sumerlaeota > Sumerlaeia > MWCT01 > JAGHBZ01 > CAZSMK01. Next base: position 53,406 of record CAZSMK010000073.1, on the reverse strand, counting down.
TCCTGTTGTGAAAGCTCTTCTATCCCGAGCATGGCAATGATGTCTTTCAATTCTTCATAGTTGGCAAGCGTTTCCCGGATCGAGCGCGCTATGTTGTAATGCCGCTTTCCGACCACTTGCGGTGTCATCATGTTCGAGCCTGAGCGAAGCGTATCGATTGCAGGATATAGCCCACGGCTCGCTCTATCGCGTGACAACACTACTGTGGCAGAAAGGTGCCCAAAGGTATGAACCACCGCGGGGTCGGTGAAATCGTCAGCCGGCACATACACCGCCTGGATAGACGTGATCGCGCCTGCAGCGGTGTTGCAGATTCGTTCCTCGAGATTGGCTAACTCGGTGCCGAGTGTGGGTTGATATCCCAGGCGCGAGGGAAGATTTCCCATCAAACCCGAAACTTCCGACCCTGCCTGGATAAAGCGGAAGATATTATCGATAAGGAGGAGTACATCCTGTCGGACGTCGTCGCGGAAATATTCCGCCATTGTCAAGGCTGCGTGTCCTACTCGGTAACGCGCTCCCGGCTGTTCGTTCATCTGACCGAACACGAGCACCGTATTTTTTAACACGCCGACTTCCTTGATCTCCCGGTAGAGCTCTTCGCCTTCACGGCACCGTTCGCCGATTCCGCAGAAGACACTGATCCCCTCGTGTTGCCCCGCCATGTTATGAATCATTTCCATGATTAGAACGGTTTTACCGACTCCCGCGCCTCCAAGAAGACCGGCTTTCCCTCCTCGTTCAAGAGGCGCAAGCACATCGATGGCTTTGATCCCTGTAGTGAAAATTTCTGATGAGGTCACCCGCGCACCCAGCGGGACGGCAGGCTGATGGATAGAGCGCCATTCCGACGTTTCAACTGTGTCCCCTTCATCGATGGTTTCCCCGAATACATTGAACACACGACCCAGAAGTTCCTTTCCAATGGGAACTTCAATCGGGGCGCCTGTATCTTTAACAACCTCGCCTCTGCCTAATCCCTGCGTTGGCGTCAGTGCGATACATCTCGCAACGGTAGCGCTAAGATGCGTGATTACCTCGAGGACGACTTGTGAGGATTCGCCCGCCTCGAGCCGATTATAGATGGAAGGCAAACGCTCACCAAAATGCACATCAACGACGCTTCCCCGAACTGATATTACTCTTCCCTGACTCTCTCTATCTTCCGCCATTAAAACCTCTTCTCTTCTTTCGAGCTTTTTGTAAACCCAGCTGAACCGGTGAATAATATCGCTCAAGATATGAATATATGTTAGGTATAAATATCTATTGTATATTTTTCTACTTAAAATTTTGACATGGAAAGAATGCAAAATCAATCATAAACGAAACTTGTTACGTGCATAGAGATAAACCGGAGTATTTATTTTTTCATTGAGCGGGTTACGTGTTGGGTTTTACTTGCCTGCCTTTTTTCGTTTCAATATCTTGAGATTATCATTTTTTTCGGGAGGTGTGTTATGCGCTACATCGTCTTATATGGTGAAGTCGTTTGTATTATAGCGCTTCTTCTAACAATAATGCTTTCGTGTTGCATGCTCCAAACGAAACAACAGGTCTCTGCAGAGTATAAATCCTATGTTGACAGAATCGAGATTCCCGAGCCGACAGATGAACAGAGGAAGATATTCAACCGCGGTGCTCCTGCTGATAAGAAAACCATAACCAAGGATAACGGACTGACTGTTACGGGTTATGTCACCGGAAACCGTGAATTTCTCGAACACGTCATAGAGCCCATCATCACTCCTCATGTTAAAGAGCTGTCAAGTCGTCATCCTGTTGAAATCATAAACACCCTCTCACTGTTTTCGTACGAAATTTATCGTCTTTATTTTGGCAAAGGAACAGAGTCCTGGAGCTACTACAGATGGGGAGGGGATGTGCTCGATCTCGATGACTCGCAAACCAGGGGACATCGGTTTCGATACCGATACGGTCTGGATTGTTCTGGGTATGCCTCGATGCCGTACGAACTTGCAGTATATTTTGACCTTATTGCGCCAGAAGACGAAGCAGCAGTATTCTCATCACAAGGCTTTGAGATTTACTGCAAGAAACATGGCATAGCAGACAAAGGGGGTACCGGAGGAACTTCAAACAGATACAGGGTTGACACGTCAGACATGCAGAATCTTGGGCGCGAAATTATGTCTGTAGAAAAGGGTGGAATACCGGCTTTCGAGGATATTCGCAAACTTCAAGCAGGCGATGTCGTTGTCGGACCCGGTCATGCAGGCATTCTCGTTGAAATTCATGGCGACCTTTTTTATACCGAGGTCGGGAGAACCGTTATTCCTCCGAAAGGGAAAACATTGACACTGGTCTTTTCCGGACTCGTTCAATTCGCCCGCGATTATCCTCTCACTGTCCGCCGCTCTCTTCCCGACTATTGAGTTTTAAAAACGGTACAGGCAATAGATACCGAACCTTATGCCTTCAATGCAGGGTTCGTATAGTGCCGAGCTGTAATTAGGGATGTATAGGTGAATCTTGCCGGTGTATTGTTATCGCAAAAAAGGCTGCACAGGAGATGTCGTGATACACGACACATCCGGACTTCACAAAGTGAAGTAATGCACAGCCTTTATGGTATGATATTTTTTCTAATTCGACCCGATTAGAGTTTGATCAACCGCGCGGACCTGATGTTCGGCAACTTTCCGATCTTTCTCAGGATGTCGGAAGAAACGGGTTGGTCAACGTTGATCACGGTCATGGCTTCCTGGTTTTGGTCGGTTCTTCCCCATGTCATCTGGGCGATATTGATTTTATGTTCGCCCAGGAGTGTACCCACATTTCCGATAATGCCCGGCACATCGCGGTTTTCAATCACTATCATGTGTCCCTCAGGGTATGCGTCGATGTGTTTATCGTTGATGATCACGAACCGCGGATTCGTGGGAGTGAATAGAGTAGCGCTGATCGAGTTGACCTTTTTATTCTCGAGCTGGCACTCAGCCGTTATCAGGTTTGTGTACGGGTGTTCCTCGCTGGTCTTGGTCTCCTCGATCTTGATCCCATACTCTTTTGCCTTCTTCAATGCATTGATATAGTTTACCTGCTCGTCGCTGATATGTGCCATGAACCCCTTAATTGTTGCAGTGGTTAAATGTTCAATAGGAAAGTTCAACACCGAGCCGCTGTATTTCACCACGATTTTTTTGATGCGCGCATCGGCGAATTGCGATTGGAAACTCCCGATTTTCTCAGCAAGGCTTAGATAAGGTCGCATTTGCTGGAGTAAATCAGGTTCAATACTGGGAGCATTGACTGCGCTTCTGACGACATTGTTCTTTTCCGAGTCGATTATCTGTTCGGCGATTTGCACCGCAACGGAGGTTTGAGCCTCTTTGGTGGATGCGCCGAGATGAGGTGTGAGGATAATGTTGGGAGCCTTGCGAAATGGATCGTCCGCGTCAAGGGGTTCCTTTTCGTACACATCGACTGCTGCGCCCGCGACCTTGCCGCTTTCAAGCGCTTCGATCAGGTCTTGGACGTTAACGATGCCGCCTCGCGCACAGTTTACGATATACACTCCGTCTTTCATCATCGCCATTTCTTTTTTGGTGATAAGGTCTTTTGTATCCTCACCGCCCGGCGTATGGATAGTAATTATGTCCGAGCGCTTGAAAATCTCCTCGAGTTCGACTTTTTCGACTGCATTTTGAGTGAAGATTTCCGGCGCAACATAAGGGTCATACGCAATAATTTTCACGCCGAAGTTGTAGAGACGCGTAGCGACTTCACGCCCTACGCGTCCAAACCCGAGAATGCCGATTGTCTTTTTCTTGAGCTCTCTTCCCGCGTATTTTTTCTTGTCCCATCTACCTTCAATCATGCTCTGATGAGCTTGAGGAATATTCCGCAACAACGCCATCAGCATCGATAGTGTCAGCTCAGCAGTAGAGACCGTGTTGCCGCCCGGGGTGTTCATCACAATGATGCCTTTATCTGTTGCCGCCTCCACGTCTATTGTGTCAACCCCTGCGCCCGCACGACCTATAATTCTCAGTTTTTCTGCAGCATCGATGACTTCTTTACATACTTTTGTGCGGCTTCGGACAACGAGCACCTCATAGTCAGGAATGACTTTTAATAATTCCTCCGGAGTGATATCGGGTTTATAGTCGACCTCGAAGGTTTTTTCCTGCTCGAGTATAGCCAATCCCTCTTTCGAGAGTGAATCTCCTACAAGTATTTTAGTCATTCGTCATCACCTCATTTCAATCTTTAGTTAAGAGGACCTGAGCACGTCAAGGGCAGCCTTGACTCCCTGTCCCGACTCAAACGACATACCCAGATTCAGCAACGTCATCTCAAGTGCTGCTACTGCCGTTATTACATCGAAGATATCCGCGTATCCCAATGTTGCAATTCTGAATATCTTGCCTTTGAGGTGTCCCTGACCGTCGGCAATCGTAATAGCATATTTATCGCGAAGCATCTTGACGATTTCCCCGCTCTTAATGCCTTCCGGAGCCTTGACTGCAGTCACCACATTCGATGGCTGGTCGGACAGGAGCTCGAGTCCAAGGGCTTTAACCGCGGCGCGGGTAGCCTCGGCAAGGCGTCGATGTCGCGCCCAGACGTTCTCGATTCCCTCTTTTTTTATCAGTGACAGAGATTTTTCCAATGCCATGGTCATGCTGACCGCCGGTGTGAATGGAGTGGTCTTTTTATCCAGTTCTTTGAGATATTTCAAGATGTTGAAATAATATTTTGGGCATGTGCTTTTCTCCATCAGTGCGCGAGCCTTGGTACTGACTGACAGGAAAGCCAATCCCGGCGGCATCATCAACGCCTTTTGTGAACCTGTGACCACGATGTCAAGTCCCCATTCGTCGGTCTTCAACTCTTCTGCGCCGCAACTGCTCACCGCGTCAACCACGTTTATGGCAGCGGTCTTGTTCACTACCGCGGCGATAGTTTTAATATCCGTCAATACACCCGTCGAGGTTTCACAATGTGTGAGAAAAACGGCTTTTGCGTCAGGCACATCCTTAAGAGCCTGCTCGATTTGCTCCGGTGTTACCGCATTGCCCCACTCGATCTTCAGGACATGTGCCGAGATACCGTAGACTTTACAGAGTTCCGTCCACCGTTCGCCGAATTTACCGCCTTCAACCGTAATGGCGACATCGCCTGGACTCAATGTGCTTGCTACGGTCGCCTCCATGGCTCCTGTTCCTGACGATGCGAACATGACCACTGGATTTTGCGTCTGGAACACATACTTCAAGTCTTCGCTCGCATTGAGAAAAATGGGTTCGTAATCGGGCGAGCGATGGTGAACCAATGGTTGCGCGCCGGCGGCTAATACGTCCGGCGGTACCATGGTCGGTCCGGGTGTTAACATTAAGTGTTTTTGCATCTCTCCACACCTCTTTCTTTTTATGATGTTAGTTTACGCGCCTCTCTCTTATTTAAGGGGATGCACCGCGCCTTCTTTTCTTTCTGTGGCAAAGAAGGGGGAATTTCTCCCGTGTGCCCTGTTGGATAGGTACAAATTATGACAATTTTTACTACTCCAAATGCGGTGCTGTCAACTTGTTTTTGATATTTTTACATCTAAGTGGGCGTGTTTTGAGAAATCAGGAAGTTGGTAAGAAAATCATATACTTTTTTACTGTGTAGTACATGAAGATATGGAAGGAAAACTTAGCTGCCATCCTCTGTCTAAACCAAAACCCAGGCAAAATAAGCTGGATAACCTGAAGTTTTGGTAAGGGATGAAAAGGAAAACTTTCTCAAAAGTTTTCCCCCTCCTATCCGACCTTATGTCTTAAAACCCCCTTTCGGGTTGACAACGCATTACGCCCCCACCTATACTTTTTTCTCATAGTTTCGTTCTCCATATTCACTTCTCGTTAGTTTGTGCGTTCAGGATAATGAGCAAATATGAAAAGCTCATAATAAAGATTCTGAAAGGGGGCAGCGATTCCAATATTAAGTTCGCTGACCTATGTAACTTACTCAAATATTTCAGCTTTTATGAACGAATTAAGGGAAGCCACCATATTTTTTATCGGGAAAACGTTGAAGAGATTTTGAATTTACAACCAAGACATGACATGGCAAAACCTTATCAGGTCAAGCAAGTGAGGGATATTATAGTAAAATATAAATTAGGAGCACATGATGAGTAAGTATAAATATGAAGTCTTAATTTATTGGAGTGAGGAAGACAAGGCATATATAGCGGAAGTTCCGGAACTCAAAGGGTGTATGGCTGACGGAGAAAGTTACAAAAAAGCGCTCGAAAATGTTGAAATTGTTATCAATGAATGGATTGAGACTGCTAACAGGATGGGGCGTACTATACCAAAACCTAAGGGCAAGCTTCTCTATGCTTAAAAAAGCCCTACTCTAATTTTTTAAACATCCTCCATTAAAAAAGGATTACAGGAGCAGCGCCAATTTTTTATTCATCTTCTTCCTTGACTGTATTATCTTCATGTCTCCCATGGTGAACGAACAAAACATAGCTTCACAGCGCGATTCATCTCTCATTTACTGGTTGCAGAACTATTTTTCCCAACGAGTATTACCAGTCAGACAAACTATCAGGCGTTGTGGTTGTCGGAAGGCATTGATGAGATAGAGATGCAACTATTGCAGCGAAATTCCTATATGGGATTTCTGACCAAAGAAAGGTGAGGAAATCTATTCGGGCGAAGACTTAAATATCGAAAACCGGGGAGGAAGAAGCGCAACACAAAACCTCTCCCCATATTTTCTAATGTGTACTTTATATTTTAACGCTTTACCTCGCCCAATAGTTTTAAGCCAAAGGCAGAGTTATGTTCTCTCTTTGCTGACGGGGAATAGAAGAAGATAAACATTTTTTTGATTGGTGAAAATATGAATTAAGTATTTGAAGGACTTTTAATATTCAAATTCTCGATAAAACTGAAGTGTGAATCATGTGTAAGTAAGGTAGCTCGATATTGTCGGGCAAGGGCTGCTGTCCATATATCATTTTCGGGAATTGGCTTCCCTTTCTTTTTCAATTCGAAGCGGATCTTTGGATATTCTCTTGCTGTGTTAATTTCTACGGATATTAATTCACACTGATTAGCAAATTGATCGAGTTTTTCTTGGTTTTCTCTGCGCCTTTTTGAATTGAAGATTCCAAATAAAAGTTCACCAAAAACAATAGTGGGTAAAAGAGGTATTGAAGAACTCTCAAGTAAAGAATTGAGATTAACTTGACCATCAAAATATGCAATTACTGTACACGTATCTAAAACAAGTCTATTCCCACTCATTAAGATCAACCTGTTCGAATGCTTCTTCTATAGCTGCAGTCATACGCTTTATATCATCGTGAGGAATACATCCCTTAAAATTTGGTGGAGTAGAAGATTCCTCAGAAGCTTGATATGATTTAATAATTTCAGAAAAATTCATGTTCATTGAGATTATTGTTGGAGTAGGATAACAATAATTGTCAAAGATCAAACCCTCAACAAAATGAAGATGGGGTTTTAATTGACTGTAATTTATGCTTGTTGTTTCAAGTTTCATGAAGGTTTTTCTCCTCATTCTTGGTTGAGTTCTTGTTTATAATAATGCTTGCGTTGAATCCATTTAAATCTTTCATGTTTGGTAATTGTTGCTACTTCAATAGGCCCTCCAACAGTAGGAGCTCCAGGTGCGAATTTTGAAAACCTTATTGTTGATTCTACTAAGAAGATGGATAAATCAATGGCATCTTGTATTGGCATAGCTGGCATTACAAAAGGTACTGCCCTCTGGTGAAGAGAGGTGATGATTTTTTGTATAAGTTTGTTGTCAATGTTGCTTTTCTTTAAAATTTGGGGAAGAAGGTTGTCATATCCTAAAACAATTCTTGAAATAGCAGTTCCTTCACCGTTCTAGGTGAGTCCAAAGTCGTTCATTTGTCGGATACGTTTTGGTCATTCACATCTTCCCTTAAACATGTCTATTCGCCATTCTTCAGCAAAACTACTATTTGAAGAATATCCAGCAACTATGAATCCTATTCCGGGTTTTTCACTATCCTTAATATTGGAAAATTCTTTTAAGTAGTGATCCTCAAAGATGAATTTTTTTAATTTCTTAGCTATATCTTCAATTGTATAGTTAGAATCGTCGATTTCCATTTGTTGACAGAAATCTTTTGTTAGAGTACTAATAGATGAATTACCAATACCTCCTGCCCCCCAGGTAATTGCACCAATTAGGTAATTTCTTTTTTAAATTGGAAATCTTATTTGCGTTTTCATAAACATTAACAACACCTATCATTCCTTGGCCAATTGATCCTGTGAGTGTTGATGCACTATCAGCAGCCAAAACTATACCATCTTGAACTTTTAATGAAATTGCAATTGTCATGAAGGTATTTTTCTACTTCTACTTAATATTAAAATGACCTGATCTTTTATCAAAAAAAACTAAAATTGCCATTAAAAAAATAACAAGCAATGTCAATTGAAAATTTTGAACATAAAATCCGTTTATGCAACTCATTTTAATGGTTGCAGCTCCTTGTCGGAGGAAGGCTGGATTTAATTATTAAGTTTCTCCTTAGCATGATGAGAACACCAACGGTACATAGGGCTATTGTTAGGTATCTTTGGAAAACGTTAGGCTTACGGATGTGGATGAATAATTCTGTGATACCCTCTTGACTGTCCTGAGCAAAACTTCATTGCGAAGAGCATTTGCCTCCCTTGATTGTTCTCAATTCAACACGCTCTTTGGTTGACCTGCAAATCCTCTTTGGTTTACGTTTAAGTGTTTTATATAACATCCGATTGCGCCAATAATTACGCGTTTATGGAATACCGACTCGAAGGAGAAGCATGTGAAAATCTTACTTAAAAATATCCATACCCTTGCCACTTTCGACCGCGATATGAGGGAATATAACGATGTGGATATCGAACTCGAGGGTCCGGAGATTAAGCGCATCGGTCATAATCTCGATAGCGCTGCGTTTCAACCCGAGCGCATCATTGACGCATCGCGTTTTGTTGTTATACCCGGACTTGTCAACACACACCATCATTTTTTCCAGACCCTGACGCGTTGTATCCCCCGTGTCCAGAATTCCGAACTCTTCAATTGGCTTACGGATCTTTATGAAATCTGGCGCGAACTGACTCCCGAAGCGGTGTATGTAAGTTCCCTTCTGGGATTTACGGAGCTCATCCGCACAGGATGTACAACCACCAGCGACCAGCACTATTTATTCCCTCGCGATGCTGCGGGTGACCTGATCGATATGCAGATAAAGGCGGCGCAGGAAATTGGCATCAGGTTTCATCCGACGCGGGGCTCGATGAGCCGAGGGAAATCAAATGAAGGGCTCCCGCCCGATGAGGTTGTTCAAACCGACGATGAAATCCTCGCCGACTCCGAACGTTTGATTCGTCGCTACCACGACCCTGAGAAGTTTTCGATGTGCCGACTTGTTCTCGCCCCCTGTTCACCTTTCTCGGTTACGGAAAAACTTCTCAAAGAGACCGCTGCCCTTGCGCGCCGATATGATAAAGTCCTTCTCCATACCCATATTGCCGAAACCCGGGATGAGGATGAGTATTGCCGGGAGGTGTATGGTATGCGCCCCGTCGAGTTTATGGAGAGCGTGGATTGGCTCGAGGATGATTGCTGGTACGCCCATTGCGTTCATGTAAACGCGGAGGAGATTGACCTCTTCGCCCGTCGCGGTGTCGGTGTTGCTCACTGTCCAACCTCGAATATGCTTCTCGGTTCAGGCATTGCGCCGATACCGGAGATGCTCGAGGCGGGAGTGAACGTCAGCCTGGCTGTCGATGGAAGCGCATCCAACGATACGTCAAATATGTTGCTCGAGGTTCGTCAGGCGATGCTGCTTCACAGGGTGAATAAAGGCGCCTCTGCAATGAGCGCGCGGCGGGCGCTAAGAATGGCAACGCAAGGAGGCGCGGCAGTGATGGGTCGTGACGATATCGGCTCGCTCGCACCCGGACAGGCTGCCGACCTTGTCCTCATCAATATCGATAGAATTGATTTTGCCGGGGCTTTGAGCGACCCTGTCGCCGCTCTCGTTTATTGCGGCGATTCTTTCGTCGTGGATACCGTCATCATAAACGGCGAGGTCGTGCTCGAGAACGGACGCCTCATTCATCTTGACGAAGACAAAATTGTGCATGACGCAAACCGGGTTTCCGCTGAGATGATCAAGAAGGCGAGTAAGCGAACCGGCATCGATTACGGACGAGCCAGGAAGGAGTGACGCAAGGATTATCTTGGAGATAGAATCACAGAACATTTCGGAACAAGAAGGCTCGAATCTTTTACGCTATCGCATATATATCTATCTCCTTATTCTTGTTCTCGTTTCCCTTGTGATAAGGGTGTCGATTTTTGGGCATACGCAAGCACGCGTATTTCCCGACAGTGTTGAATATATCACGTTGAGTAAATATTTGAGACAGCTCAATTTTGCGCCCTTTTTCCGCCGCACACCCGGATACCCTCTTGTCCTCGCCCTTCTCTTTACCGTCTTCGGGGAAGGAAATCTGCTCCCCGTAGTCGCATGCCACATGCTCTTCTCCGCCCTCGTACCTGTCTTTATCTTTCTAACCTTTCGCAGGATTGCTTCACGCGATTTCTTTGCCTTTCTCACTGCTCTTTTCGTGACCTTCGATTTATATCTCATAGGCTGGGATACAACTATATTGACTGAATCTATTGCAACGCTGCTTGTGGTTCTTTGTATCTGGCTCTTTGTGGAAGGGTTCCGACGTCAATCCATCGCTCTTGCGATTCTTACCGGTCTTGCCCTTTCCTTTCTTGGACTTACGCGTCCCCTGTTTTCCGCGCTCTTTTTTGTGCTTGGCGCTGTAGCCCTGCTCTGGTTGCTGAAAAACAAAACCGCCCTCGATTTCAAAAAAAAACTCAGGTGGCTCATTATCCTGTTCGCTGTTCCCTTTATTATAATGTTTTCATGGGCGATGAGAAATTTTGCGGCATACGGAGTGTTTGGAACCTCGACTTCACTCGGGTGCAATTTGACCAATCTTACCGGCAACTTCATCGAGGTTGTCCAACCGCAAAACAGGCAAGAAGGAACCGTCCTCGTTCTGTATGTACGGCAACGAAATCTGGACAATACGCATGTCATGACAATCTGGAAAATTCTTCCGGAGGCACAGGCGCGATTGGGTTTGTCCGAACCGCAAGTCTCGAACATCGCCCTCAGCCTTTCTAAACGCGCCATTCTAAAACGCCCCGGCTATTATCTTTTCAACGTGCTCGAGAGCTGGTACCTGTTCTGGGGAGGAAGGAAACTCGATTATTTCTCTCCGCCGACCATGATGTTTATTGCGCGGCACCCTATCTGGGGAGCGGCATTCTACGTTTACGAAAACGTCTTGCTCGGGACACGATTTATGCTTAAATATCTTCCCGTGTTATTTCTTCTCGCCTGGTTGTTTCTAATATACAAGAAACGCAGTCAATCCTTTCCGCTCTTTGTGTTGCTTTTAATAGGCTTCACCGTCATCTATACAGCGGTAGTGAGTAGTTTTCTCGAGTTGGGAGAAAACCCGCGCTATCGCACGCCGGTCGAGCCCCTCATCCTTGGTATAATGATGTTGGGCGTGCTCGAGGCGGCGTCAATGGCAGTCCAGAAAAGGAAAGATTCCACTGAAGCTCTCGAGGTGCCGATAGAAGGAGACGAGTCAGCTGAAGGACAGAGCGAAGATTCTGAACCTGCAGGAGGGTAGACGAGCAGGACACTCAGTTCATAATCCATCCTTCAAACGAGGGGAACTTGGGAAGACCTTCAACCTCGACCGGCAGGGTACCGACCGCGGTGCGCTGACCGGTCAGCACTTCAACAGCGACCTCCTGCATCGCGGGAACGCTTGCATAGCCGCAATAAAACGCATCTACACCCGCTATCTGCACATAATGATACGGCGCTCCAAATCCCACGTAGATAACGGGTACCGATAAGGCGCAAAGGTCGTTTATGAGCGTTACCTGACTCGATGAGAGGATTTTGTACCAATCATATCCTGCAATGACAACTTTATCATACAAGGGCGCTGATGCAATTATCTGGTCATGGATTGATGACGATACATAGGTTGAGACATATTGAATATCAGTATCGGGTACCTGGAGACAGAACGGGTTGGTAAAATAATCGCTTGAGAAACAGTAAAAAATTGTTCGTGAAGGTGCGAGTGTCAGGATCAAGCACTTATCGCCGCTCACCACAGGCGGTTTTGACGTCAGCATATTCTTGCCGCATGTAAATGCCTTTTCGCATACCTCCCTCACCACTGCTTGATGATCGGGATGCTGCAGAACGGTAGGGTATAACGCAGGGTCAACCGTGTTGTTTTCAGGAAGACCGACACGGCTTTTGGCTATGAGAATCCGCCGAACCGATTGATTTATGCGCTCTTCAGAAAGACGTTCGGATTGGACTGCTTCGCAGATGCCAGCGAACACAAGTCCGACGTCGGGCGGATTGAGGATTATATCGAGACCCGCCTCAACGCCGACCACGGCGCGTTCCTTTTGGTCGGGAACAGCCTGTGCCAGCCCTGCCATGCCATACGAATCCGAGATGATCAAACCGTCATACCCGATACTGGTTCTCAGGATGTCGGTCAAAAAAATGCTGGAGAGCGTGGCAGGCCATGGTTTTGCCGTATCCACCTGCGAGTACCAGACATGTGCGGTCATTACAAAATCGACGTCTCCGGTGCCTGCAAGTTCTCGATATGGCTTGATATGCTCCGCTTCCAGCTGGCTCAAGGGCAGGTCGACCACGGGCAGCGAACTATGGCTGTCGCCCGTAGTAGCGCCGTGTCCCGGATAATGTTTGAAGGTGCAAAGAAGCCCCTCGCGTCGCGCTCCCTTGATAAAACCACGCGCAAGGCGTGTGACACGAAGCGGATCGTCGCTATATGAACGCGTCGAGATAATCGGGTTGCAGGATTCCGTATTGACGTCGACGACAGGACCGTAGGCGACCTGGATGCCAAGCGCCCTGCATTCGCGTGCCGTAATCCTGCCGCATTCTTCTGTGTACGCAGCATCGTCAATCGCGCCGAACGCCATGATCAATGGGAAGATAGTTGCGTTACCTACTCGCGCACCAAGCCCCGCCTCCGCGTCAATCGCAAACCACAGCGGAAAATCGGAATAGGTTTGCAACCTGTTGACGCTCGCCACGATATTCGCCGCATCCTGGTTATTCCCCGTGAAAATAAATCCGCCGATATTGTAGTTATCGATCATATATTCCCCGCTCGAATGATATCCTGTCACGATCATCTGTCCGACTTTTTCCTGTAACGTCATGGACGTGAGGCTGTTCTCCACCCATACCATATCCGGGTCACGCAACGGTGGTCCCGTGGTTGGTGAATCGGAGATTTTTAATCCTATTAGGGGAGGAAACATGCGTGCGTCTTCAATCACAAACGGCTCGTAGACATCGCACGTGCTTGCAAAAGCAGATAAAAAGGGATGAAACAATAACAACAATCCAATTATGACTCTCTTCATGGCTGAAGGCTCCTTGTGTTGCGATTTCGTTCAACGCGACGAAAGAAAAAAATCCCCTCCACCAACGTCGACCACGTTTACGGTCAACATGACCGATAGCGATGGTACTGTAACACGTAGTAATGTGCAAGAACATCTTTGCAGATGGCGAAGCCAGATCCTTTGGTTCATGATATATCAGTCTTCCCAAAATACTCGCCCTCGCCTCGCCCTCGTACTCGCGGTCGCACTCGATATCGTTTCGCACGCCTGAGCGTGCGCGTAATCGTATTCGCCCTCGCCCTCGCTTTCGAACTTGGTTTTTCTGAGTAGGATCGTTCGGACCCGAACGACCCCCGGCAACAAAACACTTTTCATTTTATGGTAAATAAATACGGGTCGTAGATCCGCCCGTGGCGGAGCGCAGAACGCGCGTACCTTTGGTTACGATTACTCCACACTGGCATACCGATAGATTTTCCCCTATAACGGGGAGAACACAGAACTGCCGTTGTGGAGTGCAATCACTCTGGGATTGCGTTGTTTTTTTAAGTGGTATCATAAATACAGGCGAAGATTTGCCTGTAGAGAATCGAAGATGCGCCGTGGCGGATAAGAGAGTGGTTTTCCGAGAATCAATCTTGGACTGCCCAGACGCGTCTGCGCTTTGTATAGGCGTGAGACATCACGCCCCGAGACCGTGTCACGCCCCGTGACCTTTTCACTCCATCTTCTTTTCTCATAGATTCTCCTCTTACGAAAAAGACATTATCTTAACGCAAAGGACACAGAGGAAGCGAAGTACGCAGATTATTTTTTATCTCTGCGCGTGGTTCTTTCTGCGACCTCTTCACGTCGTTCTCTGCGAATTCTGCGTTAAAGTATTTATTAAGAAAATTTCGCTGATATCCACGGATTTTCAATTATTGCTGTCCCTATCCCTATCGCTATCGCTTCGCACGCTTGAGCGCGCGCGGTATCGAAATCGATTTTGAAAAGTCGTTTTTGCGCAGGCGGAAATCTACTCCTTCTAACTCCGTCCTCACACTCGCACTCACGTTTGCCGGCGTTTTTTTAGAGTAGTTAGTACGTCATTCGTGATCGTGGTCGTAAAATGTTCTTACCGAAAAAAACAATAATCGAACCACGGATTTCACTCATCTTCACTTATTTTTTTACAACATAAAATTCTTTCTCTGTATTTCCGTTACGAAAGACAGAGAAGGAACTCTTGATTTTAAGATTAATGTGGATGCGTGAAAATGAATGGTTCGATCATTGTTTTTTAATGAGTTATTAACCGGTCTTTCCAAAAACACAGAGAATATTGCACTTATGTGATTAAGACAGACGATAAAATTTCGCAATGTTTGAATTATCGGACAGCCTTTTCTGACCGCAAAAATTACGTATCACCGAAGTGTTTCTTCTGGTATTCTTGTAGCAGGCGGGTGGCTTCTTCTTCACATTGTCCGCATACTGTTCCTATCTTCGTCATCTCCTGGAGTTCATAGTACGTCCGCGCACCCTCGAGCACGGCGTGTTCTATTTCGTCATCCGTCACGTTCATGCACTGGCATACGAGCCGCGCTTGTTCTTGCTTGATCCTGTCCTCCATGTTGTTCCGTTTGTAATAATCATTGATGGCAGCGCGCAATGCTTTGTCACCCAAGACGGAACAGTGGATTTTATGTTCAGGCAGGCCGCCGAGCTCGCTGGTAATATCTTTTGGCGAGATGTGATACGCATCGTCGAGTGTCATCCCCTTGACCATCTCGGACAACACAGATGTACTGGCTATAGCGCTCGCACATCCATAGGTCTTCCATTTACAATCAGTAATAATCCCTTGTTCTTTATCCACCTTTATCCACATTATCATCTGGTCACCGCATTTAATGTTTCCCACGACGCCTTTTCCGTCTTCCCGGTAATTCTCCTCGTCTTTCAGGATGTTTCGGGGATTCATAAAGTGGTCTTTGACTTTTTCCGTATAAACCCATTCGATTGCATCAGGCATGGTTAACTCCTTTTATACACAGTGGACATGGTTCTGACTCGTTGAATAACTCGAGGCAATTTATCGACTACGTATTCAATATCCTCGATGGTATTATCACGACCGAGACTGATCCGAATCGAGCCGTGTGCGAATTCTGCGGAAAGACCCGTTGCCAGAAGTACATGCGATGGATCAAGTGAACCGGAAGCACATGCGGAACCGGTTGACACGGCAATACCTTCGAGGTCGAGATAGAGCAGAATCGATTCGCCCTCCGCGCCTTCGAACGATACATTCAAAGTAGCCGGGAGACAATCAGTGGGATGTCCGTTAAACCGAACATCCGGGATCGTTTCCTCTATAGCGCAACGAAGTATTGTTTTCAGTTCGAGCAATCGTTTCTCTTCGCTATCCATCTCTTTAACGCGCATCTCGACTGCTTTTCCCAGCCCCACTATGCCGAGCGTATTTTCAGTGCCAGCGCGTCTCCCTTTTTCCTGGTGTCCGCCGCGAATCAAGGGACAATAGGGTACCCCTTTCTTTACATATAGGGCGCCGACTCCTTTCGGTCCATACATCTTGTGTCCTGAAATCGTCAGAAAATCAACATCCAGCTCCTTCACGTTTACGGGTATTTTTCCTACAGCCTGAACCGCATCAGTATGAAAGAGCGCGCCGTGATCATGTGCAAGAGCAGCTATAGCCTTGATATCCTGGATTGTGCCGATTTCATTGTTCGCCATCATGACCGAGATCAGCCGGGTATGCTCCGTCATCATTTCCTCGAACTCGTCAAGGTCTATTTTTCCATCCTTGTCAACACCGAGAAACCTCACATCCACTCCTCTCTCACGAATACATTTTGCGGTCTCGAGGATACAGGGGTGCTCGATGACGGTCGTAATTATGCCTGTCCTGCCATTCCATTGATGGCGACATTGCTTTGACTGGCATGCGAGGATAGAAAGGACGGTATTGTTCGCTTCCGAGCCGCTACCCATAAAGATAATTTCATCGGGCGAAGCGACGATAAGCGAGGCGACGCGTCCCCGGGCTTCTTCCACCAAACGACGTGCCTCGCGTCCAAAACTATGAAGACTGGAAGGATTCCCGAATACCTCCATTGCCTCTGTCATGGCTTTTCGGACTTCCGGGTGGAGCGGCGTCGTTGCGTTATGATCCATGTAAACCAATCGTTCAGCCATTCCTATCTCCCTTCATTATATTTTTGAGATCCCTTCACGCGTTTTTCGGCGTTCCCTTTCGAGAATTCTCTCCATACTCGTGGTGTTCTACGACACATGATACACATTACCTTGTTCAATGTTTTTCATATCTGCGACAAGCCGCGTTATCTTATCATCGATTTCGTTCTGCCGTTCGATGATTTCCTGGATAGATTCGGCGATTGGATCGGGCAGTTTTGCGTGGTCCAGTATCTTGAGCGACTCTTCTCTCGCCTTTGCCAGTTTACCCGGTACTCCTACCATGGTCGCGCCTTCGGGAACCGGTTTTATGACCACGGTGCCGGCGCCGATACGCGCTCCATCGCCGACTTTGAACGGTCCAAGAACGATTGCTCCGGCTCCTATCACGACGTTGTTACCTATAGTAGGGTGGCGTTTTTTCTTTTCGAGACTCACGCCGCCGAGTGTCACGCCCTGGTATAGAAGCACATCATCACCGATTTCAGCGGTCTCGCCGATAACGACACCGTTGCCATGATCGATGAAGAAACGACGTCCGATTGTGGCGCCGGGGTGAATTTCAATTTGCGTAAGCAGGCGGCTGATATGCGACAGAAACCGCGCAGGAAAGCGTAGTCCCCTTGTCCACAGCCAGTGGGCTATACGATGCGCCCATATAGCATGTAAGCCGGGATAGCAGAAGAGCACCTCAACGACACTGTGTGCGGCAGGGTCTTTTTTGAACACCGTCTGGATGTCTTCCCTTATGCGGGTAACTATTTCTTTGAGTTGTGCTATCATACTCTACCACCCTCGTTCTTTTAAAAGGGCGTTGTCTTCTCTCGAGGAAAGCAAGAGAGGACGCGCGAAACCCTACAATTCCTATTATTTTAATGGTATTAATATATTTTTACCAAACACTCTCCACACACTACAAGCTTTTTTTCACATTTTTTCGTTTTTTTCTCTTATAGAACAGATACCGCTGGAAGGAGATTTTGTGAATTTACTTAAGAGGATATGCTGGGCTTTTCAGGCTTCATGCACGAAAAATTTATCGCTATCGAAATCGAAATCGCTATCGGTAACAACGTTATTCGAATACGAGTACGAATACGAGTACGAATACGAGCACGATTATGAGCACGAGCAGGATAGGAGAGACACCACATCCCGCGGTATAAAAAGTTTTGGATATTCCGCCCTGCTGATTGTATAGTCGTGGTGAATTTTAACGGACTATAAACAATAATTCACAACACAATGACTTGGCTCGATAAATTCACCCGGTGGGGGCGTACCGCGACTATTTTTCTCCTGGTCGGGGCAACGCCCTTGTTCATTCTTCCGCACGCTTATGATTCCTTTATTCTGCCTAAGGCTGTATGGATTAAAATCCTCGTTCTTCTTCTCGCGCTTTTTACGTTTCTACGCTGGCTTTATCTCGAAAAAGGTTTCCAGCTAAGGCTCAGTGTTATTAACGCAGCCCTCGCGTGCTTTGCGCTCTGGAATAGTTTAACTCTCGTGTATGCGGGTAGTTTCTCTTTAGCATGGGAGCACGTCTCGCTTACCCTTTCTTTATTTGTGTTTGCCCTGCTGCTCCAGGATTACTTGATGCGGAACAAAGTGCGCGTCGTTGTCCTTGCATGGGTTATGATAGCCGGCGGTGTGGCAACCGGACTCTGGGTTCTTTTACAGGACGTCGCTGTAAAGACAGGCTACGGCGGTATCGGCATTGTGTCAAAACTATCGGATTGGCGGGGCTTCCTCAGCGCAGGCTTCGGCAATACTAACCATATTGGAGACCATCTCTCTCTTTGCCTTATCATTGCTATTCTTTTCTTTATATACGTCCGGCGCAAATGGCGTGAAGCCACGCTCCTCCTGTTAATTTTAATCATGGGCGCAGGTCTTTTTGTGTGTTGGTCGGTTGGTTCGAATCTGGGCTTGGTCGCTGGTATCGCTGTCATGCTATATGGTTTGTACCGACTCGAACTCGACCGGTTATGGCGAAAACACAGAAAACGTTTTCTTGCCATCCTCGTCCTCGGAATCATTGTGTTGGCTTTTTACCTGACACCTAATCCCCTTAATCCCCACAAACCGTCGCTATGGCAGGAGGCCTTCGGCTCGGCACGATGGCATGCAGGCGGTCCCACGCGACTGGCAATCTGGCTCAACTCGCTCGAGGTAATTCGACATCATTCTCTCTTTGGCGTGGGCGCCGGGAATTTTACCTACTTTTATGTCCAGCACGTTTCTCCTTTATTAATTACTTCACCTTCATTGGGTACCTATGCCGGTCTCTATACTAATGCTGCACATAATGCCTTGCTTCAGGCATGGGCTGAGCTCGGCATTCCCGGCTTCGCTATCCTTTTATTTCTGACCGCAGTCTTCTTCCAGCATCTGCTCCAGGAACTTCCACGCTCGACGAGGATCAACTATCTTATTCGCCTGGGATTGCTATCCATGATGGCGGCCTTTGTTATCGAAGCGCAGTTGAATTTTTTGCTCCAGCTACCCACAAGCAGAATGTACTTCTTTGTGCTTCTCTCCATCCCTCCGGCGCTGCTCGACAAGAGCCGTTTCGGCAGGGGGCGGCTTATACCGGTCGAGTTCCAAAGGGCGCCCTTTTACCTGACTGTCGAGATGGAACAGATGCGGACACCCCAAATAGTCAAATTCGGACTCAGGCGTCCACGACCAGCATTGAAAATCGTTCTTACTGCGCTGGTCTTTGCACTTGCATTCTGGATTACGGTCTCCACTATCCGCCCCCTCGTGAGCGACATTGCCTATAAAAAAGCACGCGTTGCACTGGACATGGGAAAACGGCAACAAGCGGATGAATACTTCATCGAGGCTCTTAATATCTGGGAAGATCACTCTGACTGCCGTTCCGCATACAGCGCCTTTTTACTTGAACAGGGACGATACGAGGAAGCAATTGCGCAGGTAAGAAAGGTTCAGGAACGTCTGTTGGCAACCGAGACCTTTTATCGGTTAGGATACGCGTATTACATGCTTGGAGATTTCGACCGTGCTGCTGAAAACTTTATGGTGTATTTTGAACGATTTCCCCGTGGGATATATCTCTACCCGGAAGAATACCAATGGCTTCAAAAATACCACGAATTCCCTTAACCAGCTTACGGTTGAGAACACTCCCAATTCTACTTGCACTTGCGTTCATTGCGTAATCGTAACCTTCGGATTTCCGTGTGTCCCGCAGAGAAAAAATACCCATCATTGATGAACGTAAGGCGAGTAAATGCGTTATCCTGTAAAAGTATAACAAGGAAAGGAAACAATAAAGGATTGGCTGCATTATGAAAATAATTGATTTATAAATCATAGTTTGTAAATATTGTACATCTTTAAAATACAGATGAAGAGGTTATGCGCGGTCGAGGCACAATTGTGATCGATCCTTTTAAAATAAAAGAGCAGGTCATCTCAGAAGTATGTAAGGATAATCAACGTCGCTATTACCGACTGGTAAGGGGTGGTGCATGGTATGGCGGGATTGCGACAGCCGATTGTTGTGGGTGCATCCTGAAATGCGTGTTTTGTTATAGTGATAAACCGCGCGATTTCCCGGGTGAAGTCGGGCGTTTCTATTCGCCGGAACAAATCTTTCATGCCCTGATAGGTTATGCAAAAAAACGTCGCTATCATCAGCTCAGAATCAGCGGTAACGAACCCACCCTTTGCAAAGAGCACCTCCTGAAAATTCTTCATTTAGTCGATACTACTTCATTTTCTTTCATACTCGAGACCAACGGACTCCTTATAGACGAGGAATACGCCCGGGACTTGGCGAGATTCAAAAACCTTCATGTGCGGGTTTCTTTAAAAGGAACAAATCCCGATGAATTTTCAAAACTCACCCTCGCCGAACCCCATTACTTTTCTTACCAGATCGATTCACTCAAAAACCTGTCAAACGCGGGTATCAGCTGTCATCCTGCGGTTATGCTTTCCATTTCGCCCAGAGAAAATTTTCTGCAGTTGCTCCAGACTATTCACGATATCAATCCTTCGCTTGCGTCGGATGTCGAGAAGGAATATATCATTCTATACCCCCACGTAATAAAACGCCTTGAAGAGCATAACATCAAGCCCCTCCTGGCGATCGATCAGGACGGAATTCCACGAAAATTTACATAATCAGCCGATCTTGAGATAGCGACATTTTTGAGGCTGTAAGTGAATTATAATCCCCCTTTTATTTCGTAGAGTGACGAAGCTATGGCAAATATGCAAGGATTCTCCCTGCTATTTTGATTTTTCCGATGTGCTTTTTGATGACACGTGCCCAACATGAAATAAAGATGAACGAGGTAATAGAGGATGTTCACGAGATTGTCAGGGAAGAATCTTTTAATATACTGGAGCGACTGCCGGTAAAGGTAGACCTTGATGCTTCTTATGATGACGAGGGCAACACGTTGCTCCACGTGGCGGCTGAAGCCGACAAAAATGAAATCGTGTATCTCTTGCTCTATAAAGGCGCCGACCCCGGTACCATGGTGACCTACTGGAAAAAGGGGTGAAAATCGGTGAAGTCCTCACCTTAATCTTTATCATTTTAATTTTTTCCGGATTCTTTTTTGGCGCCCGGCACCTCGGATTAGGATGCAGAAAAGAGATAAAAGAGTTTCTCGAAGACCTCTTTAAAGAGGAAAAAGAAGAAGGGATATAGCCCCGGGGTGACTGAGTCGCTCAGGTCATACACCCACGCTCAATATGCGTTTTTCTGGGCAAACAGGGTGAGGAGAATAATTTTAACGTCCAGCCAGAGCGACCAGTTCTCTATATAATAAAGATCGTACTTGATCCGTTCCTTAATCGAGGTGTTTCCTCTCAAACCATTCACCTGAGCCCATCCCGTAAGACCCGACTTGACCCTGTGGCGCAACATATAGTCGGGCAGCATTTCCTTGAACTGCTGAACGAAATGAGGTCGTTCCGGGCGTGGTCCTACAAGGCTCATGTCGCCGATGAGTACGTTGAACAGTTGCGGCAACTCGTCGAGGTTGAACCGGCGGATTATTCTCCCGATTCGTGTGCATCGTGGATCGTCTTTTTCGGCGAAAGTCGGGCCAGTCCTGTCCTCCGCGTCGCTGAACATCGACCTGAACTTTATAATCCTGAAATGATACCCATCCAGACCCATTCGTTCCTGTGTGTAAAAAATGGGACCGCGTGAATCTATCTTTATGAGTATGGCTATCAACAGGAAAACCGGCGATAAGAGTATAATCAGGGGAATGTCAATGAGGAGGTCGAAGGTGCGTTTGAATAATATGTTCCAACCTTGCAGAGGCGTATCACGCAGACCGAGCAGTGGGATGCCCTCGACCTGCTGAATGCTGGCTTCCCGCAGCATGATTTCCATAATCCCGGGAACAAACTTGACGTCAACAAGATGTTTTGAACTCTCGATCAAAAGCTCCATTAATTTTGAATTCGACAGGTTGGCATCCGCAACAATGACAGAATCTATCTTTTGTTTTTCCGCTATCTCCGGCGTTTCCTCGTACCTTCCAAGCACCGGAAATCCATATACATGTTCTCCCACCTTACCTTCATCGGTCGCAAGCAGCCCTACAATTTTATAGTTCAAAGGTTTCTGGTTAAGGCGTTTTACAAGCGTTTCCGCCATCGGTCCTGTCCCGATTATTAAGAGCCTCAACACTCCCTTGCCTTTTTTCCATACCAATTGTCTTACGAGTTCGGATAGAAGTATCCGTGATAGGGTGGTACAAACTATCACCACAAGAGGCGCAATCATGAAAAGCAGACGCGAGTAAGACGCCTCCCGCAGGAAAAAGTTGATCGATACAATTATGAGGAAAACTATTGCCGAGGATTTGATGATTTTCTTGAAGATTTCAAGGTTGAATATCGGTTCTCCTGCTCGATGTAATCCTACAAGATTCATTGTAATGAGCCACATAAAAGTCGCAAAAGGAAGTAACCTTATATATTCCTGCGGAATGTATCCCTTGGTTACCGGCACAAATCGAAGATGGAAACGGATGTGATACGATACCACAAGTGCGATAAGCACAGTAACAAGGTCTGTTACGAAGGTAGCGATTGGAATACCGGGTAATTTTCGCCGCATCATGATTTTAATTTCCCTAACATCCTTTGCACAGTAGTTTTAAACTCATGTTGAAATCTGGCGATGCCGAACCGTCCGGCGTTACGCCTAATCGAATCAGGATTGAATTCCGCTGCTTCTGTTTTTTCAATCGCAGCATGCAACGCTTCGGCGCTCATCTCATTGAACAAGGTCCCCAGGCTTGCATCTACGATAATCTCGGTTGCGCCGCCACGATTATGTGCCACTACAGGGGTTCCGCACGACTGCGCTTCCGCCATGGCGATACCGAAATCTTCTTCACCGCAAAAAATCAACGCCCACGCCTTTTGATATAATCGGCGTAAAGCCGCCTGATCTACATAGTTCAGAAATTCTATATTATTTCCCCTCGCCATTTGCTTCAACCTTTTAATTTCCGGGCCTACTCCAACAATTTTCAATCTTTTTTCCGGCAGCTGGTTGAACACCGACACAGCCAGGTCGATTCGCTTATAAGGAACAAGCGCTGACACAATCAGGTAGAAATCTTCTTTCTCAGGTGATTCGGGCAGTGTGAAATAATCCGTGTCAACCGGGGGATATATGATCTCAGGTTCCCGGTGATAATAGTTTTGTATTCGCTGTGCAACGAATTGTGAAATAGCAATGAATGAATCCACGCGCGATACAGTCTTCACGTCCCAACGCCGCAGATAAGGACGAAAAGCCCTCACAGCGGTTCTGACCATTATCGATGCCCTTCCCCGTGCAAAATATGCGTCGTAGTTATCCCAGATATAGCGCATGGGGGTAAGACAATAACAAATATGCGGTACTCCCTCGGGGACTTTTACTCCCTTGGCGGCGCAATGGCTTATGGAAATCACGAGGTCGAACTTTTCGAGATTAAATCGCTCAACCGCGGTCGGATAGAATGGGAGAAAATAGCGATAATGTTTAAGCGCGCCCGGTATTTTCTGTAAAAAAGAAGGATGAACGGAATGACTGTTTATGAGTGGTGAGATATTTCCCGGGAAATAGAATAGGGTGAAAATCTCGGAGTCGGGGAATATACGGCATATCTCTTCCAGCACTTTTTCCCCGCCCCTCATCCCAATTAACCAATCGTGTATGACGGCAACTTTCATCTATGATTGAGACGTAATTGTTTGATAGAGACGCAACGTCCTACGTGCGGTATGTCGCCACGAAAATTTCGCCTGGCGTGCGAGCCCAGCCTCTATTGTGTGCGACCTTAAACTTTCATCGTGAACCATTTTGTAAAGTGCGTCAACAAGACTTTCACTGTCGGTCGGATCGAAGTACAAAGGCGCGTCACCCGCAACCTCGCGTACAGCGGGAATATCGGAGGCGATTACGGGTGTGCCGCTTTTCATTGCCTCGACGACGGGTAAACCGAATCCCTCGTATGAAGAGGGAAACACCAGCGCACGGGCATTTCGGTATATCGACGGCACGTCTTCGCCCGGGATAAATCCAAGCACTTTCACATGCTTCTCGAGATCGTTCCTTATAATGTATTCTATGAGCGGGCGGCTTTTCCTGTCAGGGTTGAACCCGATCATAACCAGATAGGGCGAGTCGTTTCGCTCTCGAAGGCGGGACAGGGCTTGCAGTAACAAGATATGATTCTTGTGCGGTTTATTTATGCCTACGGCGAGGAGGTAGCCTTCAGGTAAACGGTATTTCTTCAAAACGTCCTCGTCGTGTTCTATGGTCTCTCCAGATTGAGGTTTGAATTCCTCATCCGCTGCGTAAGGAACGACAACCGGAATATCTTCAGCTACACCGAGATGCTCGATAACCTGTTGCCGGATAAAATTCGTCGGCACAATAATAGTCTCGGCGCGCGCAGCGCTTTTGCCATAAAAATAACGGGCATAATATGTTTGGAACGGACTGCGTAAATGGTGCGGAAAAAGGAGATGATTAAGATCGTGAAAATTTACGATTAGTTTCCTTTTCCACCTGACCGGGGCGTTATAGTGCGGGTAGTGAAGAAGATCGCATGTTTCAATCTTATGTGTCGGGTATGAGAGTTGTTCACGAAGTGAGTATACGGGCGCGTTGAATTCATGAACCGATGAATCCGGCGGTAAAAGAATCCCGTACGCTTTCTTTGTCGTTCCTACCAGGAGCAAAGACAAAGAATCGGGACTCTCTTGTGTGATTTCAGCAAGTCCCCGGAGAAGTCCCCTCAGGTACGTGCCTATCCCGGAATGTCGTATCATTCTAATATCAATGGCGACTCTCATGATTTCATATCAGTCCTTGCCCGTGGGCGTTATATGCTCAACCTGTTCCCATTTGTTGCGGATAAAATTCACGTACGAACACATGGAAATTCATGATTCCCTGCGTTAATATCGACATACCCAGGGTCAGGTCTTTTATTTCGTGTTGGCTTATCCAGGCATAAGGAAAACCTATCAACACCGGCTCGGTGCTTTTGAACGCGATATCTACATCAGTTACATCCCGCAGCCTGTCCATAAAGCGCAGAAGATAGTATTTTAGAAAGGGCTCGAGCGTAACCGAGCTTCGTGTACATCCCACAATACGTTCAGGACGCGTGCGGTTGTATTGATCCGAAGCTGTTATATATTGTTGTGCAAGGTTTCCGTAATAATTGCTCATGAAACTATCATACGCCTCTA
Source organism: uncultured Candidatus Sumerlaeota bacterium (assembly GCA_964608095.1). Taxonomy (GTDB): domain Bacteria; phylum Sumerlaeota; class Sumerlaeia; order MWCT01; family JAGHBZ01; genus CAZSMK01. Next base: position 27,918 of record CAZSMK010000073.1, on the reverse strand, counting down.
CGTATATTTTATTGATGTTCTCGAGTTTCTGGTAAAAGTAATCCTTACGTTTTTTATCCTCGTCCATAATTTCCAATTCGGAAATTTCATACACCCAGAAAGGCAGATAGAGTATTTTAAGAGCCTGTGGATACGATTTATGAGGTGCAGCATAAAATACTTGCCGCTTGACAAGCGAGTTCACGACTATTTCCCATCCAGTTTCACAGTTCGGACAGAAAAACAACACCTCACCCTCGTTGGCTTTAAGGATACTCCCGCATGTTTTGCACACAAGAGGGACTACTTTTATATCTGCCTTGTTTTGCACCATAAGAAAATCGCTTTTTCGCCGTGTACCGAATCAGCGCATTCCTCGAATGTTGTGGTTCACCATCGTCGTCTCTTCAACTGTGCCTCGAGGAGCGATTCTGTTGTTTTCATAATTGCCGAGCTCACCTGTTCAAGAAAGGTCTTCGGCGGTTTATTTATCTTTATTATGTGTGGCGGTGTATCTTTGGTGAATTCTACTACACTCTGGTAGCGGAATTGTATCCAGAAATAGGAGAGAGCAGTCACTATCAATCCAAGTACAAGAAGCACGATATAAATCAAGACGTTGAGCTGTGAAAAAATTGGAGTGCGCACGAAATCAGAAATTGAATAGATGAGTTCTGCGGTTTTTCCGGTCAAGATTGCGTGTCCTGCGCCGGCGAACAAATTTGCAGCCACGGCAGCGGGAATTATGGCGTAAAGCGGGCGAAAACGAATCTCCTGCGGCAAAAGCGCCTCGAGTACGTCCCCTTTCAATCCGTCTATACTTATGGTGTACTCGGTATTTCGCAACCCAAGCCGACATAACCAGATGGGATAATACAAAAGCCTGAACGACGAGTCTATTCGCTCGAGGTTCCCGGAAAATGAAAACGATCGATCCAACAGATTCTTATATTCGGAATCCAGACTTTTGAGATCCAGGTGAGGAGGATCCAGCACCACGCCTTTTCGCTTTATTTCGATAGGATCATACGGCACGATGTGTGCCTTTTCCATAATAGCGCCGCGGCGCCAATCGAGTGCGCCTGTTCTGATATAATCAAATCCCCAATCATGTTTATATACAAGCGGAAACGAAACGTAGCGTTCCAGAAATTTGATATTCGTGTCGAACGTATAATTGTCTGAAGGAATCCACGAAAGCCTTTGCAGTCCGCCGAAACTTGTCGTGCGCATTTTCTTCTCTTTCTGAACCAGAAGTGCTCTTTCACGAACCTCGAGCAAGGGAACGAACACAAGGGTACAGTCGTTTAAACGACCTTCCTTCGAGAGCGTTTTTGAGACGAGATTGTTGGACGTCAATCGAAATGCGATTCGTATCGCCTCAGTGCGCTCAATCAAGGGTAATATGGCAGCCTTGGTGAGTGACGTCAGTCCGGTCAGCAGGAGAGAAGTGCCGCAGTGCTGACACTGGAAGAGTTTCCGCGATAGAGAAGCGTGGGTTGTTCCCCCGCACTGCGGACAGTGTATGCTTATAACCTCCTGGTCAGACCGTGTCTTCTCTTGCGCCGGATTCATCACATCCTCCAGAAGTTCAAGATTCTATCCACGAGAAAATATGCCGGAACGCATAAGAGTAAAGTAAGAATCAGACGGGATTGAGGATTCGGGATGAGAGAACATAGTGCGAAGAACAGGACGAACAAGCCTATAGTCGTAAACGTGAGTGCAGAGGATATAATTCCGCTTGCGCTCGGTGGCATGGTATCTGCGAAAATCTGTTCGCTGTTTATATCCATGAGGAGCGAATATTCACGACGGTACATCTTGTAAGAAACCTCGGAGAAGGGAATATGAATAAGCCTGCTTGAAGTCTCCCTTTCTTTCTTCGATGTCTCGTCAATATCTTTTCCCTCTGCTTCTTGTAATGACTCAAGGTCGATGTCAGGTACGATGATCTCGTATTCTGGAGGAACTGCGTTCTTGTCGAAAGGAATAAAATCGCCGGAAGGAACATGAAAATTTTTTCCGGTAAACACAATCCGTGATGTAGCAAGATCGATCTCCTCCCTTCCATCCGGTTTGCGCCTTATCCAGAACGGAATGTAAAGAAGAGAGAACGACTTGAGATTGAATTTAGGGGGGATTTCACGCTCTTTGAACCAGGAGGTCATGCGCTTTCTGACTTCTTGCATGGAAGGTGCGCGATGAGGTTTCAATAGCAGATGTTGTACGGTTCCCCGGTGGGCTAAATAAAGACCCGAACCGCAATATGGACAATGGAAAAAATCTATATCCGGGTCGATATCGATAAGCGCGCCGCAATTTATACATCTTATATTCATAATATCTGTTCTTTTTGTGCCGGTGGTTATTTTGTTGGTGGTTCGAGGTTAGTTCTTACATGTGTCCCCGCCACCGGCGCTTTACGCATTATGAGCGTCTGGTAAAATGTCTTTGCTGCAATAATAAGAATTCCAATTGCCAGGACGAAAAGGATTACATCGGTCCAGAGTAAAAGAAAATTTTTCGCTGCAATAAAACTTTTGAGCAAAAGCCAGAGCGAGTAAAGCGTTGTCGCCATCATGAAAAATGCAGGCAACAACGTGAAATGAAATTTCTTGCCATGTTTCATCAGCCAGGTGGATACCGTCAGCAATGCAAGCATCGCCACGAGCTGATTTGCGGTGCCGAATATCTTCCAGATAGCGCCGACTGCATTGGTCAGGGCGAAAAGCAGCATTAAGGCAACAGATAGCCCTGAGTTAAACCAGAACGAACGCATGATGCGGGGGACTTTACCTCCAAGAAGTATCTCCCAGAGCTCCTCGAACAGGTAACGGTTCATCCTGACCGCAGTGTCCAGTGTTGTGACAATAAATCCCTCGATCACGAGAATTCCCATAACCGATGCCAGGGGAAGTGAGATAAAGGGCAAGGCACGGTTCACCAGACGGCCCCCGGATAAGGCAAAGGCGAGTATCCAGTTGCTCGCTCCCTCTGTGGGATGAACGATTGCCATATAGTCAGTGAACTTCAGCGACGATGCCACAGTAAGGATAACAAGAACCGACAAAAACGATTCGAGCAGCATACTCCAGTAACCGACTTTTTTCGCCTGGCTTTCACGCATAACTTGTTTTGCGGTGGTGCCTGTTGCCACCAGTGAATGGAATCCGCTGATCGCTCCGCAGGCTACCGTTATAAACATCAAGGGCCAGATTGGGCCGTAAATCGTTTGACCCCGGGCAACATTGAACGCAGGTACGTCAAGGGTTATGCCATTCATGCCATTTATTATGAGGGCTATGAAAAGAAAGAGAATTCCACCGTAAAGAACCTGGACGTTCACGAAATCCCTCGGCTGGAGAAGAAGCCACACCGGTATCCCCGCTGCAAACAATACGTATACTGCAATGATGAATTTCCAGAGCGTTGTATCTACGGATATGGGAATGTGAAACCCAATCATTATACTCAGAACACATATAGCGAGTGCAATGATATAAGTGAGAGTTATGTTCAAGCCCTTTTTATAGAAAGCGAATCCCAATAGGGGAGCAAGTAAGGTAATGACGATTACGGAAGAGGAGGCGATTCCGCCGATTTTCGCGTGCACCACGCCGTCTTTGACGGTGGTTCTCAGGAGGGTTTGTCCCTCTTCTACTCCGAGCTTGTCAAGGGGCCACATCGAGGTAAGCGATATTGCCGCGAGGTTCAAGAACGCCGAGGTCACCAGCACGAGCATGAGGAGGATAAAGACGAGAAAAAGGCTGTAGGAAAGGTTCCCGAGCGAGCGTCGCGCCACTTCGGCTATGGAATGTCCCCCTTCCCTGATGCTCGTAAACAGTGCGGTAAAGTCGTGTACCGCACCGAAGAAAATCCCCCCGATTATGACCCACAACCAGACCGGCATATAGCCGTAAATCAAGGCGACGATGGGGCCCAGGATAGGCGCCGCGCCCGCTATGCTGGCAAAATGATGCGCGAATACGACCTCTACTGGCGTAGGGACATAATCTTTACCATCCCTGAATTTCGTAGCGGGCGTCGGACTCGCATCGTCCTCTTCGAATACTTTACCGATGTAGCGTGAATAGTATCGAGCCGCGCCTATGAACAACACAACCGTTATGATCAAGGGAACGAGAACGTTCACATCATATCCCTCTTTCGGTATCAGAAATATATCGATATTTTTTATGACACCTCACCAAATAAGCAAGGATTACTTTAGACTTAACGGGGTCAGACCTTCAGTTTACAGTTTAGGTACGAACTGGCATGTATAAATATTTCGCCCCGCGCCTGTTCGCTCGTGGATTGCTGTTCGATACTTGCATCTCCGCCTACAGGGTCGCCTCTTTTTTAATTGATTTATACTCTGTGCTCGGGGACAATGTATATACTTGTTGACAGTTATTCCCTTCAGGGTTAGAAGAAATATTGATTTATATTTGACCAGAGTTTTAAATCTAAAAACTCTTTTTTGTGGAAAGGATACATGAAGATGAGAAGAGGCACATTAACAATCTCCGTTTTCATACTCGTATTCATGCTCTATGCGGTAGCTCTTTATGCTGTCGATGAGCCTATTCCTTATTCGACCGGCTTTGAAACACCGACATTTTCCACTGGTTCGCTTGATACCCAGGATGGCTGGGCTGTGAATGAAGGAACCGCAACCATTCAAACCGATAAAAAATACGAGGGGGCTCAAGCGGTAAAACTCGACACTAATTCGACTATTAATAAAACCTTTGACGGCTCAGGGCATACAATCGTATGGACAGAAGGATATTACAGCGGAGCCGGAATGAGCGGCGACCCGGAACTCCCCGTGGGCGTATCAGCGAGCGCTATCGTCTTCTTCAGCGCGGACAACGGGATTCAATGTTTCGATGGCGACGGAAGTGGCAGCGGCTCGTTCGTCAACACTGACGTAATCCTCTCCACAGATAGCTGGTATAAGATTACCTCCATGTTGGATTTTACTGCGCAAACCTGGGATTGTTATATAAACGATACCCTTGAACTTTCAGACCTCGGCTTCAAGGACGATCTCTCCCAGTTCAACGGCTTCATGGACATGAGCAGTACAGAGAGCTATCTTGACAACTTCAAGGTAGTAGCGCCGGTAGATGGCGATGCCGATCTCGATGGTTCCGTGAACGTGGTGGACGTGATTATTCTTGTCAATCACCTGAACGCAAATCCAACCATCACGGATCCCATTACGCTATATACCATGGACATAAACGGCGACGGCAATATTAATTCGACCGACCTTCTTTTTCTCACTTCCCAGATTCTTGCGAAATAACCGGATATTCCCGTCCCCCGGCATGTAGTATTGAACCAATATCTTGAATCTCCTTTTTTCTGTCACCTTTCTCATGTTATGGTCACTTATATACCGTGAATGCTCATGGTAGGAGAATTTGATGGTAGTATCCGCTGAAAATCAAGATGCAGAAATGGTCAGGGACAGTTTGAACGGCGACCGAGGTTCCTGTGCTCAAGGTGTGCCGAGTATCCTATAAAGTGTGTCAAGTGAATGCAAAATACTCTCCGGAGCCGGTATAGTGAGCCGGTTGTCCCTTATCACGTATACGCGGTTGTTTTTAACCGCTCTGACCTGATGCAGTGTGTTCCATGCCTGTTCGGCGGCAGTCACCGCCTGGGTAGTCGCATCGTCTCGAACCGCAGTGTCGATAATGACCTCAGGGTTCAACGAAATAACCGCTTCGCGTGAAATGATGGGGTAACGAGGTGTTGAAACAACGATGACATTCTTTCCGCCGACAACCTCGAGCAGCTCGTTAATAAAAGTGTTCCGCCCTGCAGCGTATATCTGGTGCAGCTCACTCGGTGTGTGGCTGACGACAAAGAGGACACTTGCACGGGTGGGAAGTCGTTCAGTCATGCTCGTGTAGGTATCAATCTTAGCCTTGAGCCGTTTTTTAACATCCTGCGCACGAGCAGTCGTTTCAGTTGCCTCACCGATGCTATCCAGTGAGCTCATGACGTCCGATATAGATTCGTTTCGCACAATCAGAAAAGAGGCCTCGGGTAAAACGTTTTTGAGTTTTCCCATCAAGGTCCCGTGGGTGGGCAACCCTATTACGAGATCGGGCTGGAGCAGGACGATTTGTTCCAAGTTCGGGCTAAAAAAAGTACCGATTGACTGGGCTGACTTTTTCAAAGATTCCACGTGGCAGTGTTCAGTAACGCCGACAACGTGCCGGTCAAGATCAAGTGTGTGTAAGATTTCCGTAATGTTCGGACTCAATGAGACGATTTTTGCCTCGTTTTCAGCGCCTGCACTCTTCACGAAAATCGGCACGCTCAGCATAAACAACAAAAGTATGATGCAGTAAGTTCTCATGATCGTGTTGCTCTAATCTTCTTTCTCAGCCCGAGGCGTTTCAGGAATTTCCCAATTATAAATGCAATTCCCTCACCATAGGCGCGAAATTGTTTGAGCCGTTGCCCTCGTGCCTTTGGTTCTTTTATGAACCAGCGGATTTCAAATGGCAAAAACCTGCCCACCCATTCCTTGAACGAATAATTTTTTATAAGAAAGAGTATCCTGCTGCGGTAAAAGGTTCGATAGAATCGTGGACTTAGTTTTTTGAGTATCGATGATTCGTAATGAAAGAGGACGGCATCCGGAATATAGACGACCTTGTAGCCTTCCTTGTACGCGCGCCAGCATAGATCGGTCTCTTCATAATACGCAGGGAAATAATCTTCATCAAAACCGTTCATTTTTTCCAAAAACCAGCGGTACACTGCAAATGCTGCGCCGGTGACAAAATCCACTTCACGCACTTCATCGTATTGACCGTTATCCGGTTCAGAATTCCCGTAGTGTTCGCACATGGCATTGGGGTGGAGAATCCCGCCTGCGTGTTGAATGATGCGGGAGTTCGGGTAGTACATCTTGCAGCCGGCAATGACCGCGTTCGAGGTTGTGGCAAGCCCGCGGGTCAGGTTGACAAGCCAATCCGGCGTGACCACAACGTCCGGATTGAGAAACACAACGATTTTCCCCATGGCTGACCGCCACCCCACATTGTTACCCCCTGCGCAGCCAAGGTTTCTATCCGTCCGGATCAATCGCACCTTGTACTCCCCTGTTGCAACCAGGTCTGCGGTGCTGTCGCTCGAAGCGTTGTCTACCACGATGGTCTCGAACGACTTATGCGTTTGCCACTTCAGGCTATCGAGACAGCGAAGAATATACTCGCGGCTGTTGAGCGTGAGAACGACTACGCTGACTTCAGGATAACGTACGTCGGCATCTATCTCATGATTCAATGTTTCCATATTTCTTTTAATTGTTGAAACGATTGCTGGATGATTTTCCCTGGATTGTGCTGGACGCGCATATGGCATTCGCGACAGTCATCTGGAATACTTCCTTGTCTGAACTGGGCGCGTAACTCGCGAAATCCCCTGCTGTTCCACAGCGCCATTGGCGATTCGGTGAGCACGTTTCCCGTTGCTCCCTTTGTCCAGAAACAGCAATAGCGCACATTGCCGTCAACCTCGACGTGCAGCTGTTGCCAGATAAACTCACAGTAAAATCCTTTGCCGGAACTCTGCAGCTGCTCGCTTGTCTTCTCATCCATTGGTTTTCCCATGGGAATATACGTAAACTTGATTCCGAGTTCTCGAGCCGTTTCATGCGCACGCATTACGGGTTCACGGACTCTCTCCTCGTCCGTGATCATGTTCTCGCGCGCCCAGTCGGTATAAGGTAAAATATTTTGTGCCAGGACAAGAGGTGCGCCGACTTCGTGAGCAAGCCTCACAAGGTCGCTTAACTCATCAACGTTTTGTTTCATCACACATACGATAAAATTCACTATCGGGAATACCTGCCCTCGTACATCTTTCTTACGCTTGAGCATCCTGAGATTTTCTATTACGGATTCGAAGTTCGCGCCTCTTCTGATATATTCAAAAGTCTCTTTTTTTGCGCTGTCTATTGAACATACAAGGATTACTTTTTTTAATGATAACAATCGATCAATGCATTCTTCATCGAGGAGTGTGGCGTTGGTCACAACTGAGGGGACAGAACCGGCATCAACGATGCGCTCGAGGATATCCATTATGCGTGAGTGAAGAAAAGGTTCACCGTTTCCGGCAAGACCGACATACTCTGCGAACGAGATCAACGGCGTGAGGCGATCAATCACCTCGAAGGGCATCTCACCGCGATTTTTCGGGAATTGCTCGCTCTGCCGCGCACACATCAGGCATCTCAGATTACATACATCGTTCACCTCGAGGTGAATTCGTAAGGGACGAGAACGAATACGCGGTCGCCGGAACAGTTTATCCCCAAGATTGGTCACTACGTTTATGCTTCGTGCACGCTTTGTCATTGAATCACATTGCCTCAGGTATAAAATAAGACTTTACAATCGATGGTGTGAGAATTAAACATCTTTTTATTAGCGTTCGCAATCCATGAACGAAAAACACCACATAGTCATACTCGGAGGAGGACCTGCGGGTTTAACTGCCGCATGGCAACTTGCCCAGCATGGGAAACGCATAACCGTGCTCGAGTCAGAAGAACAGGTCGGCGGCCTCTCGAAAACCGTCCGGCACAACGGATTTTCGTTCGATCTCGGCGGGCACCGGGTTATAACACACAACCTCGACCTGGCCGAGCAAGTCAAACATCTCCTCGGCGATCGACTCTCTGTTCGGCCTCGTACAAGCACTATACGACTTAAAGGAAAGTTTTTTCATTATCCGCTGGATTTCGGCGACCTGGTCACAAAACTTCATCCGCTTACCGCTATGCATTGCGGTATTGATTATATGCTGACCATGCTGACAGGAAAGTTCAAGAACCGCTCCGACCAGAGCCTTGAAGATTGGGTCGTAAACCGGTTCGGCAGGGCAATGTATAATATTTATTTCGGTCCTTACTCGGAGAAGTTGTGGGGAGTGTCGCCGGGACAAATTTCAGCGGATTGGGCGGCACAGCGCATCTCGCTCCCCAATCTATGGGATGTATTCCTCAGGTTGCTCGGGAAAAAATCTAATATGCCTAAAACCTATGCCACCCAGTTCTTTTATCCTGTAGGAGGTATAGGCGTTATCAGCGAACGAATGGCAGAGATCATCCAGAAGGCGAATCCACAAAACCAGGTGATTGTAAACGCACAAGTAACGGGCTTTATTCATGACGGCGGACGTATCGTCTCGTTACAATATGAGCAAAACGGCGAGAAAAAAGAACTACAGGGCGATTTCTATATCTCAACTATTCCACTGCCCGTCTTGATCAATTCTATGCGACCACCACTCGAGCAGGAACTTATAGATGTCGCCTCTCAGATGACGTTTCGCTCCCTGAGATTTTTAAACCTCATGCTCGACATGGAGCAGGTATCCGAGAATACATGGATGTATATCCCGGAAGAAAAATACTACTTCTTCAGAATCCAGGAACCGCGTAACTGGCATCCTGAAAACACACCGGAAGGCAAGACATCCCTCATACTTGAAGTTGCGTGCAATTATGGCGATGAACGATGGAACGCTTCGAATAAGGAAACCGCTGAACGGTGTATCAAAGGGCTCGATGAACTCGGCTTTCACGTAAAGGATAAGGTCATTGATTACTTCTCGACCTATGCCCGTTACGCCTATCCGATTTATACTCTCAACTACAAAGAGAAGCTCAAAAAGGCGTTTACGATACTGAGCCGGTTTGAGAATCTTGTCTCGTGCGGCAGGCAGGGGCTTTATCGCTACAACAATATGGACCATTCCATGGAAATGGGCATACTTGCTGCGCGACACCTGCTCGAGGACATCCCGAGGGAACAGATTTACGGCGTTGCCACAGAAACGGAGAGTTTTGAGCAGGAAGACCGCCAGGCATACGTCGCCTCACCGGATTCATAACCACCTCGAACGCCGCTGTGTTTCCCCACACTATAATCTGATTATTAACATCAATGATTCCTTCGCTGTCTTTCGCACATGAGATACAGAGAAAAGGTGCATTTCATACTTGCGCAGGAAGGCAGGGGGGAAAACGAATCACGCCTTGTTTTATCGTTTCATTGCCGGCGGGCTTTTCATGCTCACGCATGAAGGCAGGGGAAAACCTTTTGGAAAAAGGTTTCATCCCCTCCAACACCTACTTGTGCTCGTACGCGTCCTCCCTTTCGCAATAGCTTGTTTTTTTCAGAGTAGAATCTTTCGGCCCGATCGATCTCCGGATGGTTATAAATACTGCCGAAGATCCGCCGTGGCGGATATGTATACTTTTCTTCAACCACGAATCACGCGAATTCACACGAAAGAGCAAAATGAAACGATAATAAAATCCCCTCTTTGAGACGGGGTCGAAGATTCGTCGTGGCGAAAAAAATCCCCTCTTGAGGCGGGGTCGAAGATTCGCCGTGGCGAATGTGTAATGCTACCGTATCCGTACCCGTACTCGTATAATATCTATTCCACTTACGAAAACACGAGAAAGTACGTGAAAGGGTAGAAAGAATCTGGCGAAGGAATATTCTTTAGAACAACTTCGATAACGATAGCGATAACGATAATCTGTAGAATCGTCGTGGCGGATATGTATACTTTCCTTCAACCACGAATACTATGAGATTGATATCAATCTTGCCGAATCACACTAATATATAACCGCGGGTGGGTGAAGTCTTTCATACAAACGGTTCGTCAGGAACATCACGCGATTCCGATACCCGTTTGCTGAATTTCGGTGAAGAAAGGAGACTCTAATTCCTCAGGGGTGAAGACGTGGGGCTCTATACGAAGATCAATAGTCCGTCGAAGCTTCATTAACTCGAGTTCCAGAAAGAAACGTTCTGACACATCTCTCATAATTAGGGCAATGTCTATATCGCTGTCTTCATCCATAGTTCCTGACGCTGCAGAGCCAAAGAGAAAAGCAGATTCAAACTGAATATTATGCTTTCGCAACAAGGCCAGATAACGTTTTGCAATTTTTAAGATTTCTGGATTAGCTGGAGCAGCCATTCTCTGACCTCCTTTATGTTGTCGAGAATTTTGAGTGAAAAATCTTTCGTACAGATACGATACACTTCCTGTTGATAGTCAGGATACCGGATCCTATGCACGCCCCGCCATCTTTTTTACATATATTTAGCCTCACTTTATGTATAATCCCCACCGTACCCATACTCGTGCTCATACTCACACAATACATATTTCCAACCACGAATCACGCGAATTCACACGAAAGAGCAAAATGAAACGATAATAAAAAAATCCCCTCTTTGAGACGTGGTCGAAGATCCGCCGTGGCGAAAAAAATCCCCTTTTGAGAGGGGGGAACCGCGTTAGCGGTGGGGTCGGAGATCCCGCTTTAGCGGGTCGAAGATGCGCCGTGGCGGATGTGTTATCCTCTTCGAGACGTGGTCGAAGATCCGCCGTGGCGAACTGATTCGAAAAAAAAACGATAGCAATTTCGATAACGCGCATGCTCAGGCATGCGAAACGATATCTCTTCATATCGTAAGGAGTTTCGGTAGTACTAAAGACTTATGCCTGACAACCGGGACGGTTGTCCTACATAATACGATTTTCGATAATACTAACGTCCTACAATAACGTAGGATAAGCGTCCTCGCTTGTCCTCCTTATATCGTAAGGAGTTTCGGTAATACTAAAGACTTATGGGTGACAACCGGGACGGTTGTCCTACATACTTTAATCATATTTCAATCTGAGAACATTTAATCGCTCGTTAAACCAACACCGCTTCCCTTACCTAATATATATTCAGTAATACTTAATTTAGCTTTTGATGGGTTTTCTTTGATATATTTACGGTACAATTCTAAATATTCAGGGCTTCTTACAATATGATCAAAAGACTCATGCTGCCAAATTGTTCCCCTTTGGCCAAGTTGTTCGTTAATCTTATGAGAAGTAAAGGATTTCCAACTCTGAATTATACGTGATAAAGAATGTCCATCATAGGGTGCAACTATCAAATGTACGTGATTTGGCATAATCACATAATAATCCAGCGCATATTGTGTCTTATCAAAATTCCTTAAAGATTTCTCTACTATATTAGATATTTCTGGTTTGGCTAAAATACAAGAGCCGCTGCCTTTATCTAACCATTCATTGAAACGTAGAGGAAAGAGTATAGAATATTCACGTCTTTTTTCTTTTGTCCAAGGTTTAGGATTTGCTTTAAGCCAAACCTCTTTTTCATTCCGCCATTGATTTAACTTTTCCTTAGGTAATGAATCATTTAGCCGAAATGTTACGAAATATACGACATTTTTCTGCTTCCAATGTGGTAGCTTGCGCTTAGTAATATCTAATGGCAAAAATGGTGAAAAACTCTGAAATGTTGATTCATCTGAATTCATCATTAAGATGATAACGTAGGATAAGGGTCCTCGCTTGTCCTCGTTATATCGTAAGGAGTTTCGGTAATACTAAAGACTTATGGGTGACAACCGGGACGGTTGTCCTACTTAGTAACACTAAAGTCTTGAGATTACGAATGATTATGAATTCTTATCCCGGGGGCCAGGTGAAGCGTCTGCCGCCCAGCAGGTGTAGATGGATATGGTATACTTCCTGACCGGAATCGGGATTTGTGTTGAGTACCAGGCGGTAGCCCGTCTCGGCAATACCCTGTTCCCGGGCAAGGTCCCGCGCGGTGAGAATTAATCTCGCCAGTAACTCCTTATGTTCGTCCGTAGTTGTATCAACGTTCTCGATATGTTCTCTGGGAATGATCAATAGGTGAACAGGCGCCTTTGGCCTAATATCTTTGAAAGCAATTATTTGCTCGTCTTCGAATACTTTGTCTGCAGGAATTTCTCCAGCCGCTATTTTGCAGAATAGGCAATCTTTTTCCATTTTTATTCACGCACCTCCTTTTAGCAAAAGAGTATTCCGGTACTAATTAGGCGTATCACTATTGTGTCCAGAAATTGTTGTCACGCAGTATAGCGTTTCTACGTCCGGGACCAACGGAAATAAGGACGACGCGTGCCTTTAGAAGTTCCTCGATCTTCTCGATATAGTTGCGGCACTTGCTCGGCAGCCTGTCATAGGAATCAACGTCGGAGGTCTTCTCCTCCCATCCGGGCAAGGTGATGTAAACGGGCTCGACATCATCATTTTTTTGAATGCCGATCGGAAGCACATCTATAGTGTCGCCGTGATAGGTATAGCCGGTGCAGATTTTAATTTCTTTGAAGGTATCGAGGACGTCGAGTTTGGTAAGGGCGATCTCCTTGACGCCCGTAATCATCAACGCACGTCGAAGTACAGGAATGTCCAGCCACCCGCACCGTCGTGGTCGTCCTGTTGTCGCGCCATATTCGGAGCCGAGTTCCCTGAGATGTTCTCCCACGCCTTCGGTCAGTTCCGTAGGAAGCGGTCCGGCGCCAACCCGCGTGGTATATGCCTTGACCACACCGATGATCTTAGTGATAGCGGCGGGACTGATGCCCAGCCCCGTGCACATGCCGCCCGGCGATGGGTTCGAAGACGTCACATACGGATAGGTTCCGAAATCAATGTCAAGATGCAATCCCTGTGCGCCTTCCAGGAGGATGTTTTTCCCCAGCATGATGGTATCGTTTATATATTCCACCCCGTCAACAGCAAGGGGAAGAATGGTGTCGACGTACTGCCATACTTCCTCAATAACCTCGTCCGGCTTAACCTGTTCGATTCCTTCGATCCGTGAAAAAAGAGCATTGTAAAACAAAGTGGCGGATTTGACACACGCGGCGAAGCGGTCACGATCAAACAGGTCGATGATGCGAAGCCCTTGCCTGAGTGCCTTGTCCGCGTATGAACAGCCGATTCCGCGCCCTGTGGTTCCAATCTTCCCTTTTCCTCGAAGCACCTCCATTGCTTTATCCAGCGTTCTATGGTAGGGCATAATGAGATGCGCGTTGATGCTTACGAATAAGTTCTCTCGAACCGAATATCCCATCTTCTCGAGCTCATTTATTTCATTCACCAGTGTCTCAGGATTAATCACCACTCCATTGCCGATCAAGCATTTCGTATCGGGTTGAAGTATACCGGTTGGGATAGTATGGAGAATGATTTGAGTTTTATCGATAACGACTGTATGACCTGCATTGGGACCGCCCTGGTAACGAGCGACCAGGTCAGCATCGGCTGATAAAATATCTACAATCTTCCCTTTTCCTTCATCTCCCCATTGACATCCTATTAGACCAAGGACAGACACGATTTCTTCCTCCTCTTCAATTTTCGTTCAGCAGACGTTGCAGTTCTCCGGGACTTATGTGTACTCAAGGATTGATAAAAGACCATCGGGACCGCCAGCCGCGTGTATCGACTTGAATATACGGTGTATTCTGGAAAAAGGGATCGGTGAAATTGCTATAGACGCCGATCCCGCCGGGTAACTTTGATTCGACCTCCGCCTGTTCGGCGATATCTGCGAGAAACTCGGCATCCGCTATATCTATTCTTCCATCGCCGTTCAGGTCGTCCATCTTCTTATCGCCGTCTTGGTCCACGATAAATGCTACGGCATCCCCGTAAAGGAAGCGACTGAAATCCGAAAGCGATACCCCTTCGCGCTCGAGGCGGTCCTTTTCGAGTGGGGAAATATAGCCACGAAGGATGGTGAGATGGTCAACCCTTTTCCCCCCTTCATTCAACAAGTCGATGATTCGCTCGAGTCGTCTCAGAAGGGGATACTGAAGTGCGATAAAACGAGTCTTTCCCTTTTCATCGGGTCGAGAAAAATCGCCAAGCGTGAAATGTTCCGAAACGTAAAGATGCTCGTTGAGTGGCGTTACTTTCACCATGAATTTTGGAGGGCGGTATGCATCGCGATGACTCGCTACCGGTTCGCCGACCGATGGCGCGCTTTCATCGGGATACACCCCTATAGGGTAGCCTTCGACAGCGCTTTGAGTTGATGCATTGAACGGAAACTGAACAAGGGCGGTCAAGTCAAGTTGTCCCACATACCTTTCCAGAGGTGCGAGCGTATCGTCTTTTCCCCATCGGCGTTCTTCGGTTCGTGTCAGGCGCAATTTGAAATCTCCCGACGCCATGGGAGCTTGCCAGCGAACAACGTTGTTCACCGATTCAATAAGCCGTCCGTTTTCAATCGTCCAGCTCATATTGGTCTTGCTGTTGATGTCGTAGGTATGTCGTCCTGAAGGATGGGCTCCGAAGTCGATAGCGTCGCTTGCGCTGGGTAAGTCATACTTTATGCGTAATGACTTTTCCTCCTCCGGTATGGCGATAAAAGCCATTCCCCTGGTCAGCGCTCCGATATCTTCTAACTCAGCGGATACCTTCACCTCAGCAATTCGTTCCGATTTCGCCCCTTCTGGAACCGCTTCCTGCGTAGGCGATGTCGTCCCGTGACTGTTCATCACCATGAACAGAAGCGTTATTATCATGCTTATACCGATTCGTTTCATTTTTTTCTCCCTCCCCTTTTTTACAAATTACGTTGCCCTATAAAACTCAATTTACACAATGGAAAAGAGGACACTAAGACTAAAACTACAAGGCAATCAAATTGTATTGTGTATCAAGGAGTGCAGGATGTAAAGTCCGAACTCACAAAAAATTGGATGAAAATGAGGGGTGAGGAGAGACATCAAGTCGTGATTGTGCAAGTTACTTTTTTTCATGGTAACTCCATTGTCTTGTTATCCGTAATTTTATTTGATTTTAGACGAATTTTATAAAAAAATCGTAGTCTGTCTTCTTATACGAAAGGAAAAAGGACAAAGACTTTTTAAGAAAGGTAGGCATTCATGCAAAGAACGTTTGCCATGCTCAAGCCCGATGCGGTCGAGCGAGGCTTGATAGGAAAGGTGATTGGGCGAATCGAGCGAAAAGGACTCCGTATAGCGGGGATGAAAATGCTTCATATGACTATGGAACAAGCGCGCCTGCTTTATGGTGAACATGAGGGTAAAGAATTTTACACGAGGTTGATCGAATTTACCACCTCGGGAAGAGTCGTCGTTTTAGTCCTCGAGGGTGATGACGTGATAAGGCATGTCAGGAATCTCATGGGCGCCACTGATCCCGCGGAAGCGCGTCCGGGAAGTATTCGCGGCGATTTCGCCTCGGTTATCACCCGGAACATAATCCATGGCTGCGACACGCCTGAAAAAGCTGAACGTGAAATTTCCATTTTTTTTAACCAGGACGAGATTTGCTGATACCGATTTGTTATTATGAAAACGAATAAGAAATACCAGGAGTTGAATGCGGAAAACATTCAGCGCCTCCTTCATACAAAATTTATCGGAAAAGAGACGATCTATCTCCGAGAAATCGACTCGACAAACCAGTACGGACTCAAACTGCTCAAGGGAAATGTCGTTTCAAACGGAACGTTGATAGTCGCCAATTACCAGATAAGCGGGCGCGGAAGACATGGAAAGAAATGGATGGTGCCGCGAGGAAAAGGGCTGCTCTTCTCGATTGTCTTTACCGACATAAATCAAGAAGAGATGCTGCCCTTATTGACGTTTGCCGGCGCGATAAGTGTCGCCGATACTATTATGTACACCTTTCCCAAACTCAAACCGACCATTCGTTGGCCCAACGATATTCTCCTTCAGGGTAAAAAAGTGGCAGGCATATTGGTAGAGACCAGTTCCCAAAAGTTGAACAACCGTAATTCCGGCGCAGTAATCGGCATCGGTGTCAACGTGAACCAGAGCAAAAAGGATTTTAGCGGTGAACTTGGAACTTCCGCGGCTTCGTTGTTTATGTTCACGGGCAAACGGGTTCTCAGGTTGGAATTCCTGATTCCCTTATTGGAAAACATGGAAAAATTATATCTATTACTGAACAAGGGGAGTAAGAGTCAGATCTGGACACGCTTCAGGCGACATTCTTCTACACTTGGCAAAGGAGTACGGCTGAAAACACCTGCTGGCAGAATTATCGAAGGTACGGCATCGGATATCGATGAGGATGGCGGACTCCTCGTGCGTATGGATGGTGGAAACATCATCAAATTCTGCAGCGGCGATGTCGAAGAGGTCGAATGGATTCAATAAAATGTTCTTGGCGATAGACATAGGCAATACCATTACGGCACTCGGGATATTTGATGGTGAAAAATTGGTCAATCGATGGCGAATCGCCACTGAAAGCCGTCGAACCCGAGAAGAGTATTCTATCATAATCGATGGACTGTTTCGTCTGGAGCCGGTAGTTGCGCGCGAGCACGTGAGCAGTTGTCTGCTCGCATCGGTTGTCCCGCACCTCACACACTCTTTTTCTTCCAGTATAAAATCGATATGCCCCACTATCGCGATTAAGGTACTCGATTCCTCTCTGAATATCGGTATGAAAAACTTATACGAGAATCCCCGTGAAGTAGGTGCAGACAGATTGGCAAACGCAGTAGGCGGCAAACGTTTATATGGCTTTCCCCTTATTATTGCGGATTTTGGCACCGCTACCACGCTTGACATTGTCAATAAGGACGGTGATTATCTCGGAGGAATCATCCTTCCCGGACTCGAGATGTCTGCGGATGCATTATTCACCAAAACTGCGCAACTTCCCCGAATCCCTATCTCTCTGCCCGAAAAAATTATCGGGACAACTACCGTTAAAAGTATTCAATCTGGTATCTGCTTCGGTTCGATTTCGAGTGTCGATTCACTTATAGACAGAATCTGGAAGGAGCTCGGATATACTACGAAAGTAGTGGGAACAGGCGGCTATGTCGAGATGTTATCATCGGTATCGAGAAACATAAGCGCCATAGAACCTTATTTAACCCTTTACGGGCTGAAATTTATCTGGGATATGAACTACAAGGAGTAAGGGTATGTCACACTTTTGTTACCGTTGTGGGGAGGAATGGACAGGCGCGGCAAAACCATCCCGCTCCGACATTTGTCCGAAATGCGGTGCCATGGTACGCTGCTGTCGTAATTGTCAATATTATGATCCACACGCACATAACCAGTGCCATATCCCTGAATCAGAGTATGTGGGCGACAAGGAACGGGCGAATTTCTGCGAGTGGTTTATACTCTCTGAAGGTAAGAAGGGTGGAAGCGGGGGTAAGCAGACATCTCGTGAAGACGATGCCCGGAAAAAATGGGATAAGTTATTCCGGGACGATTGAGTAACATTGAAATCGTATATAAAAAAAATAATAGGCAGGAGATTGAACTTCAGCAAAGTCATTATACTATCGGTTTTGCTTTGCAGTATAGTGAGCAGCTGTGCGATTCTCCAGAGAGCGGTTCCTCCGGGGCTGGAGCGAACCCCGGAATATCCCGCCTCGCACCTTAAATCCACGCCCTCTAACATTGTCTTTTCCGTAGACTTCTCATCCGTCGATAAAAGCGCCGACCTTTTATTTTTTGTGCCACCCCGCGGCGATGTGTCTCTCGAATTCCTCGATTATGAATTTGAACCTGTTCAGGATACTATACAAACCGGGAATCAGACCCCGATTGATGAGCATAAACTGCACACCAGCCTCCATAAAACCTATACTATCGAAGACCTTGGGTATATGCGTTTCAATCGCATGGTTAAGGTTTCCATCAAAAAAGAATTCGTTGTTGTTCCTTTGCGATACCGGTTTAAGAGTCTGCGGGCTTCGCTTATTTTTCCAGCATACAAGAGTGAACGGAATGTAAGAGATTCGGCATTCGAAGATGAGGGTAGGGGATTCGGCAAACTCGCAAGGTTAATGATTTTGAACTACGAGGATTATGCGGATTTTGCTGCAGAGTCACCTCCTGTTGATGTCAAGAAAGCCGACATGGCGTGGCACGAGACTCTTTTTGAAGAAACCGTAAGACCTCACATTTATTGGGCTAAGCTGAGTATCTCCCACCCCGGGTTTTATCAGGTTGATTACGACACGCTTCAAACGAACACCATCGATCCGGACAGGATTCATCCGAGCAATATAACCATATTCAATAAAGGAGAAGAAGTTCCACACCTTATTATCGGGGGATTTTTACCCACATTCAGCCCTGAAGACCGAGTGATTTTTTATGCCCGCAAATCAGATACCCGGTTCAGTCCTGAAAATGTTTACTGGGTGAGGTTTGAAATCGATCAGCCGCCCCGACAAAAAATAAAAGCGTTCGAGAAGGACGACTATGAGCCGCATAGCGGCGAGCAACCACGCGCTCCCGGCTTTTTTATCGCCGGAAAACGCGTGGAAGACGATCAAGAACTTAAAATACATCAAGGGAATTTCCTTGCAATTAAGGGTATGCGCTGGGTTGATGACGAGATACCTCTCGATGAACCGATTGTAAAGAGATTTGACCTTCCTGTTCTGGCTGAGCGAACACCCGGAGAATCGCGCATCCGATTCAGCTTCTATCTCGAACCTCCTGCACACAAAACCTCCCATAGGTTTCATCTTAAATTTAACGATTATACGTTCCCGGAATTCCAGATTTCAAATATGAATGATGATGTTAAAGAGCTGGGAATTCCAAACCATGTGTTCAAAGCGAAAGACAACGAGATATCAATATCAATAATGCATGAAGAAGAAGCGGAAGATAATGGAAGCGGAGTGTATCTTGACTATGTAGAGTTTACATATCCACGAAGGATTGAAGCGCAGGATGGCTCTCTCGTGATAGATTTCTCGAATACTCGAGGCGCCGATACCGCGACCACAGAAGTGATCGATGTGCAGATAAAGGGTTTCAATCCCCTGACGCCGGTGGCAGGTTTCACCGTTATGAACGGTGGAATCGTTCGCCTTTTATGGCTTGATTCTGCAAAAAACGATGGCACTATTTCCCTTCACCTTCCCTTTCGAACCGATAGGACGTTCCACTTTTATGACATAAATGCGCTCCCACCTATCCATGATCTCAAACAACATAAATTCGCTGACCTGAGCACTCAACCACATGGTTATGAGTATATTATCATTTCACACGAGAATTTCCTGGATGAGGCGAACCGAATCGTTGAACTCAAGCGGCGACAGGGTTTCTCCTGTTTGTTAGTCGACGTGGAATCTATCTATGACGAGTTTGGCTTCGGGGTTGAATCGCCGATACCTATTAAGACGTTTTTGTATCATGCCCTGACCGAGTGGCCCCCACCCCAACCGGAATATGTGCTCCTTATCGGCGACTCGACAAGCGATTACCTTCGTCTGGCTCGCAACGACGTCATTAATTACATCCCTACCTATACCATAGAGCGCAAGAGACAGGACGAAGAATGGGCTTCGGATCATTGGTTTACGGCGCTGTGTGGTGAAGATGATTTTGATGATTTGATAATAGGTCGTCTATCGGTTAACAATCTGAAAGACGCTGAAACCGTAATCGATAAGATTATCACCTATGAAACATCGGAAGAGCCGGGTCTCTGGCATTCTATGTTGGGGTATGTTGCGGATAATGGAGGTTTCGATATTCAGTGCGAAGAGCTTCGCCTCGAAGATACTCCCCGTCATTTCGGCTCAAAGACTATCTATCTGGACAAATTACCATGGGAAGATAATTTCTATCTCCCGGAAAAATTCGTTGAAGAAGAAAAAGCGAAGGTCAGCACTGTCGCCACCACCGCTATTAAGGAAGCAATAGATGAAGGCGTAGTCTTGCTCACCTTTTACGGCCATGGCTCGCCCAATATCTGGACGGATGAACGCATCTGGTTTGGCGGCGATTCCGATAACAGCGATAACTTGAACCTCCGGAACGGTAATAAGCTCCCCTTTATTATCAATATGGCATGTAACAGTGGCGCTATTGATTATCCTGTGCCTAAGTGGAATATATGCATCAGCGAAGACTTCATGAGGGTGCCGAATGGTGGAGCGATTGGGCTTTATGTGCCGGCGGGACCCGGCTTTACGAGCCATCATAAACAGCTATCCAAAAGTTTGCGTAATGCGCTGTTTCAACAAGGATTTCGAAGAATCGGCGATGTAATAGTTGCGAGTCATTATCATTATCTGCTCACCGATGCGAATCCGGATATGGTGAAGATGTATATTCTTCTCGGTGATCCTTCAATGAAGTTAAAGATACCGGATACACTTTTTGACATGTCCATCACCCCGCAGGAACAAGAAAAAACGAGCGCTATGTCCTTCAAGGCACACGCAACAACTCCCGAAATCGATAAAGGTTCCGTGATCTTTTGGGTCACGAACCCGCACAATAAGGTGATTATTCCTCCAACCGATAGGGGCATTACCAATTCAGAACTATCTCTTGATTTTATATTGCCGAATGATTCAGCGCGTGGTGAATGGACTCTCCATGCCTATTGTTTCAGCAGTGGAGATTCTCCACGGGAAGCGCTGGGTAAGGCGACCTTCTGGATTGACGAGCCTTACCTCGATCTCATAGACCTTGTATCCCGGAACAATTCCAGTATTCAACCGGGAGCTAACACAACAACACTGGTCGCCACCATACATAATCCCGGCTTCCTTACAATCAAAGATACCCTTGAATTGTTGAAACGTGAGGACGATACCTGGCGTTCCATCTACGAGGTCACGAAAACGTTTGCCCCACAATCAAAGGAAGAGATTCCGTTTGATGTAAATCCGGACGAGGGATTGAATCTTTTTAAAACGCGTATCAAGGAATATACTACTCCTCCAGAGCCTACTATCGAATCAATGAGCGAGCGAGTTATCGCGATACCTGTTTCCGGGACTGAATCCGACGCGCCTGATATTGTCCTGTTATCGGACACCATGGACCTTGAACTACGAAGAGAAAAAAAGAGTTCCATTATTCTCTATTTGAAAGGAGAGATTTATAATCTCGGGGATGATTCTTTCGACAAGGTTATCTTAACGCTTCATGGAAAAGAGGGAAGGCTCATTGCCCAGGGCGAGTATAATGAATCGCTCTTTAGGAATGGTGAATCGGCAAAGGCGACGCTCAGGGCTACGTTCGATTCCATCGAAAGCCTTGAAGACCTTAGCCTTGTCGCTGGCGTTTTTCCTGAGAGTATTAAGGATTCTAATCCTGACAATAATAAGATTGTGTTCAGCGATATCCACCGGAGTCTTGCCGACCTTGTTATATCGCCCGACGATATTTCATTTCCTGACCCGAGACCAACCGAGGGCTTTACCGTCTTTATCGATGTTACGGTTCGTAATCGGGGAAATGCACCCGCAAGAAATCTTCTGGTGGCTGCCTATAATGATGACCCGCAGGAGGGTGGTAAAATTCTGGTGAATTATGTCAATGACCAGGCAAAGGAGTTGATTCCTTTTCTTGCCCCTGATTCAAAAACTACCGTGAGACTACGTTGGGACCCGGTTAAAAATCAAGGTGACAATACAATCTGGGTTAGGCTTGATGACAGGGATACTATAGTTGAGAGCGACGAGGGAAATAATAGCGCCTCGAAGGTATTGTATGTAAAAAAGAAAGCCATCATCAGACCGGGGGGGATTTTCTTGAAGCCGCAAACGCCGGAGGAGAAACGAGAAGGAATCCTGACACTCCAGGCAGTGGTTAAAAATATCGGCGAGACCGATGCACGCGGCATCTTTGTGGAATTTTTCAAAGGCGAACAGCAAATCCCCGAGGAGTTGATCGGAAAAAAGTATATACCCTTGATTCCCGCAGAAAGTAAAGAAGTTGTAGAAATAGAATGGCAAATAAAACCCGAGGAAGTTCATCGAAAAGTGCGACCCACCTATAGAATCTTCCTCAAAGGAAGTCTTCAGCGTATCTCCAGCGTGTTGACTCCGGAAGAGGCTGAGAAAATCGAATAGTTCATTACCGGTTCTCGCGATATTCAATCAAAGAGAGGGACTCAGGTCCATTTTATGATTCAAGGCAATTCGTTCGAACTCCGCACGGAGTGCAAGCGTATCTTTCCATCGCTCCTCTCTCTTCTTCCTGAGACACCGCATGATCACATTCGAAATATCTTCTGGTATTTCAGTAAGGATTTCCGGCTGCACATGGAGATGCTGATATGCCAGATCGCCCTCAAAAAAGGGCGGTCGTCCACGTATGATCTCGTACAGCAGGACGCCCAACGAATATATATCGGCGCGATGATCGACGGGAATTCCCTGCACCTGCTCCGGCGACATGTAAAGGGGCGTTCCGAGCACTGAACCTGCAAGCGTTACCTCGGTCGACTCCATTACCTTGGCTATGCCAAAATCCGTAATCTTCACCAATCCTTCTTTTGTGATCATTATATTGGCAGGTTTTATGTCTCTATGTATTATTCCTATGGAATGGGCATACGCGAGTGCGTCCGTGATCTGGTAGCCTAACCTGATTGCGGTCTCCCAGGCGAAGTCCCTTTTTTTAATCATGTGTTTCAAATCGATACCTTCGACAAACTCCATGGAGATGTATTTTCTCCCCAATTCTTCGCCGATATCATGGATGCGAACGATATTGGGATGAGAAAGACGCCGAGCTGAGCGCGCCTCCTGTTTGAAGCGGGCAAGGGCGTCGGGATTGTTGGATAGATTGTCGGGTAAAATTTTGAGCGCCACTATTTCCTCGAGCTCGTTATCGCGGGCGCGATATACTATACCCATCGCACCACGTCCCACCTCTTCGAGGAGTTCGTACCGGCGCTTGGCTTTTTCGCTCAACGTGTTCAAAATAGTCGTTTTCTCGAAAACCAACGGGTCTGATGTAGACCCCGCAAACATCTCGAATTTCTGCCTCACGTCTTTATAATCTATATCCGCGGCGAAAAGATGTTTATATACAGTTTTGGCTCCTACCAGGTCCTTTTTCATCTCGTAACGTTGCGCAAGATCGTAAAGCAGCTCTTTAAGCTCATCATCCACGACAAGTTTTTTGAACTCTTGAAGGGCGAGGTCAAGCATCCCTTTCGCAACGAAACAACGTCCCAGCATCTTGAGGGAATCGCCTTCCCACCTGAAATCCTGCGAGCTTTTTTGAAAACACCCAATGGCTCGGTCATAGTCTCCCATTACGTAAGAGACCTTCCCCAGTTTAAACCGGATTTCGTTATTTTCTGTCTCCCTTAGGATGAGCTCATATAGTTCTGCAATCTCGGTTTGCACATCGGCATCGTTTGGTTTCAGGTCATAGGCTTTTTCCATTTCCTGCAATGCCTTTTCAAAATCTCCTTTGACTTTCAGCATCATACCGCGCTTGAGATGACCCATAACATTGTCCGGATCCTTTGAAAGGATGTGCTTATATGCCTTTAGTATTTGATCGATCTTTTCAGGTTCGTGCTCGAAAATGATGTCGAGCTCTTTGAGTGATTCGCGAAGGCGTCCCTCCTTCATGAGAAGCTCGAGCAAGAACCATCGCAACGGGTCTGCATTCGGATATTTCCTCACAATATCGCGACAATCGGATATAATTTTCGAGATAAACCGGGGCTCTTTATTCAATGCGCTTTTGAGATCATCTATTGTCTTCTCAAAGTGGTGTCGTTCGGCATAGACCCGCGCTCGGATACGAAGCAGCTCGAAGTTATCAGGATGTTCTGCAAGCGCCCGTTCATACTGATTCGCAGCATCGTCATCGGTTCGACCTTTTCGTGCAAAGGCTAATGCCAGGTTCAAATGTGCAAGAGCATCCTGCGGATTGGTCTTCAGAATCTCCTCATACTGGCGGATAGCTTGATCAATCTCGTTATGGAGCAAGCTTGCTTGTGCCTTATAATGGAGAAGTTGTTTTTCACCGGGGTACATTTTCAACATAGAGGAGGTAAACGTAAGACATTGTTCATAAAGGCGGTTCTCTATATAAGATTTTGCAAGTTGTCGGGCGATCTTTATCAATTTCGGATTATGCCGCACAACTTTTTCATATACAGCAATGGAAACCTCATTGACGCAATCCTGTTCCAGGTACGCATCGGCAAGCAACTCGAGGAACGAAAAGTCTTCGCCCTCGAGGGAAAGCACACGGCGGTACACCTCTATTG
Organism: uncultured Candidatus Sumerlaeota bacterium; assembly: GCA_964608095.1. GTDB lineage: Bacteria > Sumerlaeota > Sumerlaeia > MWCT01 > JAGHBZ01 > CAZSMK01. The sequence continues at coordinate 2,979 of CAZSMK010000073.1, read as the reverse complement.
CTTTCGGTTCCGTTACATAAAGCTTTTTATAGGCTTTGGCGAGGACTTGATAATGTTCAGGTAAGGCAAGACGCATCTTTATTAATCGCTCGATTACGTCGGTAACCAATTCCGGGTGTTCTACATTCTCCTGGCTTTTTGCCATGGCAAAAAGGATGTCCGGATCGTTCTTGTGATGTTTATATGCCCTGAGGTAAATATCCCGCGCCTCTTTGTCCAAACGCCCCTCTTTCCAGTATCTATGTGAGAGTTCGCGGAGAATCTCCTCATTGTCGGGATAATAGTGCAGGGTCTGTTCAAAGGTTTGTATTGCGGTCACGTCACGACGTTCCGATAGAAGATAACATTGGCTTAAAAGCAAGAATCCCTCGCTGTTATCAGGTTGAAGAGAGAGGATGGATTCAGCTGCTTTTTCGGCTTCTTTAAGATTGTTTTCCTGGATAAAGATTTTTGCCATCTGAATAAGTGCAGGCAAGAATGTGGGGTCGTGTGTTAAAACCCTTTCGTAAACATTTCTTGCGGATTTATCCACCCTCTTGCCCTTCTTATATGCGACACAAAGGGCTTTCAAAAATTCCGGTTTGCTTTTATATTTATCATAGACGTTTTCAAAGATGCGAATAGCCTTGGGTTCTGTAAAGCCAAGTTCGAGATATACATCAGCGAGCATTTCGAAAATATTGTGTGTTTCCATTCCTTGCCGGATAGCATCTCTCAAGAAGTGAGCGGTTTTTTCCAGATCGCCCATCTCACGATAAATAGAGGCTATGGTGAACGCGAATTGAGGATCTTTCTGGACATATTCATACGCTCGTATATAGATATCGAGCGCCTTCTGGTCGCGTCGAGCCGCATTCTTGTACACCGTGGCAAGCGCTTGTAGAATATGTTTATCCTGGTTGTTGCTGATAAAGGCAAGTTCAAAGACATGGATATTTTCAGGAGAAAAATCGGCGATCTTTATTAATTCTTTAGCCATTATGGTGGCGATATGTTTATCAGTGGGCTCAGCCCGCAACAGTTGACGCAATAAAGGAATTGCATCCCGTGACTTATCCTGCGCGATCAACTGTAAAGCGCGGCGCACCAATGAACGTCTCCTGAAATATCGAATTATAATGAAGGCAAGGAAACCTACTATAGCGATTAAGAACACGGAACCCAGGATGAGAATAACGATGTTATCTCTGATCCAGGCATGGTGATAAATCTTTCGAGCCCTCTCATGAAGAGGATTGACTTCCAGGGCTTCGCGCGCCGATTCTACCGCTGCATCCCATTCTTTGCGTTCATACGAGGTGACCGCTCTCTCGACTTTTTCTATCAAGAAATCTGTGGCTTGCTCATAGACTTTTTGCCGTTCCCTGCAATAGAGTCCTTCACGTACACTGCTGAAATAGGGATTTCCTCCACGACATACCCAGAAAAAGCCATTCTGCGCAACTCCGATGTCGGTTGCTAATGAAACTATTTGTCTCCCGCCGTCGCTCAGCCCGATAATATCCAGATGACTATCCCCGTCTGCATCCACCAATAAGGGGGAGCGCATAAAATGATTTTTTTTCAATTTCTGAACCGAGAACGCACTCCCATCCGCGACATTGATAAAGTGGGCCATCTGTCGTTCATCAATAAGAAAAAGCATGGACTTGTTTTCTTCGGTCGTAAAATGTCCGGGGCCCGATACAATGTTTGAAAGAACATTATATGGTTTTGCCCAGCAATTTTCTCCCAATGAACCCAGGTAACAGTTCAAGGTCTGATTTGTCGCGACAATGATTTCCTTGTTGCCGTCGAGATTGAGATCGACATCTATGGGCGGCGTAATAGATGAACCGTAGATAGGCACTTCTCGCCATAAAAAGGTCAGGGAGCCATTGTGGTATTTCAGTGCGTTGAGGTTGCCGGCGTCATCGCAGAAAACAAGTTCTTCTTTTTCGTCGTCGATTACATTAACCGGAAGAATCATCTCCCTGGGAGGAAGGCGTGAGAGGTTGGTAAATTTCAGGGGCGATCTTCCCTCGCGGTACGTTACGTTCACGACCCAGATATCGCCCGAATTAGTGCCAAAGACGACATCGGCGAAAGGACTTCCGGTAACATAGCCTACAGACGCAGGAGCCGATGCGTTGGAGCCTGTCAAGATTGACCATTGCTCCACTGCGCGCGGCGAAAAATCAGTGTTCACGATTTCGTATAAATGCACTCGACCCGTTATATCAATTACGACAAGCCCATCCTTGATATCATTGTACTCGAGAGATCCAAGCGGGACCGGTGTCAATTGATAGATGATATGAGTACCGACATCGAAACGAAGAATCTCTTTTCCGCTTAATCCGTCAAAAATATATACGAATCCATTCGACCCACCGACGGCGATGTTACGGCGAAAAGTACCGAGAAAATTCCCTCCAGCGGGAGGAGTAAATTTGACATGCTTGAAATGCTTTTTCCAGAGAAGATTCCCTGACTCCGCGTTATATACCCTGATACCACCCTCTATATCTGTGAGAATGAGCTCCGGACTATAATCATAATTAAAATCATCAATCAGTGGTTCGTTTGGCACAACAAGATCGGTTGATTTAGACCAGGTATGATCAATGTTGACCTCGCCTCTGATCATGCCCACATTGCATAAAAGGAGTATTGTTAAAAGCAGACACCCCCAGAAGCTTAGAGCCTCTCTTGTATACAGAATAACCGCCACCTATCCCTCGCTTCTCAGTACTCTGTAAAGTTTATACTTTATATGTCTATTTCTGCTCTTTGTCAATTATTCACGGGAAATTATCTTATAAATACCATCTTTATAGTATCTGTTCCGATATGGATTTTCTACGATAATTACGTAACTCTCAACAATCAGGGGGATTATTATGCGTGGTTTAAACGAAAAGTCAAGAAGACTATGCCAACTCGAAGATTAACACACGTGATTCGCGAAATCGGGAACGTAGCATCAGATACGAATAC
>CAZSMK010000072.1:0-31289 GCA_964608095.1 uncultured Candidatus Sumerlaeota bacterium | reverse complement strand
GCGTCAAATGCTTTCACGAGCATTCAGGGATCACGCGCAATTCAGAATTGCGTCGTTCCAGCAAAAGGAAAAGAAGTGCAAACTTTAAGGTTCGACCCCCAGAAATTTAAGATCAGGTAAGGTCTCAGTTCCCCGAAGCCCGCAGGGTTGAACGTAAGCGAGACCGTCTCTATCCCACAAGGGGTGTCTCCTCTTTCACTTCATAAGGACGATTTCATCATGATAAAACGAGTTGAGTGCAAGGATAGTTTTTGCAAGAGGGGCTGTGCTATTATTTTTTACGGGAGTTAAACCAAGCGGGATATGTATCCCAGACACGTAAACGTGGTTTGCCGGAGTTGCGATAATTTTTCCATTTCGCTTATTTCGGGGTGGATATACGGATTGCGGTAATGTTGCAAAAGCACCAGCTGACGCGCAAAATCCAGCGTTTCTTCTTCCTCGAGTCCCTTGAGTCCAAGGGGATTGTTTATATCGAGTTTACCCTTACGCGTGGTTATTTCGTAGCTCCTTCCAAAACAGAGAATCACTATCCCGAGCGCCTTCAAGCCGTCGGGTTTATAGCATTGCTCAAACTCTTTGATTCGGAGAAGCGTCTGCCTGACATTATCCGTCGTAAACTCGAATGGGAATTGCTGTTGCAAACGAAGAATATACTGATGAAAAAAGAGGTCGAGGTTGTTGATCTTATTATCCAGCATTAAGTTAATGACCTCGAAGGTTTTGGTATTTGAAAAGAGGCGGACAAGTTTTTTCCTGAGCCGCGCTTTCGCCTCGTTCTCGACGGCGAAGCAATACGAAAAGCCGGTACTTCGCGAGAAATCGACTCCAATCCGGTTGCGCTCCTGTTCCTGAAAGAAGATCTCAGCACTCCGAAGCGCTTCGAGCGACTCCTTGTCGAAATTGTCTATATCCGGTATTTCTTTTCTGAGGATAGTATCAACGCGCTTGAAGGCTTCCTCCTGTCCTTCTGTTGAAAGAATGCTTGCAATATTACGAGCGGAAGTTTCGCGCATCTCCATTTCACTCAACTGTAGCAAGGCGTCATACGCTTCACCTTTGACGTAAGGATCGGTTTCAGGGTCGGCGAGGATTTGTTCGAGGTTTTGTTTGAGCCCCTGTATTTGTTCACCGCTCAACCGCGAATCGCGGGATTGTTGAATTATGTTCAGCTGGTTCTTTGTCTCTTTGTATTTTTTATGCGCCCATTCGATGGCTTCAAAAAATTTCTCGAGTTCTTCTTCGATACGGCTCTTACTGATGACATAGAATGCGCCGAGCTGCGATGCCTGGGCACCTGTCTCGAAAGTCCCGACTGCAGAAATCATTATGATGGGATATGCGGGGTCGATATTCTTTATCTGGCGGATAAGCTCGAGTCCCTCGTCTTTGGTTCTCATCCATAAATCCGTCACCACCACATCTGGATTCTCCTGTCTCAAGATATCGAGCGCTTGCTCGGAATCCTCCGCCTCGCATACATCATAGTCGCGCATAAGAAGCATTCGTTTAAAGGCTTCCCGGTAATTCCGGTTATCGTCCACTATCATTACTTTTATGTTTTTTGCTGTCATATTCTATCCATTCAGGCGATTTATTCCTGGTATCCGACAAGTTTTCTTTTGACAAAGTGCCCAAAACCCGCAGCGCCACAGAAGGAACCCTGATCTACGATTACATTACCTCGAAGTATAGTATACTCAGGAAAGCCGCTCACTTTCCAGCCCTGATAAGGCGACCAGTCACAATTGCTGGCAAGTTTTTTATAATCGATCGTGGTCTCCTTCCGTGGATCGAAGATTACGATATCCGCATCTGCTCCAGGCGTCAGGCTCCCTTTTTGGGGATAAAGTCCCATAATTTTCGCCGGATTTGTGCTCGTAAGCTGGACGAACCTGTTCATGGATATTCGCTTCTTCTTGACACCGAAGGTAAAGATGAGGGGCCTCATGGTCTCCACACCCGGCAATCCGTAAGGAATTTTGGTGAAATCTCCCTTCCACAGTGCCTTCTGGTGTGTATCGAAGGTGCAGGTATCGGTTGAAACGACTGAGATGTCGCCGTCCCGAAGCGCTTCCCAGAGCCGCGTATTATCTTCTTTTTTCTTTATTTGTGGACAGGTTGCGTAAAGATGCCCTCTCTTCTTGTCTTTGAACACAGAATCATCCAGGAGGAGGTACTGAGGACAAGTTTCCGCATTGACATCCACTCCTTGCGAAATGGCGACTTTCATAAGATCCGCCGCGTCGCCGGTCGACATGTGGACAATGTAAAGTCTGCCGTTAGTGACCGATGTCCACGTTATAGCACGCTGTACCGCCTCGGCTTCGATAAAATTGGGACGTGACAGCACATGCGCATACGCCCCGAGTGTCTTCTTCTTTTGCAGGTATCGCTGAATCAGGAGTTTCATTACGCGTTCACTTTCAGCATGTACCATGATTCTACAGGGGATTTTGCGGGTTAACTCAAGACCGGAAAAAAGAGTGGCATCGTCGGCAATCCAGCCCTCTTCTTCGTAAATCATATACATCTTGAAAGTGGGTATGCCGTACTCGATTGCTTCCTGTATCTGGACTGGAGTATGCTCGTCCCACTTCACAATGGTGCCGTGAAGTCCGTAATCAACACAGACTTTAGGATCAGCGATTTTACGTCGTGCCTGTATTCTCGCCATTAATCCCTTTTTGCGGTCCTGGGACGCAAAATCGATGACGGTGGTTACACCGCCAAGGGCTGCCGATTTCGTTCCCGTATAAAAATCGTCCGCACTGACCGTGCCGCAGAATGGCAATTCAAAATGTACATGAACGTCGATCCCGCCGGGAATGACGTACTTTCCGCGGGCATCGATGATACGACCCGCTTCTTTTATCCCGAGTTGTTTCCCGATGGCTTGAATCGTATCGCCTTTTACAGCGATATCTCCTGTAAAGGTTTCACTGGCGCCTACTATTTTCCCCCGCCTTATCAAGATATCGGGTTTCATGATTTTGAATTCCTCTTGAGTTGTGATTAAAAGGAATAATATAGAGACAGCCGATGGCGAATTCAAGTTGTTTCGACACTGATGAGAATGAAGGAGAAGAATCAATTCTCTTGTTTGAAGGCATCAAGGATTCTCCCCTAATCTTAAGCCCTTATGATTCGGTATGTTATTCAAAGGCGACTTTTTCGTCATTTCAATACTATTGTTGAATCCGAGAGATTACAAATGTTATACTTCGCTATATAAATCATAATAATACACAATATTTAAGGAGGAATCTTTCATGCAGATTTCCCACATCCAGAAACATAATGTTTCATGGTGGATATGTGCCTTACTCATGTTAGTCTTTCAAATAAGCGCCGTCACAGTTCTCGCGGCACCGGCGATGCTTGATGAAGCGCCCGATGTGAATAACGTCTTTTCTTCCCCTGATGATGTGTTCTTTGTGCTTAAAAAGGGACACAGCATCAAAGCCGTAAAAGAATCTCTACCACTCATCATATCTTCCCCTGAAAATTCATTCAGTGAGAAAGTAAAAAGCATTATAGAGGCGATATTCGAGTTACCCACACCCGACCAGGCTATCGCAGGATATGAGAGTTTTCTTCCTGCGAGGACCGAACTGGTTGCGACCGATATCGATCCTCCGCAGATAACGATAAAACTTGCCATGGACAGGGACTTTCTCGACAGCGTCATGGACGAGCTTTTTGTCGATGACCTTATGCGTGTCTTTGCCGTTCCTTTCGAGGCGCTGGGTGAATCGTACCAGATTTCGCTTGTGGTACAGTACCGAGACGACCCCGCGTCTGAGTTTAAACCCCTCAGCGACTATCTTCCCGAGCTTCCACCCGTTGAGCAAAAAGAGGGAGCGTATCAATCTGCCGAAAAACCGAGCGAAGTGGAATTGAATGCGGGGCAATCGCCCTTTATCGGACAGGGACAACCCGTAGGCGGCTTGAGCGGAAAAACGGTGTTTCTCTCGCCCGGGCACGGGTGGTATTACAGTGACACCCTCGGTCGTTGGGCTACGCAGCGTCCCAATACCAACAACATCATCGAAGACTTGAGCAACGGCGAGGCATGCCTGAACTGGCTCGTGAAATATCTCTGGAACGCAGGAGCAAATGTCTGGCCCTGTCGCGAGCGCGATATGAATACCAACATGGTAATAATGGACAACGGCTATACCGGCTACACTGAGACCGGCAGCTGGTCGACCTACCTCCCCCCCGGCAATGTCGGTCAGTACGGCTTTGATTATCGCACCACTCCGGTTTCCAGTACCGAGACCGCTACCGCATCATGGACACCCGACATTCCCGAGGATGGCTATTATGCGGTATATGTATGGTTCTGGAATGGCGGCGGTACCGTCTCGCGTCCGTCGGATACGCAATATACGGTGTATCATGCAGGGGGCAGTACTCCAATGACGGTTCCGCAGAATCGCGACGCCAATACATGGCGCTACATAGGAACGTACTACTTTTACGAGGGCTCCAACCAGGCACTGGGTTCGGTCAAGGTATCGAACCAGAGCGCAGATGCCGGAACATACGTCGCTGCCGATGCAGTTCGCTTCGGCGGCGGTATGGGCGATACCATAGATGGAGGAATGTATAGCGGCGAACCTCGCTGGGAAGAATCCGGCGCTTATTTCTCTCCCTTCATGGGATGCCCCGCAGGTGGAGGGACTGTATCGGCTATGCCACGCTACGCCAAGTGGGAGAACGAAACATGGGAAGATTCTGTGTATGTCTCATGGCATACCAATGCCCCTGACCCGGGTACGGGAACCTCGAGCTTTGCCTACTCCAGTTATGGTTGGGATGGTCCTTTTGACGGCGTTCCGGGCGGACTGGAGTTGCGTAACTCTATACATAACGAACTTATCAACGATATTGTCGCGGGATGGGATGCAGGGTGGACTAACCGTGGAGTGCATACCGCAAACTTCGGTGAAATCAATCCTACTAATAACGACGAGATGCCGGCAAGCCTTCACGAGATTGCGTTTCACGATACACCTGCCGATGCGGAAGATCTCCGTGACCCGCGATTCAGGCAACTTGCCGCACGCGCCGTGTACCAGGGCATAGTAAAATACTTTGCGGCACGAGATGCTCTATCACCGAATCTACTACCCGAGCCGCCCACACATTTCAGCGCAGCCCTGAACGGCTCCGGTGGGATTGCCCTTTCATGGAACGCACCCCCTTCCAACACAGGCAATGACCTGCTTGGCGACCCCGCTACGGGCTACCGCGTCTATATTAGCACGGACGGGAAAGGATTTGCCGACGGTATCAGCGTCGGAAGTACCTCATACACGGTTTCTTCAGGTCTGGTTGACGGAAGCGTCTACTATTTTCGTGTGAGTGCGACCAACACCGGCGGCGAATCGTTTCCGACCGAAACCCTTGCGGTTCGCTACAAGTCGACCGGAACGAATCCGATTCTTGTAGTAAGCGGCTTTGACCGGCTTGATCGCTATTGCATGATTGTCGAGGACGATCCTTATGATACCGCTGATCTGCATCGCGAATACCTCGACCGGATGAATTCTTACGACTATACGGTGGATTACGCCCGGGAGATCGAGACCTATGATGAATATTTCGACTCATGCTCCAATGAGGCAGTTGAAAGCGGAGCAGTCTCCCTTGGCGACTACACCGCCGTTATCTGGTTCCTCGGCGAAGAATCGTCCTTTGACGATACCTTCAGCGCTACGGAGCAGAGCATAGTCCAGACCTATCTCGATGCAGGGGGCAAACTGTTTGTATCGGGCGCTGAGATCGGCTGGGACCTCGAGTATCTGGCAAATGGCGTTTCCTTTTACAACAACTATCTGAAAGCCGCCTATGCCGGCGACGATGCCGCGACTTATGTCGCCCAGGGAAGTGGAGGCATCTTTGCAGACCTCGCCTCTATCTCGTTCGACGACGGCACCTATATTTACGATGTAGACTATCCAGACCAGTTGACGGCTACCGGCGGAAGCAGCGTTAACATGACGTATGTCGGCGGAAACGGCGGTAATGCCGGCGTGCAATATGACGGCACGTATCAGCTGGTGCATCTGGGATTTCCGTTCGAGAGCATTGTGTCCTCGGCGAACCGGTTTGCCGTGATGTACCGTGTGTTGAATTTCTTCGGGTTCACCAGCTCAGTAACCCCGACACCGACTGTCACTCCGACACCGACGCCGACCGACACGCCGACACCGACCCTTACTGCCACCCCGACACCGACCGAAACGCCGACCCCGACACCGATTTCGGAGATCACGTGGGATTTTGAAGGCGACACCAACGGCTGGACATTTACGGGTCCAAGCGCAAACACGCCTGACGCCGTGTATTTACCTGCGTCATCGAACTACGATTCACATAGACTTGGTATAACCACAGATAATACGACCAGCCGGTACGGGTTCTGGTCAGCCCCGAGTACCGTAGGATATGCATCCAACAATCTCTATCAGTTTAAGTGGAAAACGGCAACCAGCCAGGGCGTTCGAGGGGATGTCCCCACGATTCGTTTCAGGCTCAATCAGAGCTCCTACGCCTATGCATTCAACATGATCATCGAGTCATCGAGCTTAACAAATCCCTATATGCCTCCTACCTCAGGAACGAGAGATTACAACCAATACCTCTCACCAGTTGTTCCCGGTGAGATTCTTTGTTCCTTTGACGTCTACGATTTCAGCCTTGATTACGGGACAATCTGGCTTGACCAGCTCGATGTAATTTTTCATGAATATCCTGCCGCTGATTGGACAGAAATAACCACGCCGGACTTCAGCAGCTGGGACGTCATCACACGCGTGTTGCCCTTCCACATGGTATCGACCGGAACAGACGGCGGATTGCAGCTGACCACGTCTCTCAACGAGGCGTATGCGTTTGGTATATGGACCAGTCCCGCAACGATGTCGTTTATAGACGATAAACTCCACCGTGCGATATTCACTATAGAGTCGGATGACAGTGCGCCGCCGAACGGCAGTGTTCGTGTCAGCAGCGCGGACAATCAGGTCTCCTACAGACTGGAATTTCTTGCGGGAGCAACGCCGGATGCAGATGGAGAGGATTATTCCATACATTTCGAGACTCATGAATATGAGCCGGGCGTGAACGGATTCTCCCTGAACTTTGAAATTATGGATTTCCTGTTCGACAGAGGCGGCACGATTACGCTTACGAATACAGATGTTGACTACCATGACCTCCCCTGATCCGGGGTCAGAGAGGTTGTCCGACAGCCTCTCAGGCATTACGTTACTCATTCGTGCAATTTGTGTCATAGGAATGCCATCAAGGACATAAACGACTGCAAGGACGTAAACGACTGAATGAGTTACGATGATCGAAAGAACCTGCCGCCTTATTCCGAGTTCTTATTTGCAGTCCAAATTAAATTGTCGGGCAGCCTCTCTGACCTCATTTTCCCGTTTTAGCAATTCGACTCTCACCCTGCGAGAGAGAAGAGGACGAGTTTTTTTCAGGACTTATATGACCTCTATGATGAGTCGATAAACTTAAAAGGCGTTATTTCACTTCTTCATTGAAAAAATCCTGCAGGCATTCCATTATTGATTTATCGCATTTCGTTGCCTTTCGCCGTTGTCAGCATGGCGAGGGGTAATGTCGAATCACATTCTATCATGGAGTCTTGGTGCTATGTCAGAAGAAGGAGTATTACCGAAGTTAGTGGATGCCTTGATTTCGTCGGCAGGCAAGGAAGAGGTGAGTGCGGAACATATCTGGTACGCAATCCGTGGTGCGCTCGAGCCACAGGATCTCGTCAATAACGTTGCAGAGGCGTTGAGGATAAGCGCTGGTGAGACTGAAGAGCTGCTGAAGGAGCATGGATTCGGCGACCTGGTGATGCAGGCGAAACTTGCCTCGGAAAAAGCAGAAGGGGGTACGGCACGGGGCGCAACCTTTCAGATCGCCCAACATTCCCTCGCTTCCCCTTTTCCGAACCTCTTCTCTATCGAAACGTCGCCGTCCATTGATGACCAGATAGACATTCCCGAAGATAAACGCGATGTATTTGCCGAACTCGTTCAAAATGTAGCAAAAACCATGCATGGCGATGCCTTTGCCGCGTTGTATCGTGACGACATACAAGGATATTATGATCAATTCATGGAACAATCCGCCCTGGAGATCGACCAGTATATAGAGCGCCATTTCGGTTCCGACGGGCCGAGATATTTAGTCAATTCGGGCATAGGGGCCAACGAACAGTTCAATCATTATGTGGCAGCGATTTATAACGGGGAGCCGCACAAGCGCTGCAAGTGGCTTATTATGCACTCGCCTTCAAAACTGAAAAATCTTCCGGACGACGCCACACTTGAGAACACACTTTTCATGGAATTCTCACGCAGTGGCAAAACAGAAGAGACGGTCAAGGTTCATGAATACACCCCGCGCGCAGCACTCCGTATTGTGTTTTCGAATTCCGGTCCGCTTCATAATCTGGGGCTTCGAGACAACAATCTTGTCCTTCGGCTGCCTGAACAGGTCTCGGGCAGGTTTGGTAGAAACAAAACGCCGATTCTGCTCGCGCCCATGCATGTTCTGGGCATGGATACACGATCGTTCTGGGACGATATCCAGAAAGCCATAGACGCCTTTGATCTGACCGAACCCGATAACGTTCCTTTTCAGCTTGCGCAATTCGTGTATTTAAATCAGATGGCGAAAGGACTGAATCATATCTATCTCGGGTGTAGCAGCGAATTGCTATTGATGTTGGGCGATGAATTCACCCAGTTCTGGAACGAGGGTGTCAACAAAGACGAAAACGACCTGATGATGTCGCGTTACCTTGGATTACCGCGCGATTCGCACATGAACATTGAAGGAATTCTGGCAAACTACAGGACAAAGATGGGTATTTTTCTTTTCAACGACCATATCGATCATGAAAATCTTCATCCATTGATACAGGAGACTATCGCTCCTCTTGATCCCGCACATAAGGGATTGCGTTACGGCGAAGAGGAAATAATTCTCGCGAGGGCAAATTATGAACGGTTCGCGGAATTGATGCCCTCTATCAAGATTGTGCTTCACGGTAAGCCCTCGCTTCAGCATGCCGCCGTAGTCAGCCAGTTATGGGCGGACCTCACCTTCTGCTATTCGCGGCTGAAAGGAATTGATCCGGGGTCGAATCCCGAGGTAAAAGCAGTGCGAGACCGTGCGGCAAAACTCCTTGCGAAAGCCGCGAAAAAAAGACAAGAAGGCAAGTCTTAATCTCCCCAACTCTTTATAAATCATCCCTTTTCTTTCCGAGTGTTTGGAGAGCAGCCCTGTAGCATTCCTCGAGAGCCTTTTTGTCTAAATCGTTTTTCAAGATGCTATCTATTCCCCCCCAAATTATGCGCGCTTGTTGGGCAAGAAGCGTTCTATCTTCTTCATGTCGAACAAAGCGACCGACAATTTCAATTTTTTCAAGTAGTCGAATTGAAACACTGATATTATCACGCGCACTCTGGCGAATCATATTAAAGGCAGCCTCTGTTATTGTCCGGAATGTATAGTGTTTAAAGATCACTCTGAGATTATTCTCACCATCGTATATGAGGGAAGAGGGAAAAGAGCGCCGGGCAAGTTCCGCCAATCCCGCTCCCATCCAGTCTACACATGTTAATGCCGTGAATGAATCGTTAATGCCTTTGGAAAGTGCACGAAGCGCTATCTCACTCAACTCATTAAAGCCAAATTCTACGTCCTGTTCTATTGTTCTCAGGTTTCCGATTATAAAGGCGCTCTGTAAGTCATTGATAATGTCGTTACTGAGATATTCCCGTGGGTATGCTCTTAAAAGAACATAGCCTTCCGTAATAAAGCGTCCGGGATGATGCTCGATGCGAAGTAGAAGGTTGTTATCATGTGCGGTTTTTAAAAGGCTCTCTTTGCTTATCGCCTGGAGATAGCCGGATTTTTTACTGCACACAATCTGCGCCCTTGCCTCGAAATCTTCCGGCGCTCCGTGTTTTTTCTTATTCTCATCGGTCTCATTCGGCTGCTCTTTCTTCACTTCGACAGGAAATAAACGGTCAATCGCATGATACAGCTTTGTGCCCACCGATGCAATTACGTTATTGGCGTGAAGCGATGAGGAAACATGATGAATAAAGTATATCAATAAACCGAGACTTGCTAATGAAAGGATCATCCCGATGGTAACAGAAAGATGAGGTACAGATACGCCTCCGTCAGAATCGCTAATAGATCTTAACGATAAAATACAGTACATGAACGTGGCAATGAAGGTGCCGAGAACAACCTGATTTCCCTTGTCGTTCATAAAGTTCCATATCAAACGAGACCCAAATTGAGACGAGGCAAGAGAGAGCACCACCATAGTGATTGAGAAGACCACCCCAGCAACCGTAATCATGGATGTTGCAATCGTAGAGAGGACAGCGCGGGCGCCGCTCACACCGCCTTTGAACAGAACACGGATAACGTGTATATCCCTGGCGAGGAAAAATTCATCCAACCGAATGGTGGCAAACGATAACATAATCGCCATGATGACAAGAACACTGGGAATGAACCAGAAGCTGGAACTTATCCGAAACCAGATGTTCAAATTTTTCGTTTTCATATAACCTACCCTTTCGTCGAGTCATCTTAATTGCTATCAAAGAGAGTTTCCGCATTCCACAAAAAAATATGACACTGAAAGGAGAGGTTGTCAACCATGGAGATGGTAGGATGAAAGGCTTGACTTCGCTTTTTCTTCACCCTATACTTTTTTCTTTTGTCTTGTTGAGGTTAAAAGTATCCATGTACCTTACAAAACGACAACGTGAGATTTACAACTTCATACGGCGATACATCCGGAAAAACGGCATTTCACCTACGCTTGAGGAGATTGCGGAAGGTGTGGGGGTAGCCTCGCTGGCAACGGTGCATAAGCATCTCAATAACATGGAGCTCAAGGGAGTCATCCAGCGTGAGTCGAATCGGAGTCGTTCTATCGAGCTGATCGGCAACAAGGTGCAACCGCAATCGATCGAACTTCAAGTCCTCGGGGCAGTGTCAGCCGGTTCGCCGATCGAGGCGCTTGAAGACCGCCAATGGGTCGCCGTCCCCCAAGAGCTGGTCAGAGGCGGTGAACATTTTGTGCTCCGGGTAAAGGGCGATTCCATGATTGACGATCAAATTCGAGACGGCGACTACATTATTGTCGAGCGCCGCAACATTGCGGAAAACGGCGAAATAGTAATCGCCCTGATCGACGGCAGAGAAGCGACGATTAAAAAGTTTTACGCTAAAGCGGATGGTAAAGTCCGACTTCAGCCTGCGAATCCCGAATTGAAACCCATGAGTATCGAAGGAAATCGGGTCGAGATCAAGGGCGTGGTTGTCGGACTTCTGAGAAAATATTAATATCCTTGAAGATGAGTGAATCTATGCCCGAGAACCTTACAATTCGAAAAGCCAGGATCAAGGACGTATCCCTGATCCATAAAATAATTAACCACAACGCCCGTGAAGGGAGCATGCTGCCGCGGTCACTGCAAGAACTTTACGAGCACCTCCGTGATTTCTTTGTGGCGGAACAGGAAGGCAAGGGAATACTGGGATGTTGTGCGCTCCATATTACGTGGGCGGAGCTTGCGGAGGTAAAATCCCTTGCGGTGGTAGAAGAGGCGCGCAAACGTGGAACTGGTAAATTATTGGTGGATTCATGTTTGAAGGAAGCACGCGACCTTGGTGTTCGGCACGTGTTTGCTCTCACTCTCGTACCGGTCTTTTTTGAGAAGCTCGGTTTTGTGCGGATTTCAAAAAACGACTTGCCCCATAAAGTATGGAGCGAATGCGTGAAGTGTCCCTATTTCCCCGATTGCCCGGAAACAGCGTTGATTACGGATATACAGGAAAAGGAGCGCCTATAATACCTACGCCGCCTTTATCCAGCCAGATCGCCTGCATTTCCGATTTTTTGTAGGGGCGTTTCCCCTCTTTTTCATTATTTGCCCATGGATCGCAGACGAGGATATTCCCGCGCCTGTCCATTCCGTGGATGACCAGAATATGTCCTTTCGTCTCGGTATAGATTGCCGCTGAGGTCAACTCACCTTTCTTGACCTGGAGGCTCGCTATAATGGGGATGCCTTTTTTCAACGTGTCGTAGACCTGCTGAAAGTTCCGGTAGCGACGCACACAAGAATGCAAACCGTACCGCCATAGCGTCTGTGCGGTTTTGGGCCAGTTGCCGTAGATTTTGTATTCCGTATCATAGTTTACCTCAATGACTTCTTCGAACGATATTTTCCGTCCCCAATAATTCAGTACCATTGCCACCGATGCGGCGCAGCATGTCGCGAGCTTGATATCTTCAGGTGCCGTAAGCTGGGAGATGTAGGGTACATTCAAGCAAATGGATGCAGGGACAGAAGTCAGGTCATCACGTGAATCGGCATATTGTTCCCATATTGCCATGTCTTTCATGGAGTTGGAATAGCTGAGCGTAATATGGTGCAGTATAGAAGAATCGTGTCCATTCTTGCTGAAAAGAGAGACCCTGAACTGTGTAAACCACTTGGTGTTGTCCATAAGGATATAATCAACGTCGACAAGGATATCGTCATGCGAGGTGATTTTATCATCTTTTTCGGTGGACTCGGTAATTCCGTCGCTACCCAGATAGAGCCAGGGACTCCACTGCTTGCCGTTATTGCTGAGCCTTAAATCTATCCGAAATCCGGTTTCACCGGGAAGGGTGACGTTCCAGCTCGGCAAGAGTTCATTGAACGGAAATTTGTTGCGAAACACAGGCGAGGTATAGGTTCCTTTTTTCGCAAACCGCAACGTCACCTCATTGCGTTCAAGCCTGATTCCCCCTGTGCTCTTCTCGGTGCCGTTTAATGTACCTCGATCGAACGTCTTATCGTCTATGCGCTCCAGTAAATCTGTTGCATACTGAACACCTTTCAATTGATGAGGCATTGCTTTATCCTTCCCTTCCGCGAGAAACAGTAAGATAAGGAATCCGTAAAAAAGGATACTAAAATGAGGAGGGAAAAACAAGCATTTCCTCGTCTTTATTGAGCAAGGTCCAGCTGAAGTATAACGTTCTTTATCCATTCCACTTCTCTGGCAAGGCCTTCGTTGAGATTCATTTTGGGGGAAAAGCCGATTTCGTTGCGTGCCCGGGTAGTATCGGCATAGGTATGGGTGACGTCGCCGCGTTGCGATTCCTGATACTTGATCTTTGCCTTTTTTCCCGTTATTTGCTCGATCAAACTGATGACCTCGTTGATACTTATGCGTGTGCCGCCACCAATATTATAGACCTTTCCCCATTGACCGGAGCGAAATGCCTGGATGTTTGCCTCGACCGCATCACTGATATAGGTGAAGTCGCGAGTCTGATTTCCGTCGCCGTAAATAATTATCGGATTGTCCGTAAGTATGGCGCGGATAAAGCGATGGAACGCCATATCGGGTCGCTGCCGGGGACCGTATACCGTAAAGTATCGAAGCGCCACGGTTCGGACACCGAAATTCTCCCGGTAAAGATGGCAGAGGTTCTCGGCTGCAAGTTTGCTCACTCCGTAGGGAGAGAGGGGATGAGTCGGATGCTCCTCCTGCATCGGTAAAAGCGTGGTCTCTCCATACACTGATGATGATGAGGCATAGATCAAGGGAATATCCGGTTCTATCAAGGATTCCAACACGCGTTGTGTGGCAAGTATATTGTTGTCCGTATAGATGTCGAATTGAGTTCCCCAGCTGCTCCGTACGCCGGCTTGTGCCGCTTGGTGAAAAATCACATCCGCTCCCTCGACCACCTCATTCAGATTCAATTGGAGAAGATTTTCAGGCATAAACGTGAACCCCTCGTACTCGCGCAGCGGTGTAAGGTTCTCTTCCTTGATTATGCGGGGATAATAATCAATGAAACAATCTATTCCCCGTACTTCATGTCCTTGCTCGAGTAGACGCGCTGCAAGACTGGAACCTATAAACCCTGCACAACCTGTGACGACACACTTCATTGTTGCTTGTTCTCCTGTGGTGGAATGTTCTGCGGCACTATTCTGTGATTTCTACTTCTTTCAGTTTATCGATGGTTGAACTGTCAACTTTGACCGGACCCGTTGGAGCAGGTGTTGGGGTGGCTTTTACGGCCTGGGATGCTGATCTAACATCCAGCTTAGCGTTACCTTCAACCATTATCGAGAGTTCCTCGTCGGCGCCTTGTTCGATATAGATGGTTTTACCCACAGTTTGTACTTCTCTTCCCATCTCATCCTTGCTGAAAATAACGGGATTTTCGGACAACTGCGATCGTCCGCTTTTCTGGTTGTATTCAAATCTTCCGCAACGCGCCGTAATCACTCCTTGACGGATAAATATAGGATTCCCTGTAGCAATGAGTTTATTCTCATCACCGAAAAATTCCATCTTGTCGCAGTTCATTTCGAACGATTCACTCTTGATGTGTACATTGAACTTTGCCTGAAAAAATTTCAAGCCATCAGGCTCCGCAAGTTCATAGCTGATTTGACCCTCTTCCGGGTCAGTGGTTAAAGAGAACTCTTTGCCGAAGATAGAACCGAGTTCTTCCGCCCACACGTTTTGTTTTTCCAGCTGAGGTAGAGAAGACGTTGCTTGTGGCGGCGATGTCTCCTCCTGCGCAAAGGTACTCAGGGGGAATACAAGGGCTACGGTTGCTATCAAAAGCGCAGTGGTGAAACGTATGTTCCTTCTACGTTGCATAGTTCATGTCTCCTGAATCTTCTAATATAGAAAAATAGCCCATAATTGAAAGGACTATTCTTTGGGTATGAGTTGTATCTTTGCCCCTTCCTTTTTCCAATTCTTCAAATTTTTGTCGGTTTCAAGCTGCTTCCCTTCGACAATGAGGACCCCTTCATCGGTTTTTTGTTCCATATAAAAAGGAGCATCTGAGACGAATTTTTCTTCCTCATCTTTCCAGACAAGCGAGTCGGTCTTGAATATCGAGCCGTCGACGTTTTCATACACCACATTTTTCTGTAGAAGAAAGTCGTTTTTTTTGCGTTCCATTTCTTCGTTGTCCTGGAGAAACAATACGCCGTGTTGTGCGCTGAGTTCTGCGGCAAGGTCGCCACGATCGAAGAGATCAATCTCGACATCCGAAAGTTCGAGCCGCTGCGATTTTTCTAAAAATTTCCCTTCAGCCGCTGCGATAATCTTATCTTTTCCACCTTCACGATACGAGACCATCTGCGGTTTCTTTACGGTTATGCTTTGTTCTTCAGCCTCTACCCCGGCTCCTGTCGTTAAAAACTCGACATCCCCACAGCCGGAAAGAATAAGGCTGAAAAGTGCAATCAAGAACGTCATATATGTATGGGTGTATTTAGCTCTACTCATGCGCTTCACTCTCATCCCCCGGAGATGAAGGTTGTGTCTTCCATCGTCGATGAAACCACATCCACTGGTCGGGGAAACGTCTGATGTAAGATTCGATGGTTTTCGTCAACAACTCAGTAATACTTCTTATATCGGTCTCGGTGTCGCCTGTCAACTCAAATGAAAGAGGGGAATCCATGTATATAGTATGATGTGTGGGATTGTTATTCGAGCGGACAATAAAAAGAGGCACCACAGGTGCATCGAGGCGGAGAGCAAGCCATGCAGGTCCTATCTGTGTCCATGCCGGCTTCCCGAAAAAGTCGACGAAGATACCATCGCCCCGCGTGTCCTGGTCGGCGAGTATCCCGACGGTTTCGCCGGAACGGAGGGCACGTAAAAAAGACACGGCGGTGTTACCTCTGTGAACAACATTCATGCCGATGCGACGCCTGTTTTCCATGAGCAGCCGCTCCAGATACCTGTTGCTAAGGCGTCGTGCAACCACGCAAAGTCTGTTCTTTTCAATCCGACTGAAATAGGCAGCCATCAATTCCCAGCTCCCGAAATGCCCCGTAATTGCAATAATTCCCTTTCCCTGCTTGTTATAGTAGTTAAAATAATTTGTTCCTTTGAGGGAAACGTGACTTTTGAGATAGTCATCGCCGAGAAATGAGAGATAAAGAATTTCTGCGAACGAGTAGCCTGTGTTGATAAAAACTCGTCGAGCGATTTTACGAATTTCCGTATCATCTTTTTCTCCGGAGAATGCTTGCCGGAGGTTTTTAATCGCGTTCTTTCGTTCCCAGAATACCGCAAAGTATGCGAATCTTCCGAGAAATCCACCCACTCGAATCCCCCAGGCGGGAGGAAGGAGAAGAAAGACGCGCTGGAAAAAAAGAACAGCAATTAATGCAATAAAATCGCGTGCCTTTTTTGTTCGTTTCCGAATCCGTTTCCAGACTTTCTTAAATTTCAAGGTAGCCATTCACCACCTGCGACCATTTATTTTGAGCCTTGAGAATAAGTTCGGCGATTTCACGAAGCGCCCCGGAACCCCCTGCAGATTTAGTGATGTAGTGAGCGCGTTTTTTGACGTCGCTGACGGCGTCGGATACGGCAAAGGCAACTCCCGCGCGAATGAGCAAGGGAAGATCGGGCAAATCATCGCCGACATACGCCACCTCTTCAGGAGTTAATTTATACTTTTTCAATAACGCCTCAAAGATGGGGAGTTTTTTCAAGGCGTGTTGATGCACCTCCTCAATACCGAGCTCACGGGCACGGCGTTCAACCGTTGCCGATTCCCGCCCGGTGACGATGGCAACCTTGATATCGTTGCGCAGCAGGTATTTTATACCCGCGCCGTCGAGGGTGCAGAACTTTTTCAACTCTTCGTTCTCGCCCAGGTAAAGACCGCCGTCGGTCATTACCCCATCGACATCCGTGATGAGCAACTTGATTCGTTTCAGGCGAGTGCTGATTTCAACTTCTGATAAAAGCATGGAACTACCTCACTTTTTAGTGGTTGGTTTCAATCGAAGCGCGTATGAACGACACGAAAAGGGGATGAGGCATCACCGGACGGGACTTAAATTCCGGATGGAACTGGCATCCCACGAACCAGGGGTGATCGACAATTTCCATAATCTCGGCAAGTGTGCCGTCAGGAGTCCTCCCCACCACCTTCATCCCGTGTTGTTCGAATAACGCTTCATATCTATTGTTAAACTCATATCTATGGCGATGACGTTCTCGAATCTCGAGTTGACCGTACGCTTGAAAACTGATGCTGTCTTCGAGCAGTTTGCAGGTTGATGACCCGAGCCGCATAGTGCCGCCCAAGCCGATTATGGCTTTTTGTTCTTCCATAATGTCAATGACCGGATCGCGGGTGGAAGCATTGAATTCCCGGCTATCAGCGCTAGTAAGACCGCAGACATTGCGCGCGAATTCGATAACAGCGCATTGCATACCCAGACAGATGCCGAAAAATGGTATGCCATGTTCACGCGCGAAGGTAACCGCATGAATTTTACCCTGAATACCACGTGTGCCGAAACCACCCGGTATAAGGATTCCGTGCACGTCCCCCAGCACTTCCTCGACCTTCTCCTCTTCCTCGAGCATCTCAGAATCAACCCTCTTCAGATCGAGCACATGGTTGTTGGCAAACGCTCCATGTCGAAGCGCTTCATATACGCTTTTATATGCGTCCTGCAGGTCGATATATTTTCCCACCACCGCGATTCTGACCGAATCTTTAAGTGAATCGATAGTATCAACGAGCGCCATCCAGTCGCCGAGGTCCTGAGCCGTCCGCGATTTCATGCCCAATTTCCTCAATATCAAGCCGTCAAGGTCCTGATCGTGAAACAACAAGGGAATCCGGTAAATTTCATTCACATCTACCGCCTGGATTACTGAATCTCTGTCGACGTTACAGTGCAGAGCGATCTTCTTTTTTGTAGACTCATCGAACAAATCTTCGGTTCTGCAGATCAAGATATCAGGTTGTATACCGATTTCGCGGAGCGTTTTCACGCTATGTTGAGTCGGCTTAGTTTTTACCTCGCCGGCTGCGCGAATGATAGGAACAAGGGTTAAATGAATATAGAGCACGTTCGAGCCCCCGATGTCGTAGCGTATCTGACGAATTGCTTCGAGAAAAGGAAGCCCTTCAATGTCGCCGACCGTGCCCCCGATTTCTGCGATGACCACGTCGACCTGGTCTTTTTCCGCAAGATGAAATATACGTGACTTTATCTCATCCGTGATATGCGGGACTACCTGTACGCAGGCACCCAGATATGAGCCTTTTCGCTCCTTCTCGATCACTGAATTGTAAATTTGCCCGGTGGTTACATTGTTATCGCGTGTCATGATCGCGCTTGTGTATCGCTCGTAATGACCGAGGTCAAGATCCGTTTCAGCCCCATCGTCCGTGACGTATACCTCACCGTGCTGAAAGGGGCTCATAGTACCGGCATCGACATTTATGTACGGGTCGAATTTCTGGAGCGTGACCTTCAAGCCGACTGATTCCAACAGTGCGCCGATACTCGCCGAGGCGATTCCTTTTCCCAGCGACGATACCACGCCTCCTGTTATAAAAATAAATTTTGTCATGGTCTCCTCGTTATAGTTACGGTTCCTCTTTATGGTTCATCAAGTGTTCTTTTACACGTTCAAGGTCATCGGGGGTATCGACCCCGGGTGAATCTGAATCGGTAAGCACGATTTTTATCGTGAAGCCATTTTCGAGAAATCGAAGTTGTTCGAGTTTTTCGATTTGTTCGAGTTGTCCCGGCGGAATACGACAAAACCTTTCAAGCGCCTGCCGGCGGTAGACATAGAGCCCCTGATGTTTATACCCGAGTATTTCTCCTCCCTGGTTTTCTCGTTCACGACGTGCGGGGGAAGGAATCGGAGAACGTGAAAAATATAACGCCCTATGCCTTGAATCGAAAACCACCTTTACATTATGGGGAGACATAAACTCCTTTTCGTCGCGGAAAGGCACTGCAGGCGTGGATACCATACATTCAGGATCATCAATAAGGGTCAGAATACACCGGTCTATCGTGCGCGGCTCTATCAAGGGTTCGTCGCCCTGGAGGTTAACGACGATATTCGCCTCGATCTGGGCGAGCGCCTCGGCGATTCTATCCGAACCCGACGCACACGCCGGCGAGGTCATTATAGCGCTCCCCCCGAAATCCCTTACTGCCTCTGCTATACGCTCGTCATCCGTAGCAACATATACATCATCGACCCTTATTGCCTTCGTTGCACGTTCATATACCCACTGAATCAAGGATTTGCCACCCAGGTCTACAAGTGGTTTCCCTGGAAAACGTGTTGAACCGTACCTCGACGGTATTACACATACTGTCTTTATCTTGCCAATCTTATCTGCGGACATACCAATCAATGCGCTGAAGTCAGCTGTTCCTTTTAAACATAATCAAAGAAGCATCGCACATACCACGTTCCCCATGCAACCCTTGTATGTGGTTCTATGAACCGTGGTAAAAAAGTTTTTAATCCCCGGGTATTCGTCAGAACTTCCCGGTTATTCTTTCTCTGTAGATGTAGCCGGTTCTTGCTCTTCTTCGAGTTGTTCTTCAGGAACCTTTGCAATCTCCTCGCCAAGTTCAGGAGTGCCGCCGGAGGGTTCGTGGACAACCGGTTTGTGTTTCTCGACTTCCGCAGAACGTACAAACGCATTGTAGATAAGGGCGAAAATATATCCTGTTATAAATCCGTCGATAAACCCATATACAAGACCGATTACACTACCCACAGGCGTAGGGGTGTATCCTACATAGAACCTTCCGAGAAGCGCGATATTCTCGCCCGTGCCGCCACGAATGATGATCCACCATGTCGCCAGGAAAATCATGGCGCCCCAGATTATTCCTGCAGCGAGTCCAAATGCAGCCTTATTTAATTTCATAGTATCCTCCTTATGAATACACATGAAAATATACTATACTTTAAAGACAAAAATATGCAGGAATCAATCTGAAAATTACTCTTCTGGATAGGTGTTATAGAAATCGACCATCCCGTCACGGGTCTCAACGTGGGAGTCAACGAAAAGAACGTTCTCCATAGTATTCTCTTCGCCATGGGGATATGAGATATGGTCGCCGGGGCGGAAACTCGCTTCTGAAGGCACCCAGAGGCAGCGAGCTATCCATGCCTTGCTCGTATCGTAAAAGATATTCTGTGCCCCGCCGGCGTGTCCTCCGGTATCGGTTGCGGAACTGTTATAGGCATAGCGGAAGTTTTGATACCTATGGCGGTAGTGGCTTTTAAGCACAGGACAATAAAAAGCGTTTCGGTCGTTGACATAACGAAGCTCGAGCAGAACCCACGGCACACCGTCCCATGAGCCGTTAGCCGCAGGACCGTTTCCCACCTCGGTCTGGTTCGGCGATGGGGTGTCGCCCGCTATTCCGTCTGCCGGGGGAAAATTGTTGTAATCCACGCGATAGGTCTGTAACGCCATCCCCAGTGTGCGTAAATTGCTCAGACACTGTGCCTTTTGAGAGCGCTTGGTCGCCTGCTGAAAGTTCGGCACCGCAATGGCAACGAGAATGGCAAGTATCGCCACCACAATCAAGAGTTCGATCAATGTGAAACCTTTTCTCGTCATAATATTCACCTATTCTGTGTTATAGGAAGCGGTTAATAATACAGATTCCAATTATGTGCGTTGACCACGGGTTGCCAATGAATCGCCGCAACCGCGTCGAGATCGAAACCGAGTTTTCCGATACTCGGGTCGTTAAACAGGTTGCCGGGATCATCGATGGGGTCGCCCTGGGCGTCTCGCATCTCCGATGCAGTGCCCGGTACACCGGTATCCACAATCTTGACATACCGCACCCATGAGATATTTAGATCGGCAAGATCGAACGAATCGCCACCGCTTACGGCGGGGTCCAGCGGGTCTATTCCATTCGACGGATTTGAATAAACCGGCTGGATACCGGCGAACCCCTTATAGTCCTCCATTCTTCCAAGTCTGCCTCCTTCCGGTGGCGGTATGAAATCGTACGGAAAGGTATAGAAAGTCTCTCCGTCCTGACTTACCGATACGATAGCGGTTTCGCAGAACGAATATTCCGTATCGCCGATCTGGATAAGGGGATTCTCGAACACGGTGAAATCAACACCTTCTTCGTCCACTATAATATTATCCCTAAACCTCAGGATGATTCTACCGCCGTTTCCAAGCGAGAGAAGGTGCTCGGGGGAATCTTGCGCTTGGTTCGCATCCTCGTTACCGTGAGGTGGACCGAGTACGTTTCCGGGGAAATAATCCTGTCCGAATCCCGCACCCTCTCCGAAGGTCACGGAGGTCACCTCGTCCACATAAGGGTCTTGAGCATGAGCAGGAGTGAACATCGTCACGCCAACGATGCCTATCGTTAGATAGAGCACGCATAATAATCGCACCTTCACAATCTCCATGTCGCTCTTTCCTCCTTAAATATGCTACTCATAATTTGTCCATACCTCATGTGCGACCGCCGTAGGTCCCGGGACACTTATTACGGTCAACCTGCCATCGCCGTTGCCATCCGCAAGGATCATCATCGAATGCTCAGGATCATGAGAGGGTATAAAAGGTTTTGTGGGAGACGTAAATACGATGTCGCCGAGGAACGTCCATTCGGGAAAGGTGGCAAAGGTCGTAATCGTACCGCCGGATACATCCATGCTCTCAACATATTCGCCATTGGTGAAGAAGACTTGATGTTCCGCTGAGACGGCGAGATCGAAAACGCCAGTGATAGAATCAGTGAGCAAAGTCATCTCGCCGGGATCGAGTGCATCGCCGTCAGCCGGCTCCGAAAGGTCGCGCGTAAGGTAAATTCCGGCGCCCGAGGGCCAGCTCGAGTTCCCGACAAGCAACCTCCGCTCATGGTCGAATGCAAGACCCGCTCCATAGTCCAGACCATCACACCAGACACTGATTTGTGGTGTCCCGAGAGGATCGTTGATTCGAAGCACCTCTCCTTCTCCACCGCCGTCGGACGTCACGATGTACACATTATCATATTCGTCCACTTCGACCTGCTGTCCGCTGAATCCACCCCAACCGGTTCCGGGCATGGTATTGATCGGTTCAATGAGTTCAACAACCTCTGCAACCGTGGTGCCGCCGTCGAGGGTGACAATATCGCAGGCATCGCCGTCCTCATTCAGGTCGCGGGCGATAAAGATGGTATCGCCCGGAATACCCGGTTGCTCGTTGTTATCCACGATGATCACCTCGCCGGAATGCAACACGCCTATACCGCCAACAGTGCCGAAGCGTGAATCCAGCGCATTCTCTTCGCTGTCCGCGCCCTCGAGGTTGAAAGCGCCTGTGGCAAAATCAGTGACGACTGGAGGGTCTTCGCTAAGATCCACCTTTACTACTTTGTGCGGTCCCCAATCCCCCACGCTTGCATACAATAGATGATCCTTTGAGGGATCAACCCCCAGCGCCGCTCCTTCTCCTTCGGTTGATGATACCTCGATGTAACTGACCTCATACCCTGCAGCCACATCTACATCCCCCATTACTCCCATGCTCGATGCCACCATCATGCTCATGATTAAGAGCACGTCCAACCTGCTACTTTTCATTGGTTCGTTTCCTCCTCTTCGTGCAAGCTGACGCGTTGCTTCTTTGAGAGGATAGGACTAATTCTCCCGAGGTTCAACGAACTGGAAACGAATAAAGCCTCCCTTCCGCATGAAACGAAAAGGAGGCTTCGAATGTTAGCAGGTTAAAATAAAAAAACCCGCCTTTTCAACACGCGGAAAAGGACTCTGTTCGTGTATATCCAGCTATAGAGGCGGATTTTCTGGCTTCCGGATTCTTCTACTTCCCGCAACCTTCCCATCTCGCCAGCCCCGGCGTTACTCACCATGCCGGAACCGCGTCGAGACAGTGGTTATTACTTTGCGAGGTTCGTCCCCGGTTACAGCGGCGCGTCCGCAACGGATTCTCACCGTCTTCCCCGGATACATCATGATCGTTACCTCATGCAACTTCGATGTATCACGTTCCCCTATAAGATGTCTTACCACGTTTCAAAGAGCAAACGATAACAAAACGTTACAACAGTGACGTTCAAAAAGTCAAAACTTTTTTGCTTCATCATAAATTTATGGGTGTAAGCAAAACCACTCGGGTCGATCATTGTCTTTTTGAAAGATTTTTTACCGGCCCTCTCCACACAAATTCCTAAAGTGCTCAAAGAGAAAAATTTTGGATATCAGAGCATTTATATATCAGCCCTTCAGGCTGAGGCTGGTGGGGGGGTAAGTTCCCAGGGCGACATCCTTCCGCTCACAAGTTCGCTCAGGATTTGCCCTGGGCTGGTATATGAGAACCTTACAGGTTCTTGTGGGTCGTTCGGTCAGAACGAAATTCTTGAAAAAAACACGATACCGCGCACGCGTACGCGTGCGCGCACGCTCAGGCGTGGGAAGCGATAGCGATAGCGCGTACAACGCCAAGGGCGTGTACGAACGCGAGTAAGAGTGCGGGAAAAGCGGAAAGTCTATCGGTATACCTGTGTGGAGTGAGGGCGTACCCCAAAAGGGTACGCGCTATGAGCCCCGCCACGGCGCGTCTTCGACCGTATTTAATTCCATAAGATGATTTTTGCTTTATAATACTTCAACGCGGAGAGAACCACATTCAGAGATAAAAAACTCTGCATTCTTGACCTTCCTTTGCGCTCTCGGCGTTAAAATGATGTCTTTTCCCTAAGAGGAGATTCTTTGATAAAAGAAGATGGCGTTACATGATCCTGGTGCGTGATGTCTCACGCCTATCTAAAACGCAGACGCATCTGCGAAGTCTAACTTTAATTGTAAGACATCCTATCAGACCCCGCAGGTTGCTAAAGTAAGATTGTTTTTTGACTTGCCTGGTTTTTCTCAACGCGTAATAATCGCATAATGTTTTAAAAGGAGACGGAACCATGAAACGCATATTTATTTTGTTACCCTTGTTTGTGATTTTGATGAGCGGCTGCAGGTTGAGAATGGCGCCTGAATGGGGCGCATCGAACCTTTTCCTGGGAACACAACCTGCAGGTCATGCGGTACGAATCTCCTCGTGGGATCAAACCGGCGCTAATAACGATAGTATTCAGATAGCACCGGGCGAGACCGCAGTTCTCGCAGACATTGAAGGGGCAGGCATTATTCGCCATCTCTGGATTACGACCAACGCAGACGGGCCCATCGGCAGAACACTCGTTCTCAGGATGTACTGGGACGGTTCCGACACTCCTGCGGTTGAAGTTCCCATGGGCGACTTCTTCGGTGTGGGGAACGGCATGGATGCGGAGCTCAATTCATTCCCCCTGACGATAACCTCAGCGGGTAGGGCGCGAAATTCCTGGTGGCACATGCCCTTTGAACACGGCGCCAAAATCACTATGACGAACGAGGGAGCGGAGACGCACGGCGCTTTTTATTATCATATCGACTATCTTGCCCTCGACGAGGCGCCTCCCACCTCCGAACGGTTCTATGCACAGTACCGTCAGGCGTATCCTGCGCAATCACCCGATAATCTCCTCATCCTTGAAACCACGGGCAAAGGACGCTACATGGGCACCGTAATGAGCGTGGAATCGACTGCTCCCCATTGGTGGGGTGAAGGCGATGAACTTATCGAGGCCGATGATTATGAACCCATTCGGGGCACCGGTACCGAAGACTACTTTTGCGATGCGTGGGGTATTCATGTGCATAACACCTTATGGCACGGGGCACCGGTCTCCGAAGGATTTGATAATCCCGGATTGGCTTCTTCAATGTACCGGTTTCATATTATGGATGCAATCCCATTCCGGGAAAAGATAAAGGTGTCTTTTGAACATGGTTCAGGAAACGACCGAAAGGACAACTTTTCTTCTGTAGCATATTGGTATCAAGAACCACCGGCATCGCCCTTTCCGGAATTTCCACCGCTCGTAGACCGATTGACTGGTGAAGGCCGTTTGACCTTTATCAGAAAAGGGGCATGGCGATTCTCCAATATGGCTATGCCTGAGGCTCGCGAACAACTCGTCAGGCTTCGTTCCTACGCTTCCACACCGGAATCCCTTACCCTCATCGATGGACTTACTCTTTACGCCGCGGGTCTCGAGAATCCCGATGACGAGGTGCTTGAAAAGGTCGAGACGGTTCTCGACTATCTCGAGGATATGGTCGAGGACATTCCGGAAGAAGAACGCTATTCACCGGCAAAGGTCGATCTACCCACTGATGACGACAATCCAATTCCGCATCCTGTGGTTGCGGCATACAGGACGCTTCTGCGTGCGCGGCACCATCTGGCTCGAAAGGTAGCGCTGAAGCGTGGGCTTGAGCCGGGAGACGAACTCGTGATCGAGGCACGCGATGCAAACGGCAATGTGACGCCGGCTCCCGCATACGCGGAGACAGCTGATTTCACTAACAGCTATGCAAAGGTCGATGATGTTCATCTGATGGGAAACGGGGCGAGATTTACTTACGGAAATGCCGATCCTTCCTGGGCGAGATTTTGTCCCGACTTTCCTGTATCAGGCACTTACGAGGTGCTCGTTATCTTCTCATACGGAGCCAACGCCGACGATACACGTTACAAGGTCAAGCATGCGGATGGCGAGAGTGTGGTACCATTGCCTCAACGAGGACGTATGGGAACATCGGGCAGGAACAATCGCGTCTGGCACTCCCTCGGAGAGTATACCTTCACCGAGGATCAGGACCCGGATAAAGGCTGTGTCGAGCTGCATACAAGTCCCGGAATCACGGTGCCCAATCCACGGTTCGAGTATCGTGCCTACGCGGACTCGGTTCGTTTTGTGTACAAAGGGAAATAAAGGCTACATTGAATAACCTGGACGCTGCTTGAAGAGATGGTCTACATCCAGATCAACGATTGATAAGGCTCTGAATTGCAACAGGCATGAGGTAATCGACAAAATCCTGTCCGTTGATTCGCGCCCGTGCAAGCTGATAGCTGACATAAATAAACGTTTGCCTCCGTCCGGTCGCTGATTGCCTCTTCAAAATCGCCATCGCGGGTCCCCATCGTTTTCCGTTACTGTCAACCAGTTCGTAAATGGAAAAGAACTGGTCGTTGTCCTTGAGATTTCCGGGCACTACGGGTCGAAACCGGGAATCGGCGGATGGAGGAAAAGGGACCTCTTCGGGAAGAAGCGAGATTTCAGCGGGATCCACCTGACTCATAATCCGTTTAAACTTGAGAGTAGTCACAGGATTTTCGGGAAGTTCGAAGCTCTGTGCCTGAGGATTAAATTCGCCGGGAAGAACCACGTCGAAGCCGAGAGGGGTCAAGATCTCCTCACCGCGCGTAATCGTCAGCCACTCGCCCTGCCGGGCTGTATAGCCGTAATAGAAGGGCACTCCACTGCCCATGATCAAGAGGTTCCCTCCTTCGTTGATGTACTTCATCAACGCGGCATGGCCATCACCCGGTGATTTTACGCTATAGTAATAATGTTCACGCGCATCTATATTGACAAGAAGATCCATGCGCTCGGGCGACAGAACTTCCGGCTCGATCAATTTAAGTGCATTAATCTGCTCGGGTTCGAGCTGCATCTGCACAAGGCTTCTATAAAGATTGTTATATAACTCTCGCGCTTCCTCTGTTCGATAAGGAGTCGTGCCGATAGGATCGCCGAGTATTCCGATATTGAAGGAGCGATTTTTAACCTCGCTCCACTTCTTCACATTTTCTGTTGTTGAAAGGAGCACATTCATGGGGAACTCGCATCGCAACAATCGATCAAACGAAATACGAATAATGCCGGCATAGGGTGTGGCTATCTCAAGAAACGTCGGCTCAATACTTTCAATGATACCGCTGATTCGATCACCATTGAGTAAAATCGCATTGCATACATACGGTAGGTCTGGTTCCTTGAATCTGAGAAATCCGCTTTTACGCTGGGGCGTGAGATAAAGGGCTTTGATTTTATCAAGGCTGATGGCGGTCTGTTGACCATAATCTGTCTGGATATACATGAGTTGCTCGTGCAAGCCGATAGGAACGCTTTTGATCTCGCGTGAATCTTTAAGCAGGACACCCACGAAATCAGTTGAAATCCCATCGAGGTTGTCTTCGCTCCAGGCAAAGGGTGGATGAGCTATTCGTACTTGTGGTGCGTCGGGAGATGCCTCCTTTGTGAATATGCGTGTAAGGAAGCCCTTCTTCTTTTTCTCTGCCGGTTCTCCGGGTGTTGTTTCCACATGGTAATTAATGAGAAGACGCCTTGTCCATGAAAGCGCGATCGGTACCTGGGCGTATTCCGTCTTGATGATGACACTTTCAGGGCTTAGCTGGCTAATCGTCCCGCTTATACGGTCGCCGTTGAGGGCAATAGCCACCGCACCCGGCGCTTCCGCGCGTGAAGCGTCCTTTACGCCCTGGATTCCTCTTATGCGAACGCGCCAGGCTATGCCCGCAAAATTCACCTCTTCATTTCGCTCGTTCTTGGCTTTCAGGGCAAATAGGTTTAAGCCCGGGATGATAAGGGAACGCACATTATAGGTGACACAAGAGCCTATCAAAGATTTGCGGAGTGGGTCTATTTCGTAACCATTGAGGTACATTACCTCGACCTGGTGATCCGCGGTCACCATAATCTCGGCGTCCACCACCTGGAGGTTTTTGGGCACATCGAACTTTTGACGGAACAGGACGATTTCGCCTGTGGTGCTTCCCCATGACGAGCTGCTCCATATCCATGAAGAGCCGGGGACATGGTACCAGCTGTGATTCGGGTGAGCGAAGTCGACGGGTTCCCATTGCGACGTCTCTCCTCCCGGTTTATACCAATCAGGCGGGTCGGGAACGTATTGGGAGACATTACCAAGACTGTAACACGTGACATCGCTCCCGCTGAAAACATCTATAACAACCGGCGAGGCGGTGCTGAGCGCCCGAATCCGGGGTAATTTCAACGCCAGCCGTCCACGAGCAGTATTAAACTCAATAAAAGGAACCCGAAGGGCATCGGTAAGTTCCGTCGACTCGATCGAATCGACCCGCGGATCAAAAAAACCCCCTATCGAGTGCTGTTTCACGGTCCCATCCATGAAGTGAATGTAAACTTCGGGCGGTTTTCTGAAGAGTGGAATCGGCATCTGCCCGACTGCAGTGAAAGGCATACATATACTCACCAGCACCAATATCAGACCACAGCGGGGGAGAACGCCGGATAATCTCTGTTCACGCATAGAATAATTCATCAAACCTGAACCGGATAAGGGTATTTCTCCTTAATACTGAATTTGTTGTGTTGGAATTGTATCGTAAATTTCACGGCTTCGCTGTCGCGCTGCCATAGCCATAGCGGATTGCGGGTCTATCTGAATCGTCCTTGTGTATTCAAGCAAAGCCTGTCGACGGTTAAAAAGCCGGTAGTTCATGATATCTGCAATACCCAGCTGAAGCTGCTGGTCAAGCGTCCGGTCGTCTATCTTGCCCATGGATTCCTGAAACATACGTATTACACGATTTGGAACTGTTGCGTCTTCATAAGTGGACGAGAGCACACTTTGTATGATCTTTTGTGCGGACTTTTGAGCAAGACTCAGCTGAGGATAGTTCTCGAGAATTTCTTTGTAAAGAATCAGCCCTACATCAAGATTACTCTTTTGAGCTTCGAGATACAACTTGAGAGGTCGCCAATTGTCAACCGCGTTCTCGCTCAATAATGCTACCTTCTCTAATATATCCTTCCGCTGCAAAGACGAAAAATAGGATTCAGGATAACTGTTGAGGCATATTTGATATTCACTCAGTGCCTCGCCGAAATTGTTCAAATAGTTCAGCTGAATCGTGGCGATCTGGTAGTGGGACAAAAATGCAAGATAACTGTTGGGCTCCTCGGCGATAACGGAATAATAGAGCTGGAGCGCGCTCATGAAGTCATTTGATAGAACCGCTTCTTCCGCCTGTTGATATTGTGAGAGCAAGGTCCATTGATTTTTTTGTTCAGTGGTATCCATGGAGATCAAACGAAGCATGGAATCCTCGAGCTGATGAATCTGGGAAACGGAATCGTTCTGCCCCGCAAGCATTAACTGGAGCTTGATCTGCTGGAGATTGTTCATCGAGCCTTGTATCTCACGCGCCACAGTCCTCACTTCTTCAGGACTGTATTCTGTAGAAGTGACGACGGGTAACTCGCTCCCTTCCGGCGTCATGAGTTCCGTAATTGAAAACAATGGTCCCATGGCAATCGTATCGGCGATGTTGAGCGGTTGTTTATCCTCTTTGGTGCTTACCTCGGCGACATCGGTTTTTAACGGGCTTTTTATGATCTTTATCGGTGTTGCTTCGATATCGGGAAAATGAGCGGCTCTGGCAGTATCGGATTTATCCGTTTCCGGGCTCGAGCCGGGAACGGACGCGACCTCCACCGGTGATGTGGGTACAATCGATGGGGGTGTAGCCTCGAAGGAAGGCGTATACCTTTCGCCCCGCTGGTTGAACATGAACATACCGATAACAATTCCGACAACGAGGATAGAACTGATACGTACCGCCTGCCAGGCCAGTGTGGGCGTCTCCCACCATTGACGGAGCCAATCACGTAAGGGTGGATGGAAAGGAAAATGCCGGTGTGAAAACCTTGACCGTGCACGGGCGTATATGGTGTCAAGCGTTGCTTGAGGAACGGAATCAACGGAAAGGCGATGTTCGCGTCGAATACATTCCCGTATGACATCCCATTTCTCGATAATCTTTCTGCAATGCTCACAACGGGAAAGATGATCCTCGACCTCAGCCGCATCCTCCGCAGATAAACTATCCATCAGGTAATCGTCAATGAGCTGTTCTATTTTTTTGCACTCCATAGTTAAACACCTCGCTTAAGTTGCCTTCCAAACTTCTTTCAAATCTTCACGTAATTTGCGTCTTGCCTGATGTATATTAAATTTCACCGCGCCGATCGATGTGCCGAGTATTTCCGCTATATCTTTTAATGCATAGCCCTCTATTTCAAACAGGACAAAGCACATCCGTTGTCGTTTGGGCAACTTTTCCACCGACTCTTCTATTTGATGCATTATCTCTTTATTAATTAAGACCTCTCGGGGGTTCCTCAGGTTTGATGAATAAGCTGTATAATGTTCATCTTTTACCTCGAGAGCATCGTTATATGATGTATCCATCGCTTTTTGTCTTTGTTTACTGCGATATGAAAAGCATTGGTTGGTGATAAGGCGCCAGAACCATGACGCGAATTTCTTGGGGTCCTTCAGCCGTTTTATATGCCTGAACAATCTTACAAGGACGAGCTGTATTACATCCTGCGTATCTTCATGATTGCGTAAAAAATAGTAGATAGAGGCGTAGAGGTCGCGGTCAATCAATGAATACAACTCATTAAATGCCTGACTATCACCTTCCTGGCATCTGCGGATCAGCTCTTCTGGTACTTCGGTAAATCGCACTTACTGCATGTCCTTATGTTATTTCCTTGTTTCCTTGATTTATTGTCCCATTACTCAAAAATCAGTTTATGCCAAATTTGGCATGAATTCAATCAATAACACGATTGAAGTGATTTGACACGAACCAGCACGGCTGATCCTTGTTGCGATGGTGGTATAGGTGTTTTATGTTCGGGCATACGTAAACTTCTGCTCCGAAAAAGGTATCGCAAGGAGAATATCGTCTATGCCTAATAAGAGTTTATCCACGAAATTCTTCCTGAGTTATAGTGCATTATGACCTTTCTTTTCTCCCATCCAGTAAAAATATATATGTGTGTTATGCAAGAGAAAGTACGCAAACTTGCGCCAAACTTTTGTTCACTCACTTCACGTGCTGATAAAAATAGACCTTCCACAATGCAATTGGGTTTATTTTTAAGTAAACTATCGGAGTCGGACCTCGATTTCGAGCTTCTTTGATAAGGACTATAACATGTGGTGTTCGGGGAATATATCCCCACACCAGCCTCAGCCTGAAGGGCTGATATATAACTCTTTATTTTCACTTCGCACTCGCACGCGTCGTCGTTATCGTGATCGCATAATGTTATTACGTAAAAAAACAATGATCGAACCACGGATTTTCACTTATCTACACTAATCTCTTTTTATTCAATGCGGAGTAATTCGTTCGGACCCGAATGAGTATTCTTTAGAGCGACTTCCATACTGTAGGATAAGCATCCTCGCTTGTCATTCTCCTCGCACGCCTGAGCGTGCGCACTCGCACTCCCGGTCGCACGCGTAAGCGTACGCGCTATCGTGTTTTTTTCGAAGTAGGGTTGTTCGACCCGAACGACCCCCGGCGGATTCTCAAAACAAATTTCATTTTATGGTATTAAATACGGATCGAAGATTCGCCG
>CAZSMK010000071.1:0-6361 GCA_964608095.1 uncultured Candidatus Sumerlaeota bacterium | reverse complement strand
GTCGCAAAGCGCCCTCACTCCACACAGGCATGCAGATAGACTTTCCGCTATAACCAGAAGAACACAGAACAGCCGTTGTGGAGTGCGCGTGAAATGATTTCACGAGCGCTTTGCGATTGCGCGCAATCCAGGATTGCGTGGTTAGTAGGGTCGTTCGGCCCGAACGACCCCTTGGCGGAAGATTAGAACAAACATCATTTTATGGTCTTAAATACGGTCGAAGATTCGACTGTGGAGAATCGTAGACGCGCCGTGGCGGGGCGCGGAACGCCCCCACTCCACACCCGGATGCCGATAGATTTTCCGCTATTTCCGTACTCGCAAGAGTGCGAGAAGACTGGAATCGCAGATTCGCCGTGGAGAATAAGAGATCGACTATCCGAGAATCAATTTTGGACTGCGCAGACGCGTCTGCGCTTTATATCGGCGTGAGACCACACGCCATTTTTCCTGACTCATTCTCCTCAAAAGCCCCTATTTGGCGAATCGCTCGAAAGGGTAAAACAACAGCAGTTAGAGCAAAGAAAAAAAGGGGGAATTTTCTACAGAGAAAGTGCACACAAGAGGTGTAATGATTATAAGTTCCATAAAGTCAACAATTCATGCCGGATTTTTATAGAAGCAAATTTTATACCTGATATGAGAAATTATTGCATTTCTTATTGACTTTCCCGCCGCTTTATTCTTATACTCTATTTTAAATTAGTTCT
Source organism: uncultured Candidatus Sumerlaeota bacterium (assembly GCA_964608095.1). GTDB lineage: Bacteria > Sumerlaeota > Sumerlaeia > MWCT01 > JAGHBZ01 > CAZSMK01. The sequence goes on along the minus strand of CAZSMK010000071.1, from coordinate 5,651 downwards.
CAACTTTTTCAGGAATCTATGGCTATAGAACTCAAACAAGTTCCCAAATTGAGTCAGAAGCTGGTTATCACACCGCGAATGCAGCTTTCGCTCAAGCTGCTACAGATGAACAAATTAGAGTTAGAGGAACTAACCAGACAGGAAATAGAAAAAAATCCATTTCTTGAAGCGGGTGATTTTGAGACCGGCTCGACTGGCGATTCGCAACGAGACCCCAACTCTCCTTCAGAAAATTCTTCACGTGCAGTGGAGATCGCTCGTTCTGTCGAGTCCGCCGAAATTCCCAATTCCCTTAAACCGGAAGAAACCGCTGAACCCACTTTTAAGGATATTGATTTCGACTGGGATGAGTTCTATGATGATACTGAAAATCGCGCGTATGCGGGCACCACTGAAGATAAAGAATATACGGATTTCACCGAGTATACCCCTTCTTCTCAAACACTGTACCAATTTTTGCTCCATCAACTCTATTCTTCTCCCCTCGAAGATAAGAATTTTGAGATTGGAGACTATATCATTGGGAGTCTTGATACAAGTGGTTTTCTTGCTACACCCGTCGAGGATATTGCACAGGTCTTTAATACCACATCTTCGCATGTTGAAGAAATTTTACGCGTGATACAAGGTTTTGAGCCTTCCGGCATTGCTGCAAGAGATATAAAAGAGTGCCTAAAGATACAGCTTATCGACCGCGGAGAAAAGGAGCCACTTATATTCAAAGTCATCGATCTCTTTTTTAAAGAGCTTATCCACAAAAAATTTGATAAAATAGCTTCTGCATTGGGTGTTAAAAAAGGAGATATCCAGAAGATTTATGATAAAATTTCTCTTCTTGATCCGCGCCCTGCAAGAAATTTCACTTCGGTACCGACTATGTACATCCAGCCGGATGTTATTGTAGAAAAGGAGAATAATAAGTATCACATCTATCTTAACGAAGATATCACACCTCAGCTGCGGATCAGTAGCTATTACCGGCGGCTCTTGCGGAACAAGAAACTCAAGAACGAGGATTTAAGGTACGCAGAAAAGAAGTATCGAGGCGCACTCTGGTTTGTCAAAAATATTGAACGGCGTCGTGATACGATATTACGAGTATCCAAAGCAATATTTGATAAGCAAAAGGATTTTCTCGACCACGGGATTAAACATTTAAGGCCCCTTACCTTGCACGAAATCGCCGAGGAAGTGGATATGCATGAATCTACCGTTCAAAGAGTAACTACAGGAAAATATGTGCAAACGCCACGTGGTCTTTATGAATTGAAATTTTTCTTCTCCAGTAGAGTTGACACGACAGATGGCGAAAGCACCTCATCGAGAGCGGTAAAGGATAAAATCCGCGATATAATTGCCCGGGAGAATACATCGAAACCATTAAGCGATCAAAAAATAGCAGATTTGCTTAAGAGCGACGGTATTGAAGTTGCCCGACGTACAGTGGCAAAATATCGGGATCAACTGAAAATCCTTCCTGCCAAACTGCGCAGGAGTACCCGGTAATCTCTTCACATTTAAAACTTCAGGTGTGTTGAGCGTGGTGCGGCGATTAAAAAATAGCCGGCGTGAGCTACACGACTACCTTTAAGAAGGAAAATAACGAGCACAAATGAGTATACGTACATTCATAGCAGTAGAAACGGGGAAAGCCCCGCGTGAGAAATTGGCTGAGCTTCTTAATCGACTGCGTAAAGCTTCTCAATTTACCTCCGCCAGACCTTCCTGGGTCAAACCGGAGAACATTCATATCACCCTCAAATTTCTTGGGAATATCGAGGAGGAAATGGTCGCCCAAATAGAATCTCACATGAATGAAATCGCCTATAGAAGCTGCGCCTTTGACGTTTCCGCCGGCGGCTTGGGAGTGTTTCCCAATAAACGACAGCCCCGTATTCTATGGTTAGGCATAAAGAAGGGTAAAGAAGAGTTGCAGGAAATTCAGGAATTGCTCGAGCGAAAGTTTATATCACTTGGATTTGAGCCTGAACGGCGAACATTCCATCCGCATCTCACCCTTGCTCGAATCAAGTATCTTAAAGGCACCTCGCCACTCATGGATATAGTTGAAAAGCATCAAGCGTATAGTGAGATCGGGAACTGGCATGTCGATCGCCTTATACTTTTCAAGAGCGACTTACATCCAGACGGCGCTATTTATACACCTATAAAAGAATTTATCTTAGAGAAAAAATAAGGGAAAAATTCGCAAACCATACTCATAATATGAAGGAGAGTAAAGATGGGGATACCAGAGAAAATCACCATGGATCTCAAGGCGGCAATGAAAAATAAAGATGCCGATAGGGTTTCGGCTCTGAGACTTATTCGGACTGAGTTTGTCAAACGTGAGAAGGAAAAGGGCGAGAAGAGCCTTCCCGATGAGGCTTATGTCCAGGTGCTCCAGTCGATGATGAGGGGAATGGAGGAATCCATAGAACAATTTAAAAAAGGGGGGCGCGAGGACCTCGCTGCCAGGGAAGAAGCGCAACTCAAAGTAGTTCACTCCTATATGCCTGAGAAGGTTTCTACGGATGAAATCAAGTCTGCAATCGATGGCGCTATAGAAGAGACCGGCGCACTCTCAAAACGGGATTTCGGAAAAGTTATGGGCAAGGTGATGCACTCATTGAAGGAGACCGGCAAGGTTGTAGACGGTAAAGAAGTCAAGGATATGGTCAACGCAGCTCTTGAAAAAATGAAGGGTTGATCTTCTCGCTTCCATATCCGGGCACAATAGAGAATGTTATCGAGCAGGTAGCTGAAGTCCCGTCAGACGTGACTTTTTATGAGCGACTCTGAATACAAGATTTTTCCTTTTCAACATCCTTCAAGTCCCATCAAGAAGATTTCATAGCGTTTTTTCATGGATTTATTTGACCCGCGTGCGATAATGTAATTTTTCAATGCGATGTCACCAACCTTGCGTATAATTTGAAGTGACAAGGCGTCAGAAAACATCAGCGATGCTTATTCAGCGCAATAAACCTTTTTGATGAGGGATTATTGAGTGATGTTTCAACGTCGACTCCAGAAATTACAGAATCTTATAAGAGGACAAGGAATAGATCTTCTTTTCGTTGTCGACCGCTATAATACCGCATATTTAAGTGGTTTTACAGGCACCCTGTCTTACTTGTTGGTGACACCATCAGACGTTTTCTTTTTAACTGATGGACGCTATTACGAACGTGTGAAAAAAGAACTGCCCGACATTTTTAGAATTCAGCAACTCGAAAGGAAACCATGGTCGAGCATACGACGCCTCATCAAGGACATAAACCCAGCCACCATCGGTTTTGAAGATACCATAGAATATCGTCTCTACAAAAATCTCAATGAAATACATAATCGAGTTGGACTTGTGGAAGCAAATGCGAACATCGAACAAATGAGGATGATAAAGGATAGCCATGAACTGGAATTAATACGCAAAGCAGTCAGTCTTACGGACAGATTGTTCGAAAAGATAGTTGGATATATAAAGCCGGGTCGAACAGAGCGTCAAATCAGGCAAAAAATAAAGCAACTGAGCCTTCAACTGGGAGCGGATGAGATGGCATTTCCACCTATTGTAGCATCGGGTGGATTCTCTGCTATACCACACCATGAACCTTCCACTAAAAGGGTGGAGGAAGGTGAATTCATAATACTCGATTTCGGCGTGAAGTGGTGTGGATATTGTAGTGATATGACAAGGACAATTGTCCTGGGAAAAGCGACACGACGACAAAAACAGCTCTATCGAATTGTCCAGGATGCGCAAAAAAAAGGGCTTGCATGTCTTAGAGCCGGCATTTCTGCAAAAGAGATTGATTCCGAAGTACGGGCGTTTTTAGCGTCAAAAGGATATGAAAAAGAATTTATGCATGGCCTTGGTCACAGCCTCGGACTCGAAATTCACGAGAAGCCGCTTTTGAATCATCAATCTAATGGGAAGATCGAACCCGGAATGGTCCTTACGGTCGAGCCCGGTGTTTATATCAAGGATTTCGGCGGTGTACGGATTGAAGATACAGTCGTTGTTAACGAGAAAGGTATTGAGATACTAAGCCGGATTCCCAAAAATTTGATGGAAATATAATGTTATGCATTGAAAGCAATCGAATACCGGGTAATCAAAAAGAAAATGGGCTGTATTCACATATATACGGGTGATGGAAAGGGTAAAACAACTGCCGCGATCGGACTTGCGGTCCGTGCAGCGGGAGCAGGTCAACGTGTTGCGTTTCTCTTTTTTGACAAGGGGCAGGAGCAGTATAAAGACGAATTTTATAGCGAACGCAATATTTTAAAACGCATTCCCGAGATTGACGTTTTTCCTTTCGGAAAACCAAGAGTTATGGGAGATGGTTCATTCAGATTTAAGATAATCCCGGAAGATATCGAGGAGGCAGAAAAGGGGCTCAAGACCTTCAGGCAGTTGTTGAAAGTTCCCTACTATTTTTTGATAGTTGCCGATGAAATAATCACTTCCGCTCACCTGGATATGATAGATTATGAAGATTTGTATGAGATCTTGAGGGATTACAAGAAGAAGCCTTACGCAGAGCTGGTATTAACGGGACGCGGAGCAACTGAAAAACTCATTGATATGGCTGATCTCGTAACTGAAATGAAAAATGTAAAACATTATTATGATCAGGGAAGGCAAAAGTCTAAAGGAATTGAATATTAATGATTCAACCGAATATCAACTTGGTGGATGCGACACAACACGAGACTACTATCACAACAGATACGCTTTTGCTTGCGGATTTTATCAGTCTTAAAACAGCCGAAAGAGTGCTGGAGATAGGGACAGGCAGTGGGGCAATCTCCCTTATTCTTGCCGAAAAAAATCGTGTTGATATCACAGGAATCGATATTTCTCCGGAATCCATACATGTCGCTCAGAAAAACCTCATGAGCAATAAATCTAAACTTGCAGGAGACGTGACGTTTCTACAAAAATCGGTTGAATCGCTTAAAGAGCATCAGTGGAACTCGTACTATGACGTGGTCGTATGCAATCCCCCTTTTTACAAATCCAGCGAAGGGCGTTCCTCCCCGGTTGTCCCTCGCCGCATGGCACGAGAGGAGATGCGCTTATCATTACATGAACTTATTAGGAGTGCCTCTTTTCTCTTGCGACATAAAGGGCGCTTATATCTTATACATCGTCCGGAACGGCTTGAGGAGATTATGGAGACAGGTAGGAAAAGTGGAATACACGTAAAGGAAATCCAGCCGGTCTATACAAAAAAACACGCACACGCAAAAAGAGTACTAATTATGGCGCAGAACAGGGCAAAAGCTGGTGCCAAAATCCTGCAACCACGATATATATAAAAATATTTGTTGCAAATTCTTTGTATAATAATCACTTTTTACATCCATTACTTTGTCGCGAGTCTTTCGTGAAATTGGGATAACCGCTTCATCCAAGACTCAGACTGTAGGATAAGGGTCCCCGCTTTTCACTCAAATCGCACTCGCACTCGTTCACGCATGCCTGAGCATGCGCGCACTCGCGTTCGTACATGCTTTTGGCGTTGTACGCTCTATCGCTCTCCCTTCGCCCACCTGACCGTGTGCACCATCTTCTTTTATCAACGATTCTCCTCTTAAGTAAAAGACCTCATCTTAACGCAGAGATGCTATGTGTAAAG
>CAZSMK010000070.1:0-17549 GCA_964608095.1 uncultured Candidatus Sumerlaeota bacterium | reverse complement strand
TGCGGGCTCCATGTTCGAAGGTGATATTTTCGCCGAATTCTGCCGCCCAGACCTCGTTTTCCGCTGTACATATCCGGTTCGCTATCCGCTCGTGCAGATGTTCACGTTTCGATTTAATCATGAGGTTATGCCACGGACATTCGGTGACGATGACGTCGAACCCACTGCCGTCATCGTGCTTTTCCGCCCTGAACTTATACCCTTCGATTGAAAGTTTCGTCATCAATCCTTCAAAGAGGTTGTCAATGCCGGAGGTAAGATTGCCGAACGATTTAATCATGCGGGCTTGAATTTTCGGCATCACTCTCCAGACCGCCTCGTCAAGGTTGAGCGCAGTATCGAAATCGAAACGCTCTTCCGCCTTCATGAACCAGAGACCGTCTACCGATACGTAACTTCGATAAAAATAGTGCTTGAGTTGTTCGGGTGTAAGTTCAATCATGCTTCTCTTCCTCCCTATGAAGTTCGCGAGCACACCGTTCGGGAAACCCGGGATTGAGATACCGCCATCCTATACCGTGATAAAAAGGGCTGGACATCTCGACGACGATCAGGGCGAGGGTAAGGGGTGTCTGCGCAAGCAGAATAAAAAGCCAGTTGAAACGTTTTATTATATAAAAGATAAGGACGTTCGCGACGAAAAAGATCGCCCATGCGTATTCAATTTTACGGCGGACGCGAAATATGTTACAGAACAAAAAAAAGTGTGCAATTACGATAGGAAAAAGGAGCGCCTTGTCGCCGACAAGGGGCCATAACGCCCACGTAATCAAGCCGCAGCCAACGAGCAGCAGAAGGTCCTGCGCCGAGAACCTTACGCCGCACTGTGGATGATAGGATAATCTTGAACCCATATTATTCATTATGAGAAGTTCCGCTTGAATTCAATTGTTCACACAATCTCGAATCGTTCTAAACACACAGACCCAAGAAATGTTCTGACATCCCCGAGGTCTAAGGTCAAGGCTTCGATGAAGTGTTCGTCAAATATATAGGGTCATTTAAGCGAGCTCCCGCGTCGTGAAAGTGCGATACCGGCAAGCACGACTATGCCGCCGATTGCCTGGAACAATCCAAGCGACTCGCTCAAAATAATCATGGCAAGAACGGCGGCGATTACGGGCTGCAACAGGAGGCTGACCGATGAGAACGCCGCGGGAAGGTGTCCGAGCGCAAAGGCGATCAAGCCCTGACCTCCCACGTGCGAAATCAACGCAAGCCCGATAAGGACAAGCCAACCGTTCAGGCTCGCTGCCCCAAGACTTTCGCCGGAAATGAGCGAAACCAGGAGAAGCACGAGAGAACACGACACGCCGCCGAAGGTCATTATCGTGGGCGCGGAAAACGTGTCGCGCAGCTCCTTCACCGACAGAATATAGCCTGCATAGAATATTGCCGTGATCAACCCAAGCGAGTCGCCGAAGAGATACGTCATGCTTATCTGAAAACTCGTACCCATAAGCACGATTGTACCGGCAAGAGCGACCGCCATTCCTGTGAGAAAAAGCCCGGTGACCTTGCGTCGGAATATGAGCCAGGAGCCGAGGGTGACAAAGATCGGGGCGAAGTTAGCGAGCAGGGTAGCATTCGCCACGGTCGTAAATCTGATCGACCAATGCCAGACCGCAAGGTCAGCGGCAAAAAAGAGTCCCGGGATCATAAGAAGGCCGAAATCCTGTTGCGACGAGGGTCGGCGCTTCTGCGTGGCACGGTTCTCGAGCGTCATCCAGGCAAAGAGTGCGGGAAGCGCAATCCCGACGCGCCAGAATGCGGTCGCAGAGGGACCCACTTCGCTCAACCGCACAAAGATCGGGGCAAATGCAATGCAGGACGCACCAGTAAATACCGCGGCAAGCGCAACACGTGAGACACCGGCGTCTTCTCCTGAACCTTTTTTCTCATCCGTTCCCATTGATTACCGCCAAAGTCATTTCAGGGGTCAAACCTCAAAGTTTGCACTTCTTTTCAGTTTTTTCTTCGCCCCACTCCATCGATTTTCGCCCCCAGCCGGTTGAGTGCTTTTCTCACCAGCGGATCTTTTTCGTTTACCCTCTTCATGTTTCTGGAGATGTTCGATTCAGAAACGCCGCCAAAGAGTCGGGCGATTTCTCTACCCTTCATGCCGCATAGATAGCGGCATAAAAAGATTGCCACCTGTCGAGCGCGGCTATGGCGCCTGCGCCGAGGGGCTAATAAGTCATCGATTGAAGCGCCGGTTTCGACGGCAATCACCTCAAGTACATGTGTTAAGGTAACCTGTTGCCTTAATCGCTTGAGCAGGGGGATATCGCGTTCGTTTTTCCCGATAGGAAGGGCGACCATCTCCGCGATTCTGCTGACAAAATCTTCGCTACCGAGGATAAAACCATGCCATGCGGCACGCCATGGATCAAACGTTTCGTCTCTTATGCCCGCATCGACAAACTCACGATACCGCAGCCGGGCTGCGTGCATATCGTTTTCATCCATGGAGTTCAATATTCGCTCGTAGGAGATAAAGTCTTCCATCTGCATTGCGTGCCAATATCCTGCGTAACTACTCCACGCCCATTGTTCCGGACATTCCACCAAGCCCCCCCGGACAGGGTTGAGGTGAATATAGCGACTGACAGCGCTGAAATACGCATCATTCTCTATAATAAGGGCTTTATAGCGTCCGCGAAAAAGATGTCCGCTTCGTTCGTGCTTGTTATTATACCAGACCGAATATGCAGTGCCCAACCATTGCATCGCATGCGAAAGATTCCCCTCGCGAGTTGAGATAAAAAGATGATAATGAGTCGGCATCAGGCAATAGGCATAGAGATCGATGTTGAACATAACAATCCATTTCCGTAAGCGCTCTTTATAAGATTCATAATCTCGCGGTTCTTGGAAAAGTTTGATGTCCGCCATCCCACGGTCCATCACATGGTATATTGCACCGGGGAATTCTATGCGAAGTTGACGTGCCATGTTCTTCCCCTCCATAAAAGTAATTAAAAGTGGGGAAAATTATTGACTGCGATTTAAATAATATCAAGATTTTTTAAGGGCGGGACGTCTGCAGTGCCCAACCTCGATCCGTAAGGTCAAACTTTGAGGTTTGACCCCGGAAATTGACTTATGGGGGAGACTGTGGGTATGTCCGGGCTTTTGCTGTTGACAGTTTCTCTTGCGGCATTATAGCATTTGGGAGTCTGTCCCTTTGCAAGACATGAAAAGGGCACTGTTTCTGCACATGGATAACATTTTCTTCCCGAAAGGAACATAAGAAAATGACGGTACAAAAGGAAGACATAAGGGATTCTGAATATTTTATTGCGCTCGAGGAGGAGTACGGTGCGAGGAACTATAAACCGCTGGATGTTGTCTTGACTCGTGGACAGGGTATCTGGGTCTGGGATGTCGACGGCAAAAAATACATGGACTGTCTTGCTGCATATTCCGCCGTAAACCAGGGTCACTGCCATCCGCGGATTGTCCAGACCTTGATCGAGCAGGCGCAAAAGTTGACCCTTGTATCCCGTGCGTTTCGCCACGACCAGCTCGGGCTTTTCTATAAGGAGATTTGCGAAGCCACCAGCTCTCACATGGTTCTACCCATGAACAGCGGCGCAGAAGCCGTCGAGTCGGTTATTAAAGCCGTAAGGAAATGGGGGTACCAGCATAAAGGCATCCCTTCGGGGAAGGCTGAGATCATCGTGTGTGAAAACAATTTCCATGGACGAACCATAACTATCGTCGGCTTCAGTTCGGAGCAGCAGTACCGCGAGGGGTATGAGCCGTTTACGCCGGGATTCAAAATGATCCCGTACGGCGATAGCGATGCGTTAGAAGAAGCGATCACGCCAAACACGGTGGCATTCCTTGTTGAACCGATCCAGGGCGAAGGCGGCATCATCGTCCCGCCGGATGGATATTTACGCCGTGCGCGCGAGATCTGCAACAGAAAGAAAATTGTCCTGATCACGGACGAGATTCAGAGCGGTCTCGGGCGTACGGGTACTATGTTGGCGGAAGAGCATGATGGAGTGGTGGCGGACCTGACGCTTGTGGGGAAAGCGCTTTCCGGCGGTGTGTATCCTATCTCTGCGGTGCTCTCGAATAAAGAGGTGCTGGGTGTGTTCCAGCCGGGCGACCATGGCAGCACCTACGGAGGCAATCCCCTCGCCTGCGCAGTTGCCCGAACCGCACTCAAGGTTCTCATCGAGGAGAATATGATCGAGAATGCGGCGACCCTGGGTCCTTATTTTATGGACGAGCTGCGAAAGATCAAAAGTCCCTACGTAAAAGATGTTCGTGGTAAGGGGCTCATGATTGGTGTGGAGCTCCATCGTGAGGCGGGCGGCGCACGGAAGTTCTGCGAACTTCTGCGCGACCGCGGGCTGCTTTGCAAAGAAACTCATGAACACGTTATCCGATTCGCACCGCCACTTGTTATCAAAAAGGACGAGATAGACTGGGCGTTGGAACGAATCGAGCCGGTTCTATCCGAATAAAGCCGTCGCCGGACTACGATATCTTCTTCATACATCGTTCCTTCATACTGTTCAGGAACATATATCAACCCGAACGCGAATAACCGCGCAATGGCATATTCTAAATGGAATCTTGCATGAATAGAAATTATACAGGTTATTCTTTGCAGGATTGATGGTCCGGCGAATCGTGGTCACAGGTATTTTCGCCGGCTGAAAGTTGCCCCTCGATAAAGGTTTGAATAACCGAGTCAACATCGCCTTGAGCGCCCGAGATTGCCTCGATGTTGAATTGCTGAAAAAACCCCTGAGCACGAGAGCCCATACCGCCCGAGATGATAACGTCGACGTTGTTCTGTGCAAGAAGTTGTGGAATCAAGCCGGGCGCATGACCCGGATTGGGTATCGTAGTCCTCGCTGCGATTTTACCTTCTTTAATATCAAATACGGTATATTCCCGGCACCGTCCAAAGTGGAGCGATATCATTCCATTGTCAGTAGCAATGGCTACGCGCATAGATTACCTCCGTATTTAGTCTTGCTAACGCTCTGAAATAAATGATATATAGTATATATTTTAAATCAATTTGATAAAAAGTAAACCATAAAAGGTCATGAACATGTCGATAAAGGTTACATTTCCCGATGGCTCGGTGAATGAATACGAGAAAGGAATCACGCCGCGTCAAATTGCCGAGAGTATAGGCAAACGCCTTGCGCGTGATGCGGTTGCCGCAAAGATCGATGGCAAAGCGGTCGACCTTACCACGCCTTTGACAGAAGACTGCGAGTTGCGGATTCTGACTTTTGCGGATGAAGAGGGAGAGATTGTCTACAGGCACAGCTCCTCCCATCTCCTTGCCCATGCGGTGAAACGGCTCTACCCCGGTTCAAAGCTGGCGATAGGTCCGGCGATTTCAGACGGATTTTATTATGATATAGAGTTTCCTGACGATTTTTCCGCAGACGACATAGGCAAGATTGAAGAAGAAATGGCAAAGATCGTCAAGGAAGACCTGCCGGTTCGACGCGAAGAAATGAGCCGTAAGGATGCTATCGAGATGTTTCGTGCCATGGACGACACGTACAAGATCGAGCTACTCGAGGAGATAGAGGACGATACCGTGAGCGTGTATCGGCAGGGCGAGTTTGTGGATTTGTGCCGTGGACCGCACGTGCCCTCAACCAGCTATATCAAGGCATTCAAACTCCTGAATGTTGCGGGTGCGTACTGGCGTGGCGACGAAAACCGCCAGATGCTCCAGCGTATTTACGGGACATCCTTTCCAGACAAGAAGATGCTCGAGGAGCATTTGAGGCGGCTGGAAGAGGCAAAATTGCGCGACCACCGCCGTATCGGTAAGGAGCTGGACCTGTTCAGCTTCCATGACGAAGCCCCGGGATTCCCCTTCTTTCATCATAAGGGAAATACGGTGTATAACCTGTTGATAGACTTTATGCGGGATGAGCTCACCAAGCGTGGGTATAAAGAAACACGAACACCCATGATTTTAGATGAAGAGCTCTGGCATCGGAGCGGTCACTGGGACAACTATAAGGAAAACATGTATTTCACCGAAATTGACGAACGTCGCCACGCAGTAAAACCCATGAACTGTCCGGGCGGATTGCTGATTTATAAAAACTCTATCCACTCGTACCGGGAACTTCCCATGAAGGTCGGTGAGTTCGGGCTTGTTCACCGGCATGAATTGAGCGGCGTGCTGCACGGGCTGTTCCGCGTTCGTGCGTTCACCCAGGACGACGCTCATGTCTTTTGCCTACCGGAACAACTCGAAGACGAGATATGCAAAATTATAGACCTTACTTTCTATATATACCGTACCTTCGGATTCGAGGATTTCACTATCGAGCTGAGTACCCGACCGGAGAAGAGTATCGGTTCGGCGGAAGTATGGGAAAAGGCGACTGACGCGCTTGCCCACTCGCTCGAACGAAAAGGCATCCATTACAAAGTAAATCCGGGTGAGGGCGCGTTTTATGGACCAAAGATCGACTTCCATTTCCTCGACTGCTTGAAACGAAGCTGGCAATGCGGCACTATCCAGGTGGATTTCTCCATGCCTGAACGGTTTGAACTCGAGTATGTCGGTGCGGACGGGCAACGGCATCGTCCGGTGATGATTCATCGCGCCATACTCGGCTCGGTGGAACGATTTCTCGGAATCCTGATAGAAGAATACGCGGGAAATTTTCCGCTCTGGCTTGCCCCTATCCAGATCATGGTTCTTCCAATCACCTCTGAACAGGACGACTATGCAAAGGGCGTGTTTGAAAAGTTGAAAGCCGCAGGATTCAGGGTGGAGATCGATCTTGGAACCGACAAGATCGGGTATAAGATCCGGGCTTCTGAGACTCAGAAGATTCCGTGTATGCTGATCGTGGGCAAGAAAGAAGTCGAGGGCAATCAGGTAGCGTTACGGCGGCATAAACTGGGCGACCTTGGCGCCCATTCGCTGGATAACGTCATCCACCTCCTGAAAAAAGAAATCAATACCCGCTCACTCGAACCCCTCCCCATCTAAATTTGGGTCAGGCATCATTTTCACATTTTAGCGGGAACGGGGCTTCCACGCTTATCTTGAGGGGATTACTGCAAGGACACAAAGGACTGCAATGACTGCAGGGACTTCCGGGACAGCGAGGATGGTGTGCTTTTTCTATCTGCATGAATCCTCTTGTTCTCTTTTCCTTGATAATGCATTTGAAGGCATTGTAGATAAATGATTGAGAGTTTGTGTACACGGGAGAGAACTATGATGAAACGCATAACGATATATTTTATAGCGCTTACAATTCTTTTGTGCTGCGGGATAATAATGAGTGGATGTTCGAAGATGATAAAGCCGGGTGAGGCAATGCTGGGAAAAGAGAGAAATCATCTTCCGGGTCAGTGGCGTGGGGTACATTTTCTGTCGCCGGGAAAGAGTGGGCTGCCTGCGCTCGAGCGCGCTGTTTCAGAATCGCTTGCGCCTATGGGCATAAACGTCATTATTCTCGAGATCAATTATGGCTTCGAATACGAATCGCATCCCGAGCTGCGTGCTGAAAACGCCCTCAGGCGCGAAGACGCCAAACGTCTGCTCGCCCTTTGCCGTAAACACGATGTCGCACTTATTCCCATGTTCAACTGTCTCGGGCATCAATCATGGGCGGAAAAAACGTTCCCGTTGCTTGTTAAGTATCCGGAGTTCGATGAAACGCCCGAAATTCCGCTGGATAATCCCGACATCTATTGCCGCAGCTGGTGTCCGCAACATCCCGGTGTTAATAAGGTCATATTTGCGCTGATGGAAGAGCTGATCGATGCGTTCGAAGCCCGGGCCTTTCACGTAGGCATGGACGAGGTGTTTCTGATAGCCAGCGAGCAGTGTCCTCGTTGCAAAGGAGGCGACCCGGCGAAGCTCTTTGCCAGTGCCGTAAATGATTATCACGATTTCCTCGTGAAAGAGAAAGGACTGACCATGTTGCTGTGGGGTGACCGGTTGCTCGACGCGGACAAAATCGGCTATAGCGAATGGGAGGCAAGCCGCAACGATACCGCGACTGCTGTCGATATGATTCCGAAAGATATTATTATTTGCGACTGGCACTATGGAAACATGAAAGAATACCGTTCTGTGCCCTTTTTTCAAGAGAAGGGATTCCGTGTGTTGCCGTCGAGCTGGCGTGATGTCGAGGCGTCGCGCGCACTTTTGCTCTACGCGCAGGAACATTCGACGAATCGCATGATCGGACACCTCTGCACTACATGGTACGGGGCGGATCAGGTTGCGCGCGTGCTTCTCGGTGAAGCCGAGCCTGAGACGGTCGATAAAAATGTCTTTGATGTTGTGGAGTCGCTCAAGGTCTGCATGGAGCTTATGGAGAAGTAGATTTTGTACGTTTGAATCCTATAGCCGGCTTAATCGCCAATACTCCTCGTTAGTCAACATGTGCTGGTTGCCGATGTGTATGTTCTTCAATCCTTCCTGCAGTGCAGCGTTCAGGGTATCCTCTGCATGTCTACGGTTTGCCATCGGCAGGGCGCAAAAACAAACATGCGGATAAAACGCAAGAGGGGGTCAGCATTCAACGATTGAGTCTTGCTGCACATCGAGCATGTTCCCATTGCCGCCGATTCATGTAGGTTATAAAATGAGTTTCATATATATAATATCGGAAATCATGTTCTAAGTACACTGAAGGTGTTTTTATGAGCCCTGATGGAATGCAAATCAAACTGCTATGCGAGCTGGAGTCACTTTGCTATCCAGAGACCATTGCCTACGATTACGCAACAATGAATTATTTTTTGCAAAACCCCGGAACGCTTTTGCTCTGTGAATGGCGCCGGGGCGTTCTGGTAGGATTTCAGCTGAACGACCGGGCGCGCGGTACAATAATAACCATCGACGTGCACCCTGATTATCGCCGGCAGGGCATTGCGCGCACTTTGATGCGGCAGAGCCTGGCGATTCTAAAAGGCGCCGGGCTGCGGCGTGTTACCAGCCAGGTCGCTACGGATAACGAAGCATCCATAATGTTGCATTTGAAGTTCGGCTTTAAGATTCGCCACCGTATTCCCCACTATTACGAAAACGGACAGGACGCGTATCTTCTGACTCGAAAACTTTCCTCTAAGATTTCCCGATAGCGAGAATAGGGAAAATGAGGTTTGACCCCTAAACTTTTTGTTTGAAAGCGTCGAAAGTTATGTGGAATATAATTTTATTACATCATGTAATAGCATGATTTGTGGATTAAGTAGATAGGAGGATTGAAGGCATGACGGAAATTAAAGGTTACAATTTTCCCGACGAACTCTATTATCATACCGAGCATTCCTGGGCACGTGTGGAGGATGATGGAACGGTCGTCATTGGTATGAACGATTTTTTCCAGCAGGCAGCCGGTGATATTACGTATGTGGATCTGCCGTTTGAAGGTGATGAGGTTGAGGCGGGCGAAGTCTGTGGCAAAGTCCAATCGAGCAAATGGATCGGAAAACTTGTTGCTCCCGTTTCCGGAGAGATTGTTGCCATCAATGAAGAGCTCGAGACCGACGCGACTCTAATCAACAGCGATCCCTATGGCGAGGGGTGGGTTATTAAAATCGAGCCTGCCAACATTGATGAGGATCTCGAGGAATTGATGCAGGGAGCGGATATCGAGGAGTGGCTCGAAGGGGAGATCAAGAAAGCAGAATCTGGCGGCGAGCAATAAGCCGAAGAGGAACAATGACCTGGCGACTCCTTGATACAGGGGTACGCACCGCTGCCGAGAACATGGCGCTCGACCGGACAGTGCTTCTCGCACGGAGCCGGAATCTTGTTCCCGACACAATTCGTTTTCTGCAGTTTTCACCCACCGCAGTTCTTGTAGGCTACCATCAGTGTGTGAACCAGGAAATTCGGGAAGAATTCTGTCGCGACGCCGGTTTTCATATCAATCGCCGTCTTACGGGCGGCGGCGCATTATTCTTTAATGAAGCGCAGCTGGGGTGGGAACTTATCGCTTCTTCTAAGACCATTCCTCTCTCGCCCAATATGATTCCGCTCTATCGCAAGATGTGTTCAGCGGTGGTTCGTGCACTGAAGAAGTTCGGTCTTGAAGCCGAGTTTCGCCCTCGTAACGATATTGAAGTGCAAGGGAGAAAAATTTCAGGCACCGGTGGCAGTCAAGAAGGTGATGCATTTTTGTTTCAGGGAACGTTGCTCCTCGATTTCGACATCCCCACGATGCTCAAAGCACTGATGATCCCGGTTGAAAAGATTCAGGGTAAGGGTATCAACTCAGTTGCGGAACGAATCACGTGGATAAGGCGTGAACTCGGAACGATTCCACCTCTTGCCGACATTAAGTCCGCTATCGCAGCCGGTTTCGAAGAGGTGTTCGGGATGCGGCTCATTCCTTACGGGCTGACCCCGGAAGAGGAACACATCTTCGAACAGGAATTACCTTATTTCGGGTCGGATGCATGGATAAATCGCATAGATACGCGAAGGACAAAAGTTGAAACCTACACCGCTATTCACAAGGCGGACAGTGGGTTGATCCGTGCAGCTGTCCGCGTTGATGAACGACGGCATCGTCTGACGAGCGTTATGATAACGGGTGATTTCTTCATCTACCCCCCAAGGGTTATTTATGACCTCGAGTGTTGTTTGCGAGATGTTCGCTCCGATACGAACGCCATACAAGACATTGTAAGGCGCCTCTGGGATGAGAAAGAGCCCCTCACCCACGATCTTGAATCGGGAGATTTTGCGTCCGCGGTTCTCAAGGCGGTCGAAAAAAGCAGATATAAACAACTCGGGTTCACCCCATCGGAGGCTAATAAAATATTCACTGTCTCGGGGAGCTTGTTCGATCTTTTGAAAATTAGAGTTCCGCTCCTTCTTCTTCCCTATTGTTCGAAGCTTATAGGCTGCCCCTTTCGCGAGAAAGAAGGTTGTGTCAAGTGCGGGAAATGTACAATCGGCGATGCGTACATACTGGGTGAGGAAGCGGGAATGACGGTAAAGTCCATTATGAGTTTTGAACATCTGATGGTGGAATTGAAAAAGGCGAAACGTGAAGGCGTCCCGGCGTTTGTCGGTTGCTGCTGCAAGGCATTCTATCAGAAACACTATAACGATTTTATAGAAGCGGGCGTCCCGGGCATTCTTGTCGATATTGAGAACAGCACGTGCTACGACCTGGGGAAATCGCAGGATGCATACGCCGGAACCTTCAAAAGCCAAACGGACCTGAACCTCGATCTCTTATCGCGGATTATTGATCTGATTCATGGAAAAGAAGATAGAACGGCACCTGCTCATGAAGAGGATGCACATACTTCACGATTTGTATGACGTCATCGTCGTCGGTGCGGGACCCGCAGGGTCGACCTCCGCGCTGTCTGCCGCCACTGAAGGCGCCCATACACTCCTTATTGACAAAAAAGCAAACCCCGGGCTGCCCGTTCAGTGTGCTGAATTCATACCCCGGCTGCTCACCCGTGAGATCGCGTTGCCGGAGAGGGTCATTGCACAACCCACCACTGTTCTTGAATATCACCTTGGCGATCAATCGGGGTGCATGTCTGCTCCCGGCTTTATGATTCATCGCGACCTGTTCGATCGCCACTTGATAGAAAAAGCAATTGACTCAGGGGTCGCCTTATCAACTGCAACCAGAGCGCTTGCCCTTCAAAAGGACGGAATAGTCGTTGAGGTCAATGGCAAAAAGACGACCGTCAAAGGGAGGGTCATAATCGGCGCTGACGGACCCTTATCGCAGGTGTCTGCCTGGATGGGTAACCCTCGGGGTGAGATGTATGTTGGATTACAAAAAACTGTTCCAGCCGGAAGCTCTGACATCCTGAGATTTTATTTCTCGCCCTTATACGGTTGTGGATATGCGTGGCTTTTCCCCAAAGACGAACTTGCACATGTCGGAGTATGTGTTGCGGTAGAGAGTGCGCCTTCGCTCAGACCACTGCTTGATGACTTCATGGACATACTTATGCAAAACGAAGAGATAAGAAGCAGAGATACCACACGGTTGACCTGCGGATTGATACCCACCAGTGGTCCAAGAGAGCGAACCGTGCTGGGTAATATACTCCTTGTGGGCGATGCAGCGGGACAGACCAATCCCCTGACAGGTGCGGGGATTGCATCCGCAGTTATGTGCGGAAAGATGGCGGGGAAATGGGCGGCTCGTGCCGCTTTGCAAAAAAACCTTTCTTTGTTTCAGAACTATGAGCGGGAGTGGCAATCCCTCTTCGGCTCTTCCTTATCGCGCGCATTGACTGCACGACAAAGCATACTTACCTCGCGCGATTCCACACAGTTCTACAATCGTATTAAAGCCGCCTGGGGCTACAAGTGAAAGTATAGGGAGTATACGGTCAAGCCTCATTTCCCCTATGCCCACTCGTTTCTACATACCTCATGCAGGTATATGATGCGGGAGCGAATAACGTTTGACCGCGACCCAAAGAAAAGAGAAAATGAGGTTTGACTCCTATGCTTTTCGATGAAGAAAACCTGATGGGTGCTCAACAAACGACAGATAATAGCGGCAGATCAGAAACCAAAACAAGATTTTCTCACGGTCTCCGGATTAAGAAAATTATGATCATCATCTTTTCAGCCGTAGTCGGATTTTGTCTTTTGTACGTTGGATATCTTTATACCACCCAGCGTAAAATGATTTACCATCCCCAGAGATACGACGAGGCGTTTTTAACACAACTCCCCGCTTCTGTGGCGCCTCTTGCCTTTAAGACTACAGAAGGCAGGCAGATTTGTTATTATGTCCCACCTGCGGAAAATGTCGATTCAGCGCCCGCGGTCCTGTGGGTAATGTTCAACGGCAATGCGGTTTGTGCCCTTGACTGGCTGGATTTTATCAACAATTTTCCTGATCCGGCTGCCGGCTTCCTCCTTATCGAGTATCCAGGATACGGACAATCAGAAGGGAAGCCATCGCAGCGTGGCATACTCGAGTCGAGCGAAGCCGCCTTTGCCACATTGGCTGAACATTTACGTGTGGACACAAAAACCCTCGAGCGCAACCTCAACACCTTCGGGTATTCGCTCGGGACGGGCGCCAGTTTGCAGTTCGCCGCCCTACATACCGTAAAGAAAGTCGTCCTTATCGCACCGTTTTCGAGCATGCTCGATATGGCGCGGCTTACTGTCGGGAGCCCACTGAACCGGCTCCTTATCGACCGCTACGATAACCGTGCCCGGCTGGCCGAGCTCGCCTCAGGCACTAATCGACCCAACGTCGCTATCTTTCACGGCGATGCAGACCAAATCGTCCCGTTTGAGATGGGAAAAGAACTTGCACAACTTTACCCGCAGCTTGCGGTATTATATACCTGTCCCGGTCTTGACCATGGAAATATCCTCGACGAAAAGCGTGCGGATGTGATTTCTCTTATGACCGGTTCAGCTCAGGAAAAATAATATGAGTCAAAACAACATCAAGCCGTTACCCGATTCATCGCTTGTGAATCATGCTATGCAGATTCTCAAAAGCGTCCCCCTCATTGACGGTCATAACGACACCTTGTGGCAGTACCTTAAACGCGTAAATAGCAATCTTGACCTCATAGATTTAGGAGCGGATACGAGTCGACTCGAGCCGGCGATGAGAACGGATATCCCGCGTCTTCGGAAAGGCTGCGTCGGGGCGCAGTGGTGGGCGGTCTACTTACCGGAACACATAAAGGGCAAGGAGGCTTTAGCGGCGGTAAGAGAACAGGTCGGACTGTTCACGCGCATGATCCGTCGCTACGCCGATGTACTTGAACGTGCTGGTTCAACGGACGAGATTCGGAAAGTCTTTGCAAACGGCAAAATTGCGTCACTCCTGGGTGTTGAGGGTGGATATGCCATAGAAGATTCAATCGAAATTCTGTCGGAATGGTACGAGTTTGGTATTCGCTACCTGACACTCACCTGCTCGAAGAACACTCGATGGGCGGACGCCGCAACTGATACACCCGAACACCACGGACTGACGACATTCGGGAAAGCGCTGGTTGAAGAGATGAACCGGCTCGGTATACTGGTTGACCTCTCCCATGCCGCGCAGAGAACTGTGTACGACGTTCTGGAAGTGACGCACGCACCCGTTATCTTTTCGCATTCGTCAGCACACGCATTGACGCCGCATCCGCGGAACGTGTCCGACGACATCCTGCAACAACTCGCAGAAAACAAGGGTATAGTGATGGTGACATTTGTCCCGAAGTTCGTTGCGAAGGTGCACAACTCACGTGCGAGCAACTCACGTGCCGAGTCTGGATCTGCCACGGGATTGTCGCAAGCCACGCTTTCCGACGTGGCAGATCATATTGACCATATTGTAGAGGTTGCGGGTATCGACCATGTTGGCATCGGCTCGGATTTCGACGGCTTTCTTACACCAACGACCGGTCTGGAGGACGTGTCAAACTATCCCGCGCTTTTTGCAGAACTCTTGAGGCGCGGATATTCCGAGGACGCTCTTAAAAAGATTGCAGGACTCAATTTTCTGCGGGTATTTGAAAACGTAGAGAAAATTGCACACATATTAAACAAATGAAAGGAGCAGGTATAATGAATCGCACTATCAGGAGGCGTAAAGAATCATTTATAAAAGAGGGCATACTTTCGTTGGTATGTATGGCGTTGTTGCTATTCATTATTGGCGCTGCATCCGGAGACAATTCGTTAACCAGCAGTTCGAACGCAACGGAGGTCTCGCCTCTTGCGGGTAAAAAAATCTGTATTGACCCGGGACACGGGGGACGAGAAACCGGCGCGGTCGGCGTCGGTGGGCTCAAAGAGAGCGACGTCAATCTCAGGGTATCTCATTTTCTCCGGGAAATGCTGGAGAAGGAAGGCGCCGTCGTCCTGATGACACGAACCACCGACACTGCTATCAGTTTAATGGCGCGTTGCGAGTTAAACAAGAAACATGAAGCCGATCTTTTCGTCTCTGTTCACCACAACGCAAACGCACAGGTAGATCGAAGCTCAAACAGAACCGAGGTCTTCTATCACTGGCACGACCGTGGCGGACCGAGCGAGGATGCGGCACGCCACGTCTACCGTGAACTGCAGTCATTCGTCAATCTCCCGGACAGCAAGGCCTACATGTGCTGGGCGTATGGGGTGCTGCGCGAGAACAGATATCCCGCCATCCTCGGCGAGATGTCCTACCTTTCAAATCCGGAAGAGGAGAAACGGCTCAGGGAGGAAGAATATCTGCGAAAAGAAGCCGGGGCGTATTTCAGAGGAATCAAGGCATTCTTTACCGGCGGTAGACCTGAAATCAGTCTTTCCGACAACGCAATTGACCAAGCCCGAAGAATCGTTTCAGCCTTAATCAAGCAACCAAAAGGTTCCGCCCTTATCGATCCTCAACGGTTCACGGTGGAATTAAACGGTGAACCGCTCGACACCTACTTTTATGATCGTTCCTCCGGGCAATTATTCGTCTATTATCCCCCAATCGATCAGAACGAGGAGATGCTCGAGATTGCTGCGCGTAACCTTGCGGGGCATAATTCGTTTGTTGAGCGTGTCGACCTTGCGGAACAGGGAGGCCCGAAGCCCATCGACGTTGAAGATATGGAACAGATGATTCAGATACAAGTTATGAAAAAGGCGAGAGAAAAAGCCGGTGCGGCGCCCATAAGGGGTGCAAAGATTTTTAGTGACGATACGGAAAGCCCCATTCATATCACGAATATAAGTGGAACGGCAATCGTGATGCTCGAGGAACAGAAACCGGCTTCGTTTATCGTGAAGAGTAACGGATATTGGACACAGCGCAGTGCCATGAGCGAAGCGCCTTCAGAAGCGATACGTAAACATCCCGTCACGCTCGACCCCATGTTCGAAGGCGTTTTACACAGCAAAGTTATAATTGTTGATCCCGAAGGCGGGGGCGACGATCCCCACGTTATCGGCGCGACAGGGCTACGAGCGTCCGATGCGAATCTGCGCACCGCTCTTTACCTTGAAGATTACCTGCGCCAGGCTGGTGCGGACGTATCACTTACGCGCCGAATCGACAGGAGCATGGACAATGTGTCACGTGTTCGGTTCGGCTTGGAACGCAATCCTGCCGTGTTTATATCTATCGGGCATCGACTTCCAGAACCCGGCTTGAAAGAGAAACCCGGTATGAACGTAACGCGAATCGGGCACCGGTGGAGCGGTGGTGGCGAGGTCGGAAAAGCATTGATCTTTCATCTGCGTGAACTACTGGGAACCGGAGCGGAACTCGGTGACGTCACCAGCCGCGAGCCTCTGCCTTCGGAGATTCATAATTGGTCGAGCTGGGAGGTCATGCACGCTGCGCAAGATTATACGGCGCTTTATGTCTGTCCTGTGATGTTCGACGCGCCCGGAGCCGAAGTTAGAATTTCCACTACCGCCGGCTGTCGCAAAGAAGCGCTCGCTATTTTTTACGGGTTACTTCAATACTTCGGACTCGACGACAGAAACCTGGCATCCATCGAAGGAAATATCAGCAATGCAAAGACTGGTATAAGAGTCCACAATGCACTTGTCTGGCTAAACGATACCCTGGTTACGCAGACCGAATCCGACGGGAAGTTCCTTTTTAAATTCATTGATGGAGGGACGCACACCATCAAGGTTATGTGTGAGGGATATGCGCCGGTGGAACGCAAAGTCGAGACCGAAAAAGGAAAGCGCCTGACAGTCCAGATAAATATATAAAACCTGCTGGGTGAGAGGGATTGTTCGACAATTCAAAAAATAAGTGAAAAATCAAATACCTGGAGTCTTATTGGGGAGTGCAACGCCTTATGGCTGCGAAGGAGACACCGCCGTATGGAGTGCTGCTCTTGTCGAGGTACGTGCCATGTTCTGTTCTCGGGGCGTGATGTCTCATGCATATACAAAGCACAGACACGTCCGCGCAGACCAAAATAAATTGTCTGACAGTCTCTCTGACCGCAAAATCGAGATTCTCCCCCTCACACTCTAAGAATAATTACTTTTTTACCGTGATATATCCCTGAATCGCATTATTTCCCCGGTTCAACGTGATTGGAACATCAAACGGTTACCTCCTGTCTCGCTCATGCAGATATATCTTTTCATCTCTGAAATCGTTCGTGGCGCAAAGTATTCTTTGAAAGTTTTGTTGGCAAAAGAAAAGAAGCGTTATGAGATGATCTGATAAGAAGCCTAAGGTTAATTTTTTTGGCGAATGATGAAGTCAGATTTAAATAAGAAACAGTTCAGATCTTTAAAGAGGTTTGAAAAACGAGGAAATACCCGTTTAAATGATGCTTTATTTTTAAGATTGTAAATGGAGTGATTTCATCTTTAAAGAGAATATTCATTTTGTTTAATATTCTGAACCTCTCATTTTCATTGTTGCACGGAAGAATTAGATTTAAAGTATCATCTCTTATTTCAGGATGTTCTGCTTCAGGAGTCAATAGAGTTTTACGTCTTAAAAATACTTTGCGGCTTTGCGCCTTTGCGTTGAAAATAGAAACTCAGAGAAGACATGGAGATAAGCAGGAATGAAACTTGGGCTTGTAATAAATTTTGGGGACCG
>CAZSMK010000069.1:0-27756 GCA_964608095.1 uncultured Candidatus Sumerlaeota bacterium | reverse complement strand
TTTTTAAGAATTTCATTCGCTCCGGCGGGGTTATAACGCGCCGTGGCGGATGAGAGATCGGCTATTTGTATCGGCGTGAGACCTCACGCCATATATCCTAACTCATTCTCCTCAAAAATCCCTATTTCGCGAATCGCTCCAATGTTATTCATCCCGACAGCGTAAAAATCTCGGAAAAAATGGGTAGTGTGTACCGAACTTACGAAGGCACTCCATAAATGTGGTATGAGAATCACCTTTATAGTCCCGGAAGGTCATTCCTTATTGAGGTCTGATCCTGAATCGATATGCCCTCTCCTCATAGGGCTTGATTCGAGTATACAGGGTATGGTCAACTTTTTTACAAAGATTCAGCCGATAAAGAGAAGCGATTTATCGACGGAAATAAAGACGCTTGCGACGGCGGCGGTTTGAAAACATGCCAACGTTGAAGCGAGCAAAGCGCGGAAACCAAGGCGGGCAATGTCCCGGGCACGCTCGGAAACCAGGGCTGAAATCCCACCGACAAAAATGGCAATCGCGGCAACATGGCTGAAGCCGCAGAGCGCATAGGACGCAAGCACCGCAGAGCGTGGATCGGCAAGCTTTCCACCCGCCATCATAGCCGCAAGGTGCTGGTAACTTACCACCTCTGTCAGGATGGTTCGTTCACCCAGAATTATTGAGATAGCGCCGGCATCCCTCAGGTCAATACCCATAAGCACGGTGAAGGGATAAAAAATCCACCCGAGTATTTTCTCTATAGAAATATCAGCCAGTGGTAAGCCGGTATGTGAGAGTTGTGCGCCGGTCCAGCCGACAATAGCATTGGCGAGCGAAACGAGTCCGATAAAGGCAATAAGAAGGGCGACGATACCGAGCGTAAGCTTCAGCCCTTCATTCGCTCCGAGCAGCACCGCTTCTACAAGGCTATGAGCGGGTAATTTCTCGCCGCTGACCGTCTTGCCCATAGTCTGGGGGCTTTCGGTCTCGGGGACCATTGCCTTTGCCATAACCACAGCGGCAGGCGCGCTGAGCAACGAGGCGCTGACCAGGTGACCCGCTATCATGGGGAACTTCTCGATAAGCAAGAGTACGTAAAAACCGAGAACAGACGAGGCGATAGTCGCCATACCTGCAGTGAGGATTTGATGAAATTCTGAGCGTGTCATTTTGTTCAGGTAAGGTCGAATGGAAAAGACCGACTCTATGCCCACGACGATATTACTGGAGGTACAGAGGGCTTCAGCGCCGCTTATATGCATCACGCGTGTGAAAATATAAGAAAAAGTCTTGAGGATGAGGGGCATAATGCGAACGAAATACAGCAATGACATAAGAGCAGAGAAAAAGATGATGGTCGGGAGAGCTTGAAACGCCAGGAAAAAGCCCATGGACTCCTCGCCTGCAGCACCGGTCTGCCCCGGCGGGATCGCCAATTGTCCGAACACCAGATACGCCCCTTCTCGGGCATGGTCGAGAAGCGATACCACGGTGCTGTTAATCACCATAAAGGCTTTGATGCCGCCCGGATTCAAGAATAAGAGGGCTGCTATGAGAAATTGAAGAAGAACACCCCCCATAATAGGACGCCATCGCACTTTTCGACGATTTGTACTGAAGAGAAGGGCTATTCCTATAAAGACTATAATACCAGCAATGCCACGAAGTTGTAACATTCTCATTCTCCGTTTGCGGGAAATGTCAAATCAGCACTATTACAGTTTCAAGCGATATGCAATAGTTTTTGCTTTTTTGATGGAATTTAAACTACAGTCATATCAACATACATTTATAATAATCTATCATGAAGAACATATTGTTTAAGTAGACACGTTTTTAAGATGAGCGAGGAGATTGACAACTCAAAAAGCCGCGAGAAGAGGAGTCTTCAGTATGTAGTGTTTGACGGCATTTTTTCATGGACAATGGTAGCGCTGACCGGCGGGGCTTTTCTTACCGATTTTTCTCTCAATCTCGGGGCATCAAATTTCCTTATCGGGTTGATCGCGGCTATTCCGTTTTTGGGAAACGCATTTCAACTACCCGCCGTGTCCTTGATCCAGCTCTTTCCCAACCGCAGATTACTGACCTTGATCTCAACCCTCGTAAGCAGAATCTTCTGGGGAATAATAGCCTTCATACCGTTACTGTTCGTTTCGGGGCATCGTTTACTCGCCTTACCGATCTTGCTGTTTTTTTCAGCGTCAGTCGCGGCTATTGCGAATGCATGCTGGAACTCATGGATGAAAGATCTTGTCCCTGACCCTATCAGGGGGCGTTTTTTTTCGCGACGCCTGAGCATCAGTTTGGGCGTTGGGCTGGTGGTAAGTCTTCTTGCCGGTTGGTTAATCGATCTGTACAAGACCGGCAGGACAGTCGAAGAATGGCTCCTGGGTTATACGGTTCTTTTTTCCTTCGCCACGCTCCTTGGCTTTATCGGCTCGGGATTACTGTATCAGGCTCATGAACCGCTGTTCCAGGTTCCCAAGCCACGACGCCGCCTTAAAGATATCCTCGAGCACCCTCTCAAGGACAAGAACTACCGTCGTGTCCTGATCTCCATTATCGCATGGTCTTTTGCATTGAATCTCAGCGCACCGTTTTATACAGTATTTATGTTCAAACGCCTTGGTTTAACCCTGACTACCGTGGTTAGTTACAGCGTTTTTGCCCAGGTTATGAACATCGCGTTTCTCATTATCTGGGGAAAGATTGTCGACCGATTCGGGAATAAGCCGGTGTTCTACATCAGCTGCATTTTCTATATGATTTCGCTCGGACTGTGGCCGTTTACCGCGTTGCCCGAGCCACATCCTTTCACTCATTTGTATCTTGGGCTGATTCATTTCTTGATGGGAACGGCGATTGCGGGGATTGTTATTTCCACGATTAATATCGTCTATAAACTGGCGCCTAAAGAAGAAGCAACCGCCTATCTGGCGGTTAACGGAACGTTGGTATCGCTCGTCTCCGCACTTGCTCCTATCTTAGGTGGATTTATCTCTCATTATTTCGAGTATTGGGAGATCCAAACATCATTGAAGACACGCTTACCGGAAGGCGGCATATTTACGGTGAACATCTTGGACATTCGGGGCTTGGAATATCTCTTCCTTCTTTCAATCATTATCGCACTATATGCACTCGAGAGGCTCACCAAGGTCAAGGAAGTAGGAGAAGCGCCGACCGAGGTAGTCTATAACGAATTTTTCCGCGAGACCCGTCGAACCCTGCGAAATATCTCCACCACAACGGGTATTTTCTACTTGCTGAATATTCCCGCCTTTCTCAGTCAACGCCGAACACAACAGGAGCAAAAGGACAAGGACAAAAGCATGCCGGGTGAGCCATAAAACTCCAGAGGTCCCATACGCAGAATGTTCAGCCGTAGAACCTATCTTAACCCGGCTACTGTCAAGGAATAGGTCGCATTTGGGTTGAAAGAAAAGGCGCTGCATTAAGGCAGCGTTTCAACGACAATGGCATCATTGGTATAAATGCAGATATCAGCGGCGAGACGGATTGCTTCTTCAACGATATCTCTGGCTGAGAGTGCGGTGTGTTTATAGAGGGCTTTCGCGGCAGCCATGGCGTATGCGCCACCGCTTCCTATGGCAATGATCTCGTCATCGGGTTGAATAACGTCACCATTACCGGAAATCAGAAGGATAGTATCCATATCGGCGGCGATAAGAAATGCCTCGAGTCTACGAAGGTATTTATCGGTGCGCCATGACTTGGCAAGTTCGATAGCAGCGCGTTGCAAGTTGCCGTTATACTCATTTAATTTTGCCTCAAGTTTCTCGAAAAGTGTTAAGGCATCAGCGGTAGCCCCCGCAAAGCCCGCAAGGATTTTGCCGTCATAGAGACGCCTGACTTTACGGGCGCGGGCTTTAATAACCGTCTGTTGCAAAGAGACTTGACCGTCACCTCCGATGGCGACCTGTTCGTCTCTCTTGACGGCAACTATCGTTGTCCCTCTGATACGGTGTATCTCTTGTGCGTTCATCGCCGACTTCTTCTATCGCTACTGAGGATTTAACTGATTCGCTCTTCGTAATCGCAATCTTTATTAGCGCAACGGAGATAGCGTTCTTCACCGTCGCGTGAAAGGAGCATAAATTTGCATCCGCATTTCGGGCAAGTCCTCTTGACCGGGAAATCCCATACGAGAAAATCGCAATCAGGATATCTCGTGCAGACATAGTAGGGATTGCCACTGCGTCGAGAGCGCCTCTCGACAATTTTGCCGTCGCAGCCGGGGCGGGGACACTTCAATCCATAGGTAAGTGGTTTTGAATTGCGACATTCAGGATAACCGGGACAGGCAAGAAATCGACCTCGCTTGCTCACACGCACAACCATCATACGACCGCATTTTTCACACGGCTCTTCCGTTTCCACTTCTTCAACAACCTTGATTGCACCGGTAGCTGAGGCGATATACTCTTTGGTGTTTCTACATCGTGGGTAATTCGGACACGCGAGAAATTTCCCCTTTTTACCCCAGCGGATTACCATGTTTGCCCCGCATTTTTCACACTTTATTCCTGTGTCTGCCTGTTCAAGGCGAACATTACGCATCCGCTCCTGGGCATTCTTCAACCGCCGTTCAAATAGTGTGTAAAAATTTTTCAATAATTCTGTCCAATTGACCTCGCCTTCTTCGACCTTGTCCAGTTCGTTTTCCATGGTGGCGGTAAATTTGACATCCATTACTTCAGGGAAATGTTCAATCAGGAGACGATTGATAGTTTCACCGAGCTCTGTGGGTTTGAAATACCCCCTGTCTTTTTCAACATAATGTTTATCCTTGATAGTGCTTACGATGGATGCATAGGTTGATGGTCGACCGATACCTTTGCTTTCCAACTCC
Source organism: uncultured Candidatus Sumerlaeota bacterium (assembly GCA_964608095.1). Lineage (GTDB taxonomy): Bacteria > Sumerlaeota > Sumerlaeia > MWCT01 > JAGHBZ01 > CAZSMK01. The sequence goes on along the minus strand of CAZSMK010000069.1, from coordinate 22,898 downwards.
TTAACCAACGAACTTTCAGTATACCGAGCAGGGGGTTGGGTGAATTTCTGTTGAGTTGTAATATCATCAATCGTGTAGGTGTCACCTTCTTTTACTTCGGGAAACTGGGTGGGTAATTCTGCTTTTTTATCCTCATCATCGTAACGTTCCTCATAGACCTTCTTGAAGCCGGGAAATGTCATCTCCTCGAAATCAGCGGCAAATCCATAGGTATCCTTGACCGTCCCTTTAATAGTGAGGTGATCGAAGCATGCATTTGCCATCTGTGATGCGACAAAGCGATCCCAGATAAGTTGATAGATCATGAGTTGGTCTCGTTCGAGCGAATCCTTGACTTTTTCAGGAGCAAGATCGAGCGATGTAGGGCGAATCGCCTCGTGGGCATCCTGTGCCAGACGTTTGTTTTTATAAATATTGGGACTCGCAGAAAGATAGTCCTTGCCGTATTCATTCTGAATATAATCCCTGACGGCTTTTACCGCATCGGCGCTGACACGAACCGAGTCGGTTCGCATGTACGTAATCAATCCCACGAGGCCCTGATCCTTTATCTCTATCCCTTCATAAAGCTGTTGGGCAATGACCATGGTTTTAACCACAGAGAAGCGATAGCGCCGAGCCGCCTCTTGCTGGAGTGTTGACGTAATAAATGGTGCGGAAGGTTTCCTCTTGATCTCTCTCTTTTTCACCTCAGTAATTACAAGAGGATTCCCTTTGATATCTTTGACTATCTTGTTGACTTCGGCTTCACTACGAACTTTTGTCTTTTTGCCGTTTATCTCTTTTAAACGAAGTGTGAGTTCTCTTTGCTTATCCAGTTTAACCAGCAGATCGATAAGCCAGTACTCTTCCGGTTTGAAAGAACGAATCTGCTCTTCACGTTCGCAGATAAGGCGAACCGCAACAGATTGCACTCGACCGGCGCTCAATCCGCGTTTAACTTTTTTCCAGAGGATAGGAGAAATCTGGTATCCGACCAGACGGTCAAGTACACGCCGTGCTTTTTGCGCATCATACAGATGGACATTTAGTTTTCCTGGGTTTGCAAGGGCTTCCTCGACCGCTTTTTTGGTAATTTCATGAAACAGAATTCGGTGAACCTGGTTCCCTTTGCTGCCGAGGATTTCCGCGACATGCCACGCAATCGCTTCGCCCTCACGATCAGGGTCCGAGGCAAGGTAGATAGCGCCTGCTGATTTCGCAAGGCGTTTGAGCTCTTCTACGATTTTTTCCTTTTTCTTTACCACGCTGTACTGAGGCTGGAAATTGTTTCGCACATCTACACCCAGCTTACTCACGGGTAAATCCTTAACGTGCCCTGATGAAGCAGCGACCTTGTAATCTTTTCCTACATATTTTTGAACGGTCTTTGCCTTGGTGGGCGACTCTACGACTATTAATGACTTCTTTTCTGCCATAATGTCCCTTTAATTTTTGATAGTATATATTTTACCCGGAAGCTGGGTTATAAAACCTTTCATTTCCAGGTGCAGCACGGTATTGGATAATTCTCCGATTTTATCCGCACCGAATATCGAGATTAATTCTTCGAACGATATCGGCGAACGCAAAATTACATCATACAAACGACGCTCGGTCTCAGTCAAGCCATTCAGATGTTTAACGGTTAAATCGTCGACCTTTTTATCCCCTGAGTTCAAGGCGGCGCCTTCGCGTTCAAGTATATGACGGAGGTCTTCGATGATATCATCTGCGGATTCAACAAGGCGCGCACCTTGTTTGATAAGCTCGTTGCATCCTTTGCTGGTGCGTCTATTAACATCGCCGGGAACGGCATACACGCTGCGGTTTTCGTCAAGGGCGATATATGCCGTCATGCACGACCCACTTTCAGGCGCTGCCTCGACGACAACCGTACCATGGCTGAGTCCGGCAAGAATTGTGTTTCGCTGAGCATACGATTTCCGTTCTTCATGTTGTTTCATGGGAAACTCCGAGAGCACTGCGCCGTTCGAGGCAATCTCCTCAACCAATCGGGTGGTTCGAGATGAACGAACAGCAGCGAGCCCGGACGGTAATACCGCTATCGAGCGCCCGCCGTTTTTCAAGGCATACGTATGGGCAAAGGTATCGATACCGGCAGCTGCCCCGCTTACTATAGTCAGTCCATAATCAACCAGCCCCCTGACAATACGTTCACACATCAGTTTCCCGTAAGGCGTACACGCCCGGGAACCCACCACGGTGACTGCAAAACGATCGTTTTCAACAAGATTTCCCTTAACATATAAAAGAGGCGGCGGCGTCGACATAGTGTACATGTACTGAAGAAATGTGTGTTGGTCGTTGTACATAAGAAGGGACACACGGTGGGATTCCATACACCGGACTTCCTGCTCCACGTCAACGTTCTCATGAGCATGAACGATGCGTTCAGCCAGCTCCTGTGATACCCCCTTGACTTTTTTGAGTTCCGGAATTGGCGCATCAAGAACTTCACCGGGCGATTGGAACTGAGCGAGAAGACGATGATATAATCCTCGTCCGACGCCCGGAACAAGGTAGAGGGTCAACCAATCCCGAATAATTTTATCGTTGGATAATGACACAATTATGCAGAAATTAGCCTTGGCATCCCCGTGCAATGAAGTTAGTCATACACTCCAAACTCCACTTCTTTAAAATAGTTTCGCGCTTCCTCGCTCGGGGAGAGTATGAAAACAACAATATTCAACTTATTGAACGCGGTCGTCATCTTCACAATAATATTGGACGGATAATCCAGCTCATCGCGGTGACCTTGCTTCCAATCGTTAAATTGCGCCACCACATTATCGGCGTCGATGATGTTATTGTAACGAAATAAAAGAATGCGCACTTGCTGTCCCTTGTAGCGGAATTCTCTTGCTTCAAATTCCTGGCAACTGCGCAGGGCATCATGGAGATTCATCTGAAAATATTGCATTGCAGATTGTTGTAAAGTGACATTTTGAGCTTCACCCTGATCTTCAACATTATTATCGGCTCGTTTTGAATCATCAAGTTCAAGATCGTCAATGGAATCGTAAGGGAGCTCTGCATTGAACGTTTTTCTATATGTTTTTACGAGCGCCTTATAAATAGGCTTGGTGTATTTGTATTCTTTCAGTTGACTATAATCCAGAATATTTAACGCGGGTAACGCCCATAATATAAATATGATGACGGCAATCCCGATAAGGATTTTGAAGTAGCCGCTGGTAAAAAAAACACGCGCCCCATGAATCGCGGATTTGGACATTTTCTTGATTCTATATTTCGATGGGGATACCTTGCCGAGCTCTTCTTTCCTATCCTCGAGTATGCCCACGACCTCGTTCAGGAGCAGGTAAGCCTCGTGCCATTCAATCTCCATCTTTTTTACTTCCGCAACACTGAGTTTGGAGAGGTGTTGGAGCGTAATAGAGCGTTCGACAAGGCTAATCACATTTTGACCGATATTGTGATCATGGGTCAGGGCTTCAAGGAACGCATCGCTGAGCATGGCAATGCGACTCTTAAGGCGGAGAAATTGTTGTTCATTCTCCGGCATTACCTCTGTCGATTTGACTCCAATTACGAAAAACTCATGAAACTTCTTCCACAGTCCTAACAGCTCCTTGATATCTGAAAACTGTTTTTCTAATTTTAGATCTATCATCTGATTGATTTACACCCTTCTCGATAAAATCTTATACAACTAATGTCCACATCTTGAACATCGGGAGAAACATAGATATAACAATAAAGGCGACCATAATACCGACAATGATGATGAGAATGGGCTCGATGATGGCGGTCAAACCGGCGACGGTCGTGGACACCTGGTCTTCGTAGAATTCCCCGATTTTGTTAAGCATGTTCTCGAGTGCACCGGTTCGTTCTCCCACGCTGATCATGCGTGTCACCATGGGTGGGAAAAGAGGCGATTCGGAAAGAGGCTGGCTGATGCTCTCACCGCCTCTAATACTGCTCCGTGCGCGTAAAATTTCGTTCTCGATAAGTATGTTTCCGCTGGTCTTCGCGACGATCTCAAGTGAGGTAAGTACGCTCACACCCGAGCGCATCAAGGTCGCAAAGGTGCGGGCAAATTTAGCAAGCGCGGCTTTGAGAAAGAGCTTGCCGAAAATCGGCAGACGAAGCTTCAACGTATCGAAAAACCGTCGACCCGATGGGCGCTTGTACCATTGGGTGGAAAAGACCACTATCCCGACAAGTATAAAAAGGACGATCCACCATCGATGTCGCACAATGTCGCTCAATTGAATAACCATTTTGGTAAGGAAAGGAAGATCTCCGCCTGCATCCTCGTATATATCTGCAAACACAGGAACCACGCTGGTGAGAAGGAAGATAGTGATGATGAGGGCGAAGATAAAGACAACGATGGGATACACCACCGCAGCGCGTATCTTACGCTGAATTGAGGCTACGCTTTCAAAATAACTTGCCATCTGGTCAAGCACGCTATCCAGCATACCACTGGCTTCACCTGCTTTGATCATACTTACAAAGAACTGACTGAACACCTTGGGGTAACGTGCAATTGCCTCGGTGAGTGAGGCTCCTGCTTCAACATCCTTCTGGACTTTTTTGACCACGACTTTCAATGTTGTTTTTTCAGATTGTTCACTGAGGATATCAAGGGTTTCCGTCAGGGTGAGACCAGCGCGCAGCATGGTAGCAATCTGGCGACAAAACAAGGCGAGATCGAACACCGTAATTTTTCCCCAACGTCCCTTGACCTCTCGTTTTGCCCCTGCACGACGGCTCTCCTGTATAGCAGTCGGCAGGAGATTCCGTTCGCGAAGTATTCGGACTACGGAAGAGGTACTCGGCGCTTCCACTCTTCCGTTTATTACGTTTCCCTTAGGGTCACGTGCAACATAATCAAAAAGTGGCATGGTCGACTCCTCTCCTTTTTATGGTTTGATATATGTTGTATATCATAGGACCTCATCCGACGCTGTCACAGAAAGGACTTCCTCGATGGTCGTAATCCCTTCGAGAACCTTTGCAATGCCCGACTGCCGAAGTGTCTGCATGCCCTCGTCCAAAGCAGCCTCTTTAATAATATTGGAAGGCGCTCTTTTAAGTGACAGATCGCGGATTCGCTCTGTCATGAGCATCATCTCATAAAGAGCAACTCGACCACGATACCCTGTATGATGACAATGAGGGCAGCCCTTTCCCCGGAAAAACTGCAATTTACCGTCCCCTTTTTCGATACCGAGCGAACTGATCATGTCTTCCGACGGTTCGTAGGCTTCCTTGCAATGTTCACAGATTCGACGAACCAGTCGTTGTGCAATAGACATCAACAGGGTAGCGGAAACCAGATAAGGTTCAACTTCCATATTGATCAACCGATTGAGCGTGCTGGAGGCGTCGTTGGTGTGCAAAGTACTGAAGACCAGATGTCCTGTCAACGCAGCTTTAATGGCAATATCGGCGGTCTCATGGTCTCGAATCTCACCTACAAGGATAATGTCCGGGTCCTGACGCAAAAATGAGCGCAATCCCTGGGCAAAGCTTAATCCAATATCCGTCCTCGCCTGTACCTGAGTAATGCCTTTTAACTGGTACTCGATAGGGTCTTCAATAGTAAGAATATTTTTTCGTGGATCGTTAATAGTGTTGAGGGTTGCGTAAAGTGTGGTCGATTTTCCACTTCCTGTAGGTCCGGTGACAAGCACCATCCCCCAGGGTTGTCGAACCACATTATTATACACCCCAAGCATACCCTCGTCAAACCCGAGCTGTTTGAGGTCAAGGACAAGATTGCTTCGGTCGAGAATACGCAACACGACCTTCTCGCCGTATTGGGTGGGAATGGTTGACACTCGAAAGTCGATATCTCTTCCCTGCAGCCTGACCTTGAATCTGCCGTCCTGCGGCAACCGTCGCTCCGCAATGTCCATCTCCGACATGATCTTAATACGGGATATAATTGCGTTCTGAAATTTCTTCGGGGGTGGTGTTCGTTCCTGGAGAACGCCGTCGATCCGGTAACGAAGCCGGAGTGATTTTTCCTGCGGCTCGATATGGATATCGCTTGAATGCGCTTTGATCGCTTCCGTAATAATCAGGTTGACCAGCTGAATAACGGGCGCTTCGTTGATTTCCACCTCCACATTTTCGTCTTCACTATCGACCTCCTCCTCGCTGGCAAGAAACTCCATCTCCTCTTCATCTTCCGTTATGTCTTTGAGCATCTCCTCGTATGGGCTTTGATCGTTTTGGGCATAGCGTTCAATGGTCTCGATGATATCGCTTTCATAGCTGATGACGGGCACAATCTGGCATTTTGTCAGAATACGAAGTTCATCGAGCAGATAGATGTTTGAGGGATCAGAGAGTGCCACGGTCAGGGTCTCTCCCGTCTTGTCAACCGGCACAATTTTGTACTTTTTTATCAGCTCCTCGGGTATGCTCTGGAAAACCTCCGCATCGATTTCATAATGGGCAAGTGTGATAAAGGGAACGTTAAGCTGTTTCCCCAACGCCGCCGCAATTTCGGACTCCGTTGCAAGCGACTTCCGGATAAGAATCGAACCCAGGTTCTCACCCGTCGATTCCAGCTCATTGAGGGTATCGCTCAACTCCTCCTCGGTGATAACCTTATCCCTCACCAGGATTTCCCCCAACTTCCTTTCCATCACCGAAGGCATGTTATCACTCCCTTTATAGAAGCTTGTGTAGCGTATCGTTTATCTATCGACACGCTCTCTCTATGTAAAACCGAAAACATACAAAACCATTCAAAGAACGTTATTCTCTTACCTGTCCATTTCCCAATACAATAAATTTCGTTGTCGTTAGTTCTTTGAGTCCCATAGGACCGCGTGCATGAAGTTTGTCGGTGCTTATACCGATTTCACACCCCATGCCGAATTCTCCTCCATCGCTGAAGCGCGTAGAACAATTAACAAAGACACATGCTGAATCTACCCTGTTCAAAAACTCTATAGCATGAGCATAATTTTTTGTGATTATAGCATCTGTATGATGTGAACCATAATGATTAATAAAATCGATGGCAAAGTCAAGATTATCTGCAACTCCCACGGTCAGGATCAGGTCGAGGTATTCGGTAAGCCAGTCCTCTTCCGTGGCAAGGGCAAGGTCGGGAAACCACTCATGAATAGTCTCATCCACCCTGAGTTCCACCCCTTTGGATTGAAACGCGGGTACCAATTTATCGAGAAGAACGCGAGCAATCTCCTTGTGTATCAATAATGATTCGAGTGCGTTACACACTCCCGGACGCTGCGTCTTGGCATTTATAACGATATTTATGGCTGTCTCGAAATCGACCTCATTATCGATGAAGATGAAGCAATTGCCATCGTAATGTTTGATCACCGGAATAGTAGCGTTGCGAACAACGGTCTCGATAAGAGAGCGCCCACCTCGCGGAATGATCAGATCTAAAGCGTCGTTCATCTTGAGCATTACATTGACTGCTTCGCGGTCGGTAACCGGAATAAGCTGAATTGAAGAGGGATGAAGCCCGGCGCTCTCGGCGCCTTTCTGCATAAGCTCGACGATTTTCTTATTCGAATTAAGCGCTTCCTTGCCTCCACGGAGGATGACCGCGTTACCTGATTTAATGCAAAGCGAGCCTGCGTCGCTGGTAACATTCGGACGCGACTCGTAGATTATGCCGATAACGCCGATAGGCACGCGCATCTTGCCCACTCTGAGTCCATTCGGGCGCGTATGCATATCAAAGATTTCTCCAACGGGATCGTCAAGCTGAGCGACACGCTCGAGCGACTCGAGCATTCCATTGATACGCGTATCAGTTAAAAGAAGCCTGTCCAGCATGGCGGAGGTCAATCCCGCCTTTTTCCCGGCTTCGATATCCTCGGAGTTGGCTGCCTTGAGCGCCTCTCGATTGCCCTCAATCTGATCCGCCATGCAGTGAAGAGCCTTGTTCTTTAATTGCGTTGGTAGAGATGCCAGGTGTGCCGATGCTTCCTTTGCCTGCGTTCCGATTTGATGAACTAATTGTGCTACGTCCATAAAAGAAATCCTCAGTTCCGGTTGCTCACCGGAGTCTGTTCAATGCCAAAAAACGGTATATGTTTTTTTTTACCTTAATATAAGGTTATGTGTCAATGAGGAGGACAAAATTATCGCGGTGAATCACTTCCTCATAATCCCGATATCCCAGAATTCCTGCGATATCACAGGTACGTACCCCTTTAATTTTCAATACCTCATCACTACTGTAATTCACAAGACCTTTGCCCAGAATATCACCTTTTTCGTTACATACAAACACCACATTTCCACGCGAGAACTCCCCTTCTATGTCCTTAATACCCACGGAGAGCAGACTTTTTCCTTTCTGTATCAATGCCTTGGTAGCGCCGGAATCAATGATAATTTTTCTTCCGCGACCTGCGGTACCGAATGCAATCCATCGTTCTCGTTTGCTCATTCGTTTTCGTGATGCGGGAAGAAAGAGGGTGCCGTCAACCTTGCCCGAGATGATGGTTTCAAGAATATTTCTTTTTTTGCCATTGGCTATGATCGAATAAATACCGGCAAGCGAGGCATATTCGACCGCCTGGAGCTTACTCTGCATCCCACCGCTACCCAGGACTGATTTTACTGAGCTTGCAAGGGCTTTGATCTCAGGAGTTATCCGTTCTACCCGTGGTAATAATTGACAATGCTTGTCTTTGGTGGGGTCGCCGACGTACAGACCATCGACCACCGTCATCAGGAGAAGTAGTTCCGCATCGAGTTTTGTCGCCACTATTGCAGATAGAAGGTCGTTATCGCCGAATTTCAACTCGTCGATAGTGGTAGTATCGTTTTCATTTATTATGGGAACCACGCCCATATCAAACAGCCGATCAAGAGTATATGAGGTATTGAGATAGCGGCGTCGATCGTCCATATCATCGCGAGTCAGCAAAATCTGAGCGACTTTCCGGTTATAGCGTGAAAAGGCGTCGGTATACTGGCGCATAAGGTGACTTTGCCCGATGGCGGCAAGGGCTTGTTTTTCTGGAATCGACTGAGGCGGACGCGAGGCGTTTACCTCACCCAACCCGGCGCTCACGGCTCCCGAACTTACTATAACCACCCGGATACCTCGCTCGTAGAGAGCGCTGATTACACGCGTGTAGGAATTGATTAAGGAACGATCGAGCCTGCCCATCTCACGCGTAATCACTGCCGAACCTATTTTGACCACGACACATCGCAGATCGATGTCGTGCTTGATTCCATCCATCGAGGTTAACGTAACCTTCATCGTTTCTCGCTTCCTCTAATAATTAATGTCCGCTTCCGTAATCCGCCATTTCCCGTCATCTTCCTGGGTGAATTCGAAAAAAGCCTCTTCCGCTTCCGTGGCATCACTGCGTGTTATTCCCCTGAAATAAAGTCGGTTATATACGTCCGAGCCGGTATAATAGCCTGATACAAAGAACGTTATCGTCACATCGGCTTTACCCCTCTCCTTAAATTCAATCTCCACGTTCTTAATCTTGATTGAAATCTCCTCAACGAGTTTCAAATCATGGCGTGCCTGCGAAAGGGCGTCCTCGCGGTCTGTCCCATAATACCCCACATAATCCTTACTTATACAGGGTGCGAGTATATCAATATCTTTCGACTCAACGGCAATTTCACCGAATTTAATTATCTCGCGTATAATCTCCCGATCAGTCTTTATTAGCCAGAGCGCCGAGAAAACGATCCCTCCGGCACAGATCAACACAACAATTATTCTGAACCATCTGCTTTTCAGAAACGGAATTCGGGCTTTGATCGTAACGCTCATCTATTGCGGTCTCATCTCTTTGCTATCCATATAAATGGTAACCGGCCCGTAGTTGCACAGGCTGACATCCATCATCGCTTGAAAGATACCGGTTTCTACCTTGAGAGAATGGGATGACAACATGGCGACAAAACAGTCAAAAAGCGCGGTTGCTTCTTGAGGGGGGGCGGCGCCTGTAAAACCCGGTCGACGACCTTTCCGGCAATCCGCATAAAGCGTAAATTGCGATATCACAAGCAATTCTCCCTTGATATCGAGGAGCGAGCGGTTGAATTTCTGTTCCTCGTCTTCAAAAATTCTCAAATTCACGATTTTATTCGATATGTATTCAAGGTCGTCGACCGTATCGTTAGCAGCGATTCCGGCAAGAACCACAAGTCCCTTGCCGATCTCTCCGACTGTTTTCTCATCTACCTTGACCGACGCCCGGCTCACTCTTTGCAATACAACCCGCATTCGCTCTCTCCCTACATTGCTATTCTTAATAAGTAGCAGTATTCATTTTCTTGCCTGACCGATTCAAATGCAATCTTTTCTTGGGGAACTATCGGGGTCAGAGAGGCTGTCCGACAATTAAATTTGGAGTTTGCAGATGCGTCTGCGCTTGTCACTAAAATCATAATCGTACTCACACTCGTGTTCGTACACGCCCTCGGCGTTGTATGCGCACGCGTGAGAGTGCGCATAGATGGGACGAATGGGACTTATGGATCAAATGGTTGGCGTTGTACGCGTGCGCGTGAGGGTGCGCGCTGTCCCGTGTTCTTCGAAATACTCAGGATAGAATGAATCCGAGGAATGGTGAGATGTATTTCTATATTTCTATAGAATTCGATACCCTTTTCGCTATATAGTCCTTTTTTGTCGTTCGCATTACTAGCCCTGAATATCCATGATACAGAATCGAACAATAGAACGTGTCCTGCTGCTTGTGCCGCCGACAGGCTTATTTATTCGTGAGGACCGGTGTCAGACGCCAATCGAGGAGTTGAAGACCGTCGCCTTGCGTCCGCCGATAAACTTAATGTATGCCGCGGCGATGTTCGAGCGTGCGGGATGCGATTGTCGCGTGAAGGATTACGCCGGTGAAAAATCAGACTGGGAGGTCTTCAAGAATGATCTCCTCGATTATAAACCGGACCTTATATTTATCAGTGCAACTCTGCCTTCGCTGGAGTCGGACCTTCAGGCGACTTCTATTGCAAAAGAGATCGATCGCTCTATTATGACCGCGGCAAAAGGCGCACATTTTAATGTCCATGCTCGCGATACACTGGAACAGTTCCCTGACCTGGATATGGTCGTTCGCAGAGAATATGAATATACGTGCGAAGAGATTGCCAGTCGTAAACCACTGAATGAGATTCTGGGTCTAACGTATCGCAACGAGACAGGCGCGATACAGCATAATCCCGACCGACCCGTCATCCAGAATCTCGACGACCTGCCGTTTCCAGCCCGTCACCTCACAAAAAACGAACTCTACTTTCGACCGGACACCATGGAACCTCAGACTACCGTAATCACAAACCGTGGGTGTCCTTTCAATTGCATTTTTTGCCAGGCAGGAGCTGTGGCAGGGCATAAAAATCGCGTTCGCTCAGTCGATAATATCATAGCCGAACTCAATGAATGCGTGGAAAAATACAACATCAAAAGTTTCTTGTTCCGTTCTGACCTGTTCACCGCTGACAAGAAGTGGGTACTCGAGTTGTGCCGTAAGGTGGTAGATGCAGGACTTCACATAAGCTGGTCATGCAACAGCCGCGTGGATACATTGGACGAAGAGATGCTCGAGTGGATGAAGCGTGCGGGATGTTGGCTTATTGCCTACGGTGTGGAGAAGGGCTCGGACGAGATGTTGCAGAAAATCAATAAGCGCGCCACCATTGAAGACGCGCGTCGCGCCGTCGCCCTTACGCATCGCGCAGGCATTAAATCAAGTATCTATCTCCTCTTCGGATTGCCATGGGATACACCCGAGGTGTTGCAACAAGACATTGATTTCGCAAAAGAACTCGAACCCAGTTTTCTCGAAATTTTTTACGTGTATCCTTTCCCCGGCACGCCGCTGTATAAGACGTCGGTTGAGCTGGGATTGTTGAACGGGAAGAGTTTTCCGCGTGCGGCATATTCCGCGCCTGCTATGCCCTCGTTATATATGACGGTGGAGGAGCTCGCCGGCTGGCGTCGGAAAGCGCTCAGGCAATATTATCTCCGCCCCGCCTACATAATAAGGACGCTCCGTGAGGCTGAGTCCCCAAAAGTTATTTTCAACTACCTCCGCTATGGACTACGACAGTTGGCTGATCTGGTCAAAATCCGGTAAAAAAAGCAGGGATTACATTTTTTTCTTGATTTTTTTAGAATAATGCTTATTAAATTCCTATTTGTATATTCTTTTTCAATGGATGTTCAAAGTCGTGTGTATCATTTGACAAAGGGAGGTGAAATGAATATGAAGAAAAAAGGATTCACATTAATCGAGCTTTTAATTGTCGTGGCAATCATTGCAATCCTTGCAGCAATTGCTGTCCCCAACTTCCTCGAGGCACAGACTCGTAGTAAGGTTTCTCGATGTAAGGCTGATATGCGCAGCATGGCGGTCGCGATCGAGTCTTATATGAACGACCATAATAGCTATCCGACTTATCATCATGTGACCTACAGTGCATGTACTGCACCGGTTTTAACAGAATTCTTTATCGGAGGATGGGGAACCACGCCTTTCGAGGGCGACTACCAGATTACTTCACCTATTGCATACATTACATCGATGCCGAAAGACCCATTCTATGTTGAGGTTGGTGATTCTCCCCGTGAGGCCTTCAGTTTTATGTATTTCGCCTATGAACACTATACAAAAATGGCATCACCTTATCCAAAAGTACAAGAGATGTATGGCGAATGGCGAATGACCTCAGGAGGACCGGATAAATCCCGCGCTCATATAACCGGCGATAGCTTCCACACCATGTATGATGCAACCAATGGTACAGTAAGCCTTGGTCAAATACACCGGACACAGCGTAATCCGGAAGGCGACCCAATCGATCCTTGGTAGAGTTATAAGGTGATAGAAAAAAGGTATGCAACATGGCGCTTGATTATAAGATCGAGCGCCTTTTTTTATTTGTTCCGAAAGTTACAGGTGTGCGCGAGTAACTATGAGCTCGTTTTTTATCAACGAAGTAGTATATCTCCTATTTCGTGGTATTAATCCTATCGAGCAGCAACCGTCCTCCGAGCACGAATGATTCAAGCACGGAATTGTATCGTGGAGAAGACTGACCTTTATTTTACCGGCTGGATGTAGAATTGATTATGGGCGGCGGTGAGGTAGTGTGACGCTGCCTCTTTCACGTCTTCAGCCGTGATTGATTGGATTCCTTCGAGGTATTTCCTTTCAAACTCAATAGAGCCTGTAAGGGTGTAGTAATACCCGAAAATCCCCGCTTGACCGGCATTGGTTTCAGTCGAGAAGTAATAGCCGTTCGAAATCATACGCTTTGCCTTTGCCAGTTCTTTTCCGGGAACGGCATGTCTTGCGACTTTCTGGATCTCTTTGAGTATCGCCTTCTCTGTAGCCTCGAGATTTTTCGGGTCAAGTGTTGCAACAACGACGAACAGGCTGTCGAGCTTCTGTGTTGCGTAAGAGACGTTGATTGACGATACAAGTTCTTTATCCTCTTTAATGGTTCGATAGAAGCGTGATGAGCGCCCATCGCCGAGGATGACCGAGAGAACGTCCATTGCCCAGACGTCCTTGATGTTCTCTATCCCGGGGGCCGGAAACGACATGGCGAGATAGATATCCCCCGCGGGACGTTCGTACTTTTCGCGTATACCCAGGGCGTACTCGGTAGTATAGTCAATGGTAAACGGGACGCTTTCGCGCGTGAAATCCGCAAACTTCTCTCTAACATGAGGGAGAACATCTTCAGCGCGAACATCCCCAATGATGACCAGGGCAAGGTTTTCCGGCGTGTAATAGTGATGGTAATAATCAAGTATGTCCTTCTGGGTAATAGCGAGTATGGTTTCCGTTGTGCCGATAACGGAATGTTGATAAGGACCTCGTGAATAGCTTTTCATATAGACCTGCTCGAACAGAAATCCCGGGGGGCTGTCCTGTTTTCTGCGGTATTCTTCGAGTATGACCAAACGTTCTTTCTCGACTTCCTGCGGGTCAATGATGGAATTTTTGAGCACTTCCGCCATCACATCCATACAGGTGTTGAAATAAGGCGCCGCCACCGAGAGGTAATAATGAGTGAAGTCCTCGCTTGTTCCTGCGTTCCAGACAGCGCCGACATTTTCGATAATGCGATCGATTTCGCCCGGCTTGTATTTTTCCGTGCCTTTGAACAGCATGTGTTCGAGAAAATGTGAGATACCGGTCAGCGCCGGTGGTTCATTGATACCGCCTGTGTTTATCCACGCATCTATGGCAACTGTTTTTGTGCCCGGATTCTCACGTATAAAGACGTCCATACCATTGTCCAGTCGATAATGTTTCATGATCCCCTCCTGCCATACAGAAAAGACGGTCATCTCCCGTGGCGGCTCTATCAGTGAACAACCGCTCATCAAGAACGTAACGAGCAAAAGACCGAATGCGGCTGGTTTGTTGATTTGCGTATTTTTCCCTGTGCTCATGACAAACAATAGATTCTTTGCTATAACATACACTGAGTCAAAAGAAAATTGTATTTTTAGTTCAGCGCAAATTCTTCGAGTCCCTTAATGCTCTGGGAAGAATCCCCTTTTTAATGATTTGATATAATTAGAGACATGAAGGGGTGTTGTGTTGTTCTCCTCTATGTGACCGGAAGATAATGAAGGATTGAAGAGCCTTATTCCTGGTTAGCCTTCCCGGGCATAGCACATGCAAGCACGTGTGCGCTCACAGTATAAAAAAAAGCCAAAAGTGAAGGATCTGACTCCCTCACTCATAACAGTAACAGTCAAAAATGAAAGACTAACCCCGTTCCATAAAGCGCTGCATTAAGAAATTTTTGGCTGAATCCAGGGCAGGCAAAACAGACATCTTTTTGACTTCAAAATTGAGCGGTTCCTCCAATGTTTCTAAAAGTTGATGAAGAAGTTGAGTTCTCACCCTCACTTCTTTCGGAACAAACCCCAACTTCGCCAGCAGATTCACTATCGTTAATGGCACCATACCATACATTGTCTCAAGGGTAGGTTTCGGCTTCAACATTTCGCTACCCAACACCAATCCCTTCCCTCGCTCAACAACCATCAGCATATATGCGCAACGCGGACGTTCTTCCTTTGATCCAAACTTTGCCGGAAACAAGTAGAAGTCTATCTCCAGGATTATATTTTTCTGGGGCAATCCCTGCAGCTTTTCAAGCGACTCAATTTCCATCTCGATGGGGATCTCTGCCAGCTCATCTTCTGGAATTTCCATGATCCGATCTTCCCAAACAATCTCTTCATCCTTCTTTGTACCTACACGCACCAGGTACATCAACTCATCTTCAGGCATCAACAACTCCGGGCTGGAACGCGGCGCTACTTCCAACAACTGCTCTAATGCCAGCGTAAGAAACTCCACCTCCCCCTTCTCCAAATACCATGGGAAATACCCCGGCCGAAAACTGCGAAACACCGGCCAGGCTTGCTTACCACGGAATCTCAACCCTAACTTTTTAATTTCATCGAGGTCTTTGGGGGTCAGCGTTTCGCGGTTCTCAAACGAGGCTTGCAGTTGCGGCACCTCAAAAAAATCTTCCATCTCTATATCCCCTCCGTTAAGGAGACTCCAAAGGCCGTCTAATCCCTTTGTTCCAAGATACACTGCTACAGAATAGTGCTCCCCCAGCATTCCCATCACGCTCACGAATCCTATCTCCTCTGTCTCAGGATTCTGGACTCCAAAGATATCCGTTTCTGTCATCCATTCCCACGGAGCGAGCTCCTTCACCCGTATTGCCGCTTGATACAACCTTGACTTCTTTCCCGGGTCGATTTCTTTATCGTCCATAATTACTCCTCTCTCTTATGGTTTCGGATTGCCTTGTTTACTTTTTCTTGGTTCTTTGATGTTGTGGTGTCCTCCCCGGAATTTTTTTTCAACCCATTTTCAAGAAGCCTCTTGGCCGAGTCGGATATTATCTTTCGGGATTTTCGCCGTAATAGATACCTTTCCTCCTCATCAGTTCATTCCTATAATCTCAATGACCACCTTGTACGGTAATACATATACAAGAAAGTTACAGATTTTTTGAGCCATTCTCAATAGATTTCTCGATCTTCGTCATCGAAAAACGCATCAGATATTGGCTCATAATAAAAACCCCCAAACAAAAGAAGCTAATTTCCGGGGTGGTACCTTAAAGTTTGCACTTCTTCATCTTTTCTGGAACGACGCAATTCTGAATTGCGCATGATCTCGGAGGGCTTGTGAAAGCATTTCACGCGCACTCCACACAGGAAATTCTTTTGTTCTTCTGGTTCTGAACGGAAAGTCTATCGGTATACCGGTGTGGAGTGAGGGCGTTCCGCGCCCCGCCACGGCGCGTCTTCGACCGTATTTCTTTACCATAGAATGAAATTTTTTTGAGAATCCGCAGGGGGTCGTTAGGTCCGCACGACCCTACTCCGCATTGAATAAAAATAGATAAGTGTAGATAAGTGAAAATCCGTGGATATAAGAGAAATTTTCTTTATACGCACCTCAACGCAGAATTCGCAGAGGACTACCCGACGAGTTCGCAGAAAGAACCGCATGCAGAGATAAAAACACTCTGCGTTCTTTGTATCCCTCTGAGTCCTTTGCGTTGAGATGATGTCTTTTCCGTAAGAGGAGAATCGTTGATAAAAGAAGATGGCGTAACACGGTCGCGGGGCGTGAGATTTCACGCCTATACAAAGCGCAGACGCGTCTGCGCGCTCCAAAATTAATTGTCGGACAGCCTCACTGACCCTGATAGTTCCTAATTTTCTTATTGCTTGCGGTGAATTTGCTGAGACATAATTGACAACCCTTATCCTTGGAATCTGTAAAGCGATTCGAGCATACTCATGAAACAAAAATTACTTGTCGTGTTCGGAACACGCCCGGAAGCGATTAAGCTTGCGCCGCTGATTCACGAAGCGCGTAAGTACCCGGCGGAGTTCGTGGTGCGTGTTGCAGTTACTGCACAACATCGCCGTATGCTGGACGATGTCCTCAATGTGTTCTCGCTCTCGCCCGACTACGATTTCAACCTCATGCAGCCCAACCAGTCGTTGTTCTATACCACCTCGATGATTTTCAGAGAGATGGAAAATGTGCTCCTGCAGGAGAAACCGGACATCGTAGTAGTGCAGGGAGACACGTGCACCACGTTCGCCACGGCATTGAGCGGTTATTATGCGCACAAAAAGATTGCCCACGTAGAAGCCGGTCTCCGCACAGGCAACAAATACTCCCCTTTTCCTGAAGAGATATATCGCAAGATAACGTCCTGCGTAGCGGATTATCATTTCGCTCCCACGGAGTGGACTAAACAAAATTTGCTCAATGAAGGGTACCCGGAAGACAAGATATACGTAACGGGTAATACGGTTGTCGATGCACTCTTTCTCGCAAGTGATAAGATCGATCTCGAGGTGTGTCCAATTCCTGAACTCGAGGAAGATATCTATCGATTCGAGCGCATGATCCTCATAACGGGACACCGGCGGGAGAATTTCGGCGAACCGTTTCGCGAGGTGTGCGAGGCGTTCCGGATACTTGCCACGCAAAATCCCGACATCTGTTTCGTATATCCCGTACATTTGAATCCCAACGTGCAGAAACCGGTACGCGAGATTCTCGCAGGACTGCCGAATTTTTTTCTGCTCCCCCCATTGGCGTATCTTCCTTTTCTCTGGTTGATGAACTGCTCGTATTTTATTATTACGGATTCGGGTGGAATCCAGGAAGAGGCGCCTTCGCTCGGCAAACCCGTTCTGGTCACCCGCGAGATGACTGAGCGACCCGAGGGAGTCGAGGCAGGCACCATCAGGGTTGTGGGAACACACCGTGACAACATCCTCGCCGCGGCTCACGAGTTGCTCACTGATAAGGTGGCATATAAGAAAATGAGCACGGCTCATAATCCCTTTGGCGACGGCGCCGCCGCCCACCGGATTGTGGAAATCCTCAAAAAAAAGATATAAAGATGCCACTATTCTCAAGCGCTCATTGATCTATTTTCGTGCCGGTGTTTATTAAATAATGCAGAGAGAGGAAGCGTTGTCGATGCGTTATGCGGAACCGGCGCCGGTGACGACATCCTCTCGCTTCCCATAAAGGCGGTAAACATAGTGCGAGAAGGCAAGTCCGGAGAGTACTTCCGCGCCTACGATGCCGATTATCAAGCCGCTTATACCATTGAGGTAAGCGCCCAATGCAGCAGCGGGCACAATCAACCCCAGAAGGCGCAGTATCATAACAAGAGTTGCGCGATACGGATACCCGATGGCGTTCATAGCGCCGTTACAAATGCGACTTAACCCCTTGAAGCCATACCCCAGCGGCGCAATGCTCAGGATCATTATCATATAATTTATGACCTCGTTTTCATCGCTGAAAAGCGCGGCTATGGGAATTGAAAACAGTGTCAATACCAGAAGAGAGAGAGCCGTCCACGCTATTGTGAAACGAAAGGCGACTCTGTGGGCGGAATGGATTCGTTCGAATTTTCGTGCGCCACGGTTTTGACCGATGAAGGGAACCATGGATGTCGCCAGCGCCATCAGGGGCATAAGGACCACCATCTCGATCCGTGTAGTCGCCCCGTATGCCGCCACCGCTGCAGTACCAAACCAGGCGACCATCTTCAGAACAATTCCCACCGAGATAGGAACCAGCATGTAGCTCGTTGCTGCAGGCATGCCGACATGGAGTATCTCCTTCCAGGAGGCAATGAGCCGTTGAAGATTGGGAACATCAAAGGAAAGCATATCTTTTCTATAAAGCACGTAGAGACCGGCAACCAGGGCAACACCGCGGCAAAGAACCGTAGCCAGTGCCGCACCCGCAATACCCATTGCGGGAATAGGACCAAACCCAAAAATAAAAGCCGGGTCGAGGATAATATTGAGCCCGAGATCAGCAAGCATTATGACGCTTGGCGACAGGGTATCGCCGGTCGCCCGTATTGCATTGTTACCCACCATCGGGACGATAACAAACGCCACCCCGATGTACCATATCCTCATATATTTGATAATGAAGGGCAGCGTTTCTTCGGTGGCTCCCAGCATAGTGAAGAAGGGACGCATGGATGACAGCCCGAGAGTTACCAGAAAAAGGACAATGAAAAATGCCAGGATAAGTGCGTCGGTGGTGAGATGGCGAACGCGGTGAGAATCACCCTGCCCGATGAAACGTGCAATTACGGTTCCAGCCCCGAGTCCGATTCCGAGTGAAAAACTCCCGACCAACATCGCCACGGGGAAGGTAAAACTCATGGCGGCTAATTCCCTGGTTCCCAGTTGCGCCACGAAATAGGTGTCGGCAAGATTGAACCCGGTCAATGACGCTACCCCTACGAGCATACCGGCGGACATCTTCACCAGTGAGAGGACCACAGAGCCGTGAATGAGTGTTGCCTGTTTAACCATCAGGAAGTTTCCCCGTCAGGCTCAAAAGTCAACGAGGTAACTTGTTGTTCCTCAACCGCTCGTGATCGCGCTTTCTTATGCGGCACGGTATATAATTTCCTGACCGCCGCCCATGCGCGCTCGATATCCTCGATTGCCATAAAGAGCGACGGCACAATGAGAAGCGTAATGGTAGTGGCAAAAAGAATCCCGTACCCGAGCGAAAGGGCCATGGGTATGAGGAACTTAGCCTGGCGTGATGTTTCGAAAATCATGGGCGCCAGACCGCCGAATGTCGTCAACGTGGTCAGCATAACGGGTCGAAATCGTTGAATGGCAGCGGAACGAATAGCATCACGGTTGGAAACCTTTCCTTCCCGTTTTCTTCTATTTGCGAAATCTATCAATACGAGTGAGTCATTGATCACCACCCCGGAGAGCGCAACAATGCCAAACATGCTCGGTATATATAAATCATAGCCCATAATAAGATGCCCGAGAAACGCACCTACAATACCGAAGGGAATACTCACCATCACTATAAGGGGCTGAATATAGCTGCGAAAGGGGATTGCCAGCATGACATAGATAGCCAGTAGAGCGAGGAGAAACGTCACCCTGAGTGATGCCAGGCTTTCCCCCATTTCAGCATGATGTCCTTCGAAGCTATAAAGTAAGCCTTGGTGTTTAGCCTGGAGTTCATGCATGAAAGATGATTCGAGATCATCGAGCACTTCGCCCGCTTTGCTTCGGGGGATGATGTCGGCGGTTACCTGGATGACGCGCCGACCGTTACGTCGATTTATGCTGATGTAGGAGCGCCCGCGTTCGATTTCGGCAATCTCACGGAGTGGAACGAAGGTGCCGGCAGGAGTACGTATCATAAGATCATTGATAGTTTCTTCTGAGGAGCGTTCGTCCTCCGGTAGTCGCACCATGACCTTAATCTCATTGCGTCCCCGCTGCTGGCGGACAGCTTCCGCGCCATAGAAGGCGTTTCGTACCTGGCGCGCAACAGAGGACGCGTTGAGCCCAAGGCTCTTTCCTTCCGGTTTAATCGCAAAGTCCAGTTGTTCTTTTCCGAGCTGGAATCCATCATCAACGTCTTTGACGCGTGGGTAGGTGCTGATATAGTCGGCTAGCTCACGGCTTGCCGATTGAAGCACCCCGATGTCTCGGTGACTGAGTTCCACCGTAATAGGACCGCCGCGCCCCCTTGGACCGCCGGAGTCGGATGCAAATCTCATGTAATCGACACCCGGGATTTCCCCAACGGCTTGCCGCCACCTGTTGGTGAACTCTTCGGTGCTCATGATATTTTTGCGGATTTTGGCTTCGGCGAGATTTATGCGCATGCGTCCGATGTGACTTCCACCCAAACCGATCTCCGACGTGAAAGAGGTGATAAGTTCCTTGCGGCCGCTCTCTTCTACGACTCGCAACGCCCTTTCTTCCAGGCGTTCCATAATGGCTTCTGTCCTCTCCACAGGCGCGCCGTAGGGTAATACCACTTGAGCTTCCGAAAAATCCGATTCAACCGTGGGGAACATACCCATACCCATACGTCCGCTCAATGACAATGAAAGCATAACGACCAGTATACTGAAGGCGCAGGATATGGTCATATACCGATGCCGCAGAACAAAATCGAGGAAGGGACCATAGCCATTGCGTACCCATCCGGCGAAAGTCCGGCTGAATGCCTGTTGTTGTTCATGCAGCCATGCGAAAAGTCCCCTCCGCGTCCGCACGCGCTGATGACCAAGATGCGAAGGCAATACAAAGAGACTTTCAACCAGCGAGATGGAAAAGACAATGCAGACCACAAGCGGAACCATTTTGAACATTTTTCCCGTCGTGCCGGGGATAAAATAAATAGGCATAAAGGCGACGATGTTTGTCAGGATGCTGAAGGTCACGGGTCCTGCCACCTCGCGAACGCCCCGAATCGCCGCCGGCAAAAACCCCATCCCCTCCTGGCGATAGTGATAAATATTCTCCCCTACCACTATCGCATCGTCCACCACGATACCCAATGCAATTATATAGGCAAAGAGCGACATCATGTTGATGGTAACGTCGGCGGCGGGAAGAATCAGGAACGACCCCAGAAACGATATCGGAATACCCATCATGACCCAAAATGCCAACCGTACCTCGAGAAAGAAGCCCAGGAGAACAAGAACCAATACCAGTCCAATGGCGCCGTTTTTCAGCAGGATGCCGACTCGATCTTCGTAAACTTTCGAACGGTCTCTTTCAACAGCGATCTCGATACCGGGTGGAAGATTGGGAACAATCTGTTCGAGTTGATTATGCACCGCTCTGGATACTTCAACGGGCGTCTGATCCCCGACGCGATACAACTCGAGCACGATAGCACGTTTGCCATTATAAATAGAGTAACGGTCGGTATCGGCAAATCGATCATCTATAGTGGCAATCTGTTCGAGATAAATCTCACTGCCGTCTTGCGTGGTAATAATAGGAAGGCGTGCGAACTCCCTGCCATAATCACGCCGCTCTTTCATCCGAAGCAGGATTTCACCCTTTTCGGTCTTCAATCCCCCGCCGGCAATATCGATGGATGAGGCGGATATTCGCGCCGCCACCTCCTCGAGCGTCAACCCATACCTGCGAAGATTCTCCTGAGGAATCTCGATACTGATCTCGAGATCAGGCACGCCCGTAAGGTCGATCTGCGTGATGTTTGCCTCTTGAAGCAACTGGTCACGGATTTGCTCGGCTACCTCATGTAACACTCTCTGGTCAATATCCCCATAGATAACAAGGTCAAGAACCCCGCGCTTGTGCGAGGCGACTGTTACGCGCGGTTCTTCCGCATCGTCGGGGAAGGTAGTAATACGATCGACTTCGCTTTTTACGTCCTGCGCCAATTTCTGTACGTCAGCACCGAGCAACAGGTCGACGGTCACGACGCCCGACCCCTCGTTTGCCACGGAGGTAACCTCATCCACACCATCCAGTCCCCTCACTGCCTCCTCGATGGAGAGAAGAATGCCACGTTCGACATCCTCGGGGCTTGCACCCGGATAGGGAACCGTTACGATCACACTATCAAACGTCATATCGGGGAATAATTCTTGTTTCACGTTCAGAAGCGAGATGAACCCCCCAATGAGGAAAACCGCCATGACCAGGTTTGCAGCAACGGAATGACCCGCCATCCATGCGAGGGGACCGCGTTTCTCTCTCGATTTCAATGTCAAATTGTTCATAGCGTTTCCTCCGGAGCAACGGTATTCTCCGTATTCAACGGCGTGGAGGCTTCTCTGGCGCCGGCTGTGCGGAGTTTCATCCCATCAACCGGCGCGTTCAGGTCACTCGTAATAAGGAGATCTCCCTCATTCAATCCCCCGGCAACCCAGACATGCTCGTTGCCACTCCACACAATGGTGACATCCCGGACATCCAGGGTATTGTCAGGTAACATAACCCAGGCTTTATTCCCCTCGCGAAGCGCGGTTCGGGGAACAACAATAATATCCTGAAG
>CAZSMK010000068.1:0-172981 GCA_964608095.1 uncultured Candidatus Sumerlaeota bacterium | reverse complement strand
AGTACCCCTACGTCATACAAGGACTTGCGGCTAATCATACCCCGAAAAAAAGACAAAAAAAAGGTCTTCAAAGGGTAAACTGTCGAACTTGGGTTAGCTGGAAGGTAAGCTCGAATGTGGCTGATCCGGAAAAAATCGCCGATTTCCGGTTGCGTTGTAACGAGCCGGGTACGTGGCGCTCATGGACAACGGGTACGTTTCTAAGTAAAGGCGGGGCATATCCTTCAGGGCGGAAACCGCGCGTCTATGAACTTGCGGTATCACTGGGCGCATCGGAAACCACGACCTCTCTCAAGCTCGCCTTTGACTTAATAAGTTTTGATGAGGGAAACGACCTTCACGGTTGGATATACCTGAATGAGGTGAAGTTTGAAGATTGTACCATAGAATAACAACCTCCCCAAAAATTGCGTTTATTTCCCCTCTCTATTCAATGGGTTCTTTGACCGTTGGCTGAACAGAGGTCAGAAGAATTTGAAGGGTGTAATTCAGGTCCTCAAAATTGATGGGTTTCCGACAATATGCAAGAAAAGGGTCATCGGTAATCCTGAGCCGCATGTTTGTAGCGCTACATAACACGACCGGGAACTTCTCCCCTTTGTGTTTGCGGATCAATTCATACACTTTACCCCCGCTCATTACCGGCATCAGGATATCGCAAATCACAAGATTCGGTTCAAATTCTTCTATTTCCTTCAATACATTTTCACTATGCGATAGTGTGCGTACAATATGATGTGTCCTGGTAAGAAATACATCCATCATCTCGAGAAATTCCGGATCGTCGTCTATAACGAGTATTCTGTCCATACATCTTTTCCTTTCCGTTTTTTGAAAACTATCAAAAAAAAGATAAAAACGGAAATCGCATTTTGCTTTTTCTAAAAAAATTGTATCAAATCCGGTGCTTAAAAGTCAACAATATACTCTTCGCTTCACCTCAAACGCAAAGGGGCAAACAGACCTGCAAAAAAGTTCGAGGGTACGAGAAGAATACTGCACCGACAAACACGGAAGCACGATTCGACTTTTTATTGCTCGGTGGTCATTACGTAAAGAGCAAGGGGAGGAAGGCCTGTTCTTCAAACCATCAAACTCCGTGAGCAATACCTGTATACTATCTGTTAAGCCATCTTTTCGGCCGTAGAAAGGAGCGATTCGATTATGGATAAAAGGTTCTTGAAATCCACTGGCTTTTGAATATAGGCAAATAACGGATCATCATCTACTTTTACACGCATGCTGGTACCCGTACACACAATAATCGGGAGGTGCGAGCCAAAACGATGCCGGATTTTTTTATACACTTCTCCACCCGATGTGCCGGGCATAAGAATGTCCGTTATTACAAGATTAGGTTTACTCTCCTCTATCTCCTCTATGGCTTTATTGCCGTCGGTCAAAAGCCTTATATCAAAGCCCGATTTCCGGAGAAATACCCCAAGCATTTTAAGAAAATCTATCTCGTCATCTATAACAAGAATAAGAGGCATTTCGCGCCTGCATCTCCTTTCTTTAATCTCTACGGACCAAATGAGGCTATCGGCTTATGTTTTCCGTGAGTGTGCGGGGCTTAAAATATTTTCTCTAAATCTTGAACAAGCATTATATGCTATTTTATTAATTTTTCCCCAAAAATGTCAAGCCCAAAGCACTTTATGTTGCGTTATCGAACGAGCAGGGTAAAAGAAACTGTTGATTGTTT
The DNA here is from genome assembly GCA_964608095.1 of uncultured Candidatus Sumerlaeota bacterium. Taxonomy (GTDB): domain Bacteria; phylum Sumerlaeota; class Sumerlaeia; order MWCT01; family JAGHBZ01; genus CAZSMK01. The sequence continues at coordinate 171,276 of CAZSMK010000068.1, read as the reverse complement.
ATCGTTAATTAGATTAAAACGTTTTGCTTTTTTGAAACTTCTTTCGAGAATCCATTAAAGGAGAAAGGCGATGCGTGAAAAGTTTTCTATAACTCCCGAAGGAGAAAAAATTCCATTACCGCGAAAAGAAGACTATGGAGCCGAACTCGAACGACTTAAAAAACTCGTTGATGAACAGCGTTCATTAGGTCGGGAAATCGTTGTGGTGGTTGGTTTGGGATTTGTTGGAGTGGTCATGGCGGCGGTGGTTGCCGACTCCGTTGACGAAAACGGCAAACCGTTGAAATTCGTTATCGGATTACAACGCCCATCGCTTCGAAGTTTCTGGAAAATACTTCGCCTTAATGAGGGCGTATCTCCGGTTAAATCGGAAGACCCTACGGTTGATGAGCTCATCAGGCGTTGTGTGCTGGATAAGAAGAGCTTCACCGCCACTTATAACGATGATGCCCTTTCGCTTGCGGACGTAGTCGTAGTCGATGTCCAGTGTGATTATATAAAGAAATCTCTCGGCGACCTGAGAACGGGCTTCGTCGAGATGAAAGCCCTCGAACAATCATTTCATACTATCGGCGAGAAGATAACGCCGGAAGCGCTGGTGTTGATCGAGACCACAGTACCGCCGGGGACAACGGAACACGTGGCGTATCCGATTATAAAGGATAAGTTCGAGTTGCGCGGGATCGACGCGGAACCGCTCCTTGCTCATAGCTATGAACGCGTGATGCCGGGCAGGGATTACGTCAAGAGTATCCGTGACTTCTGGCGTGTTTGCAGCGGAATCAATAACGAGGCGCGAAGACGTGTCAAGCGATTCCTCGACGCGGTGCTGAACACCCGCGATTATGAGTTGACAATTCTTGATAAACCGATTGAATCAGAGACCGCAAAGATCGTCGAGAACAGTTATCGTGCTACTATCCTTGCGTTTCTGGACGAGTGGAGCACCTTTGCGGAACGTAACGGCGTAGACCTTATAAAGGTAATCAAAGCAATAAAGGTGCGCCCAACGCATAGCAATATCATCTTTCCCGGTCCCGGTATCGGTGGCTATTGTTTGCCCAAGGATGGTGGTCTCGGTATCTGGGCATATAAGCACCTGCTCGGCTGGGACGACGACCTTTTCAAAATCACGCCGAATGCAATTAACATCAACGATACGCGCGGGTTGCATGTCGCCCGGTTAACGCGCGATGCCTTACGAAACATGGGAAAATCCATTGCTGCCGCCGACGTTGCCGTGCTTGGCGCCTCGTACCGCGAAGACGTCGGCGACACCCGGTACAGCGGTTCCGAGATCATCGTGCGTAAACTCACCGAGATGGGCGCTGAAATTCGCGTGCATGATCCCTACGTCCTGAGCTGGTGGGAATTTGAAAACCAGGAGAACAATGAACATTCATGGGCTCGTTTCTTCAGGAACCAGGAAAAGTTGAAAGACCTTAAAATAACCCAGGATGTGAAAGACGTGCTCAAAGGCGCTGAATCTGTTATCCTTGCAGTTAAACATCAGCATTATCTCGACCTGGAGCCCGACAAGGTCGTTGATATGATAGGCAAACCTGCTGCCATAATAGATTGTTTCGGTATTCTTGATGACGCCAAAATCAAGCGCTATTTTGAACTGGGCTGCGAGGTTAAGGGCCTTGGAAGGGGACAGGTCAACCGAATAAAAAAAAGGGTGGCGCGAAAGCAAGATTAGGGAGTTTTCTATACATCCCCTTTTTTGGATTTTTGGCTGTTGTGTTATTGCTACGTAACTTTTAAGACGAACGCTTTTTTTCGTGGCTTCGCGGTATATTCTCCTATATCCACATGATTAATCCCGATTAGGCACCACCTCAGCGCGATAGCTATGAATCGCTTAGAGATTCTCGATGAGGGCTAAATAGTAATCTCTCACTGAAGACGTTTAGCTGCGAAAGACTTCTCTCCTGTGATTTCAATGAACAAATCCTCGAGTGAACCGTCTTTTTTCAATCTGACGCGTAGCTCTTCCTTGGTTCCCACAAAAAGGATTTTTCCGAGGTTAATAATGCCTATTCTGTCTGCAACCTCCTCTGCAACAGAAAGAGTATGCGTTGAGAGAAATACGGTCGCCTCTTTTTGACGTGTTTGGTTTAAAAAAAGTTTTTTTACTATCCGTCCGCTTTGTGGATCAAGTCCAACCATGGGCTCATCAACCACGATTACTCCGGGATCGTGCATAAGTGATGCACTTATTACGAGTTTCTGACGCATTCCGTGTGAATAATTCTGTATGAGCTTATCCATAACTGGCGTAAGTCCGAACATCTCGAAAAAATAGTCACGTTTCTCCGTGATGATTTCTCCCGGGATTCCAAAAAGGTCTCCGATAAAATTGAAGAATTCTCGTCCTGAAAGTTTTTCATACACATAAGGATGGTCCGGTATGTACCCGATAATTTTTTTTGCTTCAACCGGGTTCTTCTGCACATCATATTTATCAACAACTACCCTTCCGGTCGTCGGCTTCAGCAAACCCGTTATCATTTTTATTGTCGTGGTCTTTCCGGCACCGTTGGGACCGAGAAACGCAAATATCTCCCCAGTTTTTATATGCAGATTTATATGGCTTACAGCCCAGAGATCTTCAAATCGTTTGGATAAATCTTCTAATAGAATCATTTTTTTGCGTTCTTTTAAAATAAAATATGGTCTTATTCAATCATGATATTCTCTGCTTTATCAACCAAAAGACAGATATTGCTTAAATGAATACCATTGAACCACCCATAGTTTTCCACAGGATGGATATCGTTATTTTTATTTTCTATGCCATTTCGGTAAAAATAATATTGTGAAAGTGCTTGTGGAAAAAGTCACATTTTTTTAATATAAACCCGCATTATTTATTCTTAAGTCTAATAAATAGAGTTCTTTCTGTATAATTCTTGTTTTCCACAGGTTTTTCTTTATCCTGTGGATAACTCATCCCTTATTCTTTTAATGTTTCCTCTTTTTTATTTGGCATAAATCTATTTTTTTTAATACTCTTTGATTTTTATAGGTTTTACACAGGCTTTCCACTTTGTTGTGGAAAACTTTTTATTTCCTCACTATACTTGTGATAGATCTTGTTTTCCTGTTGATAACTTTTGGATAAACCTCTTCTTTTTTCAACAGGATAACAGTAAAAAAATCAATGGTTTCTTATACTTTTTCAAAGATTTCCGGTACTATTACTACTACTATAGGTATATTTATTATTAATATTTAACTATAGTTATGAATAGTAGAGGTAAAATAAAAGCAATTGCCCTATTCTCCGGAGGACTTGACAGCTGCCTTGCGGTTAAATTGATTGCGTTACAGGGAATAGAGGTTATTGCAATCTATTATGATACGCCATTTTGTTCATTACACCGAGAAGTCCGTGCGGATAACGGGGAACAAAAAACAAAGCCGTACATGGAGATTTTAAAAGATCGTGCCGAGCAGTCCGGTGGTATTTTAAAGGTCGTTACCGTCGGACAGGATTACATTGATTTGGTGGCTAATCCCGAACATGGATACGGTGCAAACATGAATCCATGTATAGACTGCAAAATATATTTTTATCGCAGATCATACGAGATAATGAAGGAGACAGGTGCGAGATTTATAGTGACCGGCGAAGTTCTGGGACAACGTCCGATGACGCAGATGAAACCAACCTTAATGAAAATGGAAAAAATCGCAGGAGTAAAAAGACTTGTTCTAAGACCCCTTTCAGCGAAGGTGCTTCCTCGTACGATTCCTGAAGAAAAAGGATGGGTTAACAGTTCTGAACTTTGTGATATCCAGGGAAGATCGCGAACACGGCAATTGAAGATGGCGGAGAAATACAACATAACAGATTTTCCCACGCCTGCCGGTGGATGTCTCCTCACAGATAAAGGATTTTCACGACGGTTAAAAGACCTGTTCGAACATAAGATATTCGATATAAACGATATAACCATGATAAAGACGGGTCGACATTTTAGATTTTCAGAAGATGTAAAATTTATTGTGGGGCGGGATCAAAAAGACAACGAGTTTATAACAAATCTTGTCCAGGAAGGCGACATACTTGTTGAGGTCGAAGGCTATGGTAGTCCATTATGCGTATTACGAGGCGAGGGAGCGGAGCGATTTTTGGATAAGGCGTCTCAGATTTGTAAAAGATATAGCAAAGGACGGAACAAAGCGGAAGCCGTAATAAAATATTGGAAAGTGGCGACGCCGAAAACGCACAAGATTATAGTAAAAGGTAGAATAGATGAGAAAGAGATACGAGAGTTAATGATCAAGTGAACATGAAGGAAAAGAAAAAACTGAGAATACTGAGAACAATAACATGGTTGCCTGTGGGTGGGATAGAGAGGCGTATTGCCATGGTTCTTCCTAAATTGAAAGAAAGAGGACACCATGTTGAGCTCGTATGTCTTCGAGAATATGGAGCGCTTGCGGAAGAAATAAAGAGAGAAGGGATTAACGTATACTTAATTCCATTAAAATCACGTCTCCATCCCGGTGGATTGAAAAAACTTGCCCATCACATAAAAGAAGGACATTTCGATATAATACACTCGCACATGTACCGTAGTAATGTACCGACAACTATTTCGGCAAAAATAGCGGGTTTCAAAGGAGTGTTGCTAAGCCAGGTACATAACATCGATACATGGGAGACAAGACGTCAGGTGTTGATGGATCGATTACTTTCGGCACTCCGCGATGGAATAATTGCCGTAAGCGATGAAGTGCGCAGAGACGTGCTCGAGACCCTCAAAATATCGCCGGATAAATGTTACGTAATTTATAACGGCGTTGATATAGAAACCTTTATGAATGCTAATGCACCGGAAGGTTTACGCGAGGCTCTTGGTGTGCGGCAGGAAGATTTTGTCATCGTAATGGTTGCAAGGCTCGTTGAACAGAAGAATCACGATATCGTCATCGAAGCGTTAGAGGATATTGTTAAAGAGAATCCTCGAATAAAGATGCTTTTTGTGGGAGAGGGAAAAAGACGAACGGAGCTCGAAGAGAAGGTGAGAGAAAAGAACCTTGGCCCGCATGTTATTTTTACCGGAAAACGAGACGACGTGCAGAACATTTTGAAAATTGCGCATGTGAGCGTGCTTCCATCGTTCAAAGAAGGTTTTTCTAACGCAATAGTTGAGGCGATGGCAGCGGGTAAACCCGTAATAGCGTCAGATGTAGGAGGGAATCCGGAAGCCGTGATAGACGGAAAAACAGGATTTATTGTTTCTCCAAACGATAAGGAGAAATTGATCGCGTGTATTAAGAAACTTCAAGATGATCCCGATTTATTGAAACAAATGGGAGAAGCAGCCCAGGCAAGAGCGCGAAAATTTTCAATAGATATCATGCTCGATAGCACCGAAACCTTGTATCTCACCCTACTTGAAAAAAAGTCGTAAAAAGACAACATCCCCAATAATAAAAACAAAAGGTGTTTTATCAATTAAAAAAGAGTGATTTTTAGTGCAGGATGTAATAATGATAGATAAGCAGGTAATAAGAATGGGTACGGTTTTAATCTCAAAGGAGATGGGCACCCTTTGTATATCGTAGACAAAAACTTTGAGAAAGAACTACGAAAGATGTTGATTGCCAGAGACGGCGATGCCTGGACCTTGTTCTATGACAGTTTTCTCAATCCCATTTACGAGTATGTATATTATCGTGTACGCGGAAACCAGGCAGCGGCGGAAGATATTGTGCAGACCGTATTTCTCGAGGCGATCAAGAACATCGATACCTACGATCCTGAACGCGCAAGCCTCTATACATGGTTTAAGGGAATAGTGCGGCATCATCTGTTTCGTTATTACAGGAAGGTAAAAAAAGAGAACCACATAGAAGAGGTAGCGGAACGCGAAATATGGAATGCTTTAAATGACAAGGAGAGGATACCCGTTTCCAGAAAGAGGCTGGAAGAAGAGGAACAAAAACGATTGATAGAATCGGTACTGGCTGCATTGCCGCCGCAATATCGGGCGGTTCTGGTTAAGAAATACACGGAAGACGAAACCTTGAAAGAAATTGCCCGGGAATATTCAACGACACCAAAAGCTATAGAGATGCTTATATACCGTGCAAAAAGGACGTTTAAAAAAATATACAAAAGGATGAGGTAAGAAGAGAACGGAATTTATAATGGTTGATCACGAAAATATAGGTGAGGACGGCACGGCGAGCGATTTGTACCGACCCGCGATGCCCACGAGCAGGTTCAAGCGCGATCTTCACCGGCGGATGATGTCCGAGATAGGCGAAAAGCAAGAACATGTTCCCTACCGGATTATTTTTGCAGTGACCGCCGCTATTCTCATAATAATTGCCCTGGCGCCGCTATACATAAACCAGCGTTATATAGGGCACGTGCAGGTCATGAAAGGAGAAGTAACGCTCGGAGAAAAACGAGTCGTTTCTTCAGGTGAAGGGGCGGTTAATATTAAGAGGGGATCTACCGTGGCAACATCAGCCGACAGCAGCGTGAAGGTTATACTTAAAGATAGAAGCATCTGTTATGCAGAAGAAGATACAAAGATAGAAATTTCCCGGGATCGACGAGTTCGGCTTTATCATGGCGACATACTTCTTTCGGTAACCAAGGGGAAGAAAAGCTTCGAGGTTACTACACCAAAAGCCAAAGTTGTAGTAAAAGGAACAGTTTTTTCGGTGAGCCATCGCGAAGAGGTAACCGAGGTTGTCGTTCTTGAAGGTATTGTTGAGGCATTACTCCTCTCCGGAGAATCATACACGCTGAAAGAACAAGAACACATAATCATAAACAACGGTGTTGAAAAAAAGGCAATCAGCCCGGACAAACTCCGGATTCTTGAAAAAAGAATAGAAGATATCGAGTGGCAAAAAGAACAACTGACAACAAAGATACCAACAGGAGAAGAATACGATACAGAAGAACCGGATGAAAAAAAGGACTACATACTATACGGGAGGGTGGTAGAAGCGAAGTCACCGGGATTACCTATAAAAGGCGCCGAGCTACAACTTTTTCCGCAAACACATGATGTGCTCACCACATGTTCAATAGAAGAAACCGACGAAAAAGGATTCTTCGTTTTTAGGTCTTTAGAGCCTGCTCCTTATTTTCTAATAATCACGGCTGAGGGGTATGATCAAAGGAGCACAAGGGCTACCTTACCGGGAGAAACAGCAAAGACACAGTACTTAGAGATAAATCTTCATCCAATTGATTTGTTTGCGTATAGCCAAGAAGAGGATGTTTCTGTACCGCTTGGTGGTATCATCGGTCGAGTGACAGACACCAGGGGGCAGCCGATACCCATAGCGCGGGTTGACTGCCTGTTTCAATCCCCCGACGGGGACTTTTTCTATTACTGGGGAAGGACCCAACTAAGCGACATAAACGGCACTTATGCATTTCATAATCTTGAAAGTTTTCCCTCAAATTACGCAATCATTGCATCGTTTGATGGATATATACCTGAACAGCGAAGAGACATAATCCTTGCAGAAGCGGGAACAGAGGCACGAGAGGATTTTATGCTGGAGCGGGGGAAATTAACTACGTTCGAGGCATTGGTGGTTGACGAGAAAGGGTACCCGGTAGAGGGCGCAACGGTGTATGCAGGGATAGGGATACCGACGCGTGAAGGCGAGCCGGGAAATCTCATGGCACACAGGCTTGCCGGTGCATTGTTTAAATTTACCGATCGAAACGGACGGTGCGTGATCGAGAATTTATATTGTGGCGAAATACTTGTCCATGCGTATAAAAAAGGTTATCTGTTCCAGAAGCCCCGGAAGATATTCTTGAAGACCGATACACCCAAACCGCAGGCGGAGATAGTATTGGTAAAAGGTAGTGTTATAAGGGGAAAAGTCGTTGACGAAGACGGTAAGATCATAAACGATGCGGAGATCGTTATGATGGGTCACAGGTTGCCATGGTTCACCACGCATCGTTACGAGGCGGAAAAAACGAGCACCGATGAGGAAGGGCGATTCGAATTTATAGGTCTTGAGCATGAAGGCATTTATACCATTATGACAAAGGCACAAGATTTTGCTCCTCAATTACTCAAGATACCGCCTGATACACAAGACCTCTCGATCGTACTGGGAAAAGGAGGAGAAATTAGAGGGAGAGTAACGAAAGAGAATACGGGAGAGGGAATCGGCGGCATCTCTGTCCGATTATACTCGAGCAGTAAAACCTGGCAACCTCTCCCTCGAGCCGTGACGGACAATGAAGGCTTTTATCATCTTTATAATCTTCCCGAAGGGGTATATACGGTGTTTCCGAGAGGTAAGGGGTTAACGGATTCTTTTATGTCCGGGATTTCTGTGGAAGAAGCAGAAATTCATGAAGATATGAATTTTGAAGTATATCCGGGCATGGAAATTTCCGGACGAGTAGTGGACGGGCTCAGCAGGATTCCTATTGTCGGAACGATATACTGTATACACGAAAGCGGTTATACCTTCTGGGCGGTGCTTGATGAAATGGGACAATTCCGGTTCGCTAATCTACCTGAGGGCACGTATACGCTCCGGGTGGTAAATGCGAAAGGATACCCAGACTACTGGCATGACCCCATCATACTTCAAAAAGGATTGGATAGAGCGAATATAAAGATACTTATGTATAAGGGCGGTGGACAGATCACGGGCTCCATAGTGGATAGTCAAGGGGTGCCCGTACCCGGGGCTACCGTGAAGCTGTTTCAGCGATTCTCTCCACCGCCTCATTTAGATACCAGTGAAAAAGAGACGGTTTCCTATGAGACAGGCGCCTTTGTTCTCGAGGATATTCAGATTACGGATATCCCTTTATGGTTGACAGTTCGTCATCCAGATTTTGTGCCCGAAGAAAGCAACGGCATTATCCTGAGTGAAGAAAGACCCTCTCAGCATATTACAATAACATTGAGAAAAGGCGGGAGTATAGAGGGAACGGTGTACGATAACGCAAACAAGCCGCTTCCCGGAGCAAGGATAAGGGCGGTGAGCGGGGACGAGATATTTACAACAGCGATGGAAAAGATAAACGAAGTGGAAACCATAGTGGGCGAAATGGGAAAGTACGTAGTTAACCATGTAGGACCGGGAGAAGTAAGGTTGACAGCGGATATAGGGGGGTATGCACGCGAAACGAGGCATGTTGAGATTAAGGGACCAGATGAAGAGGTGACAGGGGTAGATTTTTATCTTAAGCCGGGCAAATCGATTTCCGGCAGGATTCTTGACCAAAACCTTCACCCCATCAACGATGCGCGAGTTATGCTCTTCAGAGAAGGCGAACCGACGCTCCCCGAGCCTTCTCTCTTGTTTGCACAAACCAAAACCGGCATCGACGGGGCGTTCGAGTTCGGCAACTTGCCGGATCAAACCTTCTTTTTGGCGATTTTCTATGAGAAGAACTGGAAATGGGGAAAACTATCACGATGGGTGAAGCGAGATAATGTAGCGGCTGGTCAGAAGGATATCGAGATAGTTGCACCAGAAGACGGCGCCATCACAGGCAGAATAGTAAACAGCCCGGGAGGAAAAGTACCGGATCATCTGTTTATAACGATGTTGGAAGAAAGACAGGAGGCAGTCTGGAAACGAGGTTTTATGTTCGATGAATTACAGATCGACGTTATTGAGGGCTTGTTCTTCCTTCCCGGTTTGCCCGGGGGTGAGTATGATTGTGTGTTTTCTGCACTCGAGTTTGAACCCACCATAGTTCACGTAAAAGTAACCCCCGGGAAGGTAGTCAATATCGGTGATATATCGCTCCTTCCCGAAGATTAAACTCCCCGTACCGTAATAAAAAAAAAGAAATAAAAGGACAGAAGACTTGACATACACCAGAGTTCTATAAAAATATAGATATTCACAATTTAACATAATGCACGAAAACAAAATACCATGAAAAAGTTAAACAAACCTATATCATTTTTTTGAGTCTTATACTTTCTTTGTTACAGTGGAAAAAATTAAGACAGACAAGACAAAGAGAGGCACAAATCCATGGCAAAAATAGAATCTAAACGTCTGCGCAAGAATTATGGTGCAATTGAAGCGGTTAAGGATATTTCGTTTAAAGTAGATCGCGGGGAAGTTCTTGGCTTTCTTGGACCGAACGGAGCCGGAAAAACCACACTGATGAGGATGCTTACCTGTTTTTTGACTCCGACATCTGGTACCGCTACCATAGGTGGACACGATATATTGAATGAATCTTTGAAAGCGCGCTCCATAATCGGCTATCTTCCCGAGACAAACCCGTTATATTCTGATATGACTACGGATTTATATTTAAGATTCATAGGCGAGATGCGGGGATTTCGCGGCAAAGAGCTCGAGAAACGTGTGGAATCAATCAAGGAGACCTGCCAGCTTAAAGAGGTTCAAACGCAGAATCTCGATACCCTGTCTAAAGGATACAAGCGCCGGGTAGGACTAGCCCAGGCTCTCATTCATGATCCGGAAATATTGATTCTGGATGAGCCTACCGATGGGTTGGACCCGAACCAAAAGCACGATGTTCGGCGACTCATAAACCAGATGGCGCCGAATAAATGTATCGTGATATCCACTCATATTCTCGAGGAGGTTGATGCAGTCTGCAGCCGAGCTATTATCATTAACAACGGCGAGATTGTTGCGGATGAAACGCCCGATAAGTTGAAAGAACGCTCAAAATTTTACGGAGCCGTAAGAATTGGAATAAAGAGACCGGATAAAGCGATTGAAAAAACGTTTTTCGAGGCAATTCCTGATGTAAGAAAGGTAGAGGAAGAAGAAGCGCCCGCCGCACTTCAGCGCTTCCTCGTTTTACCCGTTAAAGGAAAACAGATTTCTCAAAAGATACTTGAGCGGGTCAACGCACAACACTTACGCGTCGAAGAGATGTTTGTCGAGGAAGGAAGGTTGGATGAGGTCTTTCGTACTATCACGAAAGAGGGAGGAAAAAATTAATGAGTAATACGATAGCCATCCTTAAACGTGAGTTGGAAGGATATTTTGCTACGCCGGTTGCATACGTCTTTATAGTAATTTTTCTTTTTGTAAGCGGATTATTCACCTTTCAGGTGAGTCGTCTCTTTGAAGCGGGACAGGCAAGCCTGACGCCGTTTTTTATGTGGCATCCGTGGCTTTACCTGTTTCTGATACCTGCGGTATCTATGCGGCTTTGGGCTGAGGAACGGAAAAGCGGCACCATCGAGGTGCTCCTTACCTTACCGGTAAAACTCAGCCACGCGATTATGGGGAAATTTCTGGCTGCATGGATTTTTGTCGGTATTGCGCTGGCGCTCACGTTTCCGGTCGTTCTCACGGCTCTATATCTTGGCGACCCGGATGATGGGATAATTATCGCGGGCTATATCGGCTCGTTTCTCATGGCGGGCTCCTTTCTTGCCATTGGAACATGTATGTCGGCGCTGTCGAAGAATCAGGTCATAAGCTTTGTTCTGAGCTTAGTCACGTGCCTGTTGTTTATTCTTGCGGGCTTTGATGTAGTGCTTGACTTTTTCAGCGCGTGGGCGCCCGGATGGTTTACCGAGGCGATTGCATCCCTGAGCTTTTTTACCCATTTCAACGCCGCACAACGCGGTGTCATCAACCTTACTAACATTATCTTTTTCTTTTCGCTCATTGTTGGATGGCTCTTTGCGTGTGGCGTGATTCTCGACATGAAAAAGGCAGAATAAACTATATTGAGGGATAAGAGATGCACAAACGAATTCTACCAATAACCGCATTGATTCTTATCGCCGTTATTGTCCTGGCGGTGAACCTTATTTCTTCTGTTATGTTTCGAAACGTAAAACTCGATTTAACAGAAGAGAAACTATATACACTCTCCCGAGGGTCGGTGAATATACTCAAGGGACTGGATGACGATATCCAGGCAAAATTCTATTATTCAAAAACCGCTGTTGCCGCTCAGACGTTTCTCAAGGCTTACTCCGAACGAATTTTGCAACTCCTCCGTGAATACGAACGAGCGTCCAAGGGTAAGCTGACGCTCGAAATAATAGATCCTCGACCGGATACCGAGGAAGAAGAGTGGGCGGAGCGCTACGGGCTCCAGGCGTTTCCGGGTGGTAAAAATGCAGAGCCCATCTATCTGGGCTTGTTGTTGAAGGATGAAAGCGGTAACGAACTTGCCATCCCTGTATTTACTCCCGACCGTGAGGCATCGCTTGAATACGATATTACAAAATCGATTTACACCATCAGCCATCCGGAAAAAAAGACTGTTGGAATCATAAGCTCACTCGACATAACCGGCGGCCCGCCGCCAAGTCCATACACGATGCAACCCGCGGAATCTGAACCATGGGCGTTTGTAGAAGAATTGAGAAATTCCTATAAGGTAGAAGAGATAGTGTCCGATGCAGACGAAATACCCTCAGATATCGATGTCTTGTTGGTTGTGCACCCAAAGGAGTTAAAAAAAAGCACCCTTTATGCAATAGACCAATACGTGTTAAGAGGAGGCAGGACGCTGGTGTTTTTAGATGCATTCTGCGAGGCGGATCAGGCGGCGATGGCTGAATCGTTGCAGGGCAATATGCAGATGATGATGCAGGCGTCGTTTTCATCAAACATGCCTGACCTGCTTAAGGCGTGGGGCTTGGAGATGGAGGGCGGCGAAAACCCGAAAGTGGTTGCAGATGCCAATCTTGCAACAAAGGTCCAAACCGGACGCAGCGTCGAAGATATGATTGTCTGGCTTACGCTGGATGGCGAGAACCTTAATTCGCGTGAGATAGTAACAAGCCAGCTCGAGAATATCCTCGTAGCGACCCCGGGGGCACTAAAGAAGATTTCATCGAGTGAAGATATAGTGATGGTGCCTTTGATAGAGACCACTGAAGAGGCGAATACTATCGAGGGCATGATGTTGAAATTCGGAATGAATCCAGAAGGAGTGAGGCAAGAATTCAAAACAGGAAGTTCGAAGATTCCACTCGGATATAAAGTAACCGGCACGTTTAAGACCGCGTTTCCCGACGGAGCGCCGGAAGAGGAAGCGAGTGAAGAGGGTGAGGAAGAGAATGCGAATCCGGGAAATGACCAGAACCACCTTAGCGAGAGCGTTGAACAAGCTACGGTAATTGTGTTCTCTGACGTGGATATGATAAGCGATCGTTTTTCTGTTCAAAAGCTGCGCTTTTTCGGCAGGGAACTCGCCTCGGCGATCAATGATAACCTGAGTCTTCTCGAGAACACCGTTGAAAACTTGACCGGCTCGCAGGACCTTATTGCGTTACGTTCGCGAGGGCAATCAAGACGCCCGTTTACAAAAGTCCAGGAGATAGAACGTCGTGCACAACAACAATGGCTCGAGGAGGAGGAACGGCTTAATCAGAAGCTCCAGGAAGCAAACCAGCGCCTCAACGAGCTGCAACAAGGTGGTGAGGAAAGGCTCGTTCTTGATCAGGCGTATATGAAGGAGATAGAAAAACTCCGTCAAGAGCGGCTCAAAACCCGTCAGGAACTTCGTAAAGTCAGGCGCAATCTTCGCGAGGATGTGGAACGGCTCGGTGCACGGGTGAAATTTATCAACATCGCACTCATACCTTTGCTTATATCTATTTTTTGCATAGCAATCGCTGTTCTGAGATCGACGCGCAGGAGAACCACAACATGAAACAACCCCAATTCATACTATTGATAGTTATCGCACTTGCCTTATGTGTGGCCGCCATAGTGGTGTATCAGGCACAAAACAAACCAACTACAAAGGAGGTTGATGAAGGCAAGGCGATTGGCGGTGCGCTACTAGCCGATCTAACCGATGCTGTTGAAGACATTGACCGGATCGAGATAACCAACAAGGAGGAGTCGCTCATCCTTACCAGGACCGACGACAATGAATGGCTCGTGGAGACGTATGACGGGTATCCGGCTGATCATGCGAAAATCAACAGGCTCATAGTCGAATTGACAGGAATTAAGGTGGCTGACCGGCTGACCGACAAGCCGGAGAAGTACGAGCAGTTTGGCCTAGAAGGCGATGTTGGCTCCGCAGGGCGTGTACGGATGCTTGACGAACAAGGAGACGTTATTATGACTTTGCTTATAGGCAAGGAACGAGAAACGGAGATTTCGAGGACATCAATGACACGACCGGGCGGAAGATACTTGCGAATCAACAACGAACCGTATGTTTATCTTGCCGATGCCGACGTCTATTGGATCAACACCAATTTTTCCAGCTGGACCGACACACAAATACTTTCTGTTCCCGCCAACGAGGTGGTGTCCGTGGGTATAGACCATGGTTCCACACAGACATTCACCGTAGAATGGAAAGACAATAAGCCGGTGATGGATCATGTTGAGGAGGGAATGAAGGAGAAACCATCGGAACTTTCAGCCATAAGGGGAGCATTGAGCGGACTTTATATCACGGGTGCGCTGAGTGAGGGCTCAGATAAAGCGCACGCCATAGAGTTTGATGCCACCTATACAGCGCGCGTCAAGGATGGAACCATTTACAATGTAAAGGCGGGAACAGACGGCGAAAAATATTTTGTAAAACTCGATGCATCTTATGGCGAGCCCCTGATCACTGAAGAGGACGAAGCAACCACAGAAACCCTGGCAGCGGTGATGCAGAAAGCCGAAGAGGCGGAAAAAGCTGTTCCTGAAATTAATCAGAAACACCAGAAGTGGGTTTATGAAATTTCAAAAGGGAACTATGACAGATTGACCAAACGCAGAAGCGATATGATAGAGCCGGTTGAACCGCCCCAGGAAGAAGAATCATAAGGCTTATCCCACGGTTATAAACAGGCGAGAAGACAGTCGTTCATACTCCGCACGCGCCGTCGTTATCGTGATCGCATAATATTATTACCGAAAAAAAACAATAATCGAACCACGGATTTTCACTTATCTCCACTAATCTCTTTACAGCTTAAAATCCCTTTTTTCTTTACCCGCGAATTACGCGGATTACACGAATAAAAAAATTGTCTCATATCCTTTTTTCAACCGCACTCGCACTCGCTATCGCTATCGCTATCGTTATCGAAATCGTACTCGCACTCGCACTCGCTTCACACGCCTGAGCGTGCGCGCACTCGTGACCGTGTCGTGCCCATAATCAGTGGAGATCAGTGGAGATATGTGGTTTAAAACAAAATCTTCTTTTATCCACGAATGTCCACTACGGGAAAAGACATCATCTTAACGCGGAGAGCGCGAACATACGCCAAGAACGCAGAGTTTTTTAATCTCTTCACGTGGTTAACTCCGCGACCTCTGCACGTAGTTCTCTGCGAATTCTGCGTTGAAATAGATACTACGTAAATTTCTCTTATCTTTTTTTAAATCGCACTCGCACTCGCCGTCGCACGCGTGAGCGTGCGCGCTATCGAAATCTTGATTTTTTAAGATCAAAACAGGGACACAAAGGACAACAGGGACACAAAGGACAACAGGGACATAAACGACTGGAGGGACATAAACGACTGGAGATACACAAACGATTGAAGGGACATTAAAGACTACGATTTAGAGAAGCGGGTAAGATAGTGTTCACGATAGTAGAGTTCGTCCACGATTCCCATGACCGCAGCGTCGACAGGTATGGGACGCTCATCAGGACCGGTGTGGACAGCGTCGCCGCTTGAGACAAAGAAGACGATCTCGCCCGTACCCCTCAATCCAAGTGAATCTGTGGCGATAAGGGGGCTGCCTACCGGTTTGAGATCTTGATCGAGTGTTTGGAGAAGGAGCAGAGTAACCCCCTCCAGAGCCGGGTCCTTCCGAGTGGCGACAATGGTTCCTATCACACGGGCGATGTCCATGATTTATTTGGCTTTCTCGCGTTTTCGTTTGCTTCTCTGACGATCACGTGCAACTTTCTTTTTATACATGCTTTTCAGGCTTTGATTGATGCGTTCCATTACCTTGGTGCGCGAATATTCAGTGACAAAGCAGATCTCGTCACACAGGAATCGCCGGGCTTGTTCCATGATATCGCGTTCTTTGCCCTTGAGTTCCTCGACCTGTTCAAGAATATAAAGGTCGCGAAGGAGCTTGGCTATTTTCTGTGGGTTCCCGCTTTTGAGAATTTCGCGGTAACCGAGATATTGAGCCTTGGTATTGCCTCGTGAAGGAGAAACAGGCACCTTGAGTTGCTGAAAGATCTTTTTAACCTCATCTTTAGTCATAGGCGAGCGAATACCGCGCCGTTCGACCTGGTCGACGGGTATCATAATCCGTGCGTTACCTGCGCCGAAGATATAGAAATCGCGCTCAGTCCCGTCTATTTCCATACGTCGAACACCTTCAACTTCGCAGATACCCACTGTGGGCTCGACCACGATTTGCTTCACTTTTAATTTTTTCATTATTCAGACTCCTCAATCGGGTTGTAGATGTTTGGGATTCTTTATTTTACGCATAATACTCAAACGGTCAACCAAAAACGCAAAAATAGTATTATACACAATCCGTGGTTATTTGTCTACCCACGGGGAGACAAAATCCAGATGACAGTAGGAAACGCCCTTATAACTTCCCAGTATGCCGGCTAAACGTCGAACCTCATCAACCTTGCCCTTGACGGCGAGAAGTTCAAGACAATTGTCGTGATCGAGGTGTATATGCATACTCGCAAGGGTTATATTAATGTGCTGGTGCTGGAGGTCAATAATTTTTTCGTCAAGCTGACGTTGATGATGATCGTAGACCACGCTGATAACACCGACAACCATCCTGTCGCCCTTTTTACATGCCTCCTCTTCAAGCCGGTTATGAATCAGTTCGCTTATTGCCTTGGAACGATTGGAATAACCGAGTCGTTGAAGGAGTGCGTCGAATTGTCTGAGCAATTCCAGGTTAAGAGCAACGCCAAACCGTACCCGCTCTTCCTTTTTTTTACGGGGTTTTTTCATGGATACTATGTGAAGCCCTCAAAGTCATGAATAAAGAATCACCCCAGACGCCATTGTCCGCTCCGCCATCCCCTTTATCGCTAAATGCGACGCATTAAGAATAAGACTCTTTTAGATAATATCGGCGATTTTGTAAAGAGCTTAATTAGCTTTTAAACGAAACTGGAGGATAAAATAAAAGTACCGCTTAAATCAAGAGACAAAAACGGATATAGGGACATATAGTACGCCTCATCGTTTTTCTATAAGCGATCTCGTCTCTTTGGTTAAGGATTCCATCCCTTCATCGGCGACCTCGAGTATAACTGATGGAGATATCTGAACCCTTACCTTTTCGCCCAGTTTCAGAAACTCAGCGAGATCGGGACGAATAGAAAGGAGTTCAAAATAAGCAGGGCTGAGATATTTGACCGTGACAATCTTTTTTCCCTCGGTCTGAATGTTGGATTCAATCCACGTGTTGTCAATCAGTTCGAACTGCCTTCCCTGGATAAAAACGCGGTTCTGCCCATAGTCCTCTTTATCTACGGCGAGCGATTCCTTGAGGGAGCCGATTTCAATGCTTTGCTGAACAGCAGCGCGGCCTGTATCCATCTTCATTCGTGAGAGGATTTGAGACTCCATCGAGGGGGCGTAGGTAGGTTCGGGAAGGGCTCTCTGTCCAAACCGCAAAGGTGGTCTTCTCCGTCCCTGTTCGGGCACTTCGTCCTCCTGAACAAGATACGAGGTGTAGGGCGTGACGATGCCGTATTTTTTCGAGAGTCTGACCACCTCGTCCACCAGTTCTTTTGCTTCTTTTTCATTTTCGTCGAGTCTGCGAACCGCATCGAGGAGATAGCCGATCTTTCGTGTCGCCCAGATTTTTTCAATGAACGAATTATCGCGTTCCTTCTCAGGGAAAGTGCATTCATAGACGATCCGCCGCCCTTTTTCTCCTTCATTGCCCTCGAGTGTTATTGCAGTGTGTCCGGCATGTTTGTATTTACCCAGAACGGATATGTCGCCACCGGCAAAAAGGTCGGGGATGTCCCGGGGATACATTTCCGTGACACCTATATCGCCAAAGGACAGTTCGAGGCCAGTCATTACAGGATAGGAGATTTTGTCATAGAGAGAGGAGACCTTAACTTCGATATTCTCTTCGGGTTGAATGTATGAGGAAACGGCGTGCGTCATGTTCGCAATTCCATCCAACAACCGTGTGTTGACATCATAGCCGACACCAAAGACGAAAACATGTACCCCGGCACGGTTGTGGTGTTCTAAATTCTGGAGAATGCTGTCGGGATTTGTAACGCCGACCGTTGGCAAGCCGTCGGTAAGGAAGAGAATAACGGGAAGTCGAGAGCTGCGGTCTGAAGCATCGCGAGCAAATTTCAGTGCGGTCTCGAGCGCCTCGTTGATATTAGTCCCGCCGCGGGCTCGCATCTTGTCTACAAAGGTCAACGCTTTATCTACGGTTTTGTCCGAAACATGAAGCATTTCTTCACTGAAAGGCTCAACATCCGTACCAAAGCGGATTATGTTGAATCTATCGCGCCGGTTCAAATTCTTAAGACAATAAGCGAGGCTATCTCGAGCCTGCTCGATCTTTTCACCTGCCATCGAACCAGAGGTATCCATAATAAACACTATATCTTTGGGAACTACGGAACGGGTTTTATCTATAGTTCCGGGGCTGATAATGAGGAGAAAAAAACCATCCTCGTCCGGGTGAGGACGATACGTCAGTAAATTCAAGCCGTACTCGCTTCTCGAGTAGGAATAGTACAAATCTATGTTTGCCGAACGGCGTTCTATGTCTTTGGGGGAAATAGTAACCTCGGCGGATTTGTTGTTGTTGTTCATGGTGACGTCGATCTGATGAAGGGGCGCATAGATGGTCTTTATAGGTGAATCCGCATCTATAGATATATGGAACGACCATTCCTTGAGGTCTATGATATTAACGGCGCGAAAATCGGTTTTGCTTACAGGAAACGAGAAGTGTACCATGTCGTTATCCACCTTAAGAACCTGAACGAACTCGATTTCGATTTTTTGTTTGCCCTCAGGAGGAATGGGGAAGATACGCATTTTAAACATTTGCCAGTCGTAATATTCGAGAAGAGCGGGGTCTTTCATCTGCCTGACAATATTTTCATAAATAGCGCGGGCTTTATTCTTTTCGAGGATTTCGCCGCGAACCGGCTTTCCGTTTATGTACATGACAAAATCCGTAATATGGGCGTCGGGTGGAACCGGAAAGATGTAGGTGGCTTCCAGTTGACGGGGGTAGTGATTATAAAAGACCTGAGTGATGTGGGTGCGTGCAACATCGTTTTTGATTTTAACATCAACATCTTGTCGGATAAGGGCAAGATTTCGGATTTCGTGTACGGGTTCAATTCGTTCCGGTATGATTATGCCTATTCCGAGGCATTGGACAGATAGCGCGAGCCCCCCGAGAATCAAGGCGGTTAGTTTTATGCGGTTCATGATTTTTCCACCCTTTGCAAAATCTATTCAACATGATATGAGACACAAGAGGCGTGGAGAAAGTTCCAGGAGAGGGCGAAAAACAAGAACGGATGTACAAGAGGCTTGACGCATATGTAGCAGATTCAGTATGATATTCATTTGTAAAGTGCACGTGATGCAAAATTTGCACCGCACGCTAAGGGGAAGGAGAAGCCTCCGACGTCCTGCTCGGCGTGCGGCAAGTTTCTACAAAGGAGGAGTTCATCATGTCGATTTCCGATGAAAAAAAAGCGGATGTCATCCAGAAATTCAAGGTTCACGAGAACGACACCGGTTCTCCTGAAGTCCAGGTAGCGATACTAACCGAGCGAATAAACCGGCTGACCGAACATTTCAAGAATCACAAAAAGGATTTTCATTCACGACGTGGGTTGTTGCGGATGGTCAGCAGACGGAAGAAACTGCTTGAGTATCTTCGCAAAAGTAATGTAGAGCGTTACCGCGAACTGATTGCACGACTCGGTCTCAGAAAGTAAGCGTGGAGAAAGCCGGGCGTTCTTAAGGCAACCGACCGAACAAAAAACAGATTCTTTCAGTCACCCCAGCTCGTTCTGTCGTTTGAGTCCTTGCAGTCGTTTCAGTCGTTTATGTCCTTTATCCTGAGGTCGAAACTCCTTAATGTTTTTGACTCTTTAGGGTGGTGTCTCTATCCTATTTTTCAATCCTGCAGGTTGTGGGAGAATGCATATTCGGAGCGCACGGATGGAGGCAAAGAACAAAAGGAAGAAGCAGCGTCTGAAGCGCATCGTGCCGTTGATCGTTTTTTCCGGCGCGGCGCTGTTATTACTTGGCGATTCGCTGAGCAACAAGGTCCTTCTGTACGGCAGGGATACGGTAAGCCACGACTATATTGTGTTTTACTATGGTTGGGAGGTGGTTCGACAGACAGCGAAACTTCCCCTCTGGATTCCCCATCTTTTCTGCGGCTTGCCGTTTCTCGGCTCTTTTGCTTTTTGTCCCTTTTATCCGACCAATCCCATAGCCTTATTCCTGCCCATGCCGTTTGTCTTCAACCTGCAGTATGTGATGTCGCTGATAGTGGCGGGATTAACTTTTTATTATTGTTGCCGTTCATTCGGGATGACGTGGGTGGCGTCGATATTCGGCGGACTACTCTTCATGTCTTCCGGACACCTTGTCTCACTGGTATATCCGGGTCATTTACAAAAGGTACAGGCAATAGTGTGGCTTCCCCTGGTCATAGGTTCGGCGGTGTTTTATTGCAGCCGGGGGAACGTTAGATATATCGTGTTCGGCTCAATCGGGCTTGCCATGCAGCTCATAGCGAGCCATGCACAGATTTTCTTTTACACGGTTCAACTTCTTATTCTTATCTTTCTCTTTGATTTTGCCCGTTCTTTTCGACTATGGGAAAGGAAGGGCAACAAAGAGTTGCGCGGTGAGCTAAATGGTCGAAGTTCGGTAAAATTTATCAAAGGCGTTGTGGTACCTGCAGGTTCAATAGTGATTCTCGGTTTTATGTTATCGGGGGCGCAGCTTATTCCGGGGATGGAGATGGCGGCGGTGAGTAACCGTCGCGGCGGTGTGCCATACGAAGAAGCAATCGGGGGGTCTTTCCCGCCGGAGGAGTTACCTGAACTTCTTCTACCGCGCGTTATGGGCGACAGTACGGAGAAGGGATATGGTACCTACAAGGGGAGGTGGAAGGAGCGGTTGGTATCGGATTATGCAGGCGCGGGAGTGTGGCTGTTTGCGCTATTCGGTTTATTTGCCGCCCGTTCGCGATGGCGCTGGTTCTTTGGTGCGGTTTTTCTTGTTTCCGCTGCGCTTGCCTGCGGAAAGTTTTCTTTCCTCTACCGCTTCTTTTATCATTTCATTCCCGGCTACAACAGGTTTCGTTCACCCGCGACCATAATGGTTGTAATGACGTTTTCCCTAATCCTTATAGCCATGATGGGATTCGATCACTTCTGGCGAAAAGCAAGCCACGCCGCATTTTCTCCTGTTTTTTTTCGCCGATTTCTGTGCTTATCAAGTGTGTTTTTTGCCATTGCCCTTATCGGGATTATGTTGTTTCACAGGGGAATAACCGGTATAGGCGGAGTGGAAACAAAAAGTCTCAATGCCTTGAATTTTCCGTATTTGATACCTGCTGCAACCTCAGTGGCGATTAAACTCGGAATTTTGTTGTTTCTTTCAGCCCTGATAGTGCGCTTCCACCACAGAGCACAACATCGCTATATTTTAACAGCAGCATTGATACTTGTTGCTTTTTTCGACCTTCGCTCGAATGACCGAATCTTTATAAATTTAATGCCTGTAGGAGGATATCACACCTATTTATTCGATTATGAGGTTGATAACGTTATAAAAGAGACGGAGCCGGCATATCCGCCGCCTCGTCTTCTTGACACGCGCAATTTGCTCGTTATGCGTATGATCATGAGGGACATTTCCACACCTCATGGGTATCATCCAGTCAGATTCCAGCGTTATGACGAGTTGGTGGATAAATACTGGTTCGAAAGCGAGTCGTTCCTCAGGCTCTTCAATGTCTCATACGTGCTTTCAGGCGATGCAGATAAATTCAGCCGTGCAGGGTATCGACCGAGGGCAAAAACGGCAGGACAGACACTTTTGCGCGCACCGGAAGATTCAATTGCTTATCTTTATGTGCCGAGAGAGCTCGAGAAAACAGCGCCGGAAACCGCGCTCGATTCCTTGCCCGACGAGATAGATCCTCGCCGATTAAGTGTCATTGAGATAGACGAAGGGAACGCTGGCGGGAGAACCATTGCGCAAGAAACAGACCCGAAAAACGTAAGCTACAGGATGATTGATTACACAGAGAATAAAGTAGAGATAGGGGTGGAAACGCCGGAAGAGAAGTTTATGGTGATAAGTGAACCCAATTTCAGTGGGTGGGTTGCGGAGATAGATGGAGATACGCGGCTGCCGATTTATACTACGAATCATTTTTTCAGGGGAGTAAAAATTCCCGGAGGAGAACATCTTCTTACCTTTGAGTATCGTCCCTTCTCGTTTCGTTTGGGGCTGTATTTTACGTTGTCGGCGCTCTTGTTTGTGGTGGTTTTATTAATAGTGGAGCGATCCATGCGCAAATCGGTAAATCTTAAAAAAAGACGTTTCTATATTGAGTATTCTACATAAAAAGGGGTATACTTAATTTAAGAAAAGGTTAA
The DNA here is from genome assembly GCA_964608095.1 of uncultured Candidatus Sumerlaeota bacterium. Lineage (GTDB taxonomy): Bacteria > Sumerlaeota > Sumerlaeia > MWCT01 > JAGHBZ01 > CAZSMK01. The sequence goes on along the minus strand of CAZSMK010000068.1, from coordinate 148,682 downwards.
AAGACGAAGAGCGACTTTTTAGTGTAGGAGATAATGAAACAAACGGGGGAAAATGATTCACATCTTTATTCCGGGAATCTTGGACGCAGCCTCAAGATCATCACGTATCTTCTGACCTTGTGGGCGCTAACCGCGACGACACTCGTACAGGTGTTTCCGGCGATCTTTATCTTTGCCCTTTACGGGATGATACTAATCAGCTGGTTTAGAGAGCCATCGGCGAAACTCTGGACCCGGTGGGTATGGAATATTTTGACGTTGATTGTGCTTCTTTTCTCTTTTACCCAGCTTTTCCGTGACCCGATTCTATCAATTTTCTTCATGCTCAATTACCTTGCGGTGAACAAAATCTTCAACCTTGCCAGTACGAGAGATTACGCCCAATTGATTGTAGTTACGTTTTTCCAGATATTGTTCACGTCCGTATTGACGTCTTCCATAACGTTCGCGTTTTTGTTTTGCGGCTATCTTGTACTCCTCATCTTTTCGCTCATACTCTTGAATTGTAAACGAGATTACATATCTTCAATTAAAAATGACCGACCGGGAATGCGTGCAGACAGAAAGGTTCCCGTTCCTGTATCGTTCATGAGCAAAGGGAAGCTACGTCATTTCGTCAAGCCCCTATTCGGCTCGGTATTTTTTTACTGGGTCGTAATCCTGATAATGATGATGCAGTTTTTCATGGTTCTTCCGCGAATAGGAGATCAACATTTTCTACGAGGTTTTCTGAGAATTCCGCAGGAGAGCCGCAGCGGATTCAGTGACCGTGTATCGTTCGCGCCGGGCGACACCATAGAGATTGACCCCTCGGTGGTTATGCGAATACAACCTCTTTCATCCACGGAATTTAATCTGGCAAGTCTTGAACAGATTCGAATACGAGGAACCGCGCTCGATACGTTTGATCAGAGCGGTTGGCATCTGGGCAAGTTTGCCGTGGATTCAGCGGTTGTGCGAGGCTCGCGGGAGGAAGCCATGCTCGCCACACCGAATCCGCGCCGACCACACATTACGCAGCGCGTCATCCTGGAACCCAACCGATCAAACTATCTTTTCGCCATTGATATGCCGTTTCTTTATTTATTTCCGGGGTATAGATTGCCCATAATCATCAATACCCATGCGGGATATGCCCGTCTGATTCAAAGATTGAAAACCGCCCTGACTTACGAGGCGCATTCTTTTTTGACCGTTACGCCGGACGAAATAATGACGAGAAAGGCGAAACCGTCGAGCGCCTTAGTCACTTTTGAACGGGGAGCGTACCAGCGCCAGATTTACCTTGATATGCCGGATGATGAATATAAGGACGAGATAGCAAAGTTAGCGCAGGATATAACTGAAGGCGCCGGTCTGGCTGTTGAAAAGGCGAAAAAGATAGAGACGTATCTCCAGAATAATTACGAGTATACGTTAGAGCAAGGCGGAAGCAGTTACAGTAATCCTGTAGGCGCCTTTCTCTTTGAAACCCGTCGGGGACATTGCGAATTGTTCAGCTCGGCAATGTGTCTTATGGTGCGTTCGCTGGATATCCCTTCACGGCTCGTTATTGGTTATTTCACGGATGAATGGAACCCGTACGGCGAATATTTTCTGGTGCGGGAGTCGAATGCGCATGCGTGGGTGGAAATCTGGATAGATGGATACGGTTGGGTTGCCTTCGATCCGACGCCTCCGCAGTCATTGCCCCTCTCGCCTGCGAACAGGAATGTCTTCGCACGGATTTCGCACATGTACGATTCCTTGAGGGTTAAGTGGTACAACTACGTAATAGATTTCGATTATGAATATCAGAGAATAATAACCCGTTATATGATCAAGAAAATGTTTGGCTTTATGGCGTTGACCAATGACGTTTTAGACAAAGTGTTTTCTTTGAGAAGACCGAGACCCTCCTCGCCGATAAGGATGTTGGCGATACTAATGATGGTCTTTTTCATCATAGCAGGCACATTTGTTCTTTTCCAGACAACCAGGTCGTCGAAGAAAACGGGTTCTTTGCTTTCCCGGCTCGCATTGAAAAAGAAAAGATTAAGCAAGCCCGAGTCTATGTATATTTCGAAATTATTTATGCAGATACAAGAGAAGTTGAACCAGTTGGGGTACTCGGTGGAGAGGGGAGAAACGCCTCTCGAGTTTGCGTCCGACGTGGTGATGAAGAATGCGCGCTTCAGCGATTTCGTCCCTTTCACGCTTCTCTACTATCGGCTGCGATATGGGAATCCCGAACTAAACGAGCAAGATATCGAGGTAATTGAGGGGATTTGCAAGGAGTTGGATATAACCTGCCGATTCAGTGGCGTTTAGACAATGCACGCGAAATGTAAAGGTGAACAAAAAACTTGACTTCCCGTAGGTATTAATGAAATAATAAAATCAGTTTTAATGTACACATAGTGCAAGAAATAAGCGAAGTAGAGGCATACCACCAGAGAAAAAGAAACGGTGGAGCGCTTCTCACCTGCTGACGCTGTACGAGTTGTCAAGCAGGTAAGATGATAAGAAATCTGAGAATGCGAGAATTTATGCCTCTCGCATTTTTTTATTGTAAGGAGGTGAATAACATTAAGGGTACACTGAGGGTAAATTATCAAATACGTGTTCCCAGGGTTCGTTTGATCGATCCGGATGGAAAACAAATCGGCATCGTTGGAGTCAAGGAAGCCCAGCTGAAAGCCAAAGAAGCGGGATTAGACCTTGTTGAAGTAGCGCCCCATGCGGAACCACCGGTGTGCAAGATAATTGATTTCAAGAAATTCATGTATGAGCAGAAGCGAAAGCAGCGGCAAGGAAAGAAGCAGCAGCATCACACAGACTTGAAAGAGATAAAGTTTCGGCCATCTATCGATAAACACGATTACGAGACAAAGATGAAGAAGGCAAGGAAGTTTATCGAGCAGGGTAATAAGGTGAAGATCACCCTTGTTTACCGGGGTCGGGAGCGGTCTCACCGGGAAATCGGGGACAAACTGCTCAACCAGGTTCTGAAAGACCTGGATGACGCTGCGCAGGTTGACCACCAGGTTCGTTCGGCGGGCTCCCATTTAGAGGGACTCATATTGAGCCGAAAAAAGTAAACCATTTTCAGATACATGTGTACCAGTAAGGTGCACCTCAGTTTATGAAGAGCGTAAGCCGGGGTGAACACGAAAATAGAAGGGGAGGTACCTATGCCGAAATTGAAGACCAAGAGCGGAGCGAAGAAACGTTTCAAGCTAACCGCAAAAGGGAAGATAAAGCGCCACAAGGGCGGACACAGCCATCTTCAGGTAAATAAGAGTCCATCACGGAAAAGAAGATTACGTAAGCCCACCCTGGTATCCGGCGCCGATGAAAAACGCATTAAACGTATCCTGCATTCAGATTAATGGTAAGGAGGAGTGATTAGAATGGCTCGAGCAAGTAACTCACAGGCGTCGCGTGAACGCCGTAAAAAAATATTAGGTCGCGCCAAAGGGTACTGGGGTGCGCGGTCACGACTCATTAGCCAGGCGAAAGATACAGTACGCCGTGCGTTACGGTATTCATACCGTGATCGCCGCCGCCGCAAACGCGAGTTTCGGCGATTGTGGATTGTGAGAATCAATGCAGCCTGCCGGGAAAATGGACTTTCATATAATATGTTCATCAACGGATTAAAGACTGCGGGAGTCGAGATAGACCGCAAGATTCTGGCGGATCTTGCAGTGCGAGATCCTGCCGCCTTCAAGGAATTTGTTCAAGTCGCTCAGGATGCACTCACCGAAAAACAATCCGCAAGCGCGTCGTCAAGTTAATTTCAGTGCGAGGTTTCTTTATGAGCAAACTCTCTGAGCTAAAAGAGACCATTGAACATATCGCCTTTGATGCCGAGAGGGATCTGAGCGAGGTGGAGAACCTCGCCGACCTCGAGGAATTGCGTCGGGTATATATGGGTAAGAAGGGACGCCTTTCAGAGATATTGCGTCAGGTGGGTCAGATTGAACCGGACAAAAGGCCCCTACTGGGCAAGGAAGTAAACGAGGTAAAAGGGCGACTTACGATTTATTTTCAAGAACGCGCCGCTGAACTCGAGAAAAGAGAACTTGAAGAGAGCATTACTTCCGAAAAGATCGATATCAGCATGCCGGGTATCCGTCCATCGCAGGGACGTAATCATCCTCTTAGCCGGGTTCTTGATGAGATCAACGAGATATTCGTATCCATGGGATTCAAGATAGCAACCGGTCCGGATATAGAGACGGATTATAACAATTTCGAGGCATTGAACTTCCCGAAAGACCATCCAGCTCGAGATATGCAGGATACCTTTTTTCTTCGCAACAATCTTCTGCTGAGAACGCATACATCGTCGGTGCAGATTAGGTATATGAAGAAACACAAACCACCGTTTGCCATCATAGCGCCGGGCAAGGTGTTTCGTTGCGACTCGGACGTCAGCCATTCGCCCATGTTTCAACAGGTTGAAGGGTTGCTTGTTGACCGCGACGTAAGTTTTGCCAATCTCAAAGGAGTACTCAACACGTTCGCCCAGCGCATTTTTGGCGCGGACACAGCGACACGCTTTCGCCCCTCTTTTTTTCCCTTCACCGAGCCAAGCGCTGAAATGGATATTCACTGCATTTTCTGCAAAGGGAAGGGCTGCAGCGTATGTCAACATACGGGCTGGCTCGAGGTGATCGGATGCGGTATGGTTCATCCGACGGTGTTCGAAAATACAGGAATCAACCCGCACGAATACACCGGATTTGCTTTTGGTATGGGTGTGGAGCGTATCGCCATGTTGAAATTCGGCATAAACCATATCCGGCTCTTCTATGAAGGAGATGTGCGGTTCCTGGAGCAATTTTAAATGATGGGAGCACACCACGCTTTGTTATTGTTAAAGGCATGATACTATGCGCATTAGCTACAGATTTCTCGGAGACTACATAGACCTGCACGAAGTTGATGCGGTACAAGTTGCTGAGCTTTTGACCATGCTGGGCATCGAGGTCGAGACCGCATACGATCTCGGTATGGTTAACAAGAAGATACTCATCAGCCGAATAGAAAAAATTGAGCCCCATCCCAATGCGCAGAGACTGGTGTTGGTCACCGTAGATGCGGGAGAGAGGGGGCGCTACCGCGTGGTGTGCGGTGCGACAAACATGAAAGAAGGGGACAAAGCACCCATTGCCCTTGCGGGAGCGTTACTTCCAAACGGCATACAATTACGCAAGAGTACTATACGAGGTGTTGAATCAGAAGGGATGTTGTGTTCGCCGTCGGAGTTGATGTGGAGAGATGATCCTGACGGACTCTTGATATTACCCGATGATATGCCGGCAGGAGAGCCCTTTGATGCACTGTTCGAGATTTCTATAACACCCAATCGACCGGACTGTTTGAACATGATTGGAATAGGGCGCGAGCTTTCTGCACGATTGAATCAACCGCTTCATCCCCCGATACCCCGCTTCAACGAAATCACCACACCAGCCGAGAGTGTTGCCCGTGTAAGTGTCCGGGCATGGGAGGGATGTCCTCGGTACACGGCACGCGTTATCAGGAACATTGTTATCAAGCCTTCTCCCGCGTGGCTCGTACATCGTCTTGAATCTGTCGGGCTTCGCTCAATAAACAACGTTGTCGATGTGACAAACTTTGTTTTGTATGAGCTGGGGCATCCTTTACATGCATTTGACATGGATAAACTTACAGAGCACCACATTATAGTTCGTTGGGCGGAAGAGAACGAGACGATCGAGACACTTGACGGACTTGAGCGAAAACTCACCGCTTCCGATCTGGTGATTGCCGATCCCCAACGACCGGTTGCCCTTGCCGGAATAATGGGGTGTGCGAATTCAGAGATTTCAGAAGGAACCGTAAATGTGCTGCTGGAGTGCGCCTATTTCAATCCGGTGACTATTCGTCGGACAGCGAAACGCCTTGACATGCAAACCGAGGCGTCCTACAGGTTCGAACGCGGTACCGATAGAGACAAGATGGTGCTTGCGCTTGATCGTGCGACGCAGCTTATCAAGGAGATTGCGGGCGGAGAAGTGCTTAAAGGCTATATCGACGCATTCTCACCGGTTTCGCGTCCGCATCCTGTCAGTGTGGATATCAAGCGACTCAATAACTTAATCGGAATAGAGTTGAACGCTCAGGAAGTAGCCGACAAGTTGACGCGGCTGGGATTCGAGCTGGCAAGCTCTGACAGAGAGCGTTTACGATTCAATATCCCTTCTCACAGAGTCGATGTATCACGCGATGTCGACTTGATTGAAGAAGTTGCACGCATATATGGTTATGAAAGGATACCCGCCGTGCTTCCTTATATCAGGAGTGAACCGCTCGAGAAGGAGGACGGCGAGCGAATCAAGGAACTGGTGTGCAGCAAGCTCATAGCCATGGGATTTTTTGAGACTATCAACTATAGCTTTATTTCCAGCAGGCTTATTACATCGCTGGGATTTCCAGCCGACAGTCTTGTCGAGTTACTTAATCCGATTTCACGTGAGATGGACGTGATGCGCCCGAACCTCATTTTGGGTATGCTTGGCAATTTTATTCACAACCATAACCGCGGTGTGTATGACGTGAGGCTTTTTGAGTCCGGGTCGAGTTATCACCTTGATAGCGCCGCTGAGGATGGCTACCGCGAAGATCCCTGGATAGTTGCAGGGCTCAGCGGCAACATGTTCGACAATTGGTTGGATCACTCCCGTGAGGCAACGTTTTACGATATCAAGGGTGTAGTGGAGATGCTTCTTTCTTTCCTGGGAATCACGCGCTACAAGGTTGAAGAAGCCCCGGACATTCATTGGCTTCATCCCGGAAAGAATGCGCGTTTTCTTAGCAAGGACGAGGCGGTTTGCTGGGCAGGAGAGGTGCATCCCGCGTTGTTGCGGCAGCTGGAGATCGACCTGCCGGTTTTTCTGCTGAAAATGCCCCTCAAAATAGTGGAGAAGCATGCTAACCTGATTCCGCAGTATAATGAAATACCGCGCTATCCGGCTGTTCGCCGCGATTTCGCCTTCATTGCAGACGAATCGGTTCGTGCCAGAGATATTGAACGTATCATACGCCGGGTTGGGAAAGAACTGGTCGAGCGAGTACACGTGTTCGACCTGTATCGTGGGAAACAGGTGCCGAAAGGCAAGAAAAGTCTTGCGTATGCGGTAACGTTTCGTGCGGGCGATTATACGCTCAACGATGCAGAGGTAAATGAATTACACCGGAAAATTGTAACCGAGCTCGAAAAACAACTTGGCATTGTATTACGATAATAGTACACTAAACCTTCCTGATAACAAATACACGTGAGTGAATATCATTGTGTGAGCCGGTTTATGATTCTCAAGAGGCGGGAAAAAAAGAAACAAACGCTTGCCCGAAATGTCGATGCCTATATTTATAACGAACTACCAAAAAAAATAGAGCCGCTACAGCCCGGAATAAAAAAGGTTTCCCCTATTGAAGCTGGCGTAAACACCATACTTCGAGTCATAGAGAATGCCCAGGGAGAACGTTTTACGTTTCGCTGTTTTCCCCTGAAAGACAACAAGAACAAGGCACAAGAGCATTGTTGTGTGAACGATTTGTTTCAAGAACAGGGAGTACCCACCCCCGAAATCCTTTTGCATGATAGTTCGCCTGAGACTGAAAGGGACTATGGATTTAGAATCGTTGTAGAAGAATTTGTAGAAGGCAAACCTCTTTTAATGGAAATGTTGAACCTCAATGATGGGTTACGTAAAAGATTTGCGCATTATTTAAAGTCGCTTCACGACCGGAAAGAGGCGAAAGCGGGAAAAGTCTGGCATACCGAAAACGAGCGCAAGGAGCCCCTGCTTTATTTCTCACGGAGAAGCAAATTATATCTTTCGCGGATAAGCCAATTTCTCAAACGGTTATCGGCGAAAGAGCAACGGTTGTACATAAGCGCGCTATGCAATCTGATAAAACCGCTGGAAGATATCAAGGAATATAATCTTATACATGGCGATATTCAATCCATGAATCTCTTGTTGAAACCTGACGGGGACATTGTGTTTGTTGACTATGGTCGCAGTTGTTTCGGCTTTTTCGAGGAGGATATTGTCGGCTTACAATGGGGCGTATATATGAATGCCCGTGAGGGTATGGCGCATTTTCTGAAGGATTACTTCGATGAGATGGGTAACGATGCACGAAGGCGGTTCAACACGACACACCCGTTTTTCCTTGCGTTTTACCATCTCGAAAAAGCCTCTTCGTCTATGGTTAAATACAACAAAATATTAAGGGGTAGAAAGAAATCAGAACAACTGGATGCCGATACAAAATTTCTACTTATACGAGCTGAGCGCCATTGGGAACGATTTTTGATAAGCCTGCAACAGCCCGTAATTCAATTTCAGGATGGTTAACCATGATAACTGCGATAGTCTTAATCAATGCCGATGTGAAAAGCCTTGGAAGGCTCGGTAATGAGCTTGCCTCGATCGAAAGCGTCGCCGAGGTCTATTCCGTGACAGGTGACTATGATTTTGTCGTCCTTATCCGTGTGAAGGAGTATGACAAGATTGCCAAAATCGTCACCGAGGAACTCGCCAAGCTGGACGGCATAATAAGCACCAATACAATGCTCGCATTCCAATGTTTCTCTCGTTATGATATGGAAAGAATGTGGTCTATCGGGCTGTAGTGGGATAGATGATTTCATTGGTACGCGGTTGCGTAAAGGTATTGTTTTTGTGCATAGGAATGAAGCTGAGCATAATTCCGAGTCGACGCCTGTCCATGGATGAGGGAGAAATCTGACACGGCTGCCATGTCTTATCAGGGGTGAGTTCTATCCGTACATACCCGCGTTTCGGCGTAATCGGCGGGTATCCACACACCAGCCAATCGTTATAATCCAGAACAAGTGTTCCGGCGGGGAGGTTTCCTACCGCAACATTTACATTTATAGGAAGCAAGGAACCGACGGGATTTTTGACAAGGAACTGGACGGTTCTGTCCGGAAAATAATGATGGTAGATGACGGCGCTCTTTCCGCTCCAGAAGAACCATTTTTTGTCTTCGGGGGAGTATTCGGGTGGGCGAAGACCGACGGCGAAGAAATCCGGTTTTGGCGCACGCATCGCAGAGAAAAGTCTCGGAGGGAACGAGACAAGAACGAGAAACATAAGGATTCCCAGAATCAGGCGTTCACCGAAAAAATGGTAATATTGTCTGCCTGTATCTTCGTGGGACTTCTCGTATCCGAGCCCGACACCGATGATTACGGCAAAGAGATACAATAACTCGCGTATCAGGAGAGGATGACCGGTAAAGGAGGTTAAGATAAAGACGCCTATGGCGGCGAGAATGCCGGCATACCACCGTCGATAGCGAGAAGAAGCGTCAGGCTTGATGATGCGTTTAAAGACACCACCCGCAATCGCCGCGATGAGAAAAACAAATATTATTATTCCCACAAGACCGGTTTCGGAAGCCACCTGCAGGAAGTAGTTATGGGCGTTTTCGCGTTGAGGATTCCATGCCGGGGCGTCCTCGTCCCAATAAAGCGGATACAGGCGGTAGAATTGACCGACTCCCTGACCGAACACGGGTGAGTCGCGCCACATGAGAAGAGCGCCACGCCAGAGATTTAACCGTCCCTTGAGAAGATGATTTACTGCGGGAAATGAGCGATGATGTGTGTACCGCTCGCGAGGGAGTATGCAGATCACACTGCATAAAAGAATCACTCCAATAACGATAGAGAAGAGAAGCACTCTCCCCTTTTGAAGCAGTGTCTTGCCGAACTCTGGATTAGGACATTTCTTTTCTATAGAAAGAAGATACCATAAAAGTCCTGCGTTTATTATCAAGGCAAAGATGGCAATACGCGAAAAGGTGAGTAAAAGTGCAATAGTTTGTAAGAGGAGACCGGCGACAAGCATAATAGGAGAGAAACGCCGTGGAGATGAATCTGGTGTATGCCAGAGAGAGAATCCGAGAAAAAGAGATGCTGTTAAGAATGTCCCGCAAGAATTGACATCCGGCAATGTGGCGTTGATCCTTCGCCCGAGTATCCCCTGTCCCTGCCAGAAGGGGATTAATCGCCAGCTGGTTGCATACTGGTAAATTCCTATACAGCTCACCACGGTTGCGGAGATAAAGATCGTTGCAATGAGGCGGCGCGCGTAGGTTTCGTTGCGTGCATAGGTTCTTATTATACAGAAGAGAAGAACGAACTCCATTATGTTGAGAAAGATACGCCATGCAGCCTCAGAAGTTTGAAGTGTGTTTGAAAAGACACGAGTAAGTAATTCCATGAGGCGTGGGAAGAAAATAGGGGTAAAATAAAGAGAGGTTGCAAAGGTTACTATCACGCAAGACGTCGCAACAACAAGGATAAAAGAAAGAAGCGCAAGTTCGAGGAACGATAAGTCAAGTGAACGAGCGCTCCTGTTGAATGTGTTATTCCGATGGAAGGTATTTAGAGGAAGAACGGTTCGTCTAAACAATAGACCGATTACCCAGCCGAAAAGCCCGATCTCAGCGACAGAAAAACCGCTTCCACCGTGGTAAACGGGTTCGATTACGAAAAGGGGAAGGATGAAGGCAAAGACAAGGGGGACGAAACGAGGAAAGAGGGAACCGAGAGAAATGAAGAGGAAAAGAACAGAGAGGGCGAAGAGGGGAAGGTTTTCGGGACGCGCGAAAAAAGTACTCACCCATCCCAAAAGCGCCAGAGCAAGAACGAGATAGAGTGTTTTTCGAAAAGACAGCACAATGGTTCGTGGTAGAGAAACCAGCCCCTCCTTTATTATATCTTGACAGTTACCTTGCTTTTATAATTAGATGGAATATTTAATTAAGTCAGAAACTACTTTTATATTCCCAAAGAAGAAAAGCAAGGTGAAAAGATGGATGTAACAAGAGAACTACTGCTGCAGCTGCCCAAAACCGATCTGCATTGTCATCTTGATGGATCGATACGTGTTGAGACGCTGCTTGAACTTGCCGAAAAACACAAGATTGACCTTCCGGCGAACGATCCGGAAGGAATCCGTAAAAAAGTAGTACGGGATAAAGAAACCTGCTCAAACCTCGACGATTACCTGGAGGCGTTTGATATAACACTTTCGGTTTTGCAAACACCGGATGCGCTTACCCGGGTTTCGTATGAATTACTTGAAGATTGTGCAAAAGAAAACGTCTGGTATATCGAAGTGCGGTTTTCCCCGATACTCCATATGAAGAAAGGATTAAGTCTGGTTCATATAATGGATGCCGTCATAGACGGTCTTACCCGCGGAGAGAAAGAATTCGACGTGAAGTGGGGTATAATAATCTCGGGAATGAGGGATGTCAGTCCAGCGATCTCGATGAAACTCGCCGAGTTATGCGTGGCATACAAGTACCGTGGAGTCGTCGGATTCGATCTCGCAGGCTCCGAGGAAAAGCACCCCGCCAAGGAACATCTCCAGGCGTTTTATACTATTATCAACAATAATATCAATTGCACGGTTCACGCCGGTGAATCTTTTGGTCCGGAGAGTATTCACCAGGCTCTCCATTATCTTAGAACGCATAGACTCGGTCATGCGGTAAGGCTCAAAGAGAGCGGAGATTTGCTTAACTATGTGAACGATCATCGCATTCCGCTCGAAATTTGCCTTACAAGTAATGTTCAGACGCACGCCGTTCCGGATTACGAGCACCATCCACTCAGATTTTATTATGATTTTGGACTGCGCGTTACCATAAATACGGATAATCGGCTTGTATCGGATACTACGGTAACGAATGAACTTTTTCTTGCGTCGCAGTATCTGAACTTTGACCTCGACGAGATCAAGAATCTGCTAATATTCGGATTCAAGAGCACGTTTCTTTCTTATCATTATAAAGTGCGGCTTTTAAATGCGGCATTGAAAAAAATCAACGAAATTGGACGCATGAAGGCAGAAGACCGGCTGTAATGGGTGAATCGAGACAGGCACAGTAGCGATATCCGGTGAGAGCCCGATTGCCGGCATCGGTAGGGAAAGGACGGTTGAGAAAGAGAGTCGGATAGAACGGTGTTGATAAAAGAAGAAGTGTGGAGCGCCATAAACTTTCCATCAGGCGAATTACCCCCCTCTCTCGGACGCGTTCAATGATTTGGGTTGAAAAACGCCAATATCACCATCTACTATGGTTTTTTACACCAAACGAAGTATGGATAGAAAAGGTCATGGTTGATATATTTGCGATTTTTCTGGGTCTGATAAGCATAGGGCTGGGAATGTGGGAGGTTCTTGCATACCGGAGAAAGAAGACAGATGCTCCTGAAGGTAAGAAGAGCGCCCGCAAACGACTTGTACGACGGATGGTCGGCGCAGTACTTTTATTGATAGCCGTGGGAATGGTTCTCGTCGACAATGTGGTGCTGAATGCCACCGAGAACTACACATTTATCCTTGTGTACTGGGGCGTTGGTTTGTTATGTGCGTTGGGTGTCTTCGTGGTCGTCATTATCGACATAAAAAAGACAACGGGCGAAATGCTGGTAGACCATCAAAAGATCATTGTGGACGCGTTGAAATTGCATGATAGACATGAGAAAACGAACGAGAGGGATACATCATCTAATGAACGAACATCACAAACAGGAGAAACGCGACGACACGGAACGTAAACGTAAGGTCACGTTCTGGCAACGCAGCTTATCCGATTTACAACGTCGCTTTATTGCCGGTATCATAACCTTGATTCCTATCAGTATTACATTCGTGGTAGTGTATGTAATTATCAAGCAAATTAACCGGCTTTTTTCACCATTAGTCTCCAATATTTTTTATCTCGACATTCCGATACTTGATAGAATACTGCCCGTTGCGGTTTCGGTGATCCTTGCATTGGGACTTATCTATCTGATTGGTTTGCTCTCGGCAACCCTTGCCATTCGTCGCTTGATAAGTTTTGGTGAAAAGATTCTAGCACGGATACCTTTTATCAAAATACTTTATGTCACCTCGAAACAAATCGTTGATGCGGTCACGCTCCCCCATAAGGGTGCGTTTAAGAAATTGGTGGCGATCGAATATCCACGAAAAGGAATTTACGTACTTGCCTTTGTCACGGGCGAAAGCGTCAATAATCAGACCGGTGAGCGCCTGGTTTCGTTGTTTCTTCCTTCAACGCCCAATCCAACCACGGGTTTTTTATTGCTTTTACCGCTAAACGAGGTGTATGACGTCGATCTTGGAATTGATAAAGGAATTAAACTTATAATTTCCGGGGGAATTTTGACGCCGGAGACACTTAATATTCGACCATACCCGGGGTACACCGAGTCATCTATATCCACACATGAAGAGGTTATAAAAGATGAAATACGCAAAAAATAAGATATACCTTGTTATGACGATAGTATCCTTGCTGGTTTTTGCGAGCACAATGGGAATGTGCAAGGAGTCCATTCCCAGCTCCGAAACACTGGTAAAGATCGCAAAAGAAACGCTCCCCGCCGTGGTGAGTATTCGAGTAACCAAGAAGACGGAGAAGCTTGTTCTCAAACGCCCGGAAAAGGGGAAAAGCAACGAAGCGATGCCTGAGGACGTGCCATTCGAACTTTTCGAAAAATTCTTCAGCGAAGAGATACCGTATCTTTTTGAAGAGAAGGAGATGGAAATGCCCGCAGCGGGTTCTGGTTTGATCGTTTCCGACGACGGCTATATCGCCACCAACTACCACGTCATTGCCGATGGGAAAGAAGATACCATAGAAGTTCATCTGAATAACGGTAAGAAATTTAAAGGCGATGATGTCGCCATAGTAGGGAAAGATACATTGACCGATATGGCCGTCCTGAAAATTAATGCAAAGGATTTGACAACTGCGCCGTGGGGTAACAGCGACGATCTCCAGATAGGCGAATGGGTGCTCGCATTGGGGAATCCGTTTGAATTGAGCGGCTCTGTTACACAAGGGATCGTCAGCGCAAAGCACCGCGTTATTCGCAAAGCCGTGCTTGAAGATTTGATTCAGACCACTGCGGTAATAAATCCGGGAAGCAGCGGAGGTCCGCTGGTTAATCTAAAAGGCGACGTGGTCGGCATAAACGCAGCCATTGCCACACGGAGTGGTATCTGGCAAGGTGTGGGATTCGCCATTCCGGCAAAGGTCGCACGACGCGTGGTGGAGGAGATCATCGAGTTCGGTCACGTCCAGCAGGGGTGGATTGGTATCTTTATGAAACCCGTAAACGACGACCTTAAATCGTTTTACGGCCTCGAGAAGGCGGAAGGGGTATTTATTCTCGAGGTTGTTCCTGAAAGTCCTGCCGAAAAAGAAGGAATCCAGCCGTACGATGTCATTGTCGAGATGAATAATGAACCGGTTAAAAATCCGCTCGATCTTTTACAGCGGACGGCGAGCAAGTCGAAAGGCGATAAGGTCGATCTCAAGGTTGTCCGGCTGGTTAAGGGTGAAAAGAAGGAAATCTCGGTAAGACTCGAGCTGGGAAGCCGACCGGACGAGCAAGGACTTGCAAGCCTTCACGAAAAGAAGGTAATTCCACGAAGTTACGACCCTATCGGTCTGAGGGTGATTGAGCTTAAAGAGCCGGGGGCGTCAGGTGTCGAGGTTACGTCTGTTAAATCGAAGAGCCCTGCAGAAAAAGCCGGCATTGCTGCAGGCGATGTCATTGTTGAAATCAACACACGCGCAATAACCTCTCTTGCGGATTATGAACAGGCGATTAAGGAACCCCAGAACAAACAACTTCTGGTCAAGGTGATTCGTAACGCACAAGAGGAAGTTATGGTGGTAAAGGTAAAGTAGGTGTTTGATGCTGCAGTAGAAATAGAGAAAGGGTCTCAAGTCCTGGACAACAAGAGGAAGGGTTGAGAATATAAGGAAGAACAGCAACATATCCGTCGGCATTTTACTGGCATTGTTCGTGTCGGGCATTCTATTGCCTGCTTCTGCAACGCCACTCCAGGTTAATGTCGAGACATTTGTACAGGAAGAAGAACTCCTTTCCGGCGAAGCGTTTCATTACGTGATACGCGTGAGCTGGGAAGGCGATGCAGCCCTCATCGAGGTAGAAAGACCGCGAACCCCGGAACTCGAGGGGCTTCAACGCCTGTTTACCGAACAAAGCAGCTCTGTTGACGCCGAGTCGAACACCTCCTCGATTGATTTTATTTATATACTCCATCCTTTACAGACCGGCGAGGTCAAGGTTGGGGCACTCAATGTGACCTATACGGTCAAGGAAACCGGTGAAGAAAAAACCATAACAGTACCGCCAAAGGAGTTGACCATAGTAGAGCCGCCGAAAAAAGAGTTCCCGCTCGGCGCTATTATAAAGGTTTTTCTCTGGGGGTTGGTAATTGCCCTGGTGGGGGTTCTGGTCTGGCTTGTTGCCACCGGACGGATGAGGATACCCGCACTTCGACGACGTTGGTTTTTCTCCGATGACGATGAAGGACCCTCTCCTTATGATCGACTTATAGCAGAAGCGGCAACGTTGAAGATGCATCTCTTGAACGGCGACGAAAAAAAATTTTACGACAAACTCTATCTTCTTCTACGTAGTCTGATTACACAACGAACAAGCCGAAGCCTGGATAATCTTACCGAGACCGAGATAGGTGATATCGTGAGTGAACTACCGGAAGAAGATCACTTTCCGCGAAAAGTCATTGAATTATTGGAAAAGTGTCAAAAGGTCAGGTTCGGTGGAGCACAGCCCACGAGGGAGGAATCAGAATTAGACCTCAAAGATATCCAGGAGCTTATTCAATCGGAAGATCGTCGATTCAAAAAAGAACGCAAAGCACGAAAGGAGATGGAGGAATGAATCCCGATGTAATGGCAATCAACGAAAAAGTGAAAGAGGAGAGCAGGTTCGTTGATACCATAGTCAGCGAGATATCGAAGATCATTGTGGGGCAACGATATTTAATCGAACGTCTGCTGATTGGATTATTGACCGGAGGACATATTCTCGTAGAGGGCGTGCCGGGACTGGCGAAGACGCTCTCGGTGAAATCTCTGGCAGCGTGTATCAGGGCGAAGTACCGCAGGCTTCAATTTACGCCCGACATGCTCCCCGCCGACATTATAGGCACCATGATTTTCGACCCGCGCAACAGCTCCTTTTATCCCAAAAAAGGACCCATATTCGCCAACATTATTCTTGCGGACGAGATCAACCGTGCGCCCGCAAAGGTGCAAAGCGCCTTGCTCGAAGCCATGCAGGAGAAGCAAGTCACCATCAGCGACGATACCTTTAGACTCGACGAACCGTTTCTCGTTATGGCGACACAGAATCCTATCGAACAGGAAGGAACATATCCGCTTCCTGAGGCGCAGATCGACCGGTTTATGTTGAAGTTAAACGTTACGTATCCCAACAAGCGTGAAGAACGGGAGATTCTTGAACGCATGGCGCCGGCGCAGATGGAAACGAGTATAATTCAAACCGTCATCTCGCCCGAGGATATCGTTAAGGTACGTAATGTGGTCAACCAGATATATATCGACGAGAAGATCAAGAACTACATAATCGATCTTGTGTTCGCCACGCGCGAACCCGAGGCATATAACATTGACATAAAGGACTATATCAATTGGGGTGCTTCGCCGCGGGCGTCGATTTATCTTGCTCAGGCAGCGCGTGCACATGCCTTTCTGCGCCATCGCGGACACGTGATTCCCGACGATGTCAAAGCTATCGGGCTCGACGTCTTACGCCATCGTGTCATTATCACGTATGAAGCCGAGGCGGAAGAGCTGACCTCGGAAGATGTGGTGCGCAAAGTCTTCGACCAGGTAGAAGTCCCCTGAACAATGTGAAAAGTTTAGGGCGTTTGGGGGTCAAACCTCATTTTCCCTAAACTCGCCTCTTTAAGAGTTTAGTATTACTACGCAGGACGACCGTCTCTGGTGTCTGCCGTAGAACGTTGGTAGTACCCAAAATTCTGTGCTAAAAGGACGACAAGCGAGGACGCTTATCCTACATTTTTTAAGAGTTCAGGGGGATCAAACCTTTAGTATTACTGCCCAGGACAGCCGTCTCGGTTGTCATTAGTAGTGCCGAGAATTGTTACGCTAAAAGGACAGACAAGGGAGGACGCTTATCCTACATTGCTGCGTGACATGTCACGCCTCGAGATCGTGTTACGCCCCGCGACGGGGTCACACTTAGTGTCGCGGCGTCCGCTTCGCAGCCATAAGCAGCCGCATGCCAAAAGTTATTTTCGATTTTTTATTTAATTCTTTAATGATAGGACAGTCCGTCTGACCACCAATTAGAACACGGAATTAGTCGGCAGGTTCTTTCAGTCACCGCAGCTCATTCAGTCGCTTGAGTCCTTGCAGTCGTTGCAGCCGTTTAGGTCCTTGATGGCATTACCAATCCCCTGTCCACAAATTAGTCCCACAGTATTTTTGTTTGCATCTACTTTTTGAATTGTCGGACAGCCTCCTTGACCTTGAATTTAACTTTTTAGCGTTCTTCAAGGTAGTGGAGGTAGGCGTGGTAGTTTCGTGCTATCTCGATGAGCGAATCGCCGGCGAATTTGGCAAGAAACGCGCGCGTAATGACAAAGGCGACTGCTGCCTCAGCAACAACCGCGGCAGCAGGAACTGCACATACGTCGCTTCGTTCCTTTATCGCTTCAAACGCCTCTTTGGTCTCGATATCGACCGACTTCAGGGGTTTCATGAGCGTGGGGATGGGTTTCATGACAGCCCGCACAATAATGGGTTCGCCGTTGGTCATGCCGCCTTCAAGTCCGCCTGCGTTATTCGTTTTATGGTAGAAGCCGCCTGCATAGCCCTGTCCGTCCAATAATCCTTCACGCTCTTTGTGCTCCGGGGAGAATGAACCGTAGAAGATTTCGTCATGAACCTGCGAGCCATACATATCCGCGGCGGCAAAGCCAAGTCCGATTTCGACGCCTTTGATAGCGGGTATAGAGAGAAGGGCGTGTGCGAGCAACCCGTCGAGCCGTTCATCGGGAATCATGACATTACCTAGTCCTGCAGGAAGACCGGTGGCAAATACCTCGAAGACGCCACCGAGGCTGTCGCCTCGCTCACGTGCTTCGTCGATGCGCTGCATCATGAGTTTTTCAATATCCGGGTCGGGACACCTGACCGCGGATTGTGCGGCTTGTTCACGTTGTTCCGATAGGTTGTCGTAAGAGATGCGTTTTTTAACGCCGCCGATATTGGTGACAAAGGAGAAGACGGCGATGCCGAAGTTGCGAAGCAGGGCTTTACACACGGCGCCGACCGCGACTCTCGCAGTGGTTTCACGCGCGCTCGACCGTTCGAGCACATTGCGTATGTCGTGATGAGCGAACTTTAAAGTGCCGGCAAGGTCTGCATGTCCCGGTCTGGGTCTGGTGACGATATCTTTCTGGTCGATTGTGCCGGGTGCGGCTAACATGAGTTTTTGCCAGTTTTTGAAGTCGCGGTTCTCGATCAAGAGTGCGATAGGACTCCCGAGGGTGCGACCAAGGCGAACCCCGCTCAGAATCTTGACCGAATCCTGTTCGATTTTCATCCTGCCGCCGCGACCGTAGCCTTTCTGTCGTTCGGCGAGCTCTTTGTCAATGTCTTCAGAAGTGAGCTCGACACCCGCCGGATAACCGCAAAGGGTTGCGACAATGGCTATACCATGTGATTCTCCTGCTGTCGTGTACGTAAGCATAACAATCCCTCAAGTGTTGTGAATTATTTTGTTGTTCGTTTACTTTCAAGCAGAAGGCGCTCAGCGGTCTTCGCTTCGGAGGTGGTATTATCCATGGCAATTGTTTTTTCGAAATAGTCGTTCATTTTTTCACGGTTGCCAAGCCGCTGGTGCGTTCTACCCATAAGATACACGAATCTCTGTGGAGAAAAGCCGAGTTTTTCGAGGATTATGCCTTGTTCCAATGCCTCTTCGTACTCACTGATTTCATAATAGGAGCTCATGAGCATGAAGCGATGTTCGAGAGAAAGAGGATTGTTCTCGAGCGTATGTTTTAGAAAGTCGACGAGCTTGTTGTATTCTTCTCGATCGACATAGAATCTTATCAGGCTTGCGGTATATTTCTCGCGGTCGGGAAAGTCGTTGTAAAGGCTGAGGAGATACGTTTCCATTTCTTCCGGCTGATTAAGAAGCTTTGTGACATTGACCAGAAGTTCGCGTGCATCATCGCTCTCGGGGTTTTGAGCGAGGGCGTCGAGAAAATATTTCTTCGCCTCTTCCAATCTACCGTACTGGAAGAAAATTTTACCCGCGGCAAGGCGCGTTTGTTCCTTGATGGACTGCCGAGCCGCTTCTTCGATATGTTCACGGGCTGCCTCGATTTGATCTTGCTCGAGGTAGAGGACGCCGAGGTTGAAATGAATCTCCGCATAATCCGGCGCATAGCGAGCCAGGGTTTCATAAGTCTCGAGCGCCTCATCTACTTGACCCAGTTTGCTATAGCAATGCCCCAATTTATAATATGAAGTAATAAAGGTGGGGTTGTACTTGAGGGCTTTGACAAAATAATCACGAGCCTGTCCATAATATCCATAATCAAGGAGTTGAACGCCCCGGTTATTCTGATAAGCGCATAAGAAATACCTGATAGCATAGGCTGAGGATGCAATAGAAATAATGATGAAGCCTGCAAGAACAGCGGTAAGCAGTTGCCGGCGCGGAATAAAGGGTTTCTTAGAAGTGGAAGGTTCCCTCTTGATACTTAGCTTGTCTCGAAACTCATAGAGCGCTGTGCCGACCGCGCCGCCGAGCAAGGACCAGTATGTGGTTCCTATCACCACCCATCGAACACTGGGGCTGAAAAAAATGGTGAAAAGAAGTCCTATTATGCTGGTGGCGAAACCCAGCTGTATCACGCGCAAGGTGGGATCTCGCCCCCGGAATATTTGCGTGAACGATAGGAGCAGGACGGCGACCATAAACCACAGGTAGGTTAAAAGCCCGAAGATGCCGGTTTCGCAGAGAAGGTCCAGGTAACGGTTATGAGAATAGAGGGTAACGTTTGAGATGTCGTGTTCCATATAATCTTCCCGGCGATACTTGGGGAAGTAAATTCTAAAGGTTCCGGGACCGTTGCCGAAAATCGGTCTGTCCAAGAACTGCTCCCAGGCGCCATGCCAGATAATGGAACGAGAGCGGAAGCTGCGTCCTACGCCCTTGAGTTTGGGAATAACGATATTCCGGGTGAAGAAGAACATGGTTCCCAGGATTAAGACAATCCCCAGAATCCAGATGCCCAGATGCGGGACATGAAACGCCTTTGAGTGAATAGAGTTCTTGTAGATGACTACGAACAGAAAGAGGACGAGAATGGTTGCGGCAAAGCTGTCCTTCGAGAAGGCGAGGTAAATGCACCCGAGAGAGAGGATAACGGATATAAAGGAGAGGATTCTTTTGCCGGGAGTATCGAACACGAGCACGCCTGCCAGACTCAAGGGAAGCAACATAACGAGGAATCCGGAATAAAAATCGCGGTTTAGAATGGTCGAGAACATCTCGCGAGAACCTGAAAAGGTACCCACCATTATACGAAAATAATCAAAGAAGTGGCGAGGATCGCCCGGGAAGAACCATTTCTTTATCAACGAAAAGAGCCCCGTATACTGCAAAAGACCAAAGACAGTGGTAACGATGGCTATCCAGACAAACATGAGCAAAAAATTGAGGATGATTTTCCGGGTGGTCATGCAGAGTGCAAAGGCAACAAAGAAGCCGGCAAGGGCAAAATGTTGACCGATAACAAGCCATCCAACCCACTTGAACTCGCTTAAAATCAAGGAGATAAAGAGCACGGCGAAATAGCCCAACAACGGGAGCAAAATTCTTCGGGGGATGGAGTTGAGATGGTTGTCCACCAAAAAGTACAACGCCAAACATAAAAGCCATGGACCAAAGAAGTATGTCATAGAGACCTTGATTTCATCGAGGTGATAGGTGAAGGGGGTAAAGCTGAGAATAATAAGCCAGAGACAAACAATAGAGACAAAATACAGGGTCAACGTTTTTTTGAGTTTTTGCCGTTGAACAAGAGAAAGTTTATCGCGATTTACTTGTTTATTCATAGTTTATTCAATATTTCTATAGGGAATTCCTTCTCTATTGCGTGAAGAAGATTATCCATGCCGTCCGCCTGATCGGGAGGAACCCAGATTTCCACCACGCCTTGACGCGCATCGATCGTTCTAACCAAGCCCATACCCTCGTAGGCTTCTATAATGCCGCTTAAATATCCGATATGGACAGGGTTCAACTTTACCCTGTAAAAGAGATTGTCGCCTTTTGTATAGCGGGGGTATTTGAGTTTTCCCTCCATATATGATAGAACACGTGTAATAATAAAAACGACTCTTGTACCAAAAGCAAGTTGAAATTTCAATATACTATACAGATGTTGAGTTATTCGATTGTTTTCTGAAATACTTACATTTTATCTGGATGCGCAAGAATAGCTTTTCGAAAAAAAAATATATGCTGCAAAGAGAATTCAGCAACAGGGAGCGATAAATTGTGGAACAGATCAATATAAGGGATTGGAGATATCAGCGGGGAGAGGGGGAGTTGATCAAATCCGGAAAAGAGACCGTTACGGATATTTTGAAGTTACGTGAAGAAGGTAAATCGGCAAGTGTTCCGGGCTCTATCTATCGCGATTTGCAAGCGAACGGTGAAATCCCCGAACCGTTTTTTGGCGATAACGAGTTGAAGGTTCGGTGGGTTGAAGAAGAAGACTGGATATATACGGCACGCGAAACGTTACCCGCTGCATGGCTTGAACGTCTCCGTCAAGCGGAGCGTGAATGGAGGGTTGACCTGGTATGTGAAGGTGTGGATACCTTCGGCACACTATTCGTGAACGGATACAAAGTCGGAAGAACCGACAACGCCTTTATCCCCTGGCGATTCAGCCTGCCACGCCATGTCATCGAGGATTCGAGGCTCGATCTTCTCGTCTATATCGAGTCATCTACAAAGGTAGCGGAACGATTGCAAGGCGCAAATACGGATATTCATGGCGCCTTTGACACCAGCCGTGCGTATGTACGGCGTCCGCAATATCTTACGGGGTGGGATTGGGGACCACGGTTGAGCGGCGCCGCGCTGTGGCGACCTGTTCGGTTGGAACTCTTTCATTTTTCGCGCATAGACGACGTGATGGTGAGAACAAAGGAACTGCACGAGGGGCAAAAAGCCGTGGTCGAAGTCCATGTCGAGACGGAAACATTTTCACCGATTTCTGATTTATCGCTAGAAGTGACCATCCTTGACCCGGACCGTAACGATACCGCGAGAGAAACAAAAACCATAAAAAAGGCAAGGGAAGGAGAGCGACAACAAACTTTTTGTCTCGAGATAGAGCGTCCACGATTGTGGTTTCCGAGAGGATATGGGGAACAGCCACTCTATAACGCATTGATCACATTGCAACGCGGCGATGAAACACTCGACCAACGAAATATTCAATTTGGGATTCGGACAGTCCGTCTTCTCCGGGAGAAGGATGAATTCGGTGAATCCTTCGTATTTTCTGTAAACAATACGCCTGTCTTTTGCAAAGGATACAACTGGATACCTGCGGATATCTTTCCCGGAACAATGACCACGGAGCGTTACCATGCGTTGCTCGAGAAGGTAGTGGAGAGCAATGCAAACTGCCTCAGAATCTGGGGTGGGGGGATATACGAAGACGATGTGTTCTATGAAACCTGCGACAGGCTGGGTATCATGGTCTGGCAGGATTTCATGTTCGCATGCTCTGAATATCCGGAGGATGAAGAGTTTCTCACACAGGTCAGGAACGAAGCGGAAACGATAGTTAAACGGCTAAGATCGCATCCCGCTATTATTCTGTGGTGCGGAAACAATGAAAACGAATGGATGCATTCCGGTCGAGAGGGAGGCTGGAAGACGCTTCGTGGACTTTCCATCTATACGGGGATTCTGCCGGAGGTATGTAAACGGCTCGACCCGGACAGACCGTATTGGCAGTCAAGTCCATTCGGCGGCGATGACCCGAACAGCGAAGAGCAGGGCGATCGTCACAACTGGAATGTGTGGAGCGCGTGGAACGATATGGAAAAATACCTCGAGGACCGGGGCAGATTCATCAGTGAATTCGGGTTTCAGTCTCTGCCACACCGGGATACGGTGGCTTCGTTCGCCGGAGAAGAGTATGACTCGCTCACCCTTGCCGATGATGCATTTACGGCGCATCAGAAACAGGACTATCTGGGCAACGTCCGCCTACTACGATATCTGCTCTATTACTTGACCATACCGCGCGACATGAACGACTTCATTTATGCCACGCAGGTCATGCAGGCGGAAGCCCTGAAAACCGCGGTAGAGCACTGGCGAAGTCGAAAGTTTCTTACCGCCGGCTCGCTCGTCTGGCAATTCAACGATTGTTGGCCCGTAATCAGCTGGTCGGTACTGGATTATTTCCAGCGTCCCAAGGCAGCCTGGTATTTTGCGCGTCGCTTCTTCGCACCGCTCCTTATTTCTCTGGAACGCGATGGAGACGATATCTGTTGTGCGGTCGTCAATGATTCGATGGAAGAGGTACGTGGCGAGATTGTCCTGGAAGTTCGAGATAGTATAGGTGATTCCGTGGAAAAGCACAGGCATCCCATCACTCTGCGACCGAACGAGCCGGCACATACCTTACGAGTCGGGCTCGATATGTTGAATATTACCGACTCCAGCCGGCAGTACGTACGGGCAACGTTGGAAAGTCGTGATGGCGGCGGCATAATTGCCCGAAACCGTTATTTTCTCTCGCGTTTACGGAAAATCAAATGGGATAAACCGGGTATCGAGATAAAAGATATCAGGATGGAATCCGACACGACAGGAGGGGTTGTTCTTACATCCCGGACACTTGCTAAATCGGTGGAAATCGCGTGTGATAACATTCCCCTTAACCGGTTCAGCGACAATTTTTTCGATCTTGATGCCGGCGAGGAGAAGTGTATCAAGTTTGTAGCCTCTTCTTCGGTTACCATGGAAGAGCTGAGAAAGTGCCTATATTTTCGTTGCCTCAACGACCTCTTTTCTTCATCATGAAAACATACTTTTTCTGGGAGAGAAAATCATGGAAAAGGGAGTACGTCAATTATCGGTCTTTATTGAGAATCGCGCAGGTAGATTGGCAGAGGTGTGTGCCTTGCTCGGTGAACACGGGATCAACATACTCGGATTTTCCATTGCCGATACGGCAGGATACGGCATTTTTCGGATTATTGTGGAGGATGTCGACAAAGCCAGAGAGTGTTTGAAAACGGCGACATTTACGGTCAAGGAAAGCGACGTACTCTGTGTGGACGTGCCCCATCGACCGGGTGGACTGGGGGAAGTTCTCCAGCTCCTTTCTTCCGAGGGCATTAATGTGGAGTATTTGTACGTGGTTGCAAACACGCTTATCGTTCTGAACCTCTCCGATCCGGAGAAGGGCCGCGCGGTGCTTCAGAACAACGGCATTGATATCAAGAGTATACGAGACCTTATGGGATAATCCCCTGACCCTCTCTCCTTACACACCTAACGGGTGCGATACAAACGATAACTTATTACCAGAGGAGGAAGACAGGTGAACATCTGGAACCCACAATGGGAATCTGCAGAGAGAAAGAAGATTCACGCACATCAAATGGCGCTCCTCGAGGAACTTCTGAAATATGCCTATCAGCGGCTGCCTTATTACGAGAAAAAGATGCGGGATAAGGGGATAAAGCCTACCGATATTAAAACCCTGGACGATCTCCGGCTGCTTCCGTTCACGACAAAACAGGATTTCATGGACAATTATCCTATTGGCATGTTTGCAGTCCCGTTGCGTGAGGTGGTACGTGTTCACGGCTCATCGGGAACCACCACGGGAAAATCGACCATAGTGGGATATACGCGAAACGATCTGGACACCTGGGCGGAACTATGTGCACGCGTGGCAGCCGCCGGCGGCGTTACCGCTCAAGATGTTGCACAGATATGTTTCGGCTATGGCTTATTTACGGGTGGATTCGGTATGCATTTCGGGATCGAGAAAATCGGCGCCACCGTGCTCCCGATATCGAGCGGTGGCACGGAACGCCAGATCCGCTTTATCGATGATTTCCAGACGACCACGCTGGTCGGCACCCCTACGTATGCCCTTCATCTTGCGGAAAGCGCGAAAGAGATGAACGTCGACCTGAGCAAAAGTTCACTCAAGTGGGGACTTTTCGGCGGCGAACCATGTACGGAAAGCGTCCAGAAACAAATCGACACGCACCTCGGCATCAAGGCAACGGATAACTACGGATTGAGCGAGGTGATGGGACCGGGCGTATCCGGCGAGTGTCTCGAACGGAACGGCTTACACATAAACGAAGACCATTTTATTGTAGAAGTCATCGATCCGGAAACGACGGAACCCCTTGGTGAGGGCGAAGTCGGTGAGCTTGTTATTACGGCACTTACCCGTGAGGCGGTTCCCCTTATCCGCTACAGAACCCGAGACCTTTCGATGATTGATTATTCACCATGTCGGTGCGGCAGAACGACTGCCCGGATGGCGAAGGTTAAAGGGAGAACCGACGACATGTTAATCATAAAGGGAGTGAATGTATTTCCCACCCAGATCGAGGACGTGCTTCTCAAGGTCGAGCATACGGAGCCCCATTACCAGATCATTGTCTATAGAGATGGCGCCCTGGACGCACTTGAGGTTCAGGTCGAGGTTACAGAAGAAATTTTTGACGATGAGATGCGCCACCTTAAATCCAAAGAAGAGGAGATTCGCTACAAACTGAAGGCGGAACTGGGGATCGAGTGCAAGGTGCAGCTGGTTGAGCCGAAATCGCTTCAGCGCTTTACGGGAAAAGCAAAGCGCGTAATAGACAAACGACCAAAGTAAAATAACATCAATCCCTTGCTTAGTTGCAAAAACTCGACTCTTTAAGAGTTTGGTATTACTACGTAGGACGACCGTCTCGGTTGTCAGCCGTAAGTCATTAGTAGTCCCGAAAATTGTTACGACATAAGGAAGACAAGCGAGGACGCTTATCCTACATTAGATACGCAGGACAACCGTCTCGGTTGTCAGCCGTAATGCTTAGTATTGCCGAAAAGTGTTACGCTATAAGGAAGACAAGCGAGGACGCTTATCCTACTTTTATCCAACCACCAATCAAATGAACACCGTTTGCACCGGAAAGGTTAGGGAAAATGAGGTTTGACCCCAGGATAAAGGACATAAACGACTGCAACGACTGCAAGGACTCAAACGGCAGAGCGAGCCGGGGTGACGTAAAGAATATGCCCACCAATTCGGTGTTTTACTTTGCAGTCCGGAGTAAATTGATAGACAGCATCCTTAACCCCTAATCCCCCTGCTTATCCATTTTAGAGCGGCTTTTTTTCAAGAAAATTCCGTTTGAAGACGATGGATGTAAGTATATGAAAATGAGCGTGCGAATATTCCTTATGTGTGCCGGATTGAGTATTGTTTTTGCCGCGATGAACGTCCGTGCGCGATCCGCCTTTACCGAGACATCTCGAGTAACAATTGACGAGCTCGATAGTGTGCGCGGCTGGAACGTGCGCAGAACCTTCGCAGGATACAAGTCTGAGATTTCCTTTTCGGGTGACGTTCGTCGGTCAGGTGAGGGCGCCCTGAAACTCGAGTATCATTTTTTACCATTGCAGATCGAGGGGAACTTTATCGGATACCACAAGATGCATCGTCTTCCCAAAGACGCACAGCGGGTGAGTTTCTGGCTGAAAGGGGACGGTTCAGGGAATCCCGTGGGTCTACTCTTTCTCGATGCACACGAAGAGTACCACCTGTATCGCACAGGGTTACTCGATACGACACAATGGGAAGAGCGCTCGGTACCGTTAGCTTCGTCAAGCAAGTCATGGGGTGGCGACTTTGACGGCGTTCCCTTGGCGCCGTTGTCGTTTCACTCATTCTATGTCGAGCCCGCGCAGAAGGATAAAGAAACGACCGGCACCTTTTACGTTGATATGCTGTCCGTCGAGGCGCCAATGGATTCCTTGCCGCAGCTTGTATGTCGTGTCGAATCGGAAAAGGTCGGTAATATCTTTACCACTGATGAGCCAATTGAGTTTAATCTCGTAATGGATAATATGAGTACTGGTACGCGCACGTTGATAGTGGATTACGAGATACGCGATACCGAGGAAAGGCGCCTTCACCATGGGTCAATACAGACGAACGTCGATGGCGGGAAGAAAGAATCGCAGCACCTCCAAATTCCTGTTAAGAATAACGGCTGTTTCTGGTTGGCGCTAAAGGTATACTCTCCTGCTGGAGCCCTTTTTTACAAGGAAACGATACCGTACAGTCGGGTGTTTCCGACCTTGCAGACCACGAGAAATCCCTTGTTCGGCGTATGTACTCATTTCGGTCAAAACAAGGGTGATATCGACGTGAATCTTTATCTTGCAGCGCTCGGGGGATTCCGGTGGATACGCGACGAAATGGAATGGCGTTTCGCAGAACAGGTTCGGGGAAAGATCCGGGTTCTTCCGTGGTGGGAACAGTACGTGAAAAAAGCCCGCGAGCATGGGCTCGAGGTGTTGTTGACCTTGAATTACGGCAATCCTTTGTACGAAGAAGGAAAACCGCCTGTGACACAAGAAGGTCTTGACGCATTTTCCCGCTATTGCATGACGTTTATCCGGCATTTCAAGGGGCAGATTGACTATTTCGAAGTTTGGAATGAATACAACATTGGACCGGGGCAGGGACGCACGCCTGAAGACTATGCGCGGATGTTGAAAAAAGTATATCGAGACATCAAACGCACCAATCCGGACTCTTTTGTAGTAGGCGGCTCGGTAGCCGGTTATGGGTTCGAGTGGCTCGAGCGCGTGTATAACGCCAGCGGGCTCGAGGCGATGGACGCGGTTTCTATTATTCCACACTTCTATCCTCGTACGCCGGAACAGGAGAACGTGTTCAGTATCCTGAAGACACTTCAGGCGAGAACAAGCAAGGATGGGAAAGAGAAGCCGGTATGGATCTCGGAGACCGGCTATCCTACGCATCGGTGGAGTAACGGTGTTACCGAAAAGATGAGCGGTGCGTGCCTGGTGAGATTGTTTGTAGGAGCGTTGGTCAATAACGTTCCGCAAAAAATCTTCTGGTATAATCTTCAGAACGACGGAAATCATCCCATAAAGAACGAGATGAACTTTGGACTGGTTCGCTGCTGGCAGGATGAAATTGTGCCATTTGCGGCGAAAGAAAATTTTGTCGCTGTGAATACGTTGACGCACAAACTTGATGGCATGGAATTCGAACGGACACTACAATCCAGCGAAAATTTGTTTGTGCACATTTTTAGAAACGCACGGGAAACCAGCAGAAAGACCGTCATCCTCTGGACGGATAAGAGAATTGTAGATATAGGCATAAAAGCAGATGTACCTTCGCTTATCGTCTCGGACATGAATGGTAACGAAACGCTCCTCCATCCGTATAGGGGCGTCTTCACCTTATCAGCAACGGATTATCCTGTATACATTGAAGGAGCATTTGATACCTTTGAACTATGCACGCCGTCATTCAATGTTCTAAATCCTTCCATTGATGTTGTTGCGGGCGATGTCGGTTCATTTGAGATTTCTCTGCCGGCTGACACCGGGCTCTCCTATCGATTTGTTTTGCCAGCGGATATAGCAATGCAGCGCGAAGAAAGAAGTCCTGAAAAAGGGAAGAATACTCTTAGATCGTCGTTTAAAGTTCCCTTGACCACCCCACGGAGACTCTATGAAATGCCGATGCTTATTTCTCATGATGATGAGGTAGTGGGGCGATTGAGCGGAATGATTAATGTTCGTGAGCTTTTCGATGTAACAACACGACCGCAGGTAGTGGTCAAAGAAGGCGGACATGAATGGCAACTTGTCATCGAGGTGTACAATAATTCAAAGGAGCATTCGTATTCCGGCAGAATAGTACCAGTAGAACCGAAAGCATGGGTAGTGCAACACGAGCCGGTCGCGTTTGGCGAAATCGAACCATCGGGGTACTGGACGACAACCATGAACGCCCCGCCAGGTGACGATGGCGACGTGATAGCCGTTACCTTCGATATCGAGTTGCCCGGCAGGTGGCGTCAGGAAATAATTAAGAGATTCAACCTCCTCGTGGCTACACGTGCGGTTTCTCCCGTTTCTATCGACGGCGGTATAGAGGACTGGAAGGACGCAATCGGCTTTCGGCTGGACAAACGTGCCGACGTCCACATGATTCCCGACTGGAGCGGCAAAGAAGACCTCAGCGCTACAGGCTTTATCAAGTGGGATGACGAGAATTTGTATCTTTGTGTTGAAGTTATAGATGATGTATTCACGCAGAAGGAAACGGGAGGCGACATCTGGAAAGGCGATAGTATCCAGTTCGCCCTTGATTTTATGAGGGAGCACGACGACATCAGAAAAGGGCATCATGAATTTGGTTTTGCGCTCTCCAACGATACACGTACGGGCTGGCGTTGGTTCTCTGCATTTGAAATGCCTGTCGGGAGGTTTGATAATGCAAAGGTGGCGATTGTACCGTCACAAAACGGTATGATATATGAACTTGCTTTTCCCTGGAGCGATATTCTCCCGGCGAATCGAAAGCCTTATCCCGGCGAGGTATTTGGTTTTGGGTTGATAGTAAACGATACGGACAACGACTCGACGCGTGGCTGGATCGAATATATGCAGGGAATCGGCTTGACAAAGGACCCGAATCTGCTCGGTGAGGCGGTTCTTTCACCGTGAGAAAACGGTTGATGGCGGTGAAGGAGAATGATAGTATTTAGAAAAGCTGCACGAAAATCATTCTATAAAATCTTCGTGGGAGTGAATGAATGAGAATCGGCATGGTGTGTTATCCAACGTATGGAGGAAGCGGAGTGGTTGCGGCGGAACTGGGCATGCATCTCGCCGAGCGCGGACACGTGGTTCATTTCATGAGTTTTGATCTGCCGTTCAGGCTCGAAAAAGGGTTTCAGCGCAACGTATCGTTCCATCCCGTAGATCTCTCAACGTATCACGTGCTTCTCACACAGCCCTATACCTTGACGCTTGCGACCAAGATTGCAGAAGTTGTAACTCAGGAAAATCTGGATATCGTTCATGTCCATTACGCGGTGCCGCATTCAATCAGCGCCCTTCTTGCCCGCCATATTATAGCACAAGATTTTAAGATAGTGACTACTCTACACGGGACCGATATTACGTTGATCGGTGAAATGCCTTCATATAAACCGGTGGTAAAACTCGCCATCGAACAATCCGATGCGGTTACGTGTGTATCACACTGGTTAAAGGATAGAACGAAGGACTGTATCCGCCCGGAAAAAGATTTGCACGTGATCTATAACTTTATAGATGTGGATGCGTTCAAGCCCATAAGCGAAAAGGAACGAACGAAATCGGCGCTCTGGCAGAGGGATCAGCGAATCCTCATGCATGCATCGAATTTTCGCCCTCTCAAGCGCGTGCAGGATATCATCAGGGCGTTTGCTCTGATACAAGAACGTGTGGCGTGCCGCCTGGTTTTGATCGGCGACGGTCCCGAACATGAACATGCAGTCCAACTGGCGAAAGAATTAGGAGTCTTTCGGAAAGTCGATGTTATTGGAAAAATCAATGAGCCCGAGAAATTCTTTCCGCACGCAGACCTTTTTCTCATGGCGAGCGAGGTGGAGTCGTTCGGCTTATCACCGGCCGAAGCCATGAGCAGCGGTGTTCCCGTTATCGGAACGCGCGTGGGCGGTCTTTGCGAGGTTATCGACGACGGTGTTAACGGTGTTCTTGTTCCTGTGGGTGATTATGAAGCCCTGGCGCAAAAGGCAATCGAAGTTCTTCAGAATCCGGCGCTTCATCAGTCGATGAAAGAGAAGGCACGGGAAAAAATAGTTCGTGCCTTTAGCCCGGACAAAATCGTCAGCCAGTACGAGATTCTTTACTCGAAAACACTTGGACTGGATAAGCATACCGAACCAGCGGGATAAGGGTTGAAGGCGTAACCACGGGACGTATCGTTTTGACACACGGTTATCATAAAAAATTTCAAGGTGTTTCTCAATGAAACTCATGAGTAAAAACGAAGAACCTTTGCCAGCACAGCGTTTTTATGTTGCACTGATTTTAAAAGACTTACGAAACCCTCCGGTTTGTTGTTCACTGGCATACTTAATGCTTATTATTTAAATAGATAATGAACGAAAACTTTTGGGGAGGTGAACACTATGGCTCTGATTAAATGGAGACCGTATCGAGATTGGGAACCACTTGCTGACTTGAGCGACTTGCAGAAGGAAATAAATCGCCTCTTTAATCTTTCGCTGGGGCGAAAGGTGGGCGAAGGAAAATGGGTACCGCCGATTGATATTTACCGTAAAGGCGATGTGTACTACCTCGAAGCGGAGATTCCCGGTGTCGACAAAAAAGATATCGAGTTCACCATACAGGATAATGTCGTCACGATTCGCGGGAAGAAAGAATGCAAGAAAGAAGTAAAAGAAGAAGATTACGAATGCTATGAGCGGGCACGTGGTGAGTTTTTGCGCACATTTGAACTGCACGTTGAGGTAGACTCGAAGAAAGTGAAGGCAACGTTTAAAGAGGGCGTGTTACACGCCGAACTACCCATAGCCGAGTCAGCAAAACCCAAACAGATTGCGATTGACATCAAGGAAGAGAAATAACGCGTAAGCAAAATCTCTGAGAATTACGGGTAATTAAGGGACGGCGCCAACGCCGCCCCTTTTTCTTTTTAATCCCAAGCCCGGAGCAAAAAACACGGTTCTTCACAAAAATTTTGAAACGCAGAATGAGAAAGATACCCTTGACATCCTATCCGGAAAGCGAACAATTTGTTCCGGGGGTAGCTTGTCACCAGGTGATGATTTGGAAAGAGTTGTCGGAAAGAGTCTTCAGTTTACCAAACCAGAGTAGATTTTCAGAAAACCGTGAAAGGAAATCGGATTGTGAAAAGACGCTGTCAGGGTTGAGCTTCAACAGACGCTCTTTCTCTTTCAAGACTGATGGAGGTTTTTGCTCCGTTTTTCTTGCCACGAAGGCAATGTCATATACGCGAGGGCTATCCCGTCGAATACCGAGAAAAGTTATGCCGCGAACTTTTGCAATTTCGCCTGAAGCAGTCTCATATTCGAAAACCTGTTCACCGGTGCAGTTCGTAAAACCATGCAATCCAAGTCCGGTGACAAACGCCTCAGGTGAAGAGATCGAAGAAACAGCGCCATTCTTGTCGATACTTACCACAAAGACGACCGACCCCTTAATCGTAATGCCTGACTTGTTGGAGAATTGCTCGAGGGTGTACCTGACAAGGCGTGTTCCGTCATCGAGCCACACGGTATTGGTGAGAACCGTACCACAGTACGAGCTTTCCGACTGTTGGTTCGTTTGTTTTGTGATGGAACGCCACTCGTTTTTAGTTGTATCATAGAACCTGCCGGCGGCGGATGCGTTTCCGGGTTGTGTTGCCACGGGAGTTGCTTGAGACGTTATTTTTTGCGTGCGCGAATCTTGTTTAACCGCGGATTTTTGTTCTTGAGGTTTCGATTGATCGGATGACCGATCGTAACAAGATATTAAAAGAAACAAAAAACCCAATAGAATTCCTATTATAGTTATAGCGCGAGTTTGTAATCTCCTCATGGCTTTATTCCTTTCTATTTGTTTTAAAGTCACGTGCTCAATTGTACGCCGAGGGTAGTTAATTCCACAATCAGGTTACGTCCGCTCATCTACCCGAAGATCCGAAGGTTTTTTAGCGTTTCGATGAAAAGGGGATTAAATCGATCCCATCTGCAAGTACCCCTCTATATCATCCCGGGCGTTGATCAAGTCATCGGTCCAGCCAGGATTGTGCTAAATCACTCTGATATGATCTACAACCGACTTGTCGAAATGTTCGAGTCTTCGATAGATAACGCCACGATTATCGTACGCCCCGGCAAAAGAGGGACACCGGTAATGGCATCGCGAGCCCTCGATGTCAAACAACATTTGAGAATTTCACATCTAAGTCGCGAAAACAAGTTTTTTTAAGAGTAAACCTCATCTGCCGTCGGGGAGCGTAGCGAAATGGCGAGCAGGTGAAACGCAGGCTTATGCAATACAGGTCAATAACGCAGAAACACTCTATATGTCAGCGTGTAGTGCCAATTACCGGGTAAGCGCTTTATACACGGTGAGCAAGGCAAGAATCACTATAAGTCCTGAAAGCCCAAGTTCTAACCAGAAAGACGTTGTCTTCAGAGAGAGTTTACTTCCCGCCCGTGCGCCGATCACTGACCCGAAGAGGACGAATAGAGCGGGAACCCAGACTATATCGCCACGATGCCAGTAAATAAATATAGCAGCGAAAGCTGTAAAAATGGTCGCGAATAATGAGGTGGCGATCGCTTTATGAATTTCAAGATGCATAGTCCTCAGAAACGGTGGAAACAAAGAGCCCCCACTTCCACCTCTCATACCGGTTATCAGATTTAAGAAAAATGAACCAATAATAATATTTTTTGTACTCGGGACAATTTTTTTAGAGAGCTCGGGAGCAATCCTGTCGAGATAAATCCCTACCAATGTTATGATAGAGACAACGACAAAGGTAATTGCTAACGCTAAAGTTGGAATCAAACCTGCAAGATAAGCCCCTCCTACCGACCCCACAGTGCCTCCGATTATGACAGGTGTGGCGATCTTTTTATCTATATTTCTTCTGTGACAAACGGCTCCTATCCCCGAAGAAAAAGGAATGATAAAGAAATTGATTGCAAAAGCGTTTAATAAAGGCAATCCAGCCAGATTGAGTAAAGGTATTCTGACGGAACCTCCACCGATTCCAAACATGCCACTCATAAAACCCGCGACAAGCCCAATGAGGCTGAACATTATTATTTGTGAATAGTGCATAAAATCCAATATTTTTTGACCTGCCCCTGCGTTTAAAATTATGCCTGCGGATGCCGGGTTTTAAGGCGTTTCTTTCACCTAAGGCGCCTTTTACTATCTCAAGTGCTACAAAGTGTAGTGATTCAATCACCATGTTGCAAAAGAAAAGGAGCCGGGTGCGGTCGCATCATCTATATATTTATTGGAC
The DNA here is from genome assembly GCA_964608095.1 of uncultured Candidatus Sumerlaeota bacterium. Taxonomy (GTDB): domain Bacteria; phylum Sumerlaeota; class Sumerlaeia; order MWCT01; family JAGHBZ01; genus CAZSMK01. Next base: position 114,573 of record CAZSMK010000068.1, on the reverse strand, counting down.
CATAGCCGAAACCTTCGAGACATTCACCTATGCCTTCGGCAAAGGTGGGGTGGGCGAAGACGACGCGCATCATCTGTTCCACGGTAAGGTTATTGGCGACCCCAATGGCAATAATGTGAATCAATTCAGGTGCGCCGTAGCCATAGACACCGCCGGAAAGGATGGTACGGCTTTTTTGCTCTGCAAACATCCAGACGCTGCCTTCGAGTGTATCCTTTGCACGAGCGATTCCCAGTACGCGGTAGGGGAATTCGAAGACGTCGAAGTCTATGTTTTGTTCGCGCAGCTCGACCTCGCCGGGGCCTACATAGGCAACCGGTGGATCGGTGAACACGCAGGCGGGAATGTGGTTGTAGTTGAGGGGCGCGACGTGTGGCCTGTGCATTGCATGTTCAGACGCCAGGATACCCTGCCGTGACGCAAGGTGCGCCAACTGCAGGTTGCCGGTTATGTCGCCGATCGCGTAAACATCCGGATGAGAGGTTTGCATAAACTCGTTAACAAGGATGGAATCTCGCGGACCGAAGTCGATGCCAACCTCTTGAAGCCCAATATTAAGCGTGTTGAGCCTTCTGCCGATAGTGACAACTGCACGCTCAGCCTGGAATTGCCCCTCATCATCGAGATGCGTAACCGCATGTCCTTCTTCGACCTTTAGCGATGATATTCGAGCATCGGTGACAATGTGAACGCCTAAGCGTTTAAGGTTTGTTGCCATCCGCTGCCTTATTGACTGTGGTATGGGAGTCAGTTGAAGCAGTGAGGGGAGGAGTTCGATAAGGATGACCTTAACACCGAAGATGCTGAAGAGTGTGGAGAGCTCGCATCCGTTCACACCGGCGCCGACAATGATCATTGTTTCAGGGAGGTCCTGTAGATCAAACACCTCATTGGTGGTGATGATGGTTTTCCGGTCGATATTGAATTCCGGTATCTCTGTCGGAAAGGAACCGGTAGCGATAATAATTTTGTTCGCCGCGATTTCTTCTTTTCCTCCGTTGTCACCCGTAATAGAGATGGATGTGAGGCTGGAGAGGCGCCCGTAGCCACGCTTCAACTCGACCTTGTTCTTTTTGAGCAACATATCAACGCCGCTCCGCAACGTCTGGACCACCTTGTTTTTTCTGTCAACGACCGCGTGCCAGTCAAGGGAGACTTTGCCGTCGATTGATAGACCTAAGTTCTTGAATTTACGGGATTTGAGTAAGAGTTCGGCTGAGGCGAGCATGGTCTTTGACGGAATGCACCCCCAGTTAAGGCACGTCCCACCGAGATAGGATCGTTCAACGAGGAGCGTGTGTGCCCCGAGCTGTGCCGCCCTCAGCGCTGCAACGTAACCACCGGGTCCCGCTCCAAGTACTGCGACATCATACATGTGATGTTCTTGCCTCCTTAACGCCATGATAGAAAATCCATGCTATGCTGCAAACGATGGGTTGTCAAATATGATACGCCTTACCAGGTCTATGGGAGGTCTCATAAGGGACACATTGGCCCGAAAACGGCTCATGTTTTGTTCGCACATAATAAAAAGAGGCTGCGGTTTTCGTTGATTTCTTGTGTAATCTATGGCATTACATTTAAATTATTTCAATGAGAGAGAAGCGAGGATGAAGATGGACAGAATAAAACCAAAACGCCTGGAGAAAGGGGATACCATCGGAATCGTGGCGCCTGCAAGCCAGGCATCGGATCGGACAGGGATCGATAAGAGCAAGGAAGCCTTAGAGAAGCTTGGCTATCGAGTCGTAATCGGGACGCACGCGCGCAACAAGCGGGGGTATCTCGCCGGTAGCGACGAAGAGCGATTGAGCGACCTTGAAGAGATGTTTGCCAATCCAGAGGTAAAGGCGATTTTTTGTCTTCGGGGCGGATGGGGCTCCGCGCGCTTGCTCCGCGCACTGGATTTTGATATTATCCGGACAAATCCCAAAATTTTTGTTGGCTTCAGCGACATTACCATGCTCCATCTTGCCATACATAGTCTCACCGGCCTGGTTACATTTCATGGACCCATGATGACCTCGCATCTTATAAAAGAAGACTGTCCGGAATTTACGCGGGACTCGCTCTGGCGCATGATCACCGAACCCGCTCCCTTCGAGTCGATCCTTATGAAAGAGGGCGAAAAACCCAGAACTCTGGTTCCCGGACAGGTAGAGGGAAAACTGATCGGGGGAAATCTGAGTATCATTGTTACTACACTTGGGACGCCATTTGAAATAGAAACCAGGGGAAAGATACTCTTTATAGAAGACGTTGACGAGAAACCGTACCGGATAGACCGAATGTTGACGCATCTGCTGAATGCGGGGAAATTTGAGAACGTGGCGGGAATCGTGTGCGGTGAGTTCTCGGGATGTGAGCCTGACAAGAAAGAAGGCGAAGAGCCGACCCAGAGTGTGGAGGACGTCCTGAGAGACCGATTGGAACCGCTTTGCGTACCCCTTGCAATGGGGTTTCCGTTCGGTCATGTCGATGCGACAGCGACACTTCCGGTCGGCGTAAACGCACGACTGGAAGCCGGTGAGGAGTTTGCGGACCTTATTATTCTTTCGCCGGCGGTAATCTGAGAACAACCACACATCGGCTGAATAGAACCTCTCTTTACTCGTCTATGACCATGCGCAAAATCACTTTCTCGCCCGGGACAATCCCCAGTTCTTTTGCCGCATTGCCACCGTTTATGCCGATCTCGACAAAACCACATGAGCCAATATACATCAAGGGTTCTCCCTGCCGTGCATCGGCGAACGTCTTCTTTATTCCTTTAATATTCAACTGGAGCAAGGTCAATTCGAGCTTGCGGACATTCATCCCGGAAAGATCATGTTCCTCGGATATATTGGTGATCAGGTTGCCGAACCGGTCGATGTAAATGACTTCACCCACGATCTGATGCCTGACGTGCTGTGTTTGTGGAAACGTCATGGGCACGAAATGTTGAATCTGGGGACCGAATTCGGTGGGAGAATCGCCGCGAGCAAGATGAGCCGCTGCAGGCGCAAAGACATCCCTGCCGTGAAACGTTTGACTGGGGTTCGGCAACATGTAACTTTCGTTGCGAATTTCATAACTTTGCCAGCTGTGTAGATTGTTTTCCGCTACCAAACCGAGCAACCCATTGTTGGGTGCAGTAAAGAAATAGGTACCGTCCGTGGCAACCATGGATTCCCTGGCGGTACCTACGCCTGGGTCAACCACGCAACAAAACACGGTTCCGTGTGGAAAATAGCGGTAAGAAAAGAAGAGGGTGAACGCGGCGCTTCTTATATCACCGGGCGGTATGTCATGGCAGAGATCGATAAGGGTGACGTCTGGAGCAAGCCCGTACATAACTCCTTTCACGGTTCCCACGAACCAATCCTGATGACCGAAATCCGTTAACAATACAATTGGGGGTCTCATATCCGGGACACCCTTCTTTCAGGATATTTCACACATAATGTGTATAGCAATCTTATCTGAAAAACTACCGGAGGGAAACACTTTTTTCAACGCGAAGGCGGGCGCAATGGATATGATGAAGAGGTAAACAAATACTATTCGCGATTAGACTCCGGCGGCTTGAGTGAGTGAGGCTTCCTTACGCTTCTTATGTTTTTTATATATTCCATCACCACACCACAGGGTTTTTTACCGGACATCCCTTCGGGCGATTCATAGTGTCCAACAAAAACCGATTGAGATTATTGGTTAACGATAGGATCGCGAAAGGCAATGCCCCGGGTTTTTATCTCTGCGCGTTCCTTTTCGTTAAGCGGTTTTGGTTTGGCTGAGTAAGGTCGTTGCAAGAGGGGTGTGGTAATGCCGTCGTTATCGAGACACGAGATATTGTACCAGTATCTTAACCCTGGGGAAACGTCGAGATCGTAATAGACATAGCGTTGCGGCATAGAGGTTTCACCGGCGGTTTTTAGCGGCTTTCCGGGGTTCAGACATTTCATTTCCGGGTGTGCGCGGTCCCGGCGATACACCAGAAAACCTACGGCGTTCGCTTCCTCGGACTTTGTCGTCCAGGTTAATTTTACGCGGACGTTTCCTTCCCTTTCTTCTTGTGATGGTGTGAGTATACGCCAGGAGGATTGTGACGACTGTCCTGCTGTTGGACTTGTATCAGTGTCCAGAGAAAAAGTGATAGAAGGGGGTTCGTTATCTTTTTTTGTCGCCTCGACAGAGTGATCCCTTTCACATGAATTCAAGGAAAAAAGAAATATACAGATGAATATCATATTCGATAGTGATGAGAAGAGCGATCTAAGAGACGTATGGATATCTGTTTTCATACACGTTTTATAGATGATTATTATATGATATAAAAAGGAATTAATGCAAAATCAGGGAATTTGTGCAACAAACAAGAAATACTTTTCAAAAACAGAGAAAAGAAAAAGCAGGACCCACTGCATCCATCAGCGAGTCCTGCACGAGAAGACATAAGTACTTTTGCTATTCGATAACAAAAGAATCCAGCTCAACAGGAACAGGACCCGTATGCGAACCGAGATAGGCAGTAGTGTCGCTCGCATAAGAATCCCAATCTGTCCATGCCCAGTTGTCATCGACCGTTGTATCGCCGGTCTCGATAGTTGCTTTCTTGACGTAAGTGACGTCGGCGCCAAAGTCTGCATTGTTACCGACGTCACCGATCGAGTCAATAACGGTTGACGAGGCGTTTTTCAACACCAGCGCGTCATTTCCGTTGAAATTGATGACACTTCCATTAGTAGCGTCTGACACGTCAAGAATAGCTTGTGCAGCGCTTGTATGGCTTATCACAAAAACGTCCGTATGCGCAACACTGTCGGTAGCGCCGAAGGTATGAGTACTCGTGGGGGTTACTGCACCGTTTGAATACAATTCGAGGGTGTAGTTCTCTAAATTGATAGTGGAGCCTGTACCGTTATATATCTCAATGGATTTGTTGTAAGAGGAGCCCTCGATGTATTCGGAGATGAACACATCGGTTGGCACTGCCAAAGCCGAGGCGCTTATAAGAACAAACAGACCAACGATGATGGCACAAAGGTGGTGTGGTGATTTCATTGTTTCTTCTCCCTCCTTTCAGTTGTTTGGTTTATAAAAAGTGTTGAATCCCTTTTAGATTTCAGAATTCGTTTTACCGAACATGTTAAGAACGATTACGCCTCATCTTTCATAGAGCAGCAAAGAAAACTTTCCTGTGTATCAATATAAATAGTGATTTGCAAATGTTTTTTCTGTTAATTTTGAGTTAATAAAAACAGTGAGAAAAAAAGGCGGGATTGTATCTAAATTTTACTGGAATTAGCGCGATAAAGAACGTTAAGCTGCGTCATAGAAAGCAAATGGAGGAAATTCAAACAATGCAGAAGAACTATTTTACGTATGCACTTTTGATTTTTATGGTATCGGCTTTGATGTCCTGTGTGCGTCAGCCGGTAACTGTCCAACCTGAAGCCCCTCCTCTCTCATCTGTCTCCAGTGCTGCTGGTGAAGGCATGTTACGGATCGGGTGGAGATTGCAGTCGCAGGAGAACGTGTACGGTTTCAACATATATCGTTCAGAAACGGAAGACGGACCATGGAAGAGAGCAAACGCGCAGATCATACCGGGTCACGATACGACTTCGATACCACATTCGTATGAATTTTTTGACGAAGGACTCGAAATAGGGAAACGATATTACTACTATATCGAAGAGATAACATTCGAGGGACAGCAGAATCGTATCAGCCCGATTCAGTCCGCAGAGGCGAAGCACAGGGATCATTACAAGAAGATGCAGGAGAAATAGCCAGCGGGGGGCTATGAATTGTGCGTCACTTATCGTTGAGGAGGAAAGCGTTTAAAAGCGGGTGGAAAGAGAAAACGTCCGGGTGGTTGGTGGGTACGGAGGGCTTTCCTCATTGACTATTGAACAAAGCGAATAAAGGGAGCAAGAATGAGCACAGGTGAAGCTTCTTATGTTATAACATCACGTTTTGCAATTCACCATGCGGGGTGATGAATAACGGTTTTTTGTTGAGGAGATGAGTTTGGAAAGTGTAAGGTAAACCCGGATTTTTATCTTTATAAGATCATAGAACGGTGGGTATCCAGATGAGAGAATGGGAAATACGAGAGCAGATGTGCGACGTAGGAAGGCGCGTGTGGCAGCGCGGCTTTGTATCAGCCAACGAGGGTAATTTTTCCGTCCGAGTGGCTGAGGATGAGATTCTGACCACTCCGACCCTTGTCAGTAAAGGATTTATGGACCCGGAGGATATCTGCAAGGTCGATATGGAGGGAAACACGCTCGAGGCACGTGCGGGTCGAAAACCCACGTCCGAGGTATTGATGCACATCGGGATTTATAAAAAACGTTCTGATGTCCGTGCGGTAGTGCATGTGCATCCGCCTTATGCAACGGCTTTTGCGGTCACCGGCGAGCCGTTGCCGAAGTGTCTCCTGCCTGAAGTGGAGATTTTTGTCGGCGAGATTCCCATTGCTGAATATGCCACACCGGGTACGCCGGAATTGTTTGAAAAGATCGACCCTTTTCTCGAAAATCATACAACGTTCCTGCTCGCCAACCATGGCGCACTCACCATCGGAAAGGACATAATAGATGCGTATTACAAGATGGAAATTCTTGAATCGTACTGCCATATTCTCTTCATCCTGCACCAGGTAGGCAAGGTACGGCAGCTCGAGCCCAAGCACATGCGACACCTCTTCGCTATCAAAGAGAAGATGGGCTTACCGGACAGGCGGCTTCAGTGCGATGTGTGTCGGGCATGTACAATGGGCGTTGCGAACGGAATGGAGCAGGAACCGAAATTAGAGGGAGAATCTCCTGTAACGGAGCCGAAGGTTATTGAAGAAGTAGTGTCTGAAGTCTTTCGCCGCCTTAAAGAAACGCAATAAGACGTTTTCACAATGACGAATAGAATAGAAGAGCTTTTCAAGGAAAAAGCGCGCACGGGAGGAAAGGCGCTGGTGTTTTTTATCACTGCGAACTTTCCCGAGCCGGGACGGCATGAGGAGATCGTCCTGGCGTTAGCGGAGAGTGGCTGTGATATATTGGAGTTGGGGGTGCCGTTTTCTGACCCGATAGCGGACGGACCGACCATCCAGCGCTCATCGCAGCGAGTCCTGGCACAAGGAGCAACTCTGAAGGGAATTATTGATCTTGCAGCCCGTCTGAGGCAACGCATACACATACCTATTGTTCTTTTCAGCGCGTTGAATCCATTATTGAAGTTTGGGTTGGGTAACGTAGTAGCCCGGGCGAGGGAGGTGGGGATAGACGGTTTCCTCTGTCCGGATTTACCGCCTGAGGAGGCTGATGACCTCATCCGGTTATGCAAAGAACGCGATCTCAGCCTTGTCTTTCTGGTTACGCCGACTACGTTACATGACCGTAAAAAGTGGATTGCCGACCACAGCACCGGCTTCATCTATTATGTTTCATTACGCGGTGTAACCGGCGCCAGGGATAAACTCAGTATCGACATCGCCGAACAGGTAAAAGAAATAAAATCTCTGACCAATAAACCGGTAGTCGTAGGTTTCGGTATAAGCAAACCTGAACATGTTCGAATGGTAGCAGGGAGTGGAGCTGATGGCGCCGTTATCGGTAGCGCCTTGATAAACCTCATCGAGGAGAACGAAACAAGCGACCGTTTGATTCCCCTGGTGAGGGAATATGTGGAGAATCTGCGTCGGGCACTTGATGAACCAATCTGATAAGTCCTGATAGTTCTCAAGGATTGGCTCACCCGCTCTCACCACATAATCTTTTATTTGACTTTATTACCTTTGGAAAATATCCTGAATATCCTGTATTTGAGTACATGAGGGAATTATGGTCTGGTTTAAAAAGAAGAAATACACGGTGCTTCAACCGCCGACCCAGCGCGATAGAATACCTGATGGGATGTGGCATAAGTGTGAGAATTGTCTGAACATAATTTATGCAAAGGATTTCGAGGAAAACCTCAAGGTATGTCCGAAATGTAATTATCATGAACGATTGAGTGCGCGCGAACGAATTGCCATGCTGGCGGAGAAGGGCTCGTTTGTAGAAGAAGATATGGACATTTATCCGACGGATCCACTGGGTTTTGTAGATTCAAAACCATATCCGAAACGGCTGAAAGACAGTCAGAAAAAGACAGGACTTGCCGATGCCGTAATAACGGGTACCGCGAATATAGGGAGCCATCGAGTGAGCCTTGCCGTTATGGACTTCAAATTCATAGGGGGAAGCATGGGATCAGTGGTGGGCGAGAAAGTGACACGAGCGTTCGAGCGCGCACTCGAGGAACGAATCCCGGTTATTACGGTAAATACATCGGGGGGAGCGCGTATGCAGGAGGGGATTCTCTCGTTAATGCAGATGGCAAAGACGAGTATTGCGTGCGCCCGGCTCGCTGAAGAACGGATACCCTATATCTCGGTGCTCACGCACCCGACCACCGCCGGCGTCATGGCGAGCTATGCGTCGCTTGGTGACCTGGTCATTGCGGAGCCCGATGCCCTTATCGGCTTTGCAGGTCCCCGGGTCATTCAGCAGACAATTAACCAGATACTTCCCAAGGGATTTCAACTGTCGGAATTCGTGTGCGAACACGGCTTTTTAGATATGGTCATCAATCGAAACGAATTAAAGAATACTATAATCGACGCACTTACCTTTTTTTCAGCCTATACAAGCAGCCCAAAGTTTACATGGAGGTAAGAAAATCATGGCTGAGGTCAGATTGAACAACATTACAAAAGTGTTTCCGGGCGACGTCATCGCGGTAAAGAACGTAAAGATCGATATAAAAGACAAGGAATTTCTTGTGCTCGTCGGACCATCCGGCTGCGGGAAGTCCACCACCTTGAGGATGGTTGCCGGTCTTGAAGAAATCACCGAAGGGGAAATATATATCGCTGAGCGATTAGTAAACGATGTACCCCCGAAAGATAGGGATATCGCGATGGTCTTCCAGAACTATGCGTTGTATCCCCACATGACCGTGTATAAGAACATGGCATTCGGGTTGAAGTTACGAAAATTCAGCAAGACGGAAATAGATAAGCGTGTACGTGATGCCGCGGAGATACTGGGAATAGGAGAACTTCTTGACCGGCGTCCCAAAGCGTTGTCCGGCGGGCAACGTCAGCGAGTCGCCGTGGGAAGAGCAATAGTGCGACAACCCAAGGTCTTTCTCTTCGATGAGCCGCTTAGTAACCTTGATGCGAAACTCCGCGTTCAAATGCGCGCCGAGTTGATAAAACTCCACAGCCAGTTACAAACCACCGTCATCTATGTGACGCATGATCAGGTTGAAGCCATGACTATGGGCAGCCGTATTGCAGTTATGAAAGACGGGATAATTCACCAAATTGATGATCCTCTTACGCTGTACAATCAGCCGGTAAATAAATTTGTGGCAGGTTTTATAGGAAGTCCGCCTATGGATTTTATGGATGGAGTAATTGAAAGCCGCGACGGGGGAATGTACTTCAACGAAGGTAAAATCACCATATCCATTCCCGCCAAATATCTTGAAAAACTTCGTCCATTTGAGGGAAAACCTGTCACATTCGGTATCCGCCCGGAAGATATTTATGTTCGGGGGTATGGTGAGCCGGAAATGGACGTCGCCGCGGTGGAATCGAAAGTGGAAATCGTGGAGCCGATGGGCGCGGAGATTTATGTTTATTTGACTATGGGCAAGACGCCCTATATCGCTCGAGTTGACGCCCACGTCCCTGTAAAAATCGACGAAGTTAAATCCCTTGCGTTCGACATGGATAAAGCCCATTTCTTTGACGCAAAAACTGAAGAGGTTATCGTCTGAGTACATATTATTGTACCGCCGCATCCTCATTTTCATTCGAAGTCCGCGAGAGGAGATTTAGGAACCCTTACAAATATAACCGATGGGCAAGTCGTTGAAGGATACTCCCGATATTACCTTCCTTATATTCATTGTTGCATGTTCACTGGTCGTCTTTATTGTAACCATGCCCGCGGGCGTGTACTGGAAAGATGCGGGGGAGTTTTCCCTTGGTGCACGTTTCCTGGGTATTGTACATCCGCCTGGCAGTCCCCTCTATTTGTTGATAGGAAAGCTTTTTACCCTCCTTCCTTTTGGAGCGATTGCGTTTCGTGTCTCGTTGATCTCGGCACTGTCGGGAGCAGCGGTGTTGGTTATGCTTTATATAGTCATACGCTATTACTGTTTGCAGAATGGAGACGCGGAACAAAACAGACCTCTTCTTACGTTGGGAATTATCGCCATAGGTTCAGGCGCCTCATTCTGGCATTATTCGTCGGTTACGGAAGTATACACTACGGCATTCTTCTTTTTTCTCTTCGGAGTGTACTGGTTCGAGCGATGGTTTTTCGAAGACAACGCGCGACATCTGTCGGTCTCGTTTCTTTCCCTTGCAGTTGCCTGTTCCCTCTATCTACCCCTTGCCCTTTATATACCCGGTTTTTTAATTGTGATCGTTATTCGGGAGAAATGGAGAAATATCCCGTGGATAGCGTTACTTTGTGGGGTGTCGTTTTTGATAGGATTACTTCTACTCGCGTACGTTCATGTCCGAGCCGGGAGTGAACCGCTCTTTGCTTGGCGAAATCCAGCGACACTGCCGCGTTTTTTTGCTCACATAACCGGCGAACAGTATCGGGGAGGGAAGTTAACAGTACCAGTCGAGTTTTTCCCTTTTCGTCTTTTCAAACTTGCTATGCTATCGAGATACGAGATTCCGGTTATTCTCATTGTCATGGGAATCACGGGGTTTGCGGCATCCCGTCGTGCGCGTTCTTTCATGGAGTTCTGGATTGTTCCTTTCTGGATTGTTTTGGTCAATATTTGCTTTTCGCTGCGTTATTCAGAATGGCTTCCTCATTTTTTTCTGCCTTCTTACTTGATGCTCGGGTTTGCAGGTCTTGTGGGAACGCTTCATTTAAGAGTTAGACGTAGTCTTTTATATCTCCTTGTCGGAGCGAACATATTGTATCTTGGAGTAAATGGAGAGCAGCGTTCAAGGGCGCGATTGACGTCCCTTCCGGCTAAAACAGCTCACATAATTCTCGACCCATTACCGCAGGATTCTATCCTCATTCTTGAAAACGGCAATTCGGTGAACGTCTGCCTTTATGAACAATGGTGTGAAGGAACTCGACCAGATGTACTTGTTCTGGATCCTTACGGTACGTACTACAGCCAGGCGATGCACAAAGGTTTTGGCGAGTTGAGGCATATCTGGCAACAGATTGGCGAGGAAGGCATACCTACCTTCAGGAGCGCCCTGGTCGATTATATCGCTCGCTATCTTCCCCAGAAAAGAATTTTTGTGGATAGCGTATTTGTTTTGAACTCAGGCTTATACGAACATTACTCGTTGAAGCCGGTTTCCCCCGTAATCTGGGAAGTCGCAAGTGACGCTACACATGTAGCGAAAAGTTTTTATACAGACAAGATAAATGATCTGGAGGAATTGATTCGAGATTGTATTGAAAACAAGCTGTTAGAACCCTTTGACCGATATAACCAATCGCTTGAAGCGGTCGTATCCCTGGTTAACAATTCTGCGGAGGTCTACTATCAGCTGGGGTACACGAATGAGGCGATTCACTTGTGGGAATTGATCCTGAAGGGAACGGATGACTTCTATCCCCCGATACTCAATTTAATACGTGCGCATGACGAAAGGGGCGAGGCTGAGCGTGCGCACGCTCTGTTGGATAAGGCGCTGGAAAAATTTCCAGATATTGAATACTCTCACCACATAGCCGGATTGTACTGGCTACGTCATGGGCAACATGATCACGCGATAGAAGAATTCCGAACCGTGCTAAAATTCAATCCACAAAACCGGCAGGCTGCCCGGAATCTCGAAGCGCTTCTTAAAAATTCCCCTTGAACCTTATACTATCAAGGTCTTATAAAGTTGTAATTACCTTCGTGCAAAAAAGATCAAAAAAAGGAGTGAGCATATGAGTAAAGTTCGAACGTTGTGCATGGTATTGAGTTGCATGCTCGTGGTTGTTTTTTCATCAGCACAACCCGTCGTTCCACAACCATCAGAAGAAAGTGTGGAACAATACGTGGAATTAGGATTAAAGACCAATAAAACGAGATATGTACAGGGCGAGCCTGTCATTCTCGATATACTGGTAAAAAATATCTCCGGTGAATTCATCCAATTTGCCTCGGTCTTGAGCCCAACATCGGACTTCGAGATCATGGTGTATCGGCCGGAACGGTTTCCATTTCAGTACACAGGTCCGTTCCGTATCGCTCTTTATCCCAGGACCATTTATAAATTGGATGTGGGTGAGAAATGCACCATTCGTTACATTCTGGTATATGACGAGAAGGGACAGGACGGATTTTTAACTGCGGAACCGGGCAAGATGAGGCTTGTTACGCAAATGCGCTATAGTATTAATGATCGAATAGGGCGTATGGTTAATTTCCCCCCCATTGAGTTTGAGATTATAAACAGTACGGGAGAGAACCAGAAGGCGTTCGATCTTCTCAAGAACGAGGATATTGCGCAAGAGCTCAACAAAGGTGAAGCGAGTAAAGAGAATTTGCCTGTTTACAATAACGTAGTGGAAAAATACCCCAGGAGCGTGTTCGCGCCTTATTGTCTTTATAGCATCGCAGGTTATCGAATGAACGATGCTCGTCCGGACAATCCCACCTCGGAGTCCTTCGTACTGCAACCGATGAAGAAGATTATGGAAAAGTACCCTGAATTCCCACTTATGGATAACGTCTATTATCGCCATGCGCTGTATTATTACATATATGAACAGCATGAGAAGGCACGACATTGGCTGGCTGAGTTGTATTATAAGTTTCCGGAAAGTCCAAAAGTCAGGCGGGGCGATCCCCTGTTTCAAGAATATTTCTTCGAGGAGGTCCCCGACTATGATATGCCGGTAAGAGAGGAAAGAAAAGACTGGCTGTATTAATGAAAGCGTTCTGGAAATCGAAATCATTTCCTTTTATCTTGATTATAGTTGACCTGGTATTTTTTCTCGGTATCTGGCTTGGCAGCTATGTTCTTCGCCGGGAATTGAATACCTTTTTCAACAAGATGATTAATCCCATTCAGCCCTATCTCACCGCAACACCACTGGTACTCTCACTCTGGATAATTGTGACGGCGTATTACGGATTGTACCGTTTCCGGGAGCGAATGTCCGGTTTTGACCAGCTGGTGCGCATTTTCAAAACCACCCTGGTGAGTCTTATCGGTCTTCTTGCGCTCGCCACTCTTTTCAAGCATCTTGAACTCGGCAGGTCAGTTATAATCTGTTCACCCGTGGGGTTGTTTATTTATCTCTATATTAGCAGGTCGTATATTCGATACCTGAAACGGAGCCTTTTAAGTAAAGGTATAGGATTGACGAGGGTCGTAATCGTAGGAGCCGGCGCAGCCGGGAAGAAGGTCAAAGACCAGATAGTGTTTCATCCAGAAAGCGGAATAGAAGTAGTGGGTTTCGTGGATGACGATCCTCAAAAAAGGGGAGCGGCAATTAACGGCGTATCAGTGCTGGGCACAATCGAGGAGTTGCCGAATATTATCAAGTCCAATCAAATAGAGCAGGTATTTCTGGCAATTCCTTCTCTCCCCTCACATGATTTGATCAATATAATAATGAAATGTGAGTCAACAGGGGTAGATTTCCGCGTTGTCTCCGATATGTTCGGTGTGCTCACGAGTTCGGTCAAGATTGATGAAGTGGATGAAGTACCCATAGTACAGGTGCCGGCTGGAGGACTTTCCCCGTGGCAGGCGATTGTCAAGCGCCTACTCGATCTCTTTGTCGCGGGCCTGCTGTCGGTAGTATTTTTAATACCCTCTCTTATTGCGGCAGCCATAATTCGTATCGATTCGAGGGGTCCTGTCATCTTTAAACAGAAACGTATCGGCAAAGACGGAAAGACGTTTATAATGTACAAATTCCGCACCATGCATAACAACGTCAATCCCTATGAAGAGGCGCCGGAAAATCCTGAAGACCCACGCATTACGAGGTTTGGACGATTTCTCAGGAAAACCAGTCTCGATGAGGTTCCGCAGCTCGTGAATGTCCTTAGAGGCGATATGAGTATGGTAGGACCCCGCCCGGAAATGCCCTTTATTGTCGATCGTTACGAGGCATGGCAGAAGCGTCGCCTCGAGGTGAAACCGGGTATCACCGGTCTGTGGCAAATTGCAGGAAGAAAAAATCTCCCTCTTTACCTGAATCTGGAATACGATTTTTACTATATCCGAAACCAGTCGCTCCTGCTTGATGTCAGTATATTGTTAAAAACGATACCGGTGGTACTTTTTGGAAAAGGTGCGTTTTAAAGCCGGCGCTACACCGGTAGGGAAAAGCGGAAGAACGACAAGATTTGGTTAAGAAGCGAGGTATACAGAGATGGAAAAGCCGAACATAGCCGTGGTGGGTGTGGGGAATCTGGGTCAACATCATGCCCGCATTTTTTCGGAGGACGAACGGTGCAACCTGATCGGGGTCGTAGATATTAACAAGCAACGAGCCCGCCAGATTGCTCATCAATACAAGACCACACCGTTTTTTGACCATAAGGCGGTGCTTGAGAAGGTAGATGCGGTAAGTATCGCGGTTCCTACAATTTCACATTACGAAATTGCCAAATTTTTTCTCGAACATGATAAACACGTATTGGTGGAAAAACCAATCACGACGACTCTCGAGGAAGCGGGGGAACTGGTAGAGATCGCTAACCGCAAAAGCAAGGTACTTCAAGTCGGCCACATTGAACATTTTAATGTTGCGGTTCAACGGCTGAAAGAAGTGGTTACCACCCCGATGTTCGTTGAAGTGCATCGGCTTGGGGGATTTCAACCACGGGTAAAAGATATCGGCGTGGTTATGGATCTCATGATCCATGATATTGATATTATCCTTCGAATCGTAAACTCGCACATTAAGTCGATTGATGCAGTAGGTGTTCCCGTGCTTACCGAAAAAGAAGACATCGCAAATGCCAGAATTCTGTTTGAAAGCGGGTGTACGGCGAATATTACGGTCAGCCGGGTAGCGCATCGCGATATGCGAAAAATACGTATTTTTCAAAAAGACACGTATATTTCCCTCGATTATCGGAAGCAATCGATGGACGTCTATAAGAAGCTTCCGGTGGAGGAACCGGAACCCGGCATGCCGGCTGCCAAAATCGTCCACAACAAGGTCCGTATTCACAAAAGCGAGCCGTTAAAGCTTGAACTTGAACATTTCGTATCGTGTGTGATTTCCGGGGGATGTCCCCTTGTTGATGGGAAACAAGCAATGGGCGCCTTGCAAGTGGCGATACAGATATCGAATATGATTCAGGAACGGTTGGATGAACTCCACACCAGAGAAGAAGAACTTTAAAATTTTTATTATTGCGGGTGAAAATTCAGGTGACCTGCATGGGAGCAACCTTGTCAGGGCACTCCTGTCACATTCACCCGAGGCGGAATTTTATGGACTTGGCGGCGAACAGCTAGAGCGTGCGGGGGTGAAACTGCTTTGCAATATAGTTGAAAAACTCGCAATCGTAGGATTTGTGGAAGTCGTGACCAAGTATTTCGCGCTCAAACGAGTGCTTAACTCCACCGCCGAATTCCTCGAGAAAGAGCGCCCGGATGCCGTGATTCTTATTGATTATCCGGGATTCAATTTACGTATTGCGCGTATCGCGCACGAGCTCGGAATCAAAGTGTTCTACTATATTGCGCCACAAGTATGGGCGTGGGCAAAAGGGCGAGTCAAAAAAATCGCACAATTTGTCGATAAAGTCTTTGTCGTTCTTCCCTTTGAAGTTTCATTTTTCGAACAGGAGGGGGTGGATGTATCCTATGTAGGTCATCCACTTCTTGACATAATGAATCTTACCATGACCAAAGATGAAGTATTCAAATATTTTGATTTCGATCCGGGGAAAAAATTAATAGGTATTCTGCCGGGCAGTCGAAAATCTGAGGTAAAACGTCATCTCGATATAATGGTTCAGGCAGCGGACTTAATCTATCAAAAGAGGAAGGATATACAGTTTGTTATCCCACGGGCGTCGACAATAAAGCGGACACTTCTGGAGTACGACCTTGCTCGTGCAGAGGTGCCGATCAAGGTAGTCGACCAGTATCGTTATAATGTGCGGAGCGCCATGGATTTCGCAATTGTTGCATCGGGAACGGCGACGCTCGAGACCGCCTTTCTCGGCTGCCCTATGGTTATTATTTACAAGGGTTCTTTTCTCAGCTACATGATTGCAAAAAGCCTTGTTAACCTACCCTATATCGGATTGGTAAACATAGTTGCGGGTGAGATGTTGGTACCGGAACTTATCCAGAATGAAGCCACCGCCCAGAATATATCGAGGAAAGTCCTCGAGATGCTCGATGACCCGGAGATGCTCATCGCAATAAAACACGAGATGAAAAAGATAAAAGAGAAGATGGGTGGACCCGGCGCGTCTGACCGCGCGGCTCAACAGATGCTCGCTATCCTCCGAAGCGAACGAAAAAGCAGCGATGAAACCACGCACGCATGATCTGTCCGTTCCTCCTGCGTCCAAACTTTATTCTAACATGCATAGTGAGACGATCAACTCTACAGCTCTGTCGTTACAGGACTCATCGACCTATTGATGAGGCGTTATCTCGAAACCCAATAAAACCTTGATGGAAAAATTATTCAAATGGTAAAAAGAGTATAGCTACCATGACGTATGAGCGACGAAATATTCCGATTTTTGTAGCCAATATCGTATTCTTGTTTTTCGGTCTGGCGGTTCTAATCTGGCTGAAAACACGTTTCGACAAGGATCTCCGAACCGCTATACAGAGTACGTCTGCATTATTCAGCCAGGAAGAGGTGCTCAAAAGCCCGGAGGATGTAAGGATAAAGTTTTCCCAGATCGAATATCTTGCGCGACGAAACAGGAATATCTATATCAACGATATTGTGGTTGCCAAGATGCTCAAGCCGGATAGAGAAATTACGGTTTATCCCTTTTATCTTGCAGCGATTAATCCTCAATGGAAAAAGGAATTGATCGAGAGCGGCTGGCGACGAGTGGTTCTTTCTTCCAACGGCGAGGACTATGGAGTCCTCTATCTCAAGCTCAACGAGGCGCTTCTAAACGGGATAAAGTTCGCTATTATTAGTTTTGCCGTGCTTCTTATTGTCTCGCTTGCCGTGCTTCTTGTTCGTGTCTATCGGCAACAGGAGGTTATAACCGCCGCCACAATTGCGCTAAAAGAGAAAGATCAGGAATTGCTGCGGCTTGAACGGCTGGCTCTTGCCGGACAACTGACCGCCAATATTTTTCACGATATCAAGAAACCGGTGCTGAATATCAAACAAGAGATCGGCGATATGCTTGAGAGAAAAGAAGTGGCGACACGGGATGAATTGAAAGAGACGTTTCAAGGGTTGCAGCAACAAGTGCACCTCTTTTTTTCGATATTGAACGAATTGGGAATAGAGCGCTTCGTTCGAGCTTCAGACGAGCAGGAAGAGTTTGTGGACATTAACGACATGCTCTCCCGTTCAGCCAACCTTGTGCGCTACGAGCGGCAAAATATCGAGGTGGTCAAACATTTTGCCGATGGCATACCGCCGATATATGCCAACCCCTATAAGTTAATTCAGCTGTTCTCGAACATAATACTCAACGCGTACCAGGCCATGGGCGGCAAAGGCGACTTGTTTCTTTCCACGTCGTTCAGCAAAGGGAAGATTATGATTGAAATCAAGGATACTGGACCGGGAATTAAATCGGAACATTTATCGGAGCTTTTCACGCCCTTTTTCAGTACCCGCGACAGTTCCGAAGCAGCGGGTCTCGGGCTCTACATATGTAAAAATATCGTTGATGAGCTCGGCGGAGAAATTTCTGTATCCTCTTCTCCGGGGCAAGGAACCACGTTCAGGATTATTCTTCCATGTCGCGAACGGGACAAGAAGCCTACCCGCCCTCCGGGGCGTTGAAAATCTACAGTTATTATGCCATAAAATAAGTTGAATAGTTCGGTTTGATCTGAAAAGCTAAGAATGCTATTCTTAATCATAAAGAAGGCGAGGTACTACAAAATGAGGAGCAAGACAATTCTTTTAATCCTCCTTGGCAGTATGGTTTTTTCATCGATTTGTGCACAGGAAAAAGCCACGGAGGACCTGTTCGTAGTGACCGATATCAAGAAAGGTAAAAAGTTCGGGAGTATAATATCTGCCGCCCTCGGCGATCCCAAGACATTCAACGTCATTACAACAAACGAGACCTCTTCGAGCGATATTCTCAACCGAATGTATTCGGCTCTTGTTGAATTTGACAATAATACACAACAATATGAGTCGGGACTTGCCAAAAGATGGGAACATTCGGAGGATTACAAGATATGGACATTTCATCTTCGGCGTGGAGTAAGGTGGTCTGACGGTACACCGTTGACCGCGGACGACGTGGTGTTCACGTTTGACGTTATATATAATGAAAATGTTCCCACAGCGCTGAAATCGCTGCTCCAGGTTGACGGTAAATATTTCAAGGTAGAGAAGATTGATGCGTTCACCGTGAAGGTCGTATTGCCGGATACCTATGGACCATTTATAGCCGTTATCGGCGCGCCCATCATTCCCAAACATAAGCTCGAGAGGGCGCTCAAAGAGGGGACATTCACTCAGACCTACAATCTCGATGTAAAACCTGAGGATATGGTGGTGAACGGAGCGTTTACTCTTGGAAACTACGTTTCCGGCGAGAAAACCGTACTTAAGCCTAATCCTTATTATTGGAAAGTCGATAGCGCGGGTACGCGACTCCCCTATCTCGAGAATATTATTTTCCTCAATGTTCCGGACACGAACTCCATGCTGGTAAAATTTCAGGCGAACGAGACGGATTTTTACGATTTTTTCGGAGATCAGTACCTGACATTAAAACAAGATGAAAAAAAGGGTAATTATACGATTTACGATGTTGGACCGTCGTTGGGAACCAATCATCTCTGGTTCAACCTTAATCCAGAAACCAATACTGAAACGGGAAAGCCCTTTGTTTCCCCCAAAAAGTTGAAGTGGTTTCGGGAGCGAGATTTTCGGCGCGCGGTATCGCATGCAGTCAACAGACCCGGTATTATAAGGGCGGTGTACCGTGGGCGTGCGGTTCCGGTGTTTGGTCCTGTAAGCCCCGCCGATAAACGATGGCATAATCCCGATGTCTCCAAGTTTCAATACGATCCGGGAAAAGCGAAATCCCTTCTCGATAACCTGAATTATAAAGACCGCGATAAAGACGGTATCCGGGAAGACCCGCAAGGGAATAAAATTTCGTTCAACATTATTACGAACCGCGAAAACCAGTATCGCGAAAAAATAGGAAACATTATTACGGATAGTTTACGCGAGATAGGTTTGGATGCGCGAATGAAGATGGTGGACTTCAACACTTTGGTGGTGAGACTGGCTGATTCTTACGATTATGAAGCATGCCTGCTCGGGTTGACAGGTGGAGTTGAACCGGTTCACGGTCTTAACGTCTATCTTTCTTCCGGTAGAACTCATGAATGGTATCCAGAACAAGAGACGCCGGCGACTGAGGCAGAGGCACGAATTGACGAACTCATGAACAAATTGATTAAAGAGCCGGAGTTTGAGAAGCAGAAAGAGTATTTCTTTGAGGTACAGCGTATCCTTGCGGATGAACAGTTCATGATCTATACCGTGAATCCTATTGCTTACGTGGCGGTACGAAATACTTACGGAAATGTGAAACCGACGGCGTTGCGTCATCGAGTGTTGTGGAATTGCGAAGAGATTTATGTGAAGCGCACGCCCTGACCCAATTTATACAAAGAGCGAGATTATTCTCCAGGCTAAGCCGGCAAATAAAATACCGTAGAGTATTGATATTACTGTTAAAAGAATCGCTTTTTTGAATCCAAATTCTTTAATGAGCATTCCTGCCGCAATTATGCATGGAATCCCCAGCGTGGTTGCTACTGCAAATGTATAAATTTGAAGAGGTGTTAGCGCTGAAGATATATTAATACCCAGGACTGAGATAAGCATCGCCCCGGTCAAATCTTTTTGTAAGAATCCGAATACCAACGGGATAACGGCAACAGCCGGTAAACTCAACCAGGAGGAAATCGGTGAGAGCGGCTCCACTATGATGTCGGTAAGGCCGAAGCCATTTAAAACCCCGTAGAGTACCCCCCCGAGGATTAAGAGTGGTATGACCAGGTACACGAAATCCTTCATTCTAATCCAGCTTTTAGCGAGAAGATTGCTCAATATGGGCATTCTATAAGGTGGAAGTTCCAAGAGAAGCGGTTCACTTTTTATATGGAAGATTCTTTTCATAGAAAAAATCCAGATAAGCCCGGCGCCAATCAAAGAAGCGAAGATAAAAAAAGCCAGTTTAATACCGCCGTAAAATCCGCCTATTCCCATAATTATAGCCATCCTGCTGGAGCAAGGAACAAACGCAAATAAAGAGGCGGTATAAAATCGTGCCTCTTTAGTTGCCAGGATTCTGGAAGCTCTTGTTGCCGGAACGGTACATCCTAAGCCCAATGCCAAAGGAATAAACGATTTTCCCGGAAGCCTTAATAGTCTCAAAAGCCTCTCTGCATTAACGATAAATCTGGAAAGGATGCCTATATCTTCCAACAAGCCTAACAGTATATAAAACAAGAATACATAAGGTAAAGCAATAGAAACACCCGCAGCAACACCGGTTAAGCCATGGGTCAAAACTAAAGAAAAGAATGATTGTTCTCTTTCACCAAAAGAAAACAAAAGGTTTTCGGTCTGGCTCATGAGAATCTCTTGAATTGAATTGCCGAGATATAACAAGATACCGAAGGTAAGGAGCAGAAAAAGACCGGTGGCAAAAGGGCCCAAGATTTTGTGTAAGAGAACGCTGTCGATTTTCTCTTCAAATCCCTTTTGATCCTTGAGGGGAATAATGTCGGTTACCTTACCGGCGATGAATGAAGCCGTACCATACCTCATAATGCATATATCTTCTGCAACTCTCGGGTGATCTGTTAATTCCTTTTTAACCTCTTTGATAATTTCCCTTTTATCGAGATATTTATAGAAATCCTCGTCTTCTTCGAGGGCCCGAACCGCAATAAATCGTTTTGGCAAATCCCCTTGTACGTGGGCGGAGATTTTATGTATGGCGTTTTCTATATGGTCATCGTATTCAATTTTAAAGCCGTCTTCAATCGTCTCTTTGATGCCGGATACGGTATGTAAAAGCTCATGTATGCCTTTCCGGGTTAATGGATTTACAGGAACCACCCGAATGTTCAGGAGCATTTCCAATTTGTTATACTCAATGTTGATACCCCTCTTTTGGGCTTGTTCTATGAAGTTAAGGGCTAAAACGACAGGGATTCGAGATTCCAATACTTGCAAAGCCATATAAAGGCTTCTTTCAAGAGAAGTGGCATCGGCAATGACTATTACTCCATCTACGTCTCCTTCGAACAAAGCCTTTTCAGTAACTTTTTCTTCTTCGCTTTGGTCGGATATGGAATATATTCCCGGAGTATCAACAAAATTGATGGTTGTATCATTAAACACCTTTTTGGCTTGGGTAATTTCAACGGTGGTTCCCGGATAATTAGATACCACTACCCTTGGACCGACCAATGCGTTAAGCAACGATGATTTGCCCACATTCGGTTGACCGACCAGGAGGATGTTAAGATTCTTCATGTAGTAACACCTTGATCTTCTTCGCGATGTCTTTATCTAAAGCAAATTTTTTATTCTTTATTTCAACGATGGCGGTATGGGGTAGTTCACTTAGAAGCATGATATTTTCGCCGGGCAACACTCCCATGCTGACCAGTCTTTCAAAAACAGTATCATCTGAAATCATGATATCGGTGACGAGACCTTTCTGGTATTGTTTAACTTCTGTGAGAGGGATACCTTCTTTTTTGAAGGTAGATAGTTTTATTATTTTGTCGATGACTTCCCGGGAAACATAATGCTCGAGAATATGGGCTATTTCATGCGCCTCTTTTTCGGATCTGCTCTGTTTAAAGTAATTTTCAAAGACGAGGTGTTTTCTTAAAACATCTTTTGCTTTTATTCTTCCCTCATCGGTCAATTCAAGGAAACCTTGCTCGTATTGAATAAGCCTCTCTTTTTCCAGATCCTCAATTGCTTTTGGTATACAAGAATAGATTACCCTGATTTCTTCTTTTACACTATTCAACGAGACCTTTCCTTTGCGTTCACTTAAAAGTCTTAGAATATCTTCCTTGACCATTTTTAAAATGCCGGGTTTTCCGGCCACCTTCTCGGTATGACGATCAATTTCCGACACTATTTCTCTCCCTGATAGTAAGGTTTAAAATCCTCTATGAGTCGTTACTGTTCGAGATGAACCGCCGACGCGTGCTCGAGAATATGGGGCAAAGAAGATGGGAATCGAAGATTATTGTATGGATATGGATGTCGCTATTAGAGAAAGACGCGACGATCTAAAAGCGTGATCGTGGCAGCCTCCTTATATAGAATTTTTTCCCTCTATACTTCGTCTCGATGAGGCGATCTTCGCCGATCAGCTTATCAATAAGAGACAGATCAGCGTTCGCCTTCGAGATGAACCCTTTTACGGCGTCTTCTCTCATGGGATGCACCGATGTTATGCTCAACAAGTCTTCTTCGACATTTCCCGTGAACGCAAAAGCGTTTCCTTCGTACCCTATAAGATATTCAACGTGTTCATTTTTTTCACTGAGTATTTGATAGGATTCATTGATGGTTTTTTCGTCGGGGAGTTGTACCCCTTTTTCCGCCGGTGGTCTTGTAGGCACAGATAAATAAATTATGGCGGGTTTGAGTTTGGGTAAAAAATCCGCTATCTCCTTGATAGTGTCATTGCTGTCATTAACATCTTTGACGAGCATAGTTTCCGTTACCAACTCCCCGTGAAAACTTTCAGCAAATTCGAGCATTCCCTCCAAAATCGAGTCCAGATGTAAAGATCGGTGAGGACGATTAATCCTTCGCCAGACCTCTTCATTGATAGAATCCACCTTCAAAGATACCCAATTCGCTTTAAGCAAATCGCGTCTGACATCCTCGAGCCAGATAAGGGATGCATTCGTAATAACCGCAATCTTGACCCCGAGAGGTTTCAAGAGTTCGATCGCGCGACCGAGATTGGCATCCAGGGTGGGTTCTCCGTCCGGTACAAAAGTGAGATAGTCTACACGTTCTTCCCGCTTTTTTGCTTCTTTTAATTTTTCTTCAACGGCTTGGGCAATTTCTTCCGGTTTATAAAATGCCCTCCGCTTAACCTGCATATTCATGGTTCTTCCTACCTGACAGTAGACACAGGAATAGGTACAGATTTTAGGCGGGATGTTATTTATTCCCATGCTATGCCCCAGACGTCTTGATGGAACAGGACCAAACGCCAACATTTTCGGATTGTTTGTCATGTTTCAACCTCACATTATCATAAAATTAAATAGCGCCTGCATATCGTCATTTGTTATGGCGATTTAACCATGGCTCTAAACAGGCCAGGAATGCATGTTGTACATCGCATCCCAATACATATATTCGTACCTGCTTGCGGTCATGAATGTATCTCTTAATTTTTCATACGGGGTCTCGTCGCCGACGTTATCTACCAGCATTTTAAATTTGTTGACTAAATCGATATAAGATTCTGCCAGATATACTGAAGCCCATTCTACATATAATCCGTTTTCGTTCTTTTTCAATGTGTCTTTATGATATTCCGCGATATCGGCATAAGACCAGAAACACGGAAGAACGGAGGCGAGAGATTCCCCGAAAGATTTCAACGAGCTTGTAGATAGAAGAAAGCTCACGTATGAAATGTTTACAAAACTCGGCTCGACATTGACCGCATCTTTTATCGTATATCCCAGTTTTCCAAGAAATGTCTCGTAGCCCTCGAATTCGCTGACCGCTTCGAGATGTATTATCTCGACCAGCTCTTTTATTGCATCTACCGACTCCGCCCTGGAACAAATTATGTTGAAGTTTTTTATTGCAGAAATGAGATAGTTGTAGTCTTGAAGAATATAGAATTTGAACTTGTCTATTGGTAACGCGCCACTATAGAGTTCCACCACAAATGGATGTTCAAATATTCTCTTCCATATATGGTCTGCATCCTTTCGTAGCCGTTCTGAGATTTTCATGGTTTTCTCCCTTGAACAACGATGTAATCGCCTTTTTCGTATCCCTCTATTGGTTCTTCTATCATGTCATTGGTATATCTGGGATGTTTTGTAAATGTTTGCACATATTTTAAATCAACAAACCCGGCTTCCTTCAAAAGATGCTCAACCTCGCTTTTAGATAGCCAATGAGCATTTTTAATGAATTCGATGGGATAAGGATATTTAGGGGCAGTGAGGGGGTCGTGCTTTCCTCTCAGATATGCCAGATCATACATCATGGCATAAGAACCTTCTCTTGCCAGAAACGAAACAACAACATGTCCATTGGGTTTCAAGATACGGAAAGCCTCCTCTATAGCTTTCTGTGGATCATCTACATAGGAGAGTACCGTACTCAGTAGTACCGTATCGAATCGGTCATTTTCAAAAGGGATACGTTCAGCAGTGCCTATCTTCACCTTAATCCCGCGTTTTTCCGCCAACTTAGCCATCTCCTTCGAAGGTTCTACCCCATAGGTAATGCCCAATCTCGAAGCAAATAATCCGCTTCCCACTCCAATACTCACCGCCTCTTTAGGGTCTCTTAAAAAATGTTGTTCCGCCAGCAGTTCAGATTCAAAAACGATCTTATTATGGTCAAACCACCTATCAAAATCTTCAGCATATTCTTCAAAAGTCGAGACCTCCGCGGGCTTAATATTATGATATAGAGGACCCCGCCCTTTACCTATATTATCCGGTGCGTTTCGTATGGCTCTTGTAATGAAATCTTTCGCCACTTTGATTGCGTTGTGAACATTCAACCCTTTCGATAATCCGGCGGTTATCGCTGAAGAAAACGTGCAGCCTGTTCCATGGGTATTTTGTGTGTCGATTCTTTCAGATTCATAGTAACTATACTTTTCTCCATCAAACAGGATATCAATTGCCTTTTCGCCGGGAAGGTGACCGCCTTTCAAAAGGACTAACCTTACCCCTTTGCCCTGGATGATGCCCGCCGCTTTCTCGGCGTCCTCGATTCCGCGGATTGTTGTACCGCTCAGTATCTCCGCCTCAAAAACATTAGGGGTTACGAGGAGAGCGGTCGGTAATAGTTTTTCTATAAGGGCCTTTTCTGCATCCTGTTGAAGGAGACGCGTTCCGCTCTTTGCAACCATAACGGGGTCCACGACCAATTTTTCGATGCGGTATTTTTCGATTTTTTCAGCCACGATTTCTATTATGTCTTTTGTTGAGACCATGCCGGTCTTACCCGCATCAGTTCCCATATCAGTCATGATCATATCTATCTGATCACCCACAATGTCGGGGTGTACGTTATGAATAGAACGCACCCCTGTTGTATTTTGTGACGTTACAGATGTTATGGCAGACATACCGAACACGTTAAAGGTCTGGAATGTTTTCAAGTCCGCTTGAATCCCGGCTCCTCCTCCTGAATCGGAGCCGGCGATGGTCAGCGCCTTGCCTTCGTAATTCATCGTTTCCTCCTTCCGCTGGTGACGATATTATCAAATTTCTCATTTCTTGAGCCGGTAAAGATGTGTTTTCAAACACTCAGCACCAAATGTTTTCTATCTTCCACCTTGTTGCATTCCACTATTATCAATTCGATGTTATCGTGTATAATTGGGATTGCCTCGTCTATTCTATCTACCCGCGCAATTACGCAGGAAAAATTCTTTAGTAACCTTGTTATGTTGGGGCCAAATCGTCTTCCGACTATGACATCGACATTTTCTAACACGGAGGCGGTTGCTTTAGCTTTTTTGGGATCTCCGTGTTTCATCGATTCGTCGCCCTTATACTTCTTGTTCTCTCTGTGCTCAATGAATTCCTCTTTAGAATCAGTAAACTTGTAAACGTAAAAATACTTCGCCATTCCCACATGATCTTTGTTCAGATGCCTGCCGTCGTCTGTGCCAAAAGCTACTGACAATTCAAACCCTTGTTCGCTGTTCTTCATATTGTTTCCTTTCTGGTAAAATCATCGGAATAGTCTTGTCTAAGGGGTATTTTCTGTGCCTTGAGCAGCCGTACAGATTTTGCGAAAAACAGATGCTCCTCGAACTTACCGAAACCCTCTTCCCCTAATAGATGCTTCCAATCTTTTTCAATAAAATCAAAGGCGTAAGGGCATTCAAAAGATTTAAAGGGAATCCGTATATAAAAGGGCTTTTTCTCGAGCGAGAACTCGTTATAGTCGAGAATGAAAAATTCTCCCCCGGGTTTTAAAGCAGTAAAGGCGTTCTTTATAATCTGTTCTCTGACCTCCTGAGGAAAGCCGTGAAGAACAAAAGAAATAAAAACTTTATCGAACGCATCACTCCAGTCTAAAGATTTGTCGATTCTTGCCTTGATGATACGAGCATTAGGGAAACGCGCGCATTTCTTTTTGAATTGTGAAATCATTTCCTTTGATATATCGAGTGCAATTAATTCACCGTCCGGGGAGAGATATTTCATCATTAAACAAGCGTTTCTTCCGGTGCCTGCACCTAAATCAAGAATTCTGTCGGAAGGGTTGATGTGCATTTTTTCAACCGCTTTTTTTATGAACGAAGGGTATAAGCCGGCGGTGAATATATTCAATAGAGCATCATAATGACGTGCGAAAAATCCCTTAATCTGGACTTTTGATTTTGGATAGTAACTACACATGTGCTGATTTCCTCGAATCTTTCAATTGAAGGCTTTCGATAAAACCAATAACAATTATTCATTTCAATTTATGATCGCTGTTATTTTCCATATCCCTTTATTCTTGCCTTACTTATTCAAGCGTATCTCATGCTCAAATTCCGGGAAATAAGTGTTTATGACTTTCAAGTTGAATTTTGAAAGGATGGATTGGTTTGATTCTCTTTCCAATAGAAATTGAAACGCCCTTTTAATAAGTTCTTCTCTGGTTATTTTACCACCGGTTAAATCTTCATAATACGCATCGTCTAACGTTACGATATGCTCAGTTCTGGTGCCCTCATCACTTACGGTCACTAAAAATTCGTTGTCGGTTCTCTTTTTTACTTCAATCATGTCTTGACCTCCTTTGCTTCAAGGTAAATGCATCCTTATAAGAAACCTTTTAAGCCGGTTCGGTTGTGTCTGCCGTATTATCAATTCATGCGGTAGTGCCTGCCCGCGCGCATGAATGCGTCGATATTCTCCAATGGAACATCCTGAGGCAGGTCACACCCGGTGCTGAGGATAAAGTTCGGATAGGATGCCATCCGTTGCAGGAGGTCGCTCACTTCTGCTTCTACATCCCGGGGCGAACCGTTGAGAATGACACCCGTGGGATTCACGTTGCCCATGATGATGACATCAGGCGGCAGCTTCTTTGCAACGGCAGGAAGGTCTACGCCGATGGCTTCAGAATCAAGGCTTAAGGCGGTCACGCCGGACTCAACCATTTTGTCCAATAAGTGCATCGTATTTCCACAGGTATGGTAAATCGTGGCTACGCCGGTGTACTTGCAGCTTTCAATGATGTGGTGCACATATCGTGCAGAAAACTCGGAAAAGGGCTGTGGCCCGAGCATGACAGCGCTCGGTTCGAGAATGCAAATGACTTGTGCACCCGCCGCGATGAGGAGGCTCACGTATTCCTGTATTTTCTCTGTGGTAAATTGACAGACGGTATGAAGTTCATCGGGTCGCATGACAGTCGCAATCGCCGCATCGTCGGAGCCCATGATGAGCGCGGCAAGAGAATAGGGGCCGGTGACGTATGCTCCCTTCATGATTGAATCCTGGAGACCGATGCACATTAGCTTCATGGTCTCGACATAGCCGAGAAGTCGTGTATCGAAAGAGATATTGATGTCCTCCCTTTGGTTCAGCTCATCGAGCGAAAATGTAGCCTTGACTACCACGGGTGTTTCCAACTGTGGAAAGATGGTATAGCGACCCAATGCATTTGCTTCAACGGACAAGTCCATCAAGGGAAAAATCAAATCCGGTTCGAACCGTTCCGCAATAGACTTGATCACGCGGAAATGTTCGCCGAAGTTCTGCTGGGCAAGCTTGACCGTACTTCCCGTCATATTGAGTCCCGGATATCCGAGTAGGGGAGCGACGAGGCGCATACCTTCATCTCGGGCGCTATGTACTTTTTGTTGAAGTAAGTTTTGTATCAAGGCATAGATTCCTTTCTTACGAGTGTTTCTCCTTGTGAAGGTGACGGGTACATCTCATTTTTCTGTAATCGCCTTACTGAAATCTATCTCTATCTTTTTACCTACGCCTGCCTGGATAAAATTTTTACCATACGCCTCCTTAAAGAGATTCCGAGCGAGATCACCGGAACAGTGGCAAGGAGCTACAAATTCAACTTCTTCTTGCTTGATTTTATTAACGATGTCTTTTATTTTCCCGGCGGACGTTCCTGAGAGGTGAAACCCTCCCAGAACTAAATAGACATCGCGTTGTAACTGTCTCCTGGCTTCTTTGACTATGTGTGCGACACCGGGATGGGCACAGCCGGTTATCACGATCAAGCCATGGCTTGTTGTGAGTATTAGTGATTGTTCTTGTATATCGGTTCCCAGTTCTCCTGTTGAATATACATTTTCGCATATCTTTGTCGGATTATGAACCTCGATAAGGTGTGCACCTGACTGACTTACGTTGGTCTTGACGTTTTGAGGAACGGACTCGGGTAAGTAGACAGTAAGGTTGTGGTTTTTTTCCAGGAAGCCGGACAAGCCACCGACGTGGTCATAATGACGGTGTGAAATGACGATTACGTCCACGTTCTGCGGGTCAAGCCCGAGTGTATCCATATTGGAAAGCAACATCGAGCTCTCGCCGCCCGTGTCGAACAGGATGGTTTTTTCCAATCCCTCCACCAGGCAGGAAAAGCCCCAGGCGGTCTCTAATCGCCTGTCATACTCGTTGTTGTCATAAACGATAGTAATGGTTAATGAGGTAAGCCCTTGTGTTGCAGTGGTTGTAGAAGAGCGCGTTTTAAACGCCTGTTCGGCAAAAGAACTGAGTGTAATAGCGATAGCGAGCAGGCACATCGAGGAAAGCAGCGTCATTCTTTTCATCCACCCGGTATGAATAGCCGATACCCTCATCGTGCCGGCTAAAACGTTTTTGTGGTGATTTCGCATAATCACTCACTCCTCCCTAAATATGTTACTCTCTTTAAACGATGTGTAAAGTAAAAGAGCTCCGGTGTTAAAGCCCTGCATCGTTTTGTTATATTATATTTTCTCGCCTTGCTATCTCTTTGTCAAAAGTAACCCGTGCTATTATGATAAAGTCGTTTATCTAAACAACTAAGACAATTTCGCACTGCAAAGGACTGAGCGCATTGTCTTATTGAAAATGGTTTTCATTTCCATTTAATCACCCCAGACCTTCTCTCGTCAATAGAAAATGTGCTCTTACACGATGGCATAATGCGCCTAACGTTTCCTACACATTATCAAATACGTATAAGAACCTGTCACGGAAGAGGTTTTTCTATTAAGGGGGGTACCTTTGAGCTTACATGCTCTGCCTCGGGCACACTTTGCTCGGACAGGTATAAACAAATCTGGTGCCGGAGGAGGGAATCGAACCCTCACGGGGGGTGAACCCCACCGGATTTTGAGTCCGGCGCGTCTGCCAATTCCACCACTCCGGCACAAAGGAAGTAATATTTTATAACACAGAGCGTTGCTAAGGGTCAAGCGGGAAGGAAGTGAGGCGGGCATTTAAGTTGGAGGCGGGAAACAGGGAGATTAGTGGGGAGAATCTCAGGTATCGGGCAGATCGGTCGGATAGGGCGGATTGGTCGTATCGGTCGGAGCGGACCGATCAGTCTGATTTGTTCTGAGATCAACCCCAAATCCGTTACCCATCGCCGATCACTCGAGGTTTCCGCTTACTACATTCTGAGGACGCTTCTTCACAGACCCTCTTGCAGGATTTTTTCAGCGAATGTTAAATCAGAAGGATGGGTTATTTTCAGGTTTTCCGGTGAACCGGGAACGATGTAAACAGGAGTTTTTATAAGTTCGAGCGCCTGTGCTTCGTCGGTCACCTGGATTTGGCGCTCACGTATATATTCATAAGCATTTCGAATCAGGGGAAGAGAAAAAACCTGTGGCGTTTGAGCGAGCCAGACAAGACTGCGCTCAACGGTCTGTTTGATCTGGACATGGTTCCGGTCAGGCGTAATCGCTGTATCGGTAATTTTTACGGTATCGGTAGGGGGCTGAGCAAGAATGACTGCTCCTTTCTCGCGTGCGATTTCAATAGCGCGTTGTGTCGCATCAAGGGGCGGGAAGGGTCGCACGCCGTCATGAATAAGCACAAAATCTGTTTCTCTAGGAAGAGAGCACAGACCTTCCCAAACCGAATCCTGTCGTTCGTCACCGCCCGGAATCACCTTCTCTACCTTATTCAGGTTAAATTGAACTACGTCATCTTCAACACGCTGCAGCCATTCTGTCCGTGTAACAATGATAAAGCCGTTGATCTGTTCAATCAGTGAGAGCCGCTCAATACTATGAATGTAAACCGGTTTATGCCCGATGGAGAGAAACTGTTTGGGGACAATTGACTTTTTTCTTGTATCCCGGAATGTTTCTTTCAAAAACCGCTTACCTTGTCCTGCGGCGACTATGATTGCTTGGATCATTGTTTCCGCCTATATAGAAAAGTTTTACGAGATAGAGTTTTCAATTTTCTCGAGTTCATCTACCAGTTCATGGATAAAGGGCTCTACGTCGGTGACAATTCCGAGCGTCTGAGCGCTACCGCGATCGATAAGTTTTGTGACCACGGCGTGATTGATGTCCACGCAAATTGTAGGTATTCGGGCGGGGAGGAGATTGCCTGTGGCGATACTGTGCAATGCCGTGGCGACCATAACGACCATTGCGGCATCGCGGCATCGAACACGCATGGCTTGTTGCGAGGCGACCGAATCCGTAATAACTTCCGGTAAGGGACCGTCATCGCGAATGGAGCCTGCAAGAACTACATCTACGTTGTGCTTAACCGTCTCGAACATTATGCCCTCTTTCACGATGTTCTCTTCAATTGCTTGTTTGATAGAGCCGGCGCGCCGCACAAGATTAATTGCGCGCAGATGGTTGCGATATCCCCCTTCCATGGGGACGCCGTTCTTGAGAGATATGCCGAGGGAGGTGCCAAAGATAGCGAGCTCGATGTCATGAACTGCGAGCGCGTTGCCGGCAAGTATCGTCTGCACATACCCCATATTGATAAGGCGACAGAAGTGTTTGCCGGCTCCGGTGTGAACCAGTGCAGGACCGCAGACAAACAGAATCTTGCCGGGTGGGCTTTGTTCGTGGCGAATGGTGTACATCTGGCGCGCAATCCGGTTGAGCAAGAGATGTTTTGGTTTCTCCGACGATACAGAGGATGTCATGAAGCTGAAAATCAGTTGTTGATCGGAAGGTTTGAGCGGGTGGACGCGTATGCCGCCACTGCCGGAGACGATCAAATCACCTGTCTTTGTTTCCGAGATTGGAATGCAGAGCGCTCGTTTCTCCTCAGGTATAAGTTTTATTCCGCAATCCATTTCTATCTCCTCGACCTTGATCCATTCACCTTGATAAAATATCTCAGTGTCGAGGTTGGTGGTGCTATAGAAGTCGAGGGGGAAAGTGCCGGGAATTTCGACCGGTGTAAACTGGATTTCGCGGGTAACACGGCGCCGCGCACCCTGACGCGTTATCATCCGAAGAATATCGTTCAAAATCTCATCGTTTGGGGCGGTGATTTCTATGACTGCACGGCTTGTGTTCCGGGGCTGTTTTCCGATCTGGAATTCCATCATTTTGAAGTCGCCGTTCATTTCCGTGATAGTATCGAGTACACGGTTGAGTGTTTGATTGCTGATTATGTGACCCTCGAGTACTATTTCCTCAACAGCCATGTGTCGCTCCTTTGAATTGCACAAAATCAGAAAAACCCGATGGTTTCTTGAATGCCGTACCGAATGTTGAAACACTGTATCGCTTGCCCTGAGGCGC
The DNA here is from genome assembly GCA_964608095.1 of uncultured Candidatus Sumerlaeota bacterium. Classification (GTDB taxonomy): domain Bacteria; phylum Sumerlaeota; class Sumerlaeia; order MWCT01; family JAGHBZ01; genus CAZSMK01. Next base: position 82,380 of record CAZSMK010000068.1, on the reverse strand, counting down.
CTTTTACAAGGTTATCGATTGCGGTGACTACAATGAGCGTATGTTCGGAAACTTTTTTCCAGCCTATGTCGCAAAAATTGGTAAAGATGACGTTCTTCGTTGCGGGGAATGTTCCTTCCGGCAACAGGCGGACAAATTGCTCATTGTCGTAGTGCTGGGCAAATGCGGCGGATATGGTTTTCTCCGCTACCTCGTCGGCGAGATTGATATACACGGTGCTTAAGATACCGCGGTCCATGGGGACCAGATGCGGCGTGAATACTATTTCGATGATTTCTTGTTTTGCGCAGGCTGTTTCTCGAACCTTTTCTAAGATTTCCGGCTGATGCCGATGTGTTCCGATACCGTATGCCATAAGCGATTCGTTACACGCGGGGAAATGGGTGATGGCGGTAGGCGTTCGCCCGGCGCCGCTGACGCCCGATTTCGCATCGACAATGATAGGATAACGAATGTTGAGTCCCATCGCAACGACAGGCAAAATACCGAGCAATGCGCCCGTAGGATAGCATCCGGCAACGCCGATCAATTGTGCGCTCTTTATTCGCGCGCGATTGAATTCCGCAAGACCATACACCGCCTCTTTTGCAATGTCCGGTTCTTTGTGCGTAATCTTGTAAGTCCTCTCGTAGGTGGCGATATCGCTGAAGCGGAAGTCCGCACTGAGGTCAAATACAATCTTACCGGCGCGAATAAGGTCGCCCGCATAGTCCTGCGACGCCTTGTGCGGAAGGGCAAGAAAAATTGCTTCCGTGTCTTGTATTATTCTCTCTACGTTGGTCGGCTCTACCATTATATCGGAAACTTTTCGCAATTCGGGGAAGATCGACGAAATTGGTTCAGGTTTATCAACAAGGTCGGTGAGCGCAACCAGATCGATTTCCGGGTGCTGTATACACAACCGCACTAATTCTCTGCCCGCGTATCCTTTCGCTCCTATTATGGCAACCTTGATCATGTTTGTCTCTTTTACTCCTCATTGTAGGCATTGTGGAAATACCTATTGTATGGTTCTTGTTGAGCGAAGACAAATAATATCTCAACGGTCTGGTATAGAAAGCATTTTTGTAAGAGGTAATTCGTGGATGACGCGAAAACAGAGGAACGCCTGCCGGAGTCATTCTGCAGGGATATAGAACATAAGCGGAGTGTTGAGGGTCTGGAACGGTTCATCCAGAAGGGGTGTATAATATTGTTCTATAGCATTACGGATTTCGGGAAGTTTGCCGGTTTGGTTCATGTCAACTATGAGAAGGGGAAGTTGCTTTTGCCTGATTGCTGCGGCTATTTTTTGGGCTTTCTCGACCCCTTTGCCCGGTTTCTTTTCAATGATTCGCTCGTTCCAGTACTTTATAGTCCAGATGTAGTTCTCCGAGTAGTCTTCGATAATGATGCGTTTAGTGAGAAAGGCGTAAAAGGGCGGCGAGAGAATGGTATCTCCGGGTTGGGTATACCTGTTTATATAGTATTCTACCTTTTTGACATCATCTGCGGGGAGCTCGAAGGTACGTTGTTTGAGTGTTCCGATTATGAATTGCACGCCTATGCCGAACACCAGGATAAGCATGAGGCATGGGAGTATGATGCGTAAGAGAAGCGAAGTATCCGCCGCAATCTTTTTTAAATCGCCGAGGGGTCGAAGCGATTGTCCTGCGCGCGCAAAAAACCACCAGATGAAGTAGGCGGCGAATAACGCCACGAAAGGCTCTCCAAGCGTGAATATATAATCCATGGTGCCGCCTTTAGAAACGAACACAATCGAACACCAGGAGAAGAAAGCAAACCACGCAATGAACTCTTTCATGTGATGGCGGGATTCTCTCAGAAATGCGTATAAGCCGAACACACCCATGAGTATGAAGCCGCCTTCCCAGACAAACACGTCTTTTCCTTCGCTCAGGATCTTGCGTATCGCATACTGGAACGCGGTCTCGTTGGCAATCTCTTTTTTGGGGAACGTGCCGACCTGGTTGAAGATGACGTTGCTAAAATACGCTCCGGTTATGACCTCGGCGAGCGACATGCCGATTACGCCTATAATTATTCCGGGGATAATGTAGTAAAGACAACGTCGGGGTCGGCGAATAAGTGCGTACAAGGCAGTGAACGCCACGTACGGCGCGGCTGTCATGTTCGTAAACACGGCAAGCGCTGAAAAAAGCGCAGCGAGGACGAGGTGACCCGCCTTGTCGGACATAAAAAAGTAGACCATCAGGAGCAGAAACACAATTTCGGTCGGTTCGCTCTGGTAACCCAGCGACCACCAGAACCCGATGGGTAAGATAAGATAGACGATAGCGGCGAGAGAGGCTATATCCGTACGACCGAAGATGCGTCGCGCAACAATATACATAATAAAGAGGGTGAGCAGGTGGAGAAACAGGCTGAAGGCTCGAAACGAATAAATATCCGGGAGATTGAGGAGGTTGGCGGTTTTTATAATCACGGTACCGAGACACAGATGCACAGGAGGTTGAGGGGCCATGATATCGCGGTAGAGTGTTGCGCCGTTAGCCATCCGCCACGAGATGTACATATAATTCCCGTCGCCGAAATCGATATACCCTTCAGACCAATGAAGCGGAACAATAACGGCATACAGCACCGCAGCAACAATCAGCCCTAATTTGGGGTCAACCCTCATTTTCACGTTTTAGCATTCACCATAAAAATAAAAACTACCTTACACAAGAACATGCGATACACCAAGAAAATCTCTTATGCTTTTCAGGATTCATAAAGAAAAAGAAGTGTGTGGAATAAGGTTTTAAACAAAACCGTCAATACCTAAACTGTAAACTGAAGGTCTGACCCCGGTATTTAAAAATATCTTCGCCATGTGGCGGGTTGGACACTCAACAAGCGGTTGTAATAATTTGTCGTGCTCGTGGTCTCGAGGAAATCATCACGCATCTGCGAGTTGAGGGTAATGTTATATCCGGGGAAACCGCCGTTTGCATACGAAAACCAGCATGCGCATTGTATCATGTGTGTGTGGGTCTCGTTCCAGTCATTAATCGCTTCGAAGAGTTTCTGGATATAACCGGCGGGATAATCGTAGAGTGGATAGCCGGGAGTCGCGCCTTGCCCGTCTGCGGCGTGGTTCATCTCGGTGAGATAGACCGGTTTACTTACGGCATACGGATTGTTGTCAATGATTTCCATCCATTTCTTGAACACGCCGAAGCCCATTTCATCGTCGTCGCGTGGGTCGGAATCCCCACCCCGTCCGCCGTAGGCATGTATCGCGTAACCATCCGTATCGTCATTGAGTGTATTTACGAGCTGGTACATATAGTTGAGCCATTGGCGGTTTGAGGGATAAGGACCAACGCCGCTCTGGCTGGCATTCCAGGGCGCAAGGGCTGCGACGAGAACGCACGCCTGAGGCTGCACTTGTTTGATCTTGTTGCGGCAGCGCGTGTAAACCTCGATATAGTCGCCGACCGGTATGTCACCTTCAAAGTCGGCGTTCATCTCGTTGCCGATGATCCAGATATGACAATGCTCCTTGTAAAGGCTTACCTTGTCCGCACACTGTTGTGCAAAGGAATCCCACTCGGATGAGTTTTTGGGCACCGTCTCGCCGAAGATTTTGTTTATGCGGATAATGACCTCGAAATTTTCGTTGCGGACGTTTTGAATATCTGAAGGCGTCGGATCATAAGCAAAAGGGTCGGTATTGATAACCTCGACAGACCAGCCGCGTTTACCGCTCATTATCCCGTTTGCTCCGAAACCCCACGAATGAATGCCATAAATATGTATCGGTTCTTCAGCGGCGGCAACGGCGACGATGCAAACAAATAGCAACACCGCGACCGCTAAAATGGGGTCAGACCTCATTTTCACGTTTTAGCCTCCACGAAAAAAGATAAAAATATCTTACACAAGAACACGTGATACACCAGAAAAATCCTTTCGCAATTTACATCGCCAAGAGGCGCATCTAAAAAATTACACAAAGTCGTCTGTACCTAAACTGTAAACTGAAGGTCTGACCCCGGTATTTTAAAGGTCGAGTCGGGTGGAGCGGGCGCGTTCCAGAAACGATTTGACGAAATCAAAATCGCCCTTCGCGAGCGCGTCCTTGACCGCCCCGAGTTCTCCCTGGATTTTATCCAGTGCATCAGCAATATAGGCGGCATTATGACGGCAGATTTCAACCCATAACTCGACGTTGCCCAGCGCCAGCCGGGTGGTATCCTTGAATCCGCTTCCCACAATCAGCCGAAGCAGGTTCGGATCTTCTCCCATAGAGCCCACAGCCCTGACAAGACTTGCGGCTGTTAAGTGAACGGCATGACTGCTTGTGCCTACGAGATAATCGTGCCGTTCGGGTCGCAGAATAAAAGGGCGCGCACCAAGTTTTCGCCAGAACATGACCAGCGGCTGGAGTTTTTCCCGCGGTGTCGAGTCGGTGACCGTCACAAAACAGGTCGCACCCTTAAACAAGTCGGCTTTAGCGAATGTGACGCCCGTTTTCTCCGAGCCAGTCAGGGGATGGGAGCCGATAAAGGTCGCCTTGCCTTCGCCGAAACAACTTTCCGCTTTTTCTACGATTATCTTTTTCGTGCTTCCAACGTCGGTTACAAGAGCGTCCGCCGCTGCATGCGCTGCGACCTTCGGCAGAAAATCAACGATTCCTTCGACCGGAAGGCAAAGAATAATCAAATCGGCGTCTTTCACTCCTTCTGCTACATCGGTGGTGAACGAATCGATGGCGCCGCAGTCGACGGCGAGGTTCAGATGTTCCGGGTTTCGACCCACGCCGACAACGGTATCCGCAATCTTTGTCCTTTTTGCAGCAAGCCCGACCGAGCCGCCGATCAAGCCGACACCTATTATGACAAGTCGTTTAAACATTTTATGGAGATTGTATTATATGGATTCAGGACATAAAAAGTTTAAGGGCAGCACGTACTTCCTTCATAGTATTTTCAGCGGCTTCACGCGCCTGATCGTCCCCGGCCGTAATTACCTCTTTAATGCGCGCCGGGTTGGCTTCCAGTTCGCGTCGTTTTTCTCTGAACGGTTCGAGCAGATTATTAAGTGAATCCGCCAGAATGTTCTTGCACGCAACACACCCGATCTCTGCTTCACGGCACGCATGCTCGATTTCTTCCCGGCGTGAAGGAGTGAACACCTTGTGATAATCGAACACGCTGCATACGTTCGGGTGTCCTTTATCAGAGCGCTTCACTCGTGCGGGATCAGTGACCATCTGGCTTACCTTAGTTTTTACCGTATCTGCGCTATCGGAAAGATAAATGCAGTTGTTGTAGCTCTTGCTCATCTTTCTTCCATCGACGCCGAGCAGCCTTGGGACCTGGCTGAGGATCGCCTGCGGTTCAGGAAGCACGGGAGTATCGGGTGCATGATAGAAGTTGAACCGGCGGACAATCTCGCGAGCCATTTCAAGGTGCGGGATTTGATCTTCACCGATGGGCACTACTTCCGCTTTATAAATGGCGATGTCCGCCGCCTGAAGAACCGGATAACCCAGGAACCCGTACGTGGCTATTTCCTTATGAGCTAACTGCTGGAGCTGCTCCTTGTAGGTCGGGCATCGTTCAACCCATGCCACGGGTGTAAACATACCAAGGAGAAGCGAAAGTTCCGCATGTTGCAGGATATGGGATTGAATGAAGAGCGTGCTTTTGTTCGGATCGAGCCCGACCGAAAGCCAGTCGATTACCATCTGTTCGATAAAATAGCTGATCTCTCGGGTATCCTGGTATTCCGACGTAAGCGCATGCCAGTCCGCAACCATATAGAAACAGTCGTATTTCTCCTGGAGATTTACCCAGTTCTGAAGAGCGCCGATATAATTCCCCAGGTGCAGGAGTCCGGAGGGACGGTTTCCACTCAGCAGGCGTTTTTTGTCCTTCATTACTTACGGTTCCTTTCTTTAAAGGTTGAATAGGGCAAAAATGAGTTTTAAGAGTTCCCGATAGATGACCGAAAACAAATATCGTGTCGGACGAAGGAAAATAAGTAAAGTCAAAACGATAAAACCGACACTCTCGAGGATAAGAAAATAGCGCATGGCGGAAGGTTGATATTTGATCAAGAGGTATCGCAGGACATGAGAGCCGTCAAGCGGCGGAATAGGAATCAAGTTGAATAACCCCAGGATAAGATTGATGGTTGTGAAATATAAATAAAGTTGTTCGAGTGGTTCGACGTGCCCGGGGAAAAACACGCGCTGAACCTTGAGCAGGGCGGCTGCAACAACTGCGAGGGTAAAATTCATGAAGGGTCCCGAGAGGCTGACTATAACGTCCCAATACGGTTTGCGAAATTGTCGAGGATCGACGGGTACCGGTTTTGCATAGCCGATCAGGGGAAGATTAGAGATATAGGCTATGATAGGTATGACAATGGTTCCGTAAGGGTCGATATGCTCGATAGGATTAAGTGAGAGGCGGTTCAACGATGTAGCCGTCGTATCACCGCCGAGTTTTGCTGAAAACGCATGCGCCACTTCGTGCAGGACTATTGACAGGAGAAACACGGGAATCATGAGCATGAGTTCGTATATAGTGTGGCTCATTGGAATCGGGTCCTATTTAATTCTTTGAGATTAACGTGATTGAAACAAGATGAGCGTACCCGGAAAACGTGATTGTGTCAACTTTCCTCTCGTAACGGTTGATGCTCAAGCCCCCTCACATTAACCGGAAATGTTTGTACTAAGTTTGACGGGATGACACAATTTTTTTTCTTTTCTTCACCTGAAGTAACAGGTAGGATACCATTTTACATTTCAGGGAGGTAAGAGATGGCACATGCCTATACACCGGGGCTTAAGGTTTCGCAGAGGACAAAGATAGAAAAAGAGCGCATCCTGCCGTTGAAAGGCGATGTGCTGGTAGAAAAAGGTGTGCTGGTGCAAGCGGAGGACGTGGTGGCGCGCACGCTTCTTCCCGGCAACATCAAACCCTTGAACGTAGCGCATCTTCTGGGTGTTGAAGCGGCGGAAGTCCCGCGCTACATGTTGGTACAGGAAGGCGACAAAGTTAAAGAGAAACAGGTGATGGCGCGTTCGAAGGGATTCCTGGGTCTTTTCAAATCTGAGGTCAAGTCCCCTGTCACGGGAACCGTGGAAAGTGTATCCAGCATTACGGGACAGATGATGCTACGCGAACCGCCCAACCCCGTTGAAATAAAAGCCTATATTACGGGCTATGTGAAAGAACTTATTCCAGAAGAGGGTATTCGAGTCATAACAGTGGGTTCCTTTATTCAGGGAATTCTGGGAATTGGCGGTGAACGTTACGGGACTATCAAGGTACTGGTCGACGATCATGGTAAAGAGGCGGACATTTCATCCCTCAGCGAGGAACTCCGGGGAAAGATAGTCGTTGCCGGGAGCAAAATACATCAAGCCTTCTTCCAGCGCTGTCAGGAACTCGGCATAAGCGGTGTCGTGGTCGGTAGTATCGACGATATGGACCTCAAGAATCTCCTGGGGTACGAGCTCGGCGTTGCTATAACGGGAAAAGAAGATGTAAAGACCACGCTGGTGGTGACGGAGGGATTCGGCGAGTTGCCGATTGCCGAACGTACCTTCTCGTTGCTGCAGAAATGCGAGGGTAAATTCGCCTCCATCAACGGCGCAACCCAGATCAGGGCTGGTGTGATGCGTCCGGAACTTATCGTTCCCGACCTCGAGTATCTAAAGGCGCACGATCTCGACCATATACTTAGCACAAAGGTAGAAGAGAAAGAGGAGGAAGAAAAAGGAATATTGGAGATCGGCTCACGCGTGCGCATTATTCGGGAACCCCATTTCGGGGAAATATGCGAGATAGCCGAGCTACCACCGGAACTTCACCAGATCGAGACAGGCGCAAAGGTGCGCGTGTTGACAGTCAATCTGCCAGACGGCACATCCTTTACCCTTCCGCGAGCAAATGTTGAATTGATCGAGGAATAGGCGTAACGTCCCTTTGTTCTTTATCTGAATGCCTTATCTTGGCGCACATATGTCGATTGCGGGCGGTGTAAGCAGGGGGCTGGAACGTGCGATGGAACTTGGCTGCGAAGCGGTTCAGATCTTTACAAAGAGCAATGTCCAGTGGAAGAGCCCGCCGTTGCTAACACCAGAAATCGCCCGATTTCGCGAGATACTCGAGAATTCGCCTATTACAATCGCCTTTGCCCACGCCTGTTATTTAATTAATCTTGCCGCGCCCGACCAAGCGATCTACTTGCGCTCACGCGAATGTCTTCTGGAAGAATATACGCGCTGTATCAAGCTGGGGCTTCCTTATATTGTGGTGCATCCGGGGAGCCATAAGGGGGCGGGACTTGAGTATGGAATCCGACGGATTGCAGGCGCGTTGAACTGGATTTTTAACTGTCGGAGGACTGCCGACGTCAAAATCCTTCTTGAGACGACCGCCGGTCAGGGAACCAGTATCGGCTCAGACTTTCAAGAACTGGCCGATATCATGAATCTCGTACACGACACCACCCGAGTCGGCGTCTGCCTCGATACCTGTCACATCTTTACCGCCGGTTACGATATAAGAACTATTGACAGGTATCGTGAGACAATGGTAACATTTTCTCACATACTTACATTTGATAAATTATTTGCGGTTCATTTAAACGATTCAAAAACTCCTCTCGGGTCAAGGGTTGATCGCCATGCGCATATTGGAGAAGGGCGCATCGGGATTGAAGGATTCCGATTCCTCCTGAACGATACGCGGTTTTGCAACTTACCTATGGTGATTGAGACGCCCAAAGAAACCGGCTTAATACGGGATAAAGAAAATTTAACGAGGCTTAGGTCTTTGATAAGAAAACAAGAGAGAAAGGAGGGATAAGTATGAAGAAACAAGGGTTTACCCTCATAGAGTTATTGATTGTTGTTGCCATTATTGCCATTCTGGCGGCAATTGCCGTGCCCAACTTTTTGGAAGCCCAGGTGCGATCAAAAGTCTCGCGTAGTAAGGCGGACCTGAGAAGTATTACAACCGCCCTCGAGTCTTATGCGGTTGAGTTCAACACATACCCTTATGACGGTTCAAAATCCGGCGATGGTCCTTTCTGGTACCTTCCCAACTGCATTACCACACCGATAGCATTTATCTCAAACTCAAAGATTATCGACCCATTTCGCGAGGAGAAATATACCGATATCTCGATCGACCCGGATAGTGTCGGCTGGACTGTGCACGACTATCGGCGGTATCGTTATCGTAACTTTCCCTATACCTACCCTGTAGCAAGAGCTGCGGTATATAACGAAATTTATGGTGCTTGGGAACTCATGGGTAATGGACCGGACCAGAGTGCGGGGCCATTCCTCTATAAAACCTACCTTGGTCAACTTCTGGAACTCACACTGCCATACGATGCTACCAACGGAACTGTAAGCAGAGGTAATATTATTCGTTGTCCAAAGGTCGGCGACGGAAGAATATGTCCTCTAGGGACACTATAAAAGAAGAGTAGGTTTATTAAAAATTGAGAGCGCCTGCCCGACAGGCGCTTTTTTTTATATCCGCCATCGCTGGATGAATGATTCCTTATCAAGGCCAAGGAGTATATACTCCGGCGGTGCGGTCAACTGCTCCTCGTTTAGCAGATCGCGTCGGGCGTAAACAAGATATTCCGACCGGTCGATTTCATTGCGTGCGCGTAAAATATAGGCGAGTTTATAATGTGCTTTGAACGCCGGCGCCTCGGTGGTTTGTTGAAACTGGGGAAGCACGGGCTCGCCGTTCATGCCAAACCAGACCACGTAATCGGGATTGCGCCGCAGCAGCAGCTCGGTCGAATAGCCTTTATGGGCAATCTCGGTATCCATCAACCCCAGCGTATCAATAATGTGATGACGGGAATAATACCCGAATTGACCCATCTGGTCGGCAGCAAGGAGGGCGTTGTGGGGAAGGTTCTCATGAACCCATCTGCCTGCTTCAGCCGCAAGCCATATCGGCGGCTCGCGATACCATTGCCACCGTTCATCGAACTCCCATTGCCGGAGGAAGTCGAAGGTGCGAACATGCAACCGCGAGCGTGGCATATCGAGGTTGTTATATGTGTAAAAGTTCATACCCCATATAATAAGTACGAGAACCGGAATCGTGACGTTTCGGGTTTCAGGCTTTATCTTTTCTCGAACATATAACAGGCAAAAGCCCAGAAGTACAATGAAGTAAGGAATCGATGGAACATAGTGGCGAAAAGGGGCAGCCAGGATATAGCCGATTCCGATTGTATAGAGAAGCACAAAGAACGCCATTGATAGCAGGAAGAGCATTTTCCATCGAAGTAAGAAGTTCTTCTCATTCAGAACAATTAATAGTGCTCCCGCCGTCGCTACAAGGGGAAGAAAGGACCATGATTTTAAAAACTGCCACAGAAGTCCTGTGCTCGGGCTGTAGTAAAAATTGAGTTTGCTGACCTTTGCATACACCGTATTGGGAAGCCAGTAACCGAAATAAAGACGGCGCCATATAAGGAACGATGCGAAAATGACGATGAAAGGAACAGAAAATTTGAGAAAGGCTCGAAGGTCGAATGGTTTATGGGTTGAGCGGACATCGAGAACGAGAAGCCACATGATGAATATACCTGCAAGTCCAGCGTATAAGAATCCTTCAGGACGGGTAAAAGCAACTGCGGCAAACCCTACTCCCGCTGCGATGAAGTTACGTTCTATTACGAAAAATCCGGAAAGAGCGAGAAGCAACAGGTAAAAGCAGGTCTCCAGACCGCGGTCAGCGTGGTAGTGGAGCATCGGATTAAAGAACACGAGGATTGCAGGAAATACAAGCAGGAGAGGATGCAGTTTGTTCTTTTCTCCTCGCCATGTTCTAATAAGGGACAGGAGGGCGAGGGTGACGACGAACATCAATGCGGAATTCGCAGCAGCGCCGAGTATCCTGGAGACCACTATAATATTGCATCCCAACCAGTAGAAGAAGGCGAGGAGAATAAGCCATAAAAAGTTGGAGTAACCTTCGATGCGTTCGCCCGGATTATAGACAAATCCCTTTCCCTCAACGAGATTCTCCGCATATCTGAAGGTAATAAAGGCATCCTCCCCTATATGGTTATAGACGGCAACGGAATAAGGGAAATTGAGAATCGCCAGAAGGGTAACGCACACCCATATAACGACATTTTTTTTCATGAAGACTGAAATCAATAAATCGTAATCCTGTCTTTGTTTAACGAGAATTTGCCATCGCCGATACCGTGTACGTCTTTTAACTCTTCGATGGATTTGAATCCACCATACTTCTCCCGGTACTCGATAATTCTCTGAGCCAACGTCTCCCCGATTCCTTCAAGGGTGCATAACTGCTGAACCGACGCGGTATTGATGTTGACAAAACCGTGCGCTGAACTCGTTTGTTGCGGCGCAGCCGGTGGCGCCTGATCAGGATATCCATCAGCGGCACGAGCGGGAGTTTCCTCTTCAACGAAAAAATTGTTCTCCAGGAGAGCGAACATTTTTTTACCCACGCCGGCTATATCCTTCACCTGTTCGAGCGATTTGAATCCACCCATCCGGTCACGATACTGAATAATTGCCTGAGCCCGTGTCTTTCCAATTCCGGGCACTGCGTCGAAGTCTTCAACGGTTGCGGTGTTAATATCCTTTTTCGGCGGTACCAAGGAAGAGGTATCCGGGCTTTTTGTTCCTGCGCTGCCGGAAAGATTCCAACCCGTCGCATCGGCGCTTTTATCCACGCCGGAAAGAGAAGATTCTGGTATATCTTGTCCGGTAGTGTCAATGTATACAAGGTTTTTGTCTCTGGATTCTTGAATGTGACGGAATCCCAATCCTGCCGTGATAATTATTATGAGGATAAGGAGTATGTGTTGTTCCTGTTTTGTCAAGCCGCTAAGCATGATGAACTCCCTGAAGATAAATTACCGATTCAGTTTTAACCGGAACCCTGTTGAAAATCAAAGTAAAAATGGTCTTTTATAAAAAAGAAAACCAGGAGTTGTTGAAGTGCTGTGAGGAAAAATTTTCTATAGGGCTAATAAGACAGAAAAGGAGATATAAGAAATAATGGACACACAAAGGTGAGATTCTTTTTCTCAGCCGCAACGTCGTGCACTGGCTCGCTATGGTCCCATCCTTAAAATGTTCCCGATACTTACCGTGCCGTTTGTTGGATCGTATCGTGGGAACTGCCAGTATGAGGACAACATTTTGTCAACGCCCCTATCGGGTCCGTAGCTTTGAAGAATCCAGTGGCAATAGCGTTTTTCGACGTTTGCGCCTTTCCCATCAAAAAACGTTTCGCTGGGATAGAGGGGATCGTTACGGGCGGCGTAATGATAAGTATGTGGCTCGAGCTGGTTGACCGGGTCGTCGCCTGGGTCGAACGGGTCGCGCGGCAATGTGGTCATGTAAGCAATCGGAGTGGTAAGAAGTTTCAGCTTTACTGCGTTGGGCAGGGCTAAATTCCCCCAGACATCCACCAGCAAGGGGCTTACGTAATTTTCCGGGATGTAATCGTTGTGATCAACGCGGTACGTCTCGAGGACGATAGCGAGCGTGCGCATATCGTTCTCCGCGCGTGACACTTTTGCCCTGACCTGCGCCTCGAGAAAGTTCGGCAGGGCTATCGCCGCAAGAATCCCTATGATAGCGACGACTACGAGGAGCTCGATGAGTGTAAATCCCCTTTCGCTTGTCATCTTGATGGTCCCCCATACTCAAATAGTACCTAAGGCTACTATTTTAGAAGCGATTCAATCAAATCTTTTAGCTATGCCGTAGCGATAATTAGACAACCAATTAGCTGGTATTACTGACGAAGGGTATAAAAAATGGGCGGGAATTTTCGTTATTGGCTTTTCAAAAAACAGAAATTAGATTACGGGCGAATTCCTGAGCCATAGCGTGCCATGAGCGCTGCCGGGCGAGTTCCTGCCCATGCCGGATTTTGTCACGGCTGTGTTCGGGATTCGCGAGAATATGCTTAACGTGATCGACAAAACATTGTGCATCAGGCGCCAGGTACACCACATCGCCGTAAAATCGTCTCACGTCAGGTATGTCGGTTGAAATAACCGGTTTTCCGCCTGCAAGATACTCGAGTATCTTGACAGGATTCACATACTCGACGCCGTCTTCGAGACGATAGGGAACCGAGGCAATGTCGAAAGTCCGAAGATATTCGGGTAGCGAGTCGTATGAGCGCCACCCGATAAAAAAGATGTTCGCGAGGTTAGAGAGCATGGAAACGTTTACGGAGACCGGTCCTATGTATAAAAAATTAACCTCGGGCAACTTTTCGGCAAGTGTTCTTACAAGAGCGTAATCAATCCGCTCGTTCACAGCCCCAAAATAACCAACTACAGGATGCGGTATATGTGAAATATCTTCGGGAACTTCAGGTTCTGCAAGGGCGGCACGGGCAAAGTGGTCGTAATCAACACCGCAGGAAACAAATCTAATATCAGGACGGATGCCTTTTTTAAGTTCTGCTACTCCCGTTGTTCCGCTGGTAACCATATTTGCTCCGTTAAGGAGGATTTGCTCATCCGCTTTCAATCGGCTGCCCATTTTGTCCGCCGTCAATTCGTCCATAACGTCATACAGGAGTTTATTGTAAGAGATATTGAAGACACAGGAGTTGAAATAGGGTGCGTTAACTATAAGAAACGGCGGCTGAAACGCATTGCACAGGCGGTGGATATTTCGCAAAAGAATGGCATTATTCAACGTGCGGAAAAAATTGTATCTGGAGTCCAGGGGGAATGCCAGAGGCGTAACCACGGTTAGCCCCTTCTCTTCCTTTTGTGCCGATGTGTATGGTGTCCATTCAGGATGCGCGACGGCGCGGTGTATTCGAAGCAGGCTGAAATAGAACACCTCGTACCCCATGCGGGCAAGCTCCTGCGCAAGGTGCTGTGGTCGTTGAAACGCTCCCTGCCATTCAATAAACGATATCAGTATAATGGGGGGACGTTTTTCATGCGACCGAAAGAGCACTCTCCTTACAAGTAGGCGGAATAACACAGCATCGAGACAATTTACAAAGAGCCTTGCCAGCAGTCCTATCGCTGTTATGATTTTTTTCATCGTGTTCGTTATCCCGGCTGATGTCGAGTATTATAGCTATGGTCCAAGATTAAGGGCAATAGCAATTTGCAATAGCGGCTCCCCGCCAAGTGGCGGGTCGGAAGGCGAGCCGGGTAGACGGGTATATCTGTTTGACACATGGTTTGCTCTATCGTTACACTTGATGCTTAATCCTTGTTAAATTCGAGGGAGTATAAGGCGAGCGATGTTTACGTCGTCAGAATTGCGTGAATTATATATAGAGTTTTTTAAGGAGCGCGGACATCGGCATATCCCGAGTGCGCCGCTCATTCCGCCGGATGATCCGACATTGCTCTTCACTACCGCCGGAATGGTGCAGTTTAAACCGTTATGGGCGGGCACGGTTGACCCCCTTCCTTACACACGCTCCACCACGGTGCAGAAATGTTTTCGTGCGGGAGGCAAAGGGAGCGACCTCGAGAATGTCGGCAAAACGTTGCGGCATCTTACTTTCTTCGAGATGCTCGGCAACTTCAGTTTCGGCGATTATTTCAAACGTGAGGCGATTCAATGGGCATGGGAATTCTGCACGGTAGTGCTCAAGATTCCACCCGACCGCCTTTATGCATCTGTACACAAGGATGACGATGAAGCATTTGAGATCTGGCACAAGGAGATAGGGCTTGCGACTGACCGCATTGTCTCGCTTGGCGACGAGGACAATTTCTGGGGACCTGCCGGTGAAACCGGCGCATGCGGTCCTTGCAGCGAACTTTACGTCGATATGGGCGAGGAGCGAAGCTGTGGTAAGCCGAACTGTACTGTCGGCTGCGACTGTGACCGGTTTCTCGAGTTCTGGAACATGGTATTTCCCCAATATTTTCAACAGATGGATGGAACTCGTATACCTCTGAAAAACCGCGGAATAGATACCGGTATGGGTCTGGAACGACTCGCCTGTGTTGTTCAAAATAAAGACAGCCTTTTCGAGACGGATCTTCTCTACCCGATTGTGTCTGCAGCCGCAGACATGATCGGCGTGGATTACAAACAGGACCGTCGGACGACACTTTCGCTGAACGTGGTCACTGACCATATTCGGGGACTTGTGTTCGTCATCAGCGAGGGTGTGACGCCTTCGAACGAAGGGCGCGGGTATGTTCTGCGGCGTGTTCTCCGACGCGCGGTGCGCCACTACAAAAAACTCGGTCTTAACGAGCCGGCGATGTTCAAACTCGTCGATGTGGTGGTTGATTTGATGGGCAACGCATATCCTGAAATCACTTCGCACCCGGAGCAAGTCAAAAAAATAATCCGGTTCGAGGAGGAGCGGTTTCACAAAACTCTCTCTCTAGGGATGGAGCTGCTCGAAGGACTGGTCGCTAAAGTCAAAAAGTGCGGCGAAAAGGATATTCCGGGCGAGGAAGTTTTCCGGCTTTACGATACTTATGGTTTTCCCGTTGAGTTGACAAAAGAGATTGCCACGGAAGAAGGGGTAGGCGTTGACCTGACCGGCTTTGAGAAATGCCTTGAAGAACAGAAATGCGTGGCGCGCGCCGCATGGAAAGGCGGTCATGCATTCGAGAAACTCGATGCACTGCTTGAAGACGTGGTTAAACAGTATGGGGCGACTCGCTTTTCCGGTTATGAACGCTTCGAAGACAAGGCACGCATTATGGCTATATTCGATTCCGAGAACCGGCGTATCGAGCGCGTTGAATGCGATATGATAGCGATGCTGGTACTCGATAAAACGCCCTTTTACGGTGAAGCCGGGGGTCAGGTCGGGGATACCGGCACACTTACGACCGATACCGCGATATTCGACGTCAAGGAAACAGAACGCACACCCGCTGATATCTTTATACATATCGGGGAAGTGCGTCAGGGGAGTTTCAATGTCGGTGATACGGTTACCGCACGTATCGATAAGGAACGTCGCCTTGCCATTATGCGGCACCATACGGTCACTCATCTTCTCCAGGGCGCCCTGAAACGCATTGTTGGCACACATATCACCCAGTCCGGCTCGATGGTGCATCCGGAACATTTGAGATTTGATTTCACCCATATCGAGGCATTGACGCCCGAGCAGCTATACCGGGTCGAGCGGATGGTAAACGAAAAAATCGCCGAGGATATAGCCACGGAAGTGATGGTGCTCCCGCTCGAGGAGGCAAAGACACTCGGCGCAATTGCACCATTTGGTGAGAAGTACGGCGCGGTGGTACGTGTTCTCAAGATAGGCGATTTCAGCATGGAATTCTGCGGGGGAACGCACCTTGACCGCACCGGCAAAATCGGCACGTTTATTATCACGGGCGAATCAAGCATAGCCGCGGGTGTACGCCGAATCGAGGCAAAGGCGGGAATGGCTGCGTTTGAACATCTGTACCGCCAACGCCAGGAACTCGGCAAAATCGCCCACCACTTCAACGTCTCGCCGGAAGAAGCATTTGAACGTGTCCAGACGCTCGCAGCGGAGACCAAAGAGCTTAAACGCGAACTACAACAGCTCAAACAAAAGAATGTTCTTTCTGAAGTGGACGAAATCATTGCAAATGCACGGGTGGTCAACGATATCAAGGTTGTAACCCATAGATTTGAAGGTTTAAGCCAGGAGCAGCTCCGAAATCTTGCGGATGTTATCAAATCAAAGTTGAAAAAGCGCGTCATCGTTCTTCTTGCCACGGTTGAGCCGGACAACCAGAAGGTGCAGCTGATCTGTTCTGTGACTTCCGATATATCTTCCGAGTATCCGGCACAAAAGCTGATAAACATGGTGGCGAAACCGCTTGGCGGCGGTGGAGGTGGTCGTGCGGAAATGGCGCAAGCCGGCGGCAAACAACCCGAGAAACTCGACGATGCAATGAACGCCTTCTTCAGCGCTCTCTCCTCGGAAAACAAGTGAATAACTTCCCTTCAACGAGAAGTCCTTGTTCACCTCTTGTCAGTTACACGTTACACCAATCGCTTTCCAATAAGATTGGGCTTATTGTTGAAGTCTAACAAAGAATCATTCCAGGCATCTTCAAATGTTACCGCTTTCGAAAAACCTTGCAATTGAGGGTGTTCAGGCTGTTTAATTTAAATTCCCATGCATTGGATGTAAGGTTGTCTGCGGAAAATCCGTGTTAATCTTTTGTTCCAATGAAAGGAGAAGACAAATGTCTTTTCGGCGACATATTTGCGACCTTATGAGAAGACACGTAATCGCCCCTCGTCTTACTACCGGCGTGTTTCTCATAATATTGATTCTAATCACGATTTTTGTATTTTCGGAGGATGTTATGAGTAGGCAGATTTCCCGTAGCGAACCGAAGGGCTCGCCACGACCCGATTCATTAGGAATCATTCCTGAGCCAATGGAAACAGTGCCGGGCGAGGGTATATTTATATTGAAATCGGACTCCAAAATAATTGCAGGGTTCGGAACACAACCGGAGGCGCGCTATTTAGCTGATGCCCTTGCGCCTGCGACCGGTTTTTCCCTCGAGGTTACGGAGGATGATAACAACACTGAATCGAATTTCATTTATTTAAAGCTCGATCCGACCCTTGTCGCGCTTGGAGACGAGGGGTATCATCTCCGCGTCCAGAAAGACAGGATAGAAGCCGCGGCAGCCAAACCCGCGGGAATATTTTACGCGTGCCAGACGTTACGCCAGCTCCTGCCAGTCGAAATATTCAGTGATTCGCAAGTCGATGGTATCGAATGGTCGATACCGTGTGTATCTATTAAAGACAAGCCGCGGTTCGAGTGGCGCGGTCATCTGTTCGACTGTTGCCGGCATTTCTTCGACAAGGAGACGGTCAAACGCGCCATCGACCTGCTGGCATTGCACAAAATGAATCGTCTGCACTGGCACCTGACCGAAGATCAAGGATGGCGAATCGAGATCATGCGGTATCCCAAACTGACCGAAATCGGCGCATGGCGAATCGAGAAGGACGGCTCGCGCTACGGCGGCTATTATTCACAGGAAGATATCCGGGAGATCGTGGCGTATGCGGCGTCGCGCCATGTCACCGTAGTTCCCGAGGTTGAATTGCCGGGACATTCCACCGCGGCGCTGGCGAGCTATCCGGAGCTCGGCTGCTCCGGCGGTCCATACGAAGTCGCCAACCGCTGGGGTGTGTTCAGAGATGTCTATTGCGTGGGAAAAGAGGAGACTTTTACGTTTCTCGAGAATGTGCTCGACGAGGTGATGATGTTGTTCCCTTCGCCTTATATCCATATCGGAGGCGACGAATGCCCGAAAGAGCGGTGGAAAGAATGCCCGAAATGTCAGGCACGAATCAAAACGGAGAACCTCAAAGACGAACATGAACTCCAGAGCTATTTTATCAAACGCATAGATGCATATCTCACGAGTAAAGGCAGGCGTCTGATCGGGTGGGACGAAATCCTCGAGGGTGGTCTTGCCCCGGGCGCAATCGTGCAGTCGTGGCGCGGCATCAAAGGCGGAATCGAAGCTGCGGGGCAAGGACATGACGTCATTATGTCTCCGACATCTCATTGTTACCTGGATTATAGTTACGCGACAACCCCGCTCGAGGAATCCTACTCGTTTGAACCGATACCGGACGAGCTCTCGTCGGATAAGGCACACCATGTCATCGGACTCGAGGGAAACATGTGGACCGAATGGGTGCCGACTCGCGACCGCTACGATTTCCAGGTCTACCCACGCCTGACGGCACTCTCGGAAGTCGCCTGGTCGCCTGAGGACAAACGCGATTGGAAGGATTTCAAGAAACGCATGACCCGGCATTACAAGCGGTTGGAAATTATCGGCGTCAAGTATGGTAAAGACGAACTGGGCGCGTCTATCAAGGGCTCAACCCTTGTAGGCGATTGGAGACCTGACCGGATGAGCGAGGAAGGCGTCACGCTCGAGTGGGACGTCTCCAAAATGATCGATGATGCCGGTGTCTATGAGGCAATCTTCCTTTACACCGCAGGGAGCTCTGCTATACAACTCGAGTGGGTGGCGCTACTCGAGAACGGCAAAGAGATTCATCGAGATACCCACACCGGCTGGAGTGGACACGATAAACGCAACATTGTCTATAAACTTGAACTTGAGTCGAGAAAACCGGATGCCGTGTATACGATTCGAGCGAACCTGGCGTCGGTCGGGGGAACCGATTCAAAAGGCGAAGTCCGCTTGAAAAAGGAGTCACAATAGTTGATTTGCTGGAGGACGTAGTGGAAGAACGAGTGGAGAACCTGCTGAACGGGATGACGCTTGAGGAGAAGCTCGACTATATCGGCGGACACGACGAGTTTTTCATCAGACCTCTCGAACGGCTCGGTATTCCGGCAATCAAGATGTCGGACGGACCTGTGGGCGTGAGGAATTATGGCCCTTCGACGGCATATCCGGGCGGTATATGCCTTGCTGCGACGTGGAATCTCAAACTCGCCGCACAATTCGGCGCCGCAATAGGGCGTGACGCACGTGCGCGTGGTGTGCATATCTGGCTTGCACCCGGCGTCAATATCCACCGCGTTCCCATCTGTGGGCGCAACTTCGAATATCTCGGAGAAGACCCTTTTCTCGCTGCACGCTTCGCCGTTGCCGTAACCCGCAATGTTCAACAGCAAGGCGTTCTCGCAACGATAAAACACTTTGCGTGCAATAACCAGGAATACGAACGACAAAATGTGAGTTCCGAACTGGATGAACGAACACTGCGCGAAATCTACCTGCCGGCATTTCGGGCAGCTGTTGAGGAAGGGGGAGCAGCCTGCATCATGGCTGCTTATAATCTTGTGAACGGTGCATGGTGTACGGAGAACGATTTCCTCAACAACCGAATTCTCAAAAAGGAGTGGGGATTCGACGGCGTACTGATGTCGGATTGGGGCGCAACGCATGACGCGTTGTCAGCCGCTCGCGGCGGGCTCGACCTTGAAATGCCTTCCGGCGAGTTTATGAACCGTCTTAATCTTATTCCCGCTATCGAGTCGGGCGAACTCGATGTCGAGACAATTAACGATAAGGTTCGGCGTATACTTCGTGTCATTGTGCGGGCGGGATTTCTCGATAGAGACCAGACGAATGAATCCATACCCGTGGACGATCCGGAGAGCGCACGCGTCGCACTCGAGATCGCGCGGGAAGGCATCGTGCTTCTCAAGAACGAGGAACACCTGTTGCCACTCGATGCGACCGAGCTGAGCACGATCGCCGTTATCGGCGCCAATGCCCATCCGGGCTTCCCTGCAGGCGGCGGCAGCTCGCTTACCGAACCGTTTCATTGGGTGAGCGTGGTTGAGGGAATTCGAAACCGCACGGCAAAGAAGGTCGACGTTCTCTTTCATCCGGGTATCAAGGTTCCGGATATTCGGGAGCTCGCTGCGGCGTCGCAATTCCAGCATGAGGATATGGATGGCGCTGTTCACAACGGTCTTGTCGCCGAATATTTCAACAACCTGAGACTTGAAGACGAGCCTGCAGGGCAAGAGACTGTTCCACGGATAAATTTTGATTGGAACACCGAATATCCGCCGGGCATTAACCAGCGGGATTTTTCTGTCCGCTGGAGCGGACTGATACGACCGGAAACCGCCGGGCGCTATATCTTCGTCTCCGAGGCTGATTACGGTATGATTGCGTATCTCGACGATGACCTGGTTATAATAGACCGGCGAGGACATCCGTCGAGGGTATGGTTTGCAGAACGCGAACTCGAGGCTGGTAAAACGTATCAGCTCAAGGTGGAGTATACGAATCAGGGGGGCACGGGGATTGCCCGTTTCGGCTGGGGTATGATGCCGCACGATAATGAATCGCCCGCGATAGATATGGCACGTAAGGCCGACGTAGCGGTCGTGTGTGTGGGTTTTAACGCTTCGCTCGAACGCGAAGGAGCCGACCGGTCTTTTTCGCTGCCTGTCGGTCAGGTCGAACTTATGCGTGCCGTGGCTGCGGTGAACCCGAACACAGTGGTTGTTCTCAACAGCGGCGGCGCCGTGGCGTGGGATGGCTGGCTGGATAAGGTTCCTGCACTGCTCCAGGCATGGTATCCGGGTCAGGAAGGCGGCACGGCAATCGCCGAAATCCTTTTCGGCGAGGTTAATCCTTCAGGCAAACTGCCCGCTACCTTCGAAAAAAAATTCTCGCATAACCCCGCATATAACTCCTATATTTCACAAGACGGTCAAACCTGCCGTTACGATGAAGGGATTTTTGTCGGCTACCGCGGGTTTGACAGGAACAAAACAGAACCGCAATTCTGTTTTGGTCACGGGCTCTCGTATACCACTTTTGACTACAGCGATATGGAGATAACGGACAGCGAGAAAGATACAGAACCCGTTCTGACGGTGAGGTTCAGGATAAAGAATGGCGGTAGACGTGCGGGAGCGGAGATTGCCCAGGTCTATGTTCGTGAGAGGAAAAGCCGTGTGCCACGCCCGCCAAAAGAGCTCAAGGCGTTCCATAAGGTGTTTCTCGAATCCGGTGAGACCGGAACGGTAGAGGTTATCCTCAACGCCGAAGCGTTTATGTTTTTCGATTCGGCTGCGGGCGCCTGGGTAAAAGGCGCCGGCGAGTTCGAAATCCTTATCGGCTCATCGTCCCGCGATATCCGCCTCGCCCAATATCACTTATTCCTTTGAAACCAGAAAGCTGACTTCACCGATCGAGTAATACCCGTCCCCTGAACGCGGTGAAATGCGAATTACACTATAACTTGATAGATTATCGATAACACACATCCTTGTCCTCATTCCGTATCCCTTCTGTTCCGCCAATATCCCAATCTCGGAAAACGGCTCGTCACCGTATTTACCTGAAACTGTATAGGTATCGTTGCCGTCCGCGGAAATAAGAATGCCCTTGTAGTCAGTCCGCTGCACCGGAACCGAGAGCGTGACGTATGAATCGTCATCAAGCAAGATCAGGCATTGCTCATCATTAAAGTCGACGCCATCCTCCGGTATGATTCCATCGCTCACGAGAGCGGGATTCCCGTGGGTTTTAAAGGTTTCCACCACCCGGAGTTCAGTCGAATCCAGAAGAAGCGGACGAATCTTTCGAGGGTCGAGCACATAGATAAAAAGTTCGCGGCCGAGTCCCTCTCCGCTCGTTACCAGCTCGAGTCCCTTGTTTCGCATCTCTACAAACGAAAGCGGGTGAGTAAGGAATTGAATTTCCTTTCCTGGTTTATTCTCGCTTTCTTTAAACTGTGGACCAAACATAAAAAGCCAATCCTTCTCGATACTGAACTCCATGTTGTGTTTGTAAAGTTGCAAAATGATTCCTGTAGCAAGAGGCCATGAATTTCCATCAACAAGCCTGACGTGAAAATCCTGTTTCGGCGCTTCAGTTAGGCGCGTCTTCAATTTCTCGTACATTCTTTCCATATCATAGACTTCCCTCAAAGGGTTTGTGGAATCTCTCAGGATGTGCAAAAAACTCGAGCCATACGCCCACACACAAAAGAACACGATGAAAAGGATCAAGACAGTCCTCGCGATACGTAGATTCTTTTGGCGGAATATGGAGAGCAGCCACAGCAAAATAGTATGGGAGGCGGCGAAAAGAACCGCCGCACCGAACGCCCCTGTCCAGAAAAACATATAGCCCATGACCTGATCCCGGGTTTTCAATGCTGAGAGCAGCGCAACTGAAATTCCCGTTAACGATAACCAGCAGATGAAGACCATGGAGTAGCGTTGTTGTTTATAACCTGCTATCAAGGATGCGCACAGAATTAATAAAAACAATCCACCCTGCCACTTCCAGATTCGGCTCTCCTCGGTTATGCCGCATAGTATCATAAATGGAGAAAATATCTGCCCGACAACGGTAGCAATGGACTCCTTAGCGGAGACGGTTGTTCCCTGATTGGTAAAAAAGTTGAGTAGTCGTATGAGGTTTCCGGGATCATGGTTCAATTCTTCGATACAGGGAGGTAACCAGAGGACGAGAACTATTAATACCGTTAGAACCAAGGAAAGGATAGAACCCTTGTGTATTGTGCGATGAGGTTCTTCATCTGAACTTTCCGATGACGACTTGTGCCGAGCGATGAAGAGAATTATTGCCAGGACAATCATTGCGCCGACCGCAGGTATAATCCCGATATGCGTTTGCATCAAAAACGTCGCTATGACAGCGATCAGGGGCAAAAGCGTTACGTTTCCTTGTGCGAAACTCGCGAGAAGCAACAATAATAAGAGGCAAGGAGTTATGAGCAGGTAGGGATTCCATGAATTAACAAGAACCTCACGTCCGAGTCCGGCTATCAATAGATTCAATATGGCTAACGAAACAATGAGGGGGAATCTTGATTCGATGAGTGTAGCCAGAAGGAACAGAATCGCAAAAATCGCCAGAACATTTATCGCAAAGGCAGCGAAAAAAAGCATACCGGAGAGTTTTCCTGACAAAACGTATAAAGGAACGAATAGGTAGAACATGAAGGGACCCGGATGGTTCCATCCATATCTCGAATAAGGACCGAGGAGTTGAGAGAAACGGGTAGCATGGAGCGTGTATATTTCGATGACGGCATCGTCGCCGTAAGGATAAAAGTTCGGATCAAAAATAGATGGAAGAAGTGGAACAACCAAAAGGACAAGATTAAGTAAGGTGAGAGCTGTTCCCGTAATTACTACGACTCGTTGTGATAAGCCGAGAAATCCGTCATTGTTGTTCAAACTATTATCCCTTTTAAGCACAATTTCAAGATTTCATCTTTCGAGATGTGTTTTGGATGCGGAACTCCAAGACGCCATAAAAAAACCGGTATTTTCTCACTTCTTTCATCAATCAAGATAAAGGCTACAGAGGGAGAAAATACCAGTCAATATGAAAGCAGGGGACTATCCGATCCTATCAGGAGGGGGAAAGGCACTGCGACATGTGCTTTTTTGTCCCATACAGAGATATCCCTTTCGTCAAAGAACCATACTCAATAAATGTTCTGGACCTCTATCAGGCGTGTTATGACGTTACTCGTCACGTGACCGCTTATTTTCTGTTCTCTTGCTCCCCTGCGGTCACTTATCATCTGAGAAATTTCCATATCAAGCGATTGATTAAGCACCGAATCCAATGTTTCTCCGCTTTGTGGATCATACCATAAGGTTCCCGCTATATTACCATTTCTGATGGCGATTTTTGGAATCAGTCCAGGCGTGGATGGTTCTCCTTTCGACGTGATAGTTCCGCTCATGTCGAGCACCACGCACATTCGCTCTCTGTGCTCATCCCATCGTACGAACCGGTAGGTCGTATCAGTTTTGGTCTTTCCCAGCATGGGAACTTCCATTTTCGAGCTGTAACTCCAGTCGTTGCCGACCTTGACTGGTTTCTCCGGTAGTACGTTTCCGTACATCTTGAACATATCTTTCATCGTATCTTCATTGAGGTTTGCTTCCATTAACTGCGCTATCTGCGGTTGAGTCGACGCCCTTATTTTCTTCCTTATCTCTTCAACACCATCGATTCTCATAATCTCCATATCCTTTGTGAGGTAATAGTAGATTTTTGAACCGCTCGTTGCTTTGACCATACTCCAGAGCAGTATTGCGTTTTGGTCTTGGGGCTGTGGTGAATCGGAGCTCACCGAGTACTTACCTTCAGGGCTTTCTTGCTCCATGGCGAGTGATATAAATTCAAGTTCAACCACATATATCCCGCCGGCTTGTTCCTCGAGATTTGTCGCCGCCAGTTTCTGTGATACAACCTGCCGCGTTTCTATTGGTCGCGGTTGTCCCTGAATCTGTATTACTGATTTAGTGACCTGGTCAACCTGAAATACAACGCGCCTTCCTATTACTAAATCAACCCTGGAAACAAGGGTGTTGTTATCCGGAATGATGCTCGTGGGTATATCCCCCGAAAGTTCGGGAATTTGTTCCGACACCTGTGTCGGTGCAACGGCGACCGTTGTTTGTATCGCTGCAGGTGTAGGAGTCGTCGATGGAGTATACGAGTAAGGTACATAGCCGAAAAATGTATTGTAGAGCCAATACCCGCCCATTCCGAGGACGCCGATTACTACGATCGCCACTATGGCGAAACCCAGTTTTTTCATGATCCAGCCTCCATTTCTCTTCGTCGGTGTGATCGACCCCGTCCAATCGGATATAGAACGGGTGTCGCTGATTTTAACGGGTACAGGTTTAGTGACCGGGTTTGCCTTCACCTGGTGTTTTTTGGTGACAATAGTTTTACCGGAATTATTTTTGTAATACACGCTTCCCTTTATAACACTGAGGATGGTCTCTTTTTCTTTTGTGACTTTAGTGTCGAAGTCGGTGCCTATGACGCCCAAGACCGCGGAGGGAGTAGTAATGATAAACGATTTGCGTTGCGGTTTAATCATGGTGAAGATTTCACCGAGCGTAATGCCGAGGTCGAATTTCTTCGGTTGAAAATCAAGCGACGTGTCCTTGTTGACAAAAACCTCGCTGCCGTCCTTCAAGCGGACAAGCGCCTTGCTCTCCCCACGGGTCACAAGGGTATCGCCTTTTCGAAGCGCCATCCCCGCTGATGCCTCGACACCCTCGTCATCGGCAAAACTCCTTATTAGAACCATGCCGATAACGGACGTAATCTCTCCAATAACGGTTGTCGAGGTGTTCCACTTTCGCGCTGGCAGGTTTGCCATCACACCGTGCGTGATCTTCTCGATTTTTTCATGTGGGAGGGGGAGCATTGCGCCGGGCGCTTTCAACAATTCCATCTTACGTCTGCACACGGCGCATTTTGTTAGATGTGATTCGACTTTTCTCGACTTGCCCTCGTCAAGCACCCCGTCAAGGTAGCGTGAAAGTGTCCGTATGTGTGGATGCAGCATCATAGCAAGCCGCCTTCCTTTGCCATTTTTACCAGCCGCTTGCGCGCATAGACCAGGCGCATCGCAACCGTGCTTTCCGGCACATTCAGCAGTTCTCCAATCTCCTTATATGATAGGTCTTCAATGTACTTGAGCATCGTGACTTCTCGATATTTTTCCGGTAACGCATCGATATAGCCCATGATGAGTTTTAGTTCTTCGTCGGCGAACGGAAGCGCAGTATCGGGATTCGGGGGTTCAAAACCCTTTTCCTTGAGATGCTCAAGGGGGATTGTGGGAATCGACTTTTTCCTCCCCAAATCCCGATACTTGTTCTTAATAATCATGGCGACCCAGCCCGTGAACTTGTTCGGATCCGATAACCGATCAAGGGCTTTATACGACGCCAGCAAGCCTTCCTGAACCAGGTCCGCCGCTGAGTCGTAATCCCTGCAGAGATTGTATGCGTAGGCATAAAAGATCGAACTGTATCTCTCTACAAGTATGCCGAACGCTTCCCTGTCACCGCTCAACACACGGTGAATGACCTCTGCGTCACTCAAACTCTGTTTGCCGATTCCCACGTCATGAATCCCTTTTAAGTATATAGACGAGATAGAAAGAGAAATCTATCATCTCTACGACAAAGAAAAGAGCATTTAAGTCCGAGACGGATGGCGTTGAAGAAATCTCTTGAATATATATTCAGTGATGCGTACATCTCTCTTTCATATTGGTTTTAAGCATCGTGTAAGGAGTATGAACAAAACAGAAGAAAGAGTCCAGCACGTTGTGCATGAGGGGCGCGTGGTTTCGATCGACGTCTTCCGGGGGCTCACCATCCTGTCAATGATTTTTGTCAATGATCTCGGTAACGTGCGTGGAGTCCCGTGGTGGATGAAACACATGCCCACCGAGACGGACGGCATGACGTTTGTAGATGTGGTGTTTCCGGCGTTCCTTTTTATTGTCGGTATGGCGATCCCGTTCGCTATAAAAAAACGCCGCGACAAAGGTGATTCGCTTCTGAAAATATGGAGACATATTGTAATACGTTCTTTCGCCCTGCTTGTTATCGGCGTATTTATGGTTAATATGTATACCTATAACAAGTCTGCAGCTATTATGAGCAAACACCTCTGGGTCTTTATGATGTTCGTGGGTGTAATCCTCGTATGGAATCAATATCCACGCGGAAAGGAACATCTAAAACCGCTCTTTAGAACATTGAGATTTTTCGGGGTAGCGCTCTTGATTGCTACCGCGGTTCTCTATCGCGGCGGGAGCGGTGACGACGTCATCTGGATGCGTACCAGCTGGTGGGGGATTCTTGGCTTGATCGGTTGGGCGTATCTGACCTCATGTGCGGGATATCTCCTTTTTCGAAAACATATCGAAGCGATGATGGGTTTTCTGGCACTTTTGGTACTGCTCTATATCGGCGACGAAAGCGGCGCATTGTCCTTTCTCGGATTCATACGGCGCTATGTGTGGCTCGGTGGGCAAATCGGCGGACATTCGTCCATAACTGTTGCGGGCGTTATCGTGGGCATGCTGTTTCTCGAATATAGCCCTGTCAGGAATACGCGTCAACGAATCATCTGGATTCTTTCCTTCGGTGTGGCGCTGTGTGTTGCCGGCTTTTTGCTGCGACCGCTTTATGGAATAAATAAAGTCAGGGCGACTCCCTCGTGGTGTCTTTATTCTTCCGGGATATGCTGCTTCCTCTATGTGTTTTTCTACTGGTTGATCGACATCAGAAAAGAAGTGGGGTGGACGAGACTTATAAAACCGGCGGGAGCCAACCCGCTTCTCGCCTATATCCTGCCAGACATTTTTTACGCTATTCTCGGCTTACTCGGGATAACGTTTCTCCATCAATATCTGAACGAAGGGCTGTTAGGAATTTTCCGCTCGCTTCTTTTTGCATTTGCAATGGTCGGCATTACGGACATTCTCTACAAGCTCCACATCCGCCTCCGCCTCTAAAAAAAGTTAGGGAATTTTGGGGTCAAACCTCATTTTCCCTAAACTCCCTCGGGATGGTGCGCCCTTGAAGGTCACCTTCATCCAGTACACATCATAGGGTTCCCACATGGACATGGTGAAATAGACCGACTCGCCATGGTTTTCTACATAGCGCGGGTTCATATACGAGCCGTATAACAGGGGATAGGTCTCGTGGGTGGTGACGTCAATGGGCTCCGACCACGGACCCCATGGGGCGGGAGCCTGTCGCAGCACAATTTTCCCCTGTGTGTATATGGTCACCGGTTCTTCCACAAAGGTGAAATGCATCATGATCCACATCCCTGCCCAGCGGTTATAAATGACGGACATTTCGCCGACAGGCGGAGGAACAATCAAGGGAGAGCATTCTTCGGAATCACTCCAGAGCGGCGCGCCCTCCTTCATCCCGCCGAAATAAAGATACTCGTTGAGGTTGGTGATATGTTCGGATTTGACGCGGGCGAGTTTGACCCCGCCCAAGCGGTTCGTCGGCGTTCCCCAGATATAGATATATCCATCGCCAAGGTGTGGGTCGTCGTTTCCACGTGCCGCGGAAACCATACCGAAATTTGTTGTACCCGGAAGCGTAAACTGCCTTTTTATGATGAACGTTGTGCCATCGTCATCGGAGTATGCCAGCCCCACATGATGCGACTGCCAGCACGGGTCGTTCGCATTCCCCCAGAATTTCATCGCCATGTACCAGATAATGAGCGTGTTGTCCACACTGATGCCACCCGTTGGTATGTTCGTTATTGGATCGTGTCGCCGGTCCTGGATTATGGGGCGTGCCTTTCCCGTACTATCCGTTATCCAGTGAGTGAACGTTATCCCGTCCGCCGGTTGCGTATCCGTAGTGTAGCACATGGTATTCCAGCGCCATCCGACACCAGTACCGGGCTTATTCCTGTGCGGTAGCTCCGACTCGAACGAATCGCCGAACACGAAATATGTCCGTTCGTTATGGTTTATCATGTGCCCGAGGTCAACGCCGCCGATGCCGACTTCCCATGTGGGATTTATCGAGTCAGAACCTTTTGTTCCGGTCAGCCGCGCGATTTTTTCCACGTTTGCCACGCCTGTGATTTCGCCTCCCCCGACCGAAGGTGAGAGAAAAATCGAGAGAATAATCCCCATGTACAAAAACCAAAATTTCAGCCCGAAACATTTCATGTGTCCTGTCCTTGAAGTCTATTCAATGGTCATCTTAATCTTCGGACGTGTCAGAAATCAACATGATCTCAAGGTGAGTCGTGCGCGTTTGGGAAGAACATCAAGGGATAATTTGGAGTATAAACAATCCTCGATCGGAATAAGAATTTTGTACTTTATTTCCAATTTTGCAGTCTTATATTGACACTTCCGCCCTCAACATTTTATTAAGTGTGTATCCACTTTCTTGAGAGTGTACCTATGAAAACAGTATATAAAACAGAATTGAAGGGCATTCCCCTTGCCGGACGAGGTAAAGTCCGTGATATATATAACCTCGATGACCGATTGCTTATTCTTGCAACCGACCGGCTGAGCGCGTTCGATGTAGTCTTTCCCAACCCTATTCCGTGGAAAGGCGTAGTCCTTACACAATTGTCCCGGTATTGGTTCAAGAAGACGGAGCATATTGTGAAGAATCACGTGATTGCGGCTGACGTGACGGAGTATCCGGAGAGCCTTGCGGAGCACAAGGAAATACTGCGAGGCAGATCGATGTTGGTAAAGAAAGCCAACCCGTTGGCAGTGGAATGCGTAGTCCGTGGCTATCTTGACGGTTCCGCGTGGCGCGACTATGAGCGGACAGGCAGCGTATGCGGGATAGAGCTTCCTGAAGGTTTGCGTCAACGTGACAAATTGCCGACCCCTATTTTTACACCTGCAACCAAAGCCACGTCCGGGCACGATGAGAATATTACTCAGGAACAGGCGGCGGACATAATCGGCTCGGATGTACTCGAATTTGTACGCGACACCAGCATTGCTATTTATTCCTTTGCGCACGAGTATCTACGTGAACGCGACCTCGTGTTATCCGACACGAAATTCGAATTCGGGACACTGAACGACGACATAATCCTGATCGATGAATGTTTGACGCCGGACAGTTCGCGGTTCTGGCCTGCAGACGGATATTTTCCCGGGGGCAAGTCGATCAGTCTCGATAAGCAGTACGTACGCGACTATGTAGAGAAAATCGGGTGGGATAAATCGCCGCCTGCGCCCGAACTACCCGAAGACGTGATAGCACAGACCACTGAACGCTACCTCACAGCGTATAAAAAGATAACGGATGAAGATTTGCGCGTGCGGTTCGAATTTTAAACAAACAGCACATTTTTTTTAAGAGGAACGTCGATATGATAAAAGTCAAAGTTAATGTATCGCTCAAACCGGACGTCATGGATCCGCGAGGTATTACGATTCGGAATGCATTACAAACCCTTGGATTCTCGTCGGTCTCACGGGTGGACGCTGGTAAATTTTTTGTTCTCTATTTCGACACTGACGACGAAGAACAGGTGAACGAACAGATAACCAAAATCTGCCATGACGTACTTTCAAATCCCGTAATTGAAGATTATTCATTCTCGATAGAAACAAATTCATCGAAACCGGGGAGCGTTCAACAATCATGAGATTCGGCGTAATAGTATTTCCGGGTTCTAATTGCGATACGGATTGTTATTTTGCGCTGCGCGACGTTATCGGTGTTGACGTCGAATATGTCTGGCATAGCCGGGAGATCACCAAACGGTTCGACTGCCTGGTGTTGCCCGGCGGATTTTCTTACGGCGACTATCTCCGACCCGGAATCATCGCGCGGTTCTCTCCCGTCATGCAATCCGTGGTCGAGTTTGCTAACAACGGCGGACTCGTTATCGGGATATGTAACGGCTTCCAGATTTTGCTCGAAGCTGGACTTCTACCCGGCGCTATGTTACAGAACCGCTCGCTACAGTTCATTTGTAAGTATGTGTACGTGAAGGTCGAAAACAAGGAAACGCCCTTCTCGAATCTTGATAAACATGTGTTGCGTATACCCATCGCTCACATGATGGGTAACTATTTTATCGACCCCGAAGGGCTCGAGAGCCTCGAGCAGAATCGCCAGGTCGTGTTCCGCTATTGCTCCGAACACGGCGATGTAACTGATGAAAGCAATCCGAACGGTGCGATTAATAATATTGCGGGAATTGTGAATAAGGACGGAAATGTGCTCGGTATAATGCCGCACCCGGAACGTTGCTGCGAGTCGATTCTCGGCTCGACGGACGGAAAACTTATCTTCGACTCGATCTGCAACCACCTGCACCTCGTCCATAAATAACGAACAAGGAATTGAACCATGCGGATAGAATTCTGGGGCGCAACCAGACAGACCACGGGATCACGTCATTTTATCAGTACCAACAGAGGCGATACGGCTTTTTTGTTGGAATGCGGATTATTCCAGGGGAAGAGAGCGGAAGCACGCGAGCTTAATCTTAATTTTCCTTTTGATCCTCGCCACCTCGATGCCTTGATTCTCAGCCATGCGCACATTGATCACAGCGGCAACATTCCCAACCTCGTCAAACAGGGGTTCGACAAAGATATTTACTGTACCAGCGCAACGGATGATTTGTGCAACGCGATGCTTCTCGACAGCGCATACATCCAGGAAAGAGATGCAGAATATATGAACAAAAAGTTGCGCCGGAAAAACCTCCCGGAAATAACGCCTTTATATACAATCCCCGATGCGGAGAAGGCTCTCGAGTTGTTTCTCGGCGTACATTATTGGCGAACCTTCGAGCCGGTGGAGGGAGTACGATGCCGTTTCTGGGATGCGGGACATATCCTCGGCTCAGCCATTGTTGACTTGTCCATCGAGGAGAACGGGAAGGAGACACGGCTGGTGTTCTCGGGTGACCTGGGACGTAAAAACCTCCCTATTCTTCGCGATCCACAGATTCCGTCAGAAGGCGCTGATTACCTCATTATCGAGAGTACTTACGGCAATCGAAAACACAATCCTATAGATAAGGCAAAAGAGACCTTATTCAACAATCTATATCCTGTCCTTGATAAGGGCGGGAAAGTAATAATCCCGTCGTTTGCCGTTGAGCGGACCCAGGAGCTGGTGTATTGTTTGAAAGAGCTGTGGGATGAAGGGCGATTGCCTCACGTGCCGGTTTTTGTAGATAGCCCGCTTGCCGTTAATGTGACGGAGATTTTCCGGCTTCACCCGGAATGTTTCGATGCGGAAACCCGCGAAATCGTTATGCAAGCCGATGATCCATTCGGCTTTTATCAATTGACCTACATTCGCGAGGTGAGCAAATCCAAAGAGCTCAACGACATGAAGGGACCGATGATCATTATCTCTGCGAGCGGGATGTGCGAAGCCGGCAGGATTCTTCACCATCTTAAAAACAACATCGAGGACCCCCGTAACATGGTGCTCATTGTGGGGTATCAGGCGAGGAATACACTCGGGCGGCGGATTGTTGAACGGTGTGAAACCGTTAATATCTTCGGCGAGCCTTACAAGCTTCGAGCGCAGGTTGCGGTCATGGACGAATTCAGCGCCCATGCGGATGCGGATGATCTCTTCAAGTTTGTGAAAAAGATGAACGATCTTCGACCGCTAAAAAAGGTTTTAGTCGTGCATGGGGAACCGGAGCAATCCGAGCCTTTTGCATCTCGCCTCAGGGAAGAACTCAACCTCGATGTGTATATTCCTTCTTACGGCGACGCAGTCGAGCTGTAATCCTATCTATTGTAAAACCCCGAGAACGCACATTATAAATCCGCCCACAACAGTGGGAATGAGTCAGGACAAATAGGACGTATGGAATACACATGATGTGAATATCGAGGGCGGATTTCTTCTGACGAGGTGCAGACACCAGAGGTTTTGTGCTATGGGGTGCACAAGAACAAAGGTTGGGCGTTGTTCCATAGGAACTGCGCCCGCATAAGACCTTCAATTTCCTTTCTGAAATGAACGCACTCGAGATACAATGAGCACGATAATAAAACCGAAGGGAGAATTCACTATTCGAGGTTGTCTATATTCAAGGCATACACGGGATTGTTTTATTTCAAATGAGCTATCACAGCGGGATGTTAAAACAAGCCGACCTCGCGATTTTTGTCGTCGGTTAAAAGTCCACCGCCTTCTGGTCTGCTTTCAGATATGCAGGCGATAACGTCGAGCTCTACACGTGCTTTTTTGGGAAGAGCCGCTACCTGCACGGTGGTGCGTGCCGGTGGATCTACGGTGAACACTTCTTTAAAGACGTTATTGACCGCCTCAAAATCGTCTAATGAAATAAGGTAAACGGTGATTTTAACCACATTAAAAATCGATCCGCCGGTGGACTCAAGGATGTGCTTTATATTTTGAAGACAGCGCTGCGTCTGCTGAGCTGTATCATCGCCTATTATCTTATTCGTCTTTGGATCAAGCGCTATCTGCCCCGATAAAAACACCAAATTCCCGTATTTGACACCCTGAGAGTAAGGGCCGATGGGCTGCGGTACGTTTACTATGTTTATAATTGTTTTTTCCGCCATTCTTTATTTACCCCCAAAAAAATCTGAATCAATCTTTATCATTACTATATACAAGGTTCAAGAAAAAAAGGGACGTCGTTTCTGACGTCCCTTGTGTTGGTTCTTACTCTACAGCATTCAGTATACAATGGTTCGTTAAGGTTGCAACAGCTATTCTGAAGTCGGCGTTTTAGCCATCATATGGTCTTCTTCAACTGAACGGAACACGATCTTGCCGGCTTCGATCTGTGCCTCAACGTCGGAGTTTTGCCTGATCGATGACTCGATTATCTCGATACTCAACGGATCTTCGATATATTTCTGAATAGTGCGTCTGAGCGGACGCGCTCCGTATTCGGGGTCGTAACCTTTCTGAACAAGGAATGCGCGAACATCATCGTTAATCGTCAACCTGATTCCCTTACTTTTGAGACGCAGGTTCAGTCTGCCGATCATGATGTCGACAATCTTGAGGATGTCTTCTTCAGTAAGAGGTTTGAACACAATGGATTCATCCAGCCGGTTTAAAAACTCAGGATTGAACAGCTTTTTGACATCAGTCATGACTTTGTCTTTCATCGACTTGTAGTCGAAGACATTGCCGCGTGCATGGAAACCCAGTCCGCCGTCTTTCTTAATCCTGCGTGTTCCCAGGTTGGAGGTCATAATCACTACGGTGTTGCGAAAATCAACCACATGCCCCCAGCTGTCGGTAAGTCGTCCCTCATCGAAGACCTGGAGAAGGATTCCGAACACCTCGGGATGAGCTTTCTCGATTTCATCGAGAAGGACCACGGAGTATGGACGGCGCCGTACCTTTTCAGTCAGCTGACCGCCTTCCTCGTAGCCGACATATCCGGGCGGGGCGCCCAGAAGGCGGCTTACCGTATGTTTCTCCATATACTCCGACATATCAATGCGTATAAGCGCTTGTTCATTGCCAAAAAGGAATTCGGCAAGCGCCTTTGCCAGCTCGGTCTTTCCTACGCCGGTAGGACCGAGAAAGAGGAATGAACCGGTCGGACGGTTCGGGTCTTTCAAGCCTGCTCGTGCGCGCCGAATTGCTTTTGCAATGGTGTTTATCGCATCTTCCTGGCTTACCACGCGCTTGGAAATCTCCTCTTCCATCCGCAGCAGTTTCTCTGACTCTTCTTCCTCCAGTTTGAACACCGGAATGCCAGTCCAGCGAGACACAATATATGCGACATCGTCTGCGCTGATGACTTTCTTGTACGAGGGATCGACTTTTTTCTGTCGCCATTCCGCATAGAGTTGATCGCGCCGGCGAATCAACTCGTCGCGCTCTACTTTTATCTCCTGGCATTTCTCGTATTCCTGGGCGTTTTTGTTCGTTCTGATTTCTTCTTCCAGGCGCTGGATTTCTTTCTCATGGTCGCGCAACTCCTGGGGTTTTACATCCGCTTGCAAACGAGCACGACTTCCGGCTTCGTCAATCACGTCTATGGCTTTATCGGGAAGATTGCGGTCTGCAACATATCGATCGGTCAGATATACCGCCGTTTCGTTACATTCATCTGAGATGATCACGCCGTGATGCTCCTCGTAGCGGCTTCGTAGCCCCTTGAGAATTTCTACGGTTTCATCAAGGGTAGGCGGGTTAACCATAATAGTCTGAAAGCGCCGTTCGAGTGCACCGTCTTTCTCGATGTGTTTCCTGTACTCTTCGAGAGTGGTAGCGCCGATGCACTGTATTTCGCCTCTGCTCAGCGCTGGTTTTAACATATTGGAGGCGTCGATAGCGCCTTCAGCAGCGCCGGCTCCGATCAGGGTATGCAGCTCGTCGATGAAGATAACCACGTCTCCTGACCGACGAATCTCTTGCATGATTGCTTTCAAACGTTCTTCAAACTGACCACGGTATTTCGTTCCCGCTACAATGGCTGCCAGATCAAGACATATCACGCGCTTATTCTGCAAAAGTTCCGGGACGTCCCCGTTAATTATTTTCTGTGCAAGACCTTCTACTATGGCGGTTTTCCCCACGCCGGGTTCGCCGATAAGAATGGGGTTGTTCTTTGTACGCCGACACAATATCTGGAGAATCCGTTCAATTTCTGTATCGCGCCCGATAACGGGATCGAGTTTTTTCTCCCGTGCAAGTTGAGTCAGGTCTCTGCCAAAGGTATCGAGCGCCGGTGTCTTGGACTTCTCGAAATCCTCTTTATTCTTTAAATTATACGCACTTCCGTCGGTGAGGGCGTATACTTCGCGTTGAACGTTTTTGAAATCGAGACGGAAATTGCGAAGACACTTCGCAGCGAGCGTATCTTCTTCTTTGAGCAACGCAAGAAGGAGATGTTCGGTGCCGACCCAGTTGTGCCTCATCTGCCGTGCAATCTGGCGAGCAGATTCTATGACACGTTTGGCATCTGCGTTCTGCTGGAAAAAGCCAACGGTCGTTCCTTTTCCTACATCAAGCATTCGCTCGAGCTCCATCTTGAGATCCTCGAGGTCTATGTTCAAATTGTTGAGAACCTGAACCGCCAGACCATCTCCCTTTCGAACAATACCAAGCAGGTAGTGCTCGGGACCAATATGGTTATGACCCAACCGCCCGGCTTCCTGCTTGCTTAGCCTCATAACTTCTCTCCATCCCGGAGTCGGTGGTGTCTTGTCTATCATTTACTAAATCCTCCTTACGGTATGATCCTGAAAATTATTTAATCCCTGAGATCAACATATCCTCTTTTATATTTTATATTATATAATAGGGTTAAAAGTCAATTTTATTTGAAAAATACACCGCCATGTCATAATACACGCGTTAGTATATACGACTCTGCGACCGAAAAAAAGTTGGCTTAGGGCAAGTATACATCATAACTTCCTTTCCTTTTTCGCGCTTCTTTAACGATAAAAAGGAATGAAGCAAGATTAAGACGGAGAAAAAGGAGACGTCAACGCAAATATGCTTTTTCGTAGA
This sequence comes from uncultured Candidatus Sumerlaeota bacterium, assembly GCA_964608095.1. GTDB lineage: Bacteria > Sumerlaeota > Sumerlaeia > MWCT01 > JAGHBZ01 > CAZSMK01. Next base: position 46,054 of record CAZSMK010000068.1, on the reverse strand, counting down.
GAATCGTTCACTTTAATCATATATGGTAATTTATATACAAAACTACTACAAAATATGAACCTGAAAGGAAACAAGGAATGAAAGAAAAAGTTGCCATAGGGCTTGATCTTGGCGGGACAAATATAAAAGCAATTGTAATGACACGAAGCGGCGAGCTGATTTCATCGCGGACAAAACAGACGCGCCAGGGAGAGGGACCGGATGATATAATAGCTGATATGGTCGCCATACTCAGGGAATTGATTAATAAGGTGGAAGAGAATGGAGGAACAATCCATGGTATTGGAATCAGCGCACCAGGTCCACTGAATCCGGAGACGGGAATCGTTCTTACCACGCCGAATCTCCCTGGATGGCATAACGTTCCACTTAGAGATCGAGTAGCACGAGAGGTTGCTCTTCCCGTTCGGATTGAAAACGATGCGAACGCGGCTGCGTACGGCGAGTTCTGGAAAGGTGCCGGCAAAGGCAGCAAAGTCCTGATTTGCCTTACGCTCGGGACCGGCGTCGGGGGAGGCATAGTTATTGATGGAAAAATATTCAGTGGCGCGCAGTTCATTGGCGCTGAATTAGGGCACATGACAATCAAATACGATGGATTGAAATGTCCGTGCGGGAGCAAAGGGTGTCTCGAAGCATATATATCGGCAACAGGAATTGTGAAACGCATTCGTTCACGTATCGATGCAGGTGAGACTTCTATTCTTTCGGATACAGTGCAGCACCTGCCCGAAAAGCTTACGGCTGAAGCGGTCTTTGAAGCCGCGCAACAAAATGATTCGCTTGCCCGTGAAATTATGGAAAAGACGGGTGTTCTTCTCGGGATTGGAATCACGAACCTCGGGAACATATTCAACCCGGATGTCGTCGTCATCGGTGGAGGCGTAAGCAAGGCGGGCGAGATGCTTTTAGAGCCTGCACGGCGTGAAGTCCGCCGGCGCGCCATGCCCGGAATCGCTGACACGATGCGGATCGTGCCTGCCGCTCTTGGCGATGATGCCGGCGCTATCGGGCTTGCCGCGCTCGCGCTGCAGATTTGATGCCTTTTTCTCGTCAACTCTTGAAACGAATCTTTTAAATCGAAAAACAATAAGTTGATATTCCAATCAACCTTTTGTTATGACTGAATCTGATCATTCTGCGTGGACGGTATAAAAAAGATGAGTGCGTTGATTGCCATCGTTGACGACGAGCCCGATATCCTTGAACTGGTTTCCTTCCATCTGAAGAAAAACGGTTTCGATGTAAGAGGATTCGCCGATGCCAACGGGTTGTACACATTTATTAAGAGCTACAGACCTGATCTGGTCATACTGGATTTGATGTTGCCCGATGCCGACGGCATCGACATTTGCAAGTATATGAAAAAAAAAGAACATCTTGCCTCTATTCCTATAATTATCCTGTCGGCAAAGGGCGAGGAGGCGGATAAAATCCTCGGGCTCGAGCTTGGCGCGGATGATTACGTCACCAAACCGTTTTCGCCCCGTGAACTTGTCGCGCGTGTCAAGGCGGTGCTCAGAAGACAGGAAAGCAGACCCGATGAGGATAAGATAGAAATCGAATCGATCCTTACGATTGATCCGCATAAATTCGAGGCACGCGTTAAGGGCAAGAAAGTCGCACTTACTTCTACAGAGTTTCGAATACTTAAAATGTTATGCGAACGAAAAGGATGGGTGTTTACGCGTGACCAGATACTGTATAATCTCTGGGGTCATGAGAAAGCGGTGGTTGATAGAACCGTCGATGTGCATATCAAGCATTTGAGAGAAAAACTCGGCGCAGCGGGAAAACTCATTCAAAATGTTCGCGGAGTTGGTTATAAGCTGGATGTATGAAGCATTTTTTCTTCATAAAAATAGTGCTCGGCTATATTCTTGTCATTCTTGTCCTGTCTTTTTTGATATTACTCTTCACGTTTAAAACTATCCGAACGTATTATGAGACAAGTCAATCGACTCGGCTCAAGAATATCGGCACCAGTCTTGAAGCGGGTTTGCTCCCCTTTATCGAAGACAAGGAATTGGAAGAATTGAAACGTCGTGTCCGACAGCTCGGAGAAGACCTTGAAGTTCGTATCACCGTCATTTCACCTGATGGGACGGTATGGGCGGATTCTATGGAAGACCCGGGGAAAATGAGGAATCATAGCGACAGGCCAGAGATCATCCAGGCGCTTGAACGCGAGATCGGCGAATCGCGTCGTTTCAGCACCACCGTTGAGAAAAGAATGCTTTATGTTGCGCTTCCTATCGAATCTCATGGCAAGACCGTAGCCGTGTTGAGAACCAGTCTATCGTTGAACCAGATAAACGAACTGCTCAACAATTTAAAAACCGATATTGCCAATGTTGCACTCTTTGTCATTCTTGTCGCTCTGGTGTTGTCGGCTTTGTTCGCCCGAACACTGACCTCGCCGCTCAGGGAGTTGACTCATGCGGCTCAACGGGTTGCCGACGGTGATTTCGATACCAAAATCTTTATTAAGAACCGCGATGAGTTCGGGCAGCTCGCCCAGAGCTTCAACCACATGGTCGCGAAAATCAAGTCGCTTATAGATGAACTTTCTGAACGCAAAGAATCGTTGAACACCCTCATTGCTTCTATCCAGGAAGGGCTTGCCGTGCTTAACAAAAAGGGGGAGATAATACTCAGTAACAGGTGTTTCGAAAAGATTGTCGACACCACACCGGTTGAAGGAAAGATGTACTGGGAGGTGTTGAGGGAACCGCGCCTGGGCGATCTGGTCAAGAACACCGGAAAAGAACGTCCTTATCTTTCTGAAGAGATAGAAGTGAATAATCGCCATTATCTCTGCGGGGCGACGTACATGCCGGCGGCGCAGGAAATTGTCCTTGCCCTTCACGACATTACCGAGATGAAACAGGTTCAGAAAATCAAAAAAGATTTTGTCGTCAATGTCTCTCATGAGTTGAGAACGCCGCTTTCCGCGATTCTGGGCGCTGTTGAAACGCTCGAAGAAACTGTGGAAAACGAGAGCCGACGTTACCTTGAAATGGTGAGGCGAAACACAGAACGCCTTGTCAATATCGTAAACGATCTCCTGACATTATCGGAGCTTGAAGACTCTGCAGGCGGTCTTGCGTTGCAAGAGGTCGACCTCCAAGAATTGATTCAAAACCTTTTCCCGCTTTATGAATCAAAGATCAAGGAAAAGGGACTGTCTCTGAATCTGGAGGTCAAGGAGCCCCTCCCCGTTATCACGGCGGACCCTTTTCGGCTGGAGCAGGTCTTTATCAATTTGATTGATAATGCCGTCAAATATACCGAGCGGGGAACGATTACGATATCGGTCGCTCCGAGTGATGGTTATGTGCAAATCGCCGTCAAGGATACGGGTATCGGCATACCGCGCGACCATCTGTCGCGTGTGTTCGAGCGGTTTTATGTGGTTGACAAATCGCGGTCGAGAAAACTCGGGGGCACCGGCCTTGGCCTCTCGATTGTCAAGCATATCGTCCTGCTTCATAACGGCATAATAACAGTGGAGAGCACACCCGGCACCGGAACAAAATTTACGATTCAGCTGCCATTGAATCCCTCCTGAAAAAACCAGCTTTCTTCGCTCCACAAAAATAACCAACTTTTAACATTTCCCTAATACCTGCTTAACATACGTTTCCATACTAAATATTCGAATGCGTTAAATTTTTATGTTAACCAACAAACGTAAAGGATAGTTCCGTTGATTAAAATCAATGCTTTAGCAAATCGGTCCTTTAACCAGGGAATTTTCACCGTAGCCTTATTGGTTTTTTGCGGCCTTATCATTTCGAGTTGCAGTCTTCTCAAGCAGCCTTCCTCGTATGAAGAAGTCTTTGAGATAACCTTAGAACTTCCGGAACAGCCGTTACGTCCGAGTGAAGCCCTCCTTGTGGAAGTCCAGGTAAAAAACGTCGCATCCGATTCTCTTAATGCGCGCCATCTCAACGCTGACTCTGTGGATTTTTTATGGTGGACTGAGGACACCATGAATCGTGTTAAACAAAAACCGGTCTTCAGTCCCAAAGAAGATTTATCGCTTACCACAGAGATTGCACCCGGTAAAATCCTCACAAGAAAATTTCTGTTCACCACGGTAACACCGGACGCGGGAACTTATTACATCCAGGGGATATACGCATCACCACACGAGTGTAAAAACGTATCGCCCATGATAGTATCCTTACCCGCACAATATAAAGTAGAGGGAGTCCCTTTGTTTTCAAGAGGAGAAGATGGGCTTATCTATAAAGATGATGCCATACATGTTGCAAAGGATTATATCGGCAGACCGACCCTTCGTGAACACGCACAGCTCATCAAAAATGAGGCCGGGTTTCATGAATGGTGGGTCACGCTTGAGCTACCTGCTGAAGTGCTTGCAAAGGGGGAGAGGGCATATAGGGGCTTTTTTGTTAATGCATATACCGGTGCAATAAGAAAGGAAGCCAAGCGGGACTTCTCAATTTTTCAGGATGTCGAGCGAAATGCTGTTCCTTGAGATAATAGCAAGACGAGAGAGTGTCACCAAATGTTGTCAAAAGACGGGTTTTTGCGAAGTATTTATCTTGAGATAAAAAGGAGGGCAATCACATGACAGGAAAGGGACAGGTAACGGTATTTGTGGTGTGGATTTTTCTGGTCTTTTTTGTTATTGCTGAAGGTCTTTGCCAGACCGAAATACCGACTACGAATGTCCGGGATAGTATTGGATTGGTGGATTTCGAGTTTCCCGCAGCGAATAAAGAACCTCTCGTATCTTTAGACAGTAATGCTGACGAACGAATGAGGCGCGTGGTTAAAATTTTACGTACGTCCGACAAGGCACAGGTCAACCAGTTTGTCCCGGTTGTGTTTGAACTTAAAAATGTAAATCCCTATGCGGTAGTACGGTTCATTGATCGTGTCGTCGAGATCGAGGAAGGAAACTGGTGGACCTTTGTTGCGCCGGACAACGAAAGCGGCAGGTTGCTGGTTAATGTTCCCCTATGGCAAGTTGAACCACTGAAAGAGTTGGTCGCCCTAATCGATCGACCTCAATTAACATCGTCAGACGGCGCAGTGCGTGTCTATCACCATCTGAACCATCGAGATCCCGGGGACCATGACTTTCTTCAGACTGTAGAAGGATATATGACACGGCACTCCGACTTGATCAGCGATAGAGCGACCGGCGCACTTTATCTTTATGACATTCCTTCCGGTGTGGATAGGGCGATGGAACATATCAAGGAAGAACTTGATGTGCCGACGAAAGAAATCATCCTGAGATCAACTATTTACGAGGTTGATTTAAACAACGATGGAACGCTGGGACTTGATTTTCATGCATGGAAGAACGGCCCCGGTCGAAACCTTTTGGCGCTCGGTGCGTTTGCAGATTATGTCAAAACAAGTCGGCTCGATACAAATGGTGTCGACGGCACTGGAATACCTGTGTTTTCACCCGGCGTCGATGTCTACGGACTACGCGGACATAAATATAACAATGAAGGGTATAACGTGGCATATTTCTATAATGTTCCTACATCCTTTTTCGATTTTCTGGTAACAAAAGGGCGTGCACGCGTGTTGACGGCGCCACGCGCAACTGTGCTGAATACCAAAACAGTTGAATTTTCAACCGGGGAACAGATTTTGTTTTATAGAGTCCAGACTGGTGCGAGCGACCTTGCAGGTAGTCGCCCCGAAGGGCGGGTTCTTGACCCATACGGCGACAGCCCCAATTTTACTGACAACAGAACGTTAAGGGGGGACGTGGTCGAGCGGGCGATTCCTGACATCACCGATGCCGGTGTCGAACTCTTCATTACACCCGTTATCGGAGAGAATGCTATCGTAATGGACATAAAAGTTTCCGTGGTCAGCCAGCTGAGTTTTGATGATAGCGGTGTTCCGATGCTTCATCATCGCGAGGTGGCGACCAAACTTAACGCCGCGCCCGGCGAGGAATACATCATCGGCGGATTAACACGAACACGGGCTATTCAGACAACGCGCAAGATTCCTATCCTGGGGTCTCTGCCTGTTCTCGGCTGGCTCTTCGGCGGAGAAATCTCCACTGCAAAGAAAACGCTTCTTGCCATTGTTGTGTCAGCCGATGTCGTTACTGATTTCAGCGGCATGAACGAAGAGGAACTGGAAGTTGTTAACGCAGTTAGCACAAAAGGTATGGACATCGTTTCGTTGCCTGAGGAGATTTTCGGGTTCGACATGATGCTGATCGGAAACTATCGGGAAAAATAGCAGACAGGAGAACCATCATGACAAACACGAAGAAGGAAGGAGAACTGTTTATGAAAAAAATTATACAACATATCATTGTTTTGCTCTTAATCTGTCTGCTGACTCCTCTCGGTATGGCGGTGGATGAAGCAGACGGTCGGGTACAATCTCGCAGAGGCAATCCCAGCCCATCTGCAGAAAAAAGCAACATCGATGAATACACCTTTCAAGACGAGCAGGTTAACCTTTCACCCGACGACGAAGACGTACTGGTGCTCAGGGCGAACCAGAAGATACTCCTCAATAGATATGTCACGCGGACGTTCCCGTTAAAGAAAGTAGACAGCCCCGAGGTAAGAAATATCTTCAGAGAATTAACCGCAAAGGAAGGCGGACGCGCTGAAGTTATTCGCGACAAGGTCTCCGGAGAGTGTTTCTTGCAGGTTGTCGTCCCACGTTGGCAGGTGCCCTTTATTGAAAGTGTGATACCGTTACTTGATGAAGAGTGGCTTCAAGAGAATCAAGACGGCAGTATGACGACCTATTACAAGGCGCGTTATCGAGACATTGAGGACATTGACCTTATTGCCAGCGAATGGGGTGGAGAGGGGTTTTCGGTTCTTGACAGAAACAACAACAGCGCTACACGCCGCGATGAACCGTACCGCATCTCCTCATATCTCAAAGGCGCTGTCATGGTTGATGTTCCCGAACACCAGGGCAGATTCCATATAAAAGTCTACGAAGTCTCTATCTCGAACGACCTGCGCTTGGGTCTCGATTATATTGCCTGGAAAAACGGTCCCGGTCGGAACCTTTTTGATTTCGGGTTTGCAGGATATGATGTCTCGGAACGGTTCGTTAATGTTTCCGGTTTTTTGAACCCGTTCCTGCAACGGACCATTAATACCGCCGAATATTCGATCCATCGGCAGTTTACGAATGCCACGCGATTCGCTTATGCCAATTTTCTTCTTACCTCTGCGTATGTCGATTTTCTGGCAAGCAAGGGGAAAGCAAAAGTCCTTGCGGAGGGAACCGTGCATGCAAAAAGCGGTGATGTCGCATATTTCGGCGCAACGGAACAGGTAGTGTCTTTTAAGGCTCTCCCGCTTGATCCCGGCGAGGAGGGTTTTGAACCGACTCGTATTTCGGATAGCTGCGCTGACGGCGAGAAATGTCCAGAAACCGGAGATTACGGTCTTTACGATCGGTCTTTAGGGCATGGGTCAAGCGGACAGGTCGGGCTCTCGATTGAAATCGAACCTGTTATCTTGCTCGAATCCATGGAGGTAGAGGTTGCAGTGGAAACAAGCAATGTATCGGGTTACACCCCGCAGGGATTACCCATTATACAATCATCGCGCGCGGTTACCCGGGCGCGTATGAAGGGTGGCGTACCTCTTGTTATCGCCGGGCTTACGCGCGACGAAAAGGTCGAGACCAAACAGGGAATTCCCTTTCTCAGCTCTCTTCCTGGTCTGGGATATCTCTTCGGTGGAGAAAACAATATCAATCGGAAAACTCAGCTCCTAATCGTCATTGAGTGCGAGGTGGAAACCGGTGGTGAGTCAGTGCTTGCAAATGCGCCCGAAATCCAGACAATCGCCAACCAGGTCGTCGGCGAGAGTATCCCTCAGGTGCCCCGTAATTCGTTCGGCTTCGACATGTGGCTTTTAGGTAACGGTAGCGGTGCGGATATCTAAACGCTTTTTAAGAAAAGCGTGTCCCGATGAGGACTTTGAAAATAGATTTTTTCTAAATACACGGTTACGAAAGGAGTGCACACGATGTACAGAAATCTATCAAAACTTTCCAGTATCGGTCTTCTCACACTGATACTCGTGATTTCACCATTCGCAGGTCTCACCATCTCATTCGCACAAGAAAAGGTGAACGAGCTGATCGGCGCCGGGGCGTCGTTTCCTTACCCATTGTATTCGAAATGGTTCGAGGTTTATGCCAGGGATTATGGCGTGAAGGTGAACTATCAGTCTATTGGTTCCGGCGGCGGAATCAGGCAGCTGCTTAGCAAAACAGTCGACTTCGGCGCGTCCGATGCGTTTTTGAGCGAAGAAGAACAGAAAAAATTCGACGGCGAGATTCTGCATATACCGACCGCGCTGGGGGCAGTTGCCGTTATTTATAACCTCGATATCTCGACACAACTCAAACTCACGCCGGAAGTTCTCTCGGACATCTTTCTCGGTAAAATCACTAAATGGCACGACGAAAAGATTACAAAATTGAATCCCGGTGTGGATATCCCTGACGCTCAGATTATTGTTGTCCACCGCTCTGACGGTTCCGGAACGACTTTCATTTTTACCGATTACCTCTGCAAGGTCAGCCCTGAATGGAAGGAAAAAATCGGGCAAGGTAAAAGCGTAAATTGGACAACGGGTCTTGGAGGAAAAGGTAACGAGGGTGTTGCGGGTACCGTCAAGCAGATTCCGGGAAGTATTGGATACGCGGAAGTTATCTATGCCGAGAAGAACGACCTCAACTACGCAACGATCAAAAACAAGGCGGGCAAGTTTGTCGCACCGTCTATAAAGAGTATTTCAGAAGCTGCGAATGTTGAACTTCCCGACGACTTGAGAGTGTCTATTACGGATACCGCTGCAGCCGACGGTTATCCGATCAGCGGGTTCACATGGTTGCTCGTGTATAAGAACCAGGATTATGCCGGACGGTCTATGGAAAAAGCGCGAGCGGTCAAGAAACTGCTTCACTGGTCTATCACGGATGCGCAGAAATACAACGAGACGTTGTTATACGCACCGCTACCTGACGCGGCTGAGGAAAAGGCGCTTAAGCTTCTTGAATCTATCACGTATGGTTTTCAAAAAGTAGAAATCGCAAAGTAGCAGCCATTTACTTTAACATAGACGACGTTGTTGCCAGGAGGGCGTCTCAGAGGAGGCGCCTTCTTCATTATACGCCAGTGCTTATGTTTGGTAAGAGGTACGGGGTCTGTCACACGCCAGGGAAAATAAGGATCAAGTGTATTTGTTGATTTAAAACTGCGGGTGTAAGGGGATTGGATAAAAGGTTCTTTGCTTCACTCATTCATTGTTTCTCATGCGGGCGCGCGTGGAGGAATCTTCGTGGCAGATGTGGCATGTATTTTTACGATTTATTGTTCAGAACCTGTATATGTTTTTCTGCAGAGGTGTTTCTGTGCGGTAAGGAATAGATTATGCCTCCGACGAGTGCGGTAAGGGGCGCAACAGTCACCAAGCCAAAACTACCTACAAGCGTGTGTAAAATCTCCGCTGCAATGTAGTTGTGGTTAAACATGTTTTGTAAGGGTATTCCCTGCGCCATCAGCAGCATCAGCATATTTATATAACTTGCGGAATAGGCAAGTAAAAGGGTGGTGGTCATGGTACCGATTACGGCCCGCCCAACTCGTAAACCGGAACCTGTGAGTTCCCACAGTCCCAGCCCCGGAACTTTATGTGAAACCTCATCCATTGCGGCCGAGATATCCATGGAAAGGTCCATGACAGCGCCGGAAGCGGCTATAAAGACGCCTGCCAGGAAAATTCGTGTAAGGTTCAGATGTGCGTAGCCGGAATAGAGGAGAGTTTCTGAAAAGGGTCGCACCGCGCCGTGAATCCTGAATCCACCCCAGAACAGGCGTGCGAGGACTGCGGTGAGCATTAAGCCGGCAATCGCGCCGAGAAAGGCAACCAACCCCTTTCGTGTCAAGCCACCGACCAGGAGGCAAATCGCCCCGGTCAGGACTGCCACAACTGCAAGGGCAATGAGCACAGGATTATACCCCTTCAAGAAAAGAGGCAGCATTACTTTCCATATCATGAGCACAGCGAAAATAAAACTCAGCAGGGCTTTCGCTCCCACCCAGCCGCCAACCGAGATGAGGAGAACGGAAAAGATTATGAGTAACAGAAGTTCCATCCGGAGCCGATATCGCCCGCGGAGGACAACTGTTTCGGGCTCACCATTAAGCGCCTGGTATTCAAGAAGAACGGCATCGCCTTCCTGGTAAATTTCGTCCAGGTCCATCTTGCCCAGAAGGTTGTTGACGGCTTCGACTTCCTTACCCTTGTGTGAACCGCTCATAATGCGAACCGTCATTGACTGGTGCCCTGCCTTGAGAACGCCAAATTGCTGGATTTCGGAATTATCTACCTCGATAATCTTACCCCGGACATGATAGGTTTCCTCGTCCCCGGAATCCTTTTCATACCCGGTAGGCATGAATCCCAACCCTATACATGCGAGACACAAAAACAAAGCAAACACGCTTTCCCGGGTCACAATACGGCGCTTGATTATTCGTCGTGAAGGATTGTCGCCTGTCTTTTTCATGACATCGATTACGTATAAATTTCAATGGAAATCAGAATATCTTCCGTGCCGGTATCTTTTTTGTCTGAGTCCAGAGAGTGGAGTGCGCTATGCAGGTTCGCTTTTCCAGTATTACGATCCGGCGCCGATGGTTGTCATTTCTTTCTTTTCATTTTTTATTTCCACGGCATGTGGTTCGCATCCAATCAAGGACATGAGTTTTTGTGCAAGTTCCGTATTGTCGTAATATCCATTAAAGATCTCGTTGCTGTTTCCAATCGCCATCACGGGAACTGGTATGCCGGTGTGTGAATATGAAGTCCAACCGATGCCCGCCTTCTGGTTCAATAGATGTGTGAGATTGACGGTTAATGGTTCGTAACTTCCATACATAAGATAGGTGAAATCATTTTGAGCGCGTTCCCTTTCTCCTTGCATGGAGCGTTCATAGGCGGTTTTGATCTGCTGCAACTCGTGTGATGTTAGAACCATCCCTGCCAGTGCTTTTGCTTCCGGATAATTATTCTTCGCCTTTTCCACGAGGGCCACAAGATTAATGTCATCTGGAAATATCAAGCCGAAGTACTCAGTGATCAGTGGTTTGATTTTCTCGAAATTGTGATTTTCACCTTGTTCTGTTTTGTATTTCTGAAATTCTGCATTAAAGAGCACGTACGATTTTTTCTGGTGCGATATCTTTTCGAAAAAGGTGCTGTATTTTGTACCTGCAAAGCCTATGGTCATGCCTCCACACTCATGGTCACCGGTTACAACGATAATGGTTTCACCGGGATGTTTTTGGTAGAAGGTAAAAGCTTCCTTGACGGCTGCGTCGAAGGCAAGCACGTCGTTAATTGCCGACGCCGCATCATTGGCATGACATGCCCAGTCGATTTTACCTCCCTCGACCATCATGAAAAACCCCTCGTTATTATCAAGCAACTCTATACCCTTCCGCGTAAATTCTGCGAGTGATATATGATCATCGGGCCGGTCGAGTTCATAGAAGAGGGCGTCACCATCACCAAGAGTATGATTAATAGCCAGAACCTTGCCTGATTCAGGTGTGAGCGCTTCTAATTCCTCGCGGGTCTGGACATACGTGAACCCATTCTCCTGTGCGGCCTCAATGATCGAGGGGTTCTGCCCATTCGGTCCTTTTGGCTGTCGAAACCCACCGCCGGCAAAATAATCGAAATCAGAGCGTGCCAGCTGCATACCTATTTCGTAATATCTGCCACGGTTGGATTGATGACTATAAAAGCACGCAGGTGTGGCGTGGTCGATACTCACACTCGAGATGATACCGACTTTCATGCCTTTCTTTTTTGCCATCTCAGCGATAGTGGTAAAAGAATGTTTAAACGATGAATCCATTGAAATCACACCATTAGTAGTTTTAAAGCCGCAAGCCAATGCGGTGCCTGCAGCGGCGGAATCGGTGATGATACTGGATTCTGAATATGTCGCGGACATGCCCTGCGTGGGAAAAGTACTCATGACGAGTTTCCCAACCGATGGCTTAGATGGGTCAGAGATAGCGCCTTTGTATACTTCTGCGGAATTCCTCTGGGCAAGTCCCATACCATCACCTATCATGAAAAACACGTATTTGGTCCTCCGGGACTCATCCGCGTCCGTCACGAATGTGATAGCGCTTAAGCCCAAAACAAACAAACAAATTATAACCGTAAAAAATTTGAAGATATACGATGTCCTCGTGTGTGTAAAAACTTGCATGGTTTTTTGCTCCTTTTTTCTTAAAAATTTGATCATAAGGATACCACAGATTAAAACCTATAGACTATTTAATTTTTGGTTAACAATAAATTTTTGTATCTTGCGGTCTCAGATCTCAAAACCGAGCTGCATGGGTAAGGTAAAGGATGCCCGTATTGTTTGGGGTTGGTATGTCGGAAAATTTGAATCCTTGTGAATCCGCAGCTCGTTCAGTCGTTTTAGTCCTTGCAGTCGTTGCAGTCGTTTAGCCCATTTTCCGCAGTTTGTTGAATAATTCGGTGATTTTTACGTATTCCTGCCTCCCGAAGTCTTGATTTTTCAAGCGGTCGATTCTGAAAAGGGCATGTAGTGGAGACCACCCCCTTGTAATCGTTTTTTTGTTTTGCCATGATCGTGTTTCACTAAACAGGAAGACGGTCATGTTTCTCAGGCGCAACAGACGAAAGAAGGGCGGAGAGACGTACGAGTATTGGACGCTGGTCGAGTCGGTACGTACGGCCCGCGGTCCGCGTCAGCGGACAGAGGCGACGATCGGCAAATTGCCTGGACTTGATGAAGAAGCCCGGGTCGGCTGGGAGGAGATCGGTCGTATTCTGGATGGCAAGGCGCACCATAAGGATTTTCTTCGACCAGCAGAGCCGGAACCTCCGGAGTGGGCAACGGTGGACCTGTCTCGCGTTGAGATCGAACGGCTTCGTCGATTTGGCGATGTGTATCTTGGTCTGGCGCTCTGGCGGCGACTCGGACTGGACGATTTTTTTACCGCCGCGATGGAGCGCGGCCGTGAGGAGATACCATGGTCGATGATGGTGTGCATTCTGGCGCTGGCGCGATTTTGCGCGCCGTCCTCGGATCTGCAGATTGCTGAATTCTGGTATGGGACAACGGCGCTTGAGGATTTACTGGGTGTGCCGTTGGACAAGGTCAACGATGATCGCTTGTATCGCGCCCTTGATGAGGTGCTGCCGAAGAAGGAGGGGCTGTTCAGACATTTTCAGAAGACTTACGGCGAGTTGTTCGGCACGACGTTTGACCTCCTGCTTTATGATATTACGTCAACCTACTTCGAGGGAGGGGGTGGGGCGAATAGGCGTGCGCGGCGCGGCTATTCCCGCGATAATCGGCCGGACTGCGTGCAGGTGTGCATAGGTCTTGTGGTCACGCCCGAAGGTCTTCCGCTCACCTATGAAGTGTTCGACGGCAACCGGGCAGACGTGACGACCGTCGAGGAGATCGTGAAGACAATGCGCACGAAATATGGCCAGGAGCGTCGGACATGGGTAATGGATCGGGGCATGGTCAGCGAGGACAATCTCGAGCAGCTGCGCGCCTGTGGTGCGTCGTATCTGGTGGCAACGCCGAAATCAATGCTGCGGCAATTCGAACGTGATCTGCTGCAAGGAGACTGGAACCGCGTTGAACCGGACGTGGAGGTAAAGATATGCCGTGCTCCTTACGGAAGCGACGAGACCTTCGTGCTTTGTCGTTCGCCTCGACGCAAAGAAAAAGACGCAGCCATCCGTCAGCGCCAGATCACGGGTATACAGGACGCGCTGGCGTGCCTCAAGGCCCGTATCGACGCGCCGAAACGCGCTTTGCGTGACCGGGACAAAGCTAATCGCCGTGTCGGGCGCATCATGCAGAAGTACTCGCGTGCCGCCCATCTGTACAATGTCACGATCCGCGAGAGCCCCGACCCGAACCACCGCAGCGGTCGCCGCCTGAGTGTGGATGTCACCATTCGTCACGACCTGCGTGAATGGGTCGAACACGCCGATGGCTGCTATCTCCTTCGCACAAATTTGAAAGGGTATGACGCACCCTTCCTCTGGAAAACCTACATCGGCCTGACACACATCGAAGACTGCTTCCGCATCAGCAAACATGACCTCGGTCTGCGACCCCTATTTCACCATCGCGACGACCGCACACAGGCACATATCCTCATCTGCTTCCTGGGCCTGGTCATGTGGCGTACGCTCCAGCAATGGATGCACGAGTGCGGTCTGGGGACTGCCCCGCGCAAACTCCTGGAAGAACTGGCTGAAGTGCGCAGTCTTGATATCATTGTGCCCACAAAAACCGGTCATTCCATCCGTTTGCGTACCGTCAGCAAACCAGAAAAACACCTCGCTCTTCTGCTTCAACACCTCGGACTTCCCCTGCCCAACAAACCAAAAAAAATCAAAAATGTAGTGGAGACTTTGCCCCTTAAAAAATCCTAACTTCAATAATTACAGTGAACCCATCCTTCTAACTGCGGAAAATGGGTTAGGTCCTTGATGGGATTCCGAATCGTCTGACTACCAATTATTCCCACAGTATTTCCTTGTTGATTCGTATGGATACGGCGAGATTGATATTAACCTCCATCGCTGCGACGGTTCTTAATCTTTCTTTTTGCTTCTTTGAATCGTTTCCGACGTTCTGCAGGCGTGCGAAGCCCCTCCGGCTGCTCGTCGCCTCTGCAGTCTGGCCCGTACATCTCATCTTCTTCCTTATCCAGCTCAATGCTATACTTCAATGCCTGCTCAATCCCTCTTTTTAATCTGTCGGTCTTGATCGTTACCTTACGCGAAGCGTTGGTTCGATTTCGGTTCGATTCTCTCCCCACTATCCAGTGTCCTCCTTTGAAAGATACTAACAGCATGAAGGATTCTTTCCAATAAGTAAAATGTCTTTCCCTATAGATATCGAACACGGTCCTTTTCTCAAAACTTCTCAGGGAAGGGTACATGCGTGGAAAGGGAATTCAACTTAAAAAAAGTGGAGGTATCTTTCGATTTCAAAGATACCTCCGCGTGAATGTCTAAAAAGTGTTATGAGCCTGTGTTGCTATTCAACAATCATCCAGTCCAATTCGACCGGCAGAGCTTGTGTCAGTGTGTTGTCAAATGTGTGAGGTATATTTGCCCAATTATGACCGTAAAGAGGACCGCTGGAATCCGGATCATCGGCTATCTCGATGTCGTATGGACCGGTCAGTGTGCCTGTCAGAAATGTTAGTCGGAACAGTGTCCCTTCTGATAAACCCTCGTATATGCTTGTACTCTGAGCAATATCGCGAAATGTTTTTCCTGTTCCGGGGTCAGTCTCAACCGGTCCCATTGTAGGAGCGGCTCCAAAATCAACATCCGCCGCGCCGGTCAGTGACAACTGGTCTCCATCGTACCAAATTCGCAGTCCATAGGAGACACATTCCTGACCTGTGTCATTCGAGGTGATAGTTACATCTACATAAAACGTGCTGTCGTTGGAGTAGGGATCACCGCTATAGACAGAGGTAGTGACAACTGCATCACCGAACGCAATAGCGAAGCTCATAACACACACCATAACGATAGCATAAACTCCTAATCTTCTCATTATGCTACCCTCCTTTCTCTCAAATCCTGAGTTATACTAGCTACACATTTCTTTATTAATCTCTATTCATTTCAAAGATACTATCCGGGGACATTCGTTAGCCGAATGTCCCCGGACTATCTTATCACCTTATAGTGGCAATAGAGTAATATTGCCGAGGTAGACGTTCAAGATGACGAGCTGATCGATGTTATCAATTTGACCGTCTCTGTTTACATCTGCATTATTGTACTGGAAGGTCTCCCATGACACATTACCCAGATGCATGTTAAGTACGATCAAATTATCAATATTATCCACGTTCCCGTCTCCATTCACATCGCCGAGAGCCGGAATGCTTGTAGCGTTGGCAGGATCGGTACCAACTGCATATTCATAACCGTCTTTATAGCCGTCGCCGTCGGTATCGACATTGCCATCATCCGGGTCAACCGATGCAGGTAAACCATCGCCGTCTGCATCAGTATAGGATGCTGGGTCTGCCGGGTCGGTTGGATCAGTCCCCATTCGGGTTTCCACACCGTCCTCGATCCCGTCGCCGTCGGTATCGTGTTTTTTGGGATCGGTTTCCGTGGTATCGAATACGCAGTCTCCATCGATGTCTTCCTGCCAGTCAGCAAGCCCATCACCATCGGTATCAACCAGATGCGGTTTGCCAAGCCAGGGATCAAAGGAGACATAATCGGTCACTTCATCGCCGGAGCCGGGATTGCTTGCATGGAGTGGCCCGCTGTCATCGCCCCACCAGTTATTGATGGCGTCAATCTGGTTATCGGTAAGGTTTTCCACACCATACACGGAATTACCGCTGATGTTGTTTTGTCGCATCAGGGTACCGCTGCCGTCAGCCTGACTGAGACCGATGAGATTATTTCTGATCTCATTGTACGAGACAGTCATATTGCCACCGCTCAAGGATATCCCTTTGCCGAGGAGGCTGTTGATCGTGTTACCCACAAGCACTCCACCGGACGTCGGCGTTGTGACTATGTCAATACCCGTCGTCATGCTGGTAATTTCGTTCCCCGCGAGGGTGAAAAGATTACCAGACGACTTGATACCAGTACCGGTAGTTGCGCCTTTGAGGATGCAGTCCATAACAATCACGCCTGAGGCACCGCTGGCAATATCGACGCTCGCACCATTGGCGCCATGACTGATGTAAAGCGATTCAACCGTAACGTCATTCGCCGCGACCTGAACGGAGCTCCCGCTTGCGCTTTGCAGAATGCTCGTCGTCTTGCTCTCGCCGACAAGTTCGAGTGATTTATCAATTTCGACGTTCTCGGTATAGGTTCCTGCGGCGACGTTAACCATTGACCCGGACACATTATCGACCGCGTCCTGTACCGCAGCAAAGGCATCGTAGCCGAACGTACCGCCGGAATTGCCCGGGTCTTCTTCAGATTTCCCGGCGTTATCATCGTCTGCATACGTGGTATCCGGTTTGTAATAGGTCTGCGTCAGTGTGGAATCCGACCAGGGCTCCCAGGTCACCGGTCCGCCACGGACAAGGTCTTGAATACCGGTCACGGCATCGTAACCCGCCCAGCTTATGGTGCCCCAGTAGTTGCCGGTCGCGGTGACGTTGGTAGAGGTCTGGTTCCAGATACGGTCAGCAGGGGAATTGATGAACTTGTTTCCCGTAATGGACACCGCACCTGCGAAGCTCCCGCAGTTGATCATATCATACGTGGAGCCGTCGATTGTGTTCCCGGTTGCCGTCACATTGGACGCGCCCCAGAACTCTATCGGGCGAACTGCATTCTTCAGGGTGTTATCCTGAATCAATGCGCTGCCGCCGTTAAGATAAATACCGGCAAACGACGGACTCGTCGTGTTACCGATTACGTTATTGGCAACCAGCGTGGTGCCCGTATAGCCGCCATCCTGCTGGAACGAACGTTTCGCACCGTCAATCGTATTGTACTGAACCGTATTGTTATCACCTGTTAATTGCTGTATCCAGACACCGTACGGGAACCAATCCTGTGCGCCTGTGAACGGCATAGTAATAGAGTTGCCTTCAGGTGCGGTAGGTCCACCAATAGTATTACCCGAGCAATCGTTAGTGAGTACTATTCCGGATAGCATGGTATTCTCCGGCGGTGCACCAGATAGTGTATTTGCTGAGATGGTATTGTTATCCGAATTACCGCTCAGCATGAGATGGTGCTGAATACTGTTGGTTATCGTATTTCCATCAACATCGTTACCGCTGCTCGCGTGTAACTGGATGCCACGACAACAATTGTCTATCTGGTTATTCGTGCCAATGGTCACGTTGTTGGTATCAAATAGATAAATCCCGATACCTTCGAACGTCCCACCGGATATGTTGTGTCCTTTGACGGTATTGCCGCTTATAGTTCCCGTTGCATCGTAGGCGGCAAAGATTCCGAATCGTGAGACGCTTGTGGTGCCGGAAGTTTGGTTATTGCTCACGGCGAAGACCGGGTCTTCGGACGTATCCGCATCGTCATCGCCCCAGAGCCCGATACCGTCGACCGTATAGCCGCTGACCACGTTGTTGTCGATAGTAAGGTCAGAGTCGCCATAGACGCGCACACCGTTATTTCCTTCAGCGGAGCCGAAATTCTTCACATCGCAGTTGAAGAGTCCGGCAGTTGCCCCGTCAATGTTGTTGAACACCACGCCTACGAACACATCGGCTGCGGAACTCTTATCCTCGCCGTTCGCATCCACAGTCAAGCCTTCCACCCGTACATCTATAGTGGAAGTGTCGGTGGTAGCTCCGATGACATAATCTACGTCGATCTTGCTCCAGTCAAGCCCAAGGTTGCTTAGTATACCCGCGCGGTCAGCCGCCGGTGCCTGAACTACAGTGGATGTTTTGCCCGCACCCTGAAGCGTGAGCGATTTATTGATAGTTAACTGTTCAACGTAGGTGCCTTCGGCAACGGAGATAGTATCCCCGCTATTCGCAGCATCAATGGCGGCTTGAATGCTATAATATTTATCACCTGTAGTGACGTTTTGTATTGGTCCTTTTACCGGGTGAAAGACACCGTAATGTGGTCCAGGACTAATTGTCGTTGTCAATCCGGATTCGGGGGTGTTGAGTAAATTAACCCTCAGAACCACATAATATGTTTCTCCATCTACCATCGAAGGGCTTGCTGTCCATGAATTTCCGGGGTCGAACACATTTTCAGGGTCAAACGTCAGCGTATATTCATCATTGGTTTTATCATAGCTACCATTTGCTTTCTCACCATCTTCTTCCTGCTGCTGTGAGAGGTACACCGTCCAATCCGTCTCTCCCGTTCTCTTAGCACCGAATGTTTCCGAGTATCCCTCACTTGCCTTTTCAAGAGTCAGGTAGCACCATTCGCCAACAGTAGTAAGTTCATCCTCGGAATACGAGTATCCATGGTCATCAAGCCATCCCTTCTCCATAATGGGTCTATCACCCTGGCTAGAATCGCAAGGAGTGCTTTGGCTTGTTTCAAAATAACAATAATCCCAGTCCCAATCTGGATGAGAATCATCGTAATCTCCCAGATCAAGATCAAATATTACTTGAGAATTAGAACCAGCCCAGGTGACCTTCTGATTGGCGTCTATTGATGGCGGTGTTTGAACGACATACGTTTTTTCGATATTAGGATCATAATCAATAAACTGCCCCCAGAAACCTTCCGGGAGAATGACTTTACTAAATGCACCGCCATTAGCATAGCAGCTGACATTATAATGAAACGGACCTGTTCCGGCATTTTCAGATATCTCGGAAGCCGTCCAGCTAGCCCATCCATTTGAATCGATATTCTTATCCATGATGACCCATCCACTAACGGATTCGCTCCATCCCCAGAGTTTTATATGTTCTCCGGAAGAGCCATCGAAAGGAACGCTTGTACCAATATCAATCATCTGGACGTTGATATCTCCATCTGCCGCTAATACTGCCCCGCTAAGGCCGATCATGGCGACTGCAATCAACCAAATTATCACTACTTTTGTACGCATAATTCTTCTCCTTTCATTTTTGGTTAATTGGCTAAATGACTAGTACGATACATTTCGCATCCATAATCCTGAATCCTGGATTTTGTCGAAATGAGTCGCACACCAACCCGGTGTCGAAGGGGTATAATCATCATCAACCTTAGGTCTCTGTTACTGCCCATCCTGCACTCCAGAAAAGCAGTATCAAGCACGTGCTCAGGAAAAGGTTAATGTTAAGTAATCCCTTTTTCATCAGATTTTACCTCCATTTAAAGTTACTTCTTACTACCGTACTTACATTGATCTAACATCTCCCTGGAACTTTAAGCGCTATTGGTTCAATCACCACCTCCTTTCAATTTCAACTAAGTTTAAGACATCCTCCGAATAATTCGCTTGTTATATACGAATTTTAAAAAAAGAACTTTATTCAAAGGATAGAAGTCATAAGAAAAGCTTGTCAAGAAAAATTCTAAAAAATTTTTACGTTAGATAAGTCTTTGGGTATCAGCGATTTGCTGATTCACGCCCTGAATTGTTTGTTTTAATTTTCACGGAGTATGCCTTAAAAGTATAGCCGTCCGCTCATTTTCAATTGAATGGTTTTCGCTGCGACATCTCAATGAGAAAAATCATAAACGTTTTTTTCTTATCATCAGAAAAAAATATACGATTTTTGCAAAACACTTTTTACTCAGGGGGCGCATCTTTTTACCGGAGAACTTTTTGCTTTAAAACAAAAACAACATTGAGAAATCAAGCGAAGATCCCTTATCGATATCCCACCCCTTGTTTGGTTGTTGACGAGCCCAGTGAATCACATATCTTGACAAAACGATGTTCTTTTTTTGTACTATATTTGCGTTACTTTTTTTGAGAGGCGACACGCATGACAAATTTTCTAATATCGTTTTTGATTGTGCTATGGATTATGCTTCCCGCCTTCTCCACAGCAGAACAGTTTGATTTTAAACGTCAGCTTTTTGAAGAGCCCTCGACGCTTTCTCTTTCCATAGACACCCTAAATGAATCCACCGGTTATGTAAAGGTCAATGGTGGTGATTCGCAGTGTCCCACGACGCCATTCACGTGGGATTGGGGCGACAGTAACGTAACCAGTGGATTCTTTCCTCAGGAGCATATCTATTCAGATGTTGGACGGAATTATATATTAAGCGTTACTTCTCACTATTCGAGTGAAACGACAGACACAAAAGACTTGGTAATAAGGTTCACGGAACCTTCGATCACTCCCATTGCGCTCCCGGACAATATTGCAGTCACGATTCCTTCATCGATGGTAAGCCTGACAAGCCGTTGGCCAGGCTATGGCATACCGGGCGACTTGACATATTTTGACAACACCTTCTTTACAGTGGTGCCTCGTTCAGTGGTTGAATATATCTTCTGGGTTGCTGCGGCTTATCAGATGGAGCTCGTTAACAACGACGTCGTCCTGATCAACGGCCGGTTCCAGCAGGTGCTTTTGCGCGACCCGGATTTCGGTGGTATGTATTCGCTCTGGTATACGAGCCCCGTAAGCTTCGGGGCTGGCGATTATGCTTTTGAGGGGACTATCCAGTATTCATCGTTTTTTCATGAAATGGGACACAACTTTACCCTTAACTCCCCGGCGAGCTATCATTACGGCGGAAATACCGACGGGAGCGCAAGTACCATGTATTCGGAGACCATGGCACAGATCTTCCAGCACGCAACCGCCTACGAAATCATCAATAATAACAGCGATTACGGATTCGGAGAAGTATTGACCACTGAAATAAAGCATAGCGCTGAAAACTCGATGTGGATTGTGAGAAACTCATACGAAGATTACATCAACGGCGGTAAAAACTTTTGTTCTTGGAACGACCCTTCAACCAGCACGGACGAGACGTTCAATACATTTATGACCATTGCCTATAAATTTTTTGAACATGCGGAAAATGATGGAATGGGCTACGAAAAACCTCTGCAGCGAATGATGGAACTTCTTCAGATGTTCGACGAAGAAAAAAGAGAGCAATACGACCCGGAGCATAACTCCACGTCAGGTGCTACGTTCAGGGCTACCCTTATGGTAGCTGCTATCTCATACGGATTCGGTACCGACCTTCGTGGCGAATTTGCCGCACTCAATTTTCCTATCGACGATGCTATTTACGAAAATCTCTACAGTTCGGTTCCTGTAACGTTAGACTATTTTGTGGTCGAATAGCCATTATTGTGTATCTTCTCCCTTTCAACTACAAAAAAATCTGGTGGTAATTTATATGCATGGACTTTTTTGTGAGGATGTATAGGGATGCTATAAATTTATTCTTTCCGAGCTTCTTCATTCGCTTTTTCCCGTAGTTTTATTAGCATGCTTCTTTCAATCATTTCCACCGCTTATCAAACATGCAGAGTCTTTCCGGCTGTTCCATTTACCTACGACTAAAAAAAATTAACACAAAATTAACACGGTTTTAACGTATTCTTTATTGTTATACGTAACAAACTATAAGGTAGGATGTAGGTATGAATTTATCTCAAGCGCTTAAATTCAAAAGAAAGGAAGTTTAGAAAGATGATACACAGGTTTTTAATAGCGATAGTAATATTCGCAGCCATGGTGTTGAGTGCCATGCCTTCTTTGACGATAGCAGCGGAAGACGAACTCCTCGGCGCCGGCGCCACCTTTCCTTATCCCCTTTATTCCAAGATGTTCGATATCTATCACAAGAAGACCAATGTACGCGTCAATTATCAATCGATAGGTTCAGGCGGCGGGATTCGGCAACTCTTTAATAAGACCGTCGACTTCGGCGCAACCGATAGTTTCCTGACCGATGAGGAGCACAAAAAAGCACCTGCCGACATTCTTCACGTGCCCATTTGTCTCGGTGCCGTAGCGATTACGTACAACCTTCCGAACAACCCGGAGCTGAGGATAACACCTGAGGTGCTTGCGGATATTTTTCTGGGCAAGATTACGACCTGGAACAGCCCTTCGATTCTGGAGCACAATCCGGGTGTCGAGCTACCCGCCATGAAAATCGCGGTGGTTCATCGTTCTGATGGCAGCGGCACGACCTTTATCTTTACGGACTTCCTTTCCAAAGTCAGCGCCGAGTGGGAAACAAAAGTGAGTCGTGGAAAGTCCGTTAATTGGCGAACCGGAATAGGCGCAAAAGGCAACGAAGGCGTTGCCGGTTTGATCAAACAAATCCCCGGCAGTATCGGATATGTCGAGCTCGCCTACACTATTCAGAACAATATGCCGCGAGCCCGTATCAAAAACAAGAGCGGCAATTTCATTGCACCGGAGCTTAACTCGACCAGCCTCGCGGGAAATACCGATATACCTCAGGATACACGTATAACGCTTACGAACACGGATGCCCCGGAGGGCTACCCTATCAGCGGCTTTACATGGATCATTGTGTATAAAGAGCAGAACTACGATTCGCGCACCAGAGGAAAGGCGCTAACCCTTGTCAAACTCCTCGACTGGATGATCCACGACGGACAGACCTATACATCTCCCCTTATGTATGCACCTCTTCCTGAAGAGGCGGTCGACAAAGCCGAGAAAATCATCCGCTCTATTATGTATGATGGGAAACCTGTTTTAGAGTAATGATAGAACCGTTACACAATTCCTTCATTCACGTGGAAGTAATAGAAAAATGCGATCGGAAAAAATTTTTAAGGGAACACTGGTATCGTCGTCTATTCTGATTCTTTTATTGCTGCTGGGAGTCTTTATCACGCTCGTGGTGGGTTCGCTACCGTCGCTAAAAGAATTCGGGTTCGCTTTTGTGTACAAAAAGACGTGGGATCCGGTGTTCGGAGAGTTCGGCGCCTTACCGTTTCTTATTGGAACACTCCTGACATCGTTTCTGGCGCTCGTTATCTGCATTCCGTTCTCGCTTGCCATCTCGCTCTTTCTGGGGGAATATTTCAAGGAAGGAGTGGTGTCGTCGGTGCTCAAGAGTCTCGTTGAGCTGCTCGCCGGGATACCATCGGTCATTTATGGTTTCTGGGGTCTCTTCTTTCTTGTACCCATAGTCCGCATGATAGAAATCAAGCTCGGTGTGTTGCCTTACGGTGTGGGAATATTCACTGCATCGCTGATACTTGCGGCAATGATTGTTCCGTATTCCGCATCGCTTGGGCGTGAGGTTATAAACATGGTTCCGTCGGATCTAAAGGAGGCAGCATATTCGCTGGGCGCGACGCGTTTCGAGGTAATTAAAAAAGTGATCCTGCCTTACGCACGTTCCGGCATATTTGCCGGCGTCTTGCTCGCGCTCGGGCGTGCACTGGGCGAAACAATGGCGGTCACCATGGTTATCGGCAACACCAACGTTATTCCGAAAAGTATTTTCGCGCCCGGCAATACCATGGCAAGTGTGATTGCGAACGAGTTTACAGAGGCGGTCAGTGACCTTTACATCGCCGCCCTCATCGAGATTGGGCTCCTTCTTTTCATTGTCACCACAATCATAAACATGGTGGGTAAGAAGATAATTAAAAAAGGGGAACATAAACCACGGGCTCAAGGTGCCGTCTGACAGTGATAGCAAAACAAGAAAGTCGACCTAAACGACATTCGTTAACATGAGAAAAGATATTTTCATAAGAAGCACAAAAGATTTCATTTTTAAGGGAATCGTCATCGTGCTTTCATTTCTCTCGACGGTTCCCTTGTTTCTCATACTGTTCTACATCATCAAGCAAGGGATACAATCCATTAACCTGACGTTTTTTATCAACTTGCCGAAACCGGTGGGCGAAGAGGGTGGAGGAATAGCCAATGCGCTCGTGGGCACCATTATGTTGATAATAATTGCATCGGTGATCGCCATCCCGCTGGGCATCATCGTGGGAATCTTTCTTTCGGAATCGCAAGAGAGCAAAATGGCGTACTGGGTACGGCTGTGTGTCGATGTGCTTCAAGGAATACCTTCGATCGTAATCGGTATACTGGTGTATTTGTGGATGGTAAAACCACTGGGTGGGTTCTCTGCACTTTCGGGCGGGGTTGCGCTCGCCATCATGATGCTGCCTATTATTATCAAATCAACCGAAGAGACACTTAAAATGATTCCTGAATCGCTTAAAGAAGCGTCGCTGGCGCTCGGTGTTCCGTACTACAAGACCGTACTCAAAGTTGTTCTGCCCGCCGGATTGAGTGGTATTATCACCGGCATACTTATCAGTATATCCCGAATCGCAGGAGAAACCGCCCCGCTTCTTTTTACCGCATTCGGGAATCCCTTTATGAACCTCAACGTCACGAAACCGGTACATTCGATGCCGTTGTTGATTTTCAACTATGCCATCAGCCCCTATCCGGAATGGCATTCCCTTGCATGGGGAGCATCGCTGGTGCTTGTTGCACTTGTTCTATGCCTCAATATTATTGCCAAAGGGGTCGCAAAGCGATGGAAGGTGCAATTCTAACAATCGAGCATTTTAGCGCCTCGTATGGAGACGCCCGTGTGCTCAAGGATATTAACCTTTCCATACCGCAAAAAAGGGCAACCGCCATTATGGGTCCCTCGGGATGCGGAAAGACCACCCTGATAAGGTGTATCAACCGGATGCACGAATTATTGCCAAACGTCGAGGTATCGGGCAAAATTTTGCTCGGCGGCGAGGACGTCTACAAAATGAATCCTATAGTTTTGCGGCGCAAAATAGGTATGGTGTTCCAGCGTCCGAACCCCTTTCCGACGATGAGTATTTATGACAATGTTATTGCGGGATATAAACTGAACGGAATCCGTCTCGATCGCAGAGAACGGGATGAAATAGTCGAGCAATCGTTACGAAGCGCCGCACTCTGGGACGAGGTAAAGGAAGGCCTGCACAAGAAGGGTACGTTTCTGTCGGGTGGACAGCAGCAGCGCCTGTGCCTTGCCCGCGCTCTTGCCATGAATCCTGAAATTATTCTGCTTGACGAACCGACTTCCGCACTCGATCCCAAGGCAACGGCGCATATCGAACAACTTATCGTTGAGCTGAAACAGAATGTCTCGATTATACTGGTTACGCATAACATAGCCCAGGCGGCGCGTGTATCCGATTTTACCGCGTTTCTCTTTCTCGGCGAAGTAATAGAATTCGGCCCGACCCAGAAAATGTTTACCACACCGAAAGATAAACGAACAGAGGAATATCTCACTGGAAAGTTTGGATAAGGAGGGAATTATATGTTACCGGGGAAACTGACCGAGCTCAAACGGGAGCTTGTTGAATATGCAGGACATGTTGAACGAATGATCGAGAAAAGTGTCCGAGGGCTCATGCACAAAGATCATCAACTCCTCGAGGAGGTAATAAGCGGCGATGAGGAGCGGGCGAATAGAGTCGAGATAGAGTTGGACGAGCGCTGCATCGCGCTCATTGCCCAGTTTGAACCGCGTGCAAAAGAGCTTCGCACCATACTCATGATTTTGAAGATGAACAACGACCTGGAACGCGTGGGCGATCACGCGGTCAACATTTCCGAATGCGCACGATACCTTATAGACCGACCGCAGGTGAAAGCCTTGATAGATATACCGCGTATGGCGGAGCAGACCATAAGTATGTTGAAGGATAGCATAAATTCGTTTATCGAGGAAGACGCACAACTGGCAAAGAGCGTATGCGAACGCGATACCATCGTCGATAACCTCCGCGACCAGATCCAGCGCGAATTGATCACCTACATGACATCGGACCCCACCACGATCGAACGCTCGCTCAAACTGACGGGGATTGCGCGAAACCTCGAGCGTATAGCCGATCTTTCCACCAACATTTGCGAGGACGTTATTTTTATGGTGGAAGGTAGGATCATTAAGCACCATACAACCGAATAGAGAAAAACCGGAGCCGAATCGGAAAAAGATTTCTTGACCTCGCTTTTTTGCGAAAGCCACAGGAATCCGGTCGCACTGCACTGAAGTTATGTTGTTTTATCAGACCGATCGGTCGGATCGGACAGATCGGACATGAGCGACCGATGCAGAAAACCATTCACTGTCTGGTCTCCCTATTTCACATAAGCCTCATGTCGAGCATTGATTATAGTATTTTCTGTTGCTCATTGTGCTGAGAATGTTTTAAACTAATTTTCGATTTTTATAGCGCAGAGGAAGGGTATGTAATGAAAAAGCGATGTTCTTTTTGCGGTAGAACGGAAAATGAAGTGCGTGCATTGTTTGAGCAGCCGTCAGCGTTGAAAAGCGAAAAAGGTGATGAGTCCCCTTATGTAGCTATATGCGATATTTGTATTGCCAATCTGGGTCTCCAGTTGCATCTTCTGCGTCGACCGGAGTATGCATCTTGGAAATCCGATCCTTTCAACATTCGCTTACCCTATCCTTCGGAAATCAAAAAAGAGCTGGATCAATATGTTGTTTCCCAGGACATTGCAAAAAAAGTAATCTCGGTGTCTGTATATAACCACTATAAACGTATCGTGAACAATTTCAGTTTTGGAGACGTGGAACTCCAGAAGTCGAATATCCTGTTGATAGGACCGACGGGTTCGGGTAAAACACTCATTGCGGAAATTTTAGCAAAGATACTTGACGTACCGTTTGCCATCACAGACGCGACACCTCTTACCCAGGCGGGCTATGTGGGAGAAGATGTGGAGAATATACTCCTGCGGCTGATTCAAAACGCGGATTGGAACGTCGAGCGTGCCCAGAAGGGCATAATCTATATCGACGAGATAGACAAGATTGCGCGAAGTGTCGATAACCCCTCAATCACGCGTGACGTTTCCGGTGAAGGAGTCCAGCAGGCGCTGCTCAAGATTCTCGAGGGCACGGTTGCGAACGTCCCGCCGCAGGGTGGCAGGAAACATCCACACCAGGAGTTCCTGCGCATCGATACCCGGAACATTCTCTTTATCTGCGGCGGTTCGTTTACGGGTCTTGACAAGATAGTGGAACGTCGAATGGCGGGGCGTACCATGGGCTTTTTGGCTCCCAGCCGCTCGCGAAACGATGAAGAGGCTTCATCGATTCTCCATAACATCATGCCACGCGACCTTATAAAGTATGGATTTATCCCCGAGTTAATCGGCAGGTTGCCCGTAATAACCGTTTTCGATTCTCTCACCGAGGACAATCTTGTAAGCATCCTGACCGAGCCTCGCAATGCCATAATCCGGCAGTATGAGAAATATTTCGAAATGGAGAAAGTAAAACTGACGTTCAAGGAAGAGGCGCTTCGCGCCATAGCAAAAAAGGCGATAGCCACGGGGAGCGGTGCCCGTGGGTTGAGGAATATCCTTGAAAAACTGATGGTCGAGATCATGTACGATCTCCCACATCGAGCATCCCGGATTGGCGAAATCGTTATTAGTAAAGAAGTAGTTGAGGGCACGGCGCTCCCGTATGAAACCAAACGCTCTGCGAAGAAAAAAGTCGAGTCTGCCTGATTTTTGTGGTATAAGCACTCTCCTTTGCTGTATAAATATAATGAACCATTGAGCCGTAAAAGAAAGGTTTATAAATAGATGAATATTGATAAACAGAATGCTATAGTGCCGTTGATTCCACTTAAGGACGCGGTTATTTTCCCGCGGAGCGTGTCGCCGATTTATGTGTACCGGTCAAGAAGTATGGCGGCTCTTGAAGAGGCGCTTGCGGGTAATAAAATGGTATTTCTCACGGCGCAGCATTCGCCCGACATAGATAATCCTACACCTGAAGAGTTTTTTCATATAGGTACGGTAGGCGAGGTTATCCAGGTGCTTAAAATCCCTGACGGCTCGGCGAAAATCCTTGTCGAGGGATTTTACGTCGCCGAGATTATCGATTTCCTCCGTAATGAACGTTATTTCCAGGTTCTGGTGCGGCGGCTTGAACCTCACTTTCGCATGTCAAAGCAACTTGAGGCTCTTATTCGTTCCGTTCTGAGCGAATTTGAGCGGTTCGCAGGCTTCTCCGACAAGGTACCGGAAGATCTTATGATGAACCTCCGCGCTATTACAGACCCATCGGTTATTGCCAATATCGTTGCCCATTACAGCACGTTGCAAACCAAGGACAAGCAACGTCTCCTTGAAAGCCTTGATGTCCAGAAGACACTCTTCAACCTGGTCGAATATCTCCGGGCGGAGAATGAAATCCTGGAACTTGAAAATAAGATCATCGACCAAGTCAAGACCCGTATAGGCAAAAGCCAGAAGGAATATTTTCTCAGCGAACAGCTGAAAGTAATAGAGAACGAGCTGGGTATTTCCCAGGGGGATGATCAAGAATTCAGCGAGCTTCACCAACGCATGGAGAAAATGCCGCTCTCACCGGAAGCTAAGGCAAAGGTCGAGCGGGAATTGCAGCGCCTTTCACGCATGCCTCCGCTCTCACCGGAAAATACCGTTTCACGAACCTATATAGAATGGCTGCTCGATTTACCGTGGGGAAAGCGAACCCGCGACCATTTCGATCTTGATCGCGCCCAGAAAATCCTTGACGAGGACCATTACGGACTGAATCAGGTAAAAGAGCGCATCATCGAGTTTCTTGCGGTCAATAAGTTGTCGCGTTCTCGCTCGCTCCATGGACCCATCCTCTGTTTTGTGGGGCCGCCGGGGGTGGGAAAAACCTCGCTGGGGAAGTCGATCGCTCGTTCGCTGGGGCGCAAATTTGTCAGAATTTCGCTGGGTGGAATCCGCGACGAGGCGGAAATCCGCGGTCATCGGCGCACCTATGTAGGCTCGCTACCCGGCAAAATCATCCAGGGCATAAAAAAAGCCGGTACCATGAATCCCGTCTTTCTGCTCGATGAAGTCGACAAAATGGGATTGGATTTTCGCGGTGATCCCGCTTCAGCGCTCCTTGAAGTGCTTGATCCCGAACAGAACAAGGCATTTAACGATCATTACCTCGAGATCGATTTCGATCTCTCCGCCGTGCTCTTTATAACGACCGCTAACACCACCGACGGTATTCCGCCGGCTCTTGTCGATCGCATGGAGATCATTCGTTTGCCCGGCTATACTGCCGATGAGAAGCTTCAGATTGCAAAACGCCACCTGGTCCCGAAACAAATTAATGCTCACAGTCTACAAAAGAAGGCGCTCGAGTTTCCTGACAGTGTGATACTCCATATTATTCACTATTATACACGTGAGGCAGGAGTAAGGAACTTAGAACGAGAAATCGCCCACATATGCAGGAAAGTCGCGAAAGATCTGGTAAAGAAGGCAAAAGGGAAATCAAGAAAATCCGCAAAACTCACGCGTGCCCGGGTGAGAGAATATCTGGGACCGCAACGGTTTTCCGAGTTTTTCGTGGACAAAACTCCCCAGGTCGGTGTGGCAACCGGCTTGGCATGGACGGAATTCGGCGGGGAACTCCTTCCTACTGAAACGACCATCATGCATGGTAAAGGCGACCTGTTACTTACGGGTATGCTCGGCGAGATAATGCAAGAATCCGCAAAAACCGCTCTTAGCTATATCAGAACACGGTATCAGAGATTCAAGATCAACAAAGATTTCTACCGAAACACCGACATACACATACATATCCCGGAAGGAGCCATCCCGAAGGATGGTCCTTCAGCCGGCGTGACGCTGACGGTTTCCATGGTGTCGGCGCTATGTGGGATGCCGGTGAAACAGGATGTAGCCATGACGGGCGAGATCACGCTCAGGGGAAAGATACTCAGAATCGGCGGGTTGAAAGAAAAAGTCCTTGCTGCTCACCGCGCCGGCGTGCCCAAAATTATCATCCCCGACGAGAACAAGGATGAACTTGAAGAGATTCCGAAACAGGTCAGGGACACGCTTCAATTTTTGCCCGTGAAACATCTGGACGAGGTGCTGAATCTTGCACTCATTTCTCTCGAGGCGCCCAAACCACGCCGTGCAAGCCGGAAAAGCACTACCTCACGAACAAGCCGCGCAAGAAGCGCCTATACAAAGAAAAAAGATTAAACAGGACTCCTTGATTCATGCGCTATCTTATTTTTGGAGCAGGTTCCATAGGAAGCGTCTTTGGTGGTTTTCTTGCCCGGCAAGGGAACGAAGTCTTTCTCATCGGACGCAAACCTCACGTTGATGCCATTCGAAATAAGGGCATTCACATAAGCGGGATCTGGGGGGAACATGTCGTCCCTTTACCTCATGCCTATTCGTCTATTGAAGAACTCCCTGTCAGCGTTTTCGATGTCATCTTCATTGCAGTTAAATCGCCTGATACCGAATCGGCGGTTTCGGCTACCGCCCCCTTGCTTTCACAAGATGGACTGATGGTATCGCTCCAGAATGGTCTGGGAAATACAGACATAATCGGCAGGAGTGTGGGAGCGGAGCGTACAGTTGGTGGACGCGTCATCTTCGGCGTGGAGTTCATAGAACCCGGCTCTGTAAAGGTCACGGTATACGCGGACAAGGTAATGCTTGGGAGTCCGGGAAACAGAGCGCCGGCGGATAAAATCCGCGTACTTGTCGACACCTTGAACGAGGCGTCGCTACCCTCAGAATTCACGACTGAAATCGAGAAATACATCTGGGCGAAGGTACTTTATAACATTGCCCTGAATCCGCTCAGCACCATACTCGGAACCAATTACGGATATCTGCTCGAGAACGATTTTACGCCGGAAATCATGCGGCGTATCGTTGGTGAGGCGCTTGACGTAGCACGCGCACATGGAATCCACCTCTTCTGGAAACAGCCTGATGAATATATCGATGTGCTCTTCAACCGTCTCATACCTGCCACAGCCGCACACCATCCTTCAATGCTACAAGATATTCAACGCCGACGAAGGACTGAAATCGACGCGCTCAACGGCGCAATTGTTAAATTGGCTCAACAACAAGGCATTCCAATACCCGTCAACCACACGATTACGCTACTCATCAAATCTATGGAACAAAAGTTCCAGTGCCGATGAGGTTCCAAACGTTTTCCGGTGGTTAAACTTTCCTATGTAAACGAGTAGAGGATGTTTTGGGGAGATCTTTTCTCAAAAAGAAAAGGCTGCGGGAATTATTCTTCCTTTTTCTTGTCCTCTTCATCTGTCATGTGGTGTTCTATAAACTCCTTGAGCTCCTTTGCTTCGACCTTCTTGATGAACTTCTGGTCCTCTACTTCGCCTGTGCCGGTGAGGTTCATGCTTCCTTCCATTTGCATGATTGCAGAGTAACGGATTTTTTTGGGGTTGATTTCGAACTCGGGCTTTTCCACAAAAGAATTCACGAGTTGCCTCAGCTGTGTCGGTGAAAAAGGTTTGACAAGGTATTCGTCGGCGCCTGATTTGAGTGCGTATTGTCGGTCTTTTTGGCTGCTTTTTGCGGAGACCATTATGACGGGGGTTTTTCTAAATCGAGCATTTCGGCGGACGAAATGGAGTAATTGAAAACCGCTGAACTTGGGCATCATAATATCAAGTAAGATAATATCCGGCTCGTACTTTACTATCTTTTCAATAGCAAGAGCGCTGTCCTTTTCCCATACGACTTCCATATCTTTTTGAAGAGCGAGCCGCACCATAGTTATCATATCTTCCTCATCGTCAATAATCATAACGCGGGGTCGTTCTTCAAATCGTTCTGCTTCGTGAGGATGGGCAGGAGCACGTGTGGCAGGAGCTCGAGGGGGTTGTTGCGGGCGAGGAGAGGGCTGAGGCTTGGGTTGGGGCAGGGGCGCCTCTTTTTTCTCGGGTGTTACGTCGCCGGTGCCGACCTCTCCCAGATGTTCTTCCGCCTTTTTCAATTCTTCGAAAGTCATCTTTTTCTTACGTCGCGCAGGTGGATGTTCGGCAAAGTGCATTTCCACATTCTTAAGAAGCCGTTGGGGATCGATCGGCTTCATAAGGTACAGAGCGCCACCTGCTTCGTAGCCTTTCTTGATATGTGCCTTGTCGTCCATACCGGACAGAAAAAGCACCGGGACATTCTTGTATTTTGGATTTCGTTGAATCGCCGCACACGCTTGGTACCCATCCATAAGCGGCATAGTGACGTCCATTATTATAAGATCGGGGTCAGCAAGCTCGACTTTTGTCAATGCATCCAGGCCGTTCTCTGCCTCTACCACTTCGTAATTCCTCGATAGCGCTACAGACAAAAGCCGCCTGGCGTCCTCTTCGTCATCAACCACAAGTATTCTCAATTTTTCGTCCACCATTAGTCACCTCTTCCTGTTTTTACCTGCTCATGCATGAAATACTATTAACTTTTCGGGCGTTTTTCCACCCTTCGCATATCCGATATTCCTTTTTATCATATTACGGATTTTAATCCATAGAAAAATATATATCGATCACGAATAGTTGACAATGCCAGCCCAACGGCAAGGTAGCTCATGAGAAGCGATGAGCCGCCGTAGCTGAGCCAGGGAAGCGGCAAGCCGGTTACAGGTAAAAGCCCCATGGTCATACCTATATTAAGTATAATATGTGTGATAAAAAGCGCAAGCACCCCGCCAACGAGATAAAACCCTTCCGCTTCTCTACAACGAAGGGCAATTGTTCTCAAGCGGTGTATCAAGATTCCATAGAGCGCCAGCACCACACAACCGCCGATCAGCCCCCCCTGTTCAACCAGGCCGGGAAACATAAAATCGGTATAATATTCAGGGAGAAAACGGTACTTTGTCTGGCTTCCTTTGCCGAATCCCTTGCCCCAGACCTGTCCTGAACCGATGGCGATCTCGGATTGTACCACGTTGTAACCCTTGTTGAGGGAATCTTCCCATGGGTGTAAGAAGACCTTAATGCGGTCTTTCTGATACGGTTTAAGGTGAGGATAGACAAGGACCGCGGCAAGAACCATGAAAAGGGTCAGTACTATAATCCAGCCACGTGATAATCCTGCGAGAAAGAGAAGCACAATGGCGATAGCAATAAAAATAATCGCCGAGCCGAAATCAGGTTGTTTTGCGACGAGTATAGCGGGTATAAGCGAAAGGACGGCGGTGATAATGATATCGGGAACTCGTAATCGAGACTGGTCGGCGCGCGCACCCAAAAACCGTGCAAGGGCAATTATAAAGGCAAGTTTGGCAAACTCCACGGGCTGGATGCTCAATCCTCCGAAAATCAACCAGCTGTGTGCGCCTTTTCGTTGCATCCCCAATAACATGGGTAGCACAACAAGAAATATACCTATGACATAGAAAAACGGTGCACCACGCATTATTCTTCTATGACTGATGGAGGCGAAAATGAAAAGGGCGCAGATTCCAAGCACCGACCATACGAATTGTCTCAAGACAAGTTGTTGCATCCATTCCGGCGCATCCACCGTGACCCCATACAACGTCGCTAATCCCAATCCATTCAGAATAAGGACAACGCTTACCGTTCCCCAATCGATTCCTCGGAGATTTATTCGCGGGCGCTTACCGGTCATTTCTCTCAAACATACCTGACGATCTAATTGATTTCCTCAGATTCCACCCTGTAAAGGAACAAGTCGTCAATCGTTTCTATAAAAGAGTATAATGAAGGAAGGGAGCTAAATTCGGCAACGAACTTTTTCACCATGTCCGACCGGTCAGTCCTTATCCACTCAGGATTAAGCAACACAAGGCTGATCCCAAACCTTTGAGCAAGAAAATAACGTTTTTCCGGAGGAATGTTCGAGAAAAACCTGTAAACAACCAGATTGCGCGTCCAGACAAAGGAATGATTCGGCGAACTCATGGTTTCAGGAATACCCATCACCTCTATACCGCTTAGGGCACTCACCACATAGGACGAATAAAAATCCGCCATCAAACGTTCCTCGGTTACGTTGAAATTATCCCTTATGTAGTCAGCTGCCTTGAAAAGTGGGTTGAGATCGAGTAGCTGCTCCTCGGTTTTCAAAATCCGTCCTTCATGCGGTACCTTGACAGCGATATAGAGCAAGAAAACTATTGCTACACCTATGCTCAATATTGCGGTGATATATTTTCTCTGGCGCCTTTGACGCAATGTCCTGTAGAGGTCCGGGAGCGTGTTCTGAACAATAAGGTACATGGCGTAGGGGAATATCAAGTGAAAGGGAATTATCTGAACCATCCGAATGCTGCCCTCAACGGTCAACACCTTTGTTAACAGTGGGAAAAGCAAGGGATTAAATATGGTTACCGGCAATAGAATACCAGCGGAGAGGAGATATATTTTACCCAGTGAGTTACGTTTCGGTGAAAGAAAAAGAGCGGGCAATAAGAGATATGAGAAGAGTGGAAGGGGTGTCCGGGGATCATGACTTGTGATTGGTCCGGCCTGGAATAGAAATATCACAGGTGAGGCAATTGAAAAAGGTGTCTTACCGAGCTTCAGAATTTCTTCCTGCCGGAAAGCAAGATGCAAGGGATTTACTACCGGTTCGAACGGAACAATGATGACATACACGAAGAGAGCCATAATCATATATGCGAGGATAAGGATAACCCTCCGATACCAACCGGCATGCCGTCTTCCGGTGGTGGCAATTACAATCACGCCGAATATCATATAGAGTACCAGGAAATGGAATGCCGATAGCTTATGGATCATGAGCAACAGAGCATATCCTGCGAAAAGGAGCGCAAGGTTCATTCGATTAAAGAACCGTATGGATTGTATCACGAGTAACCAAAGGAGAGGTGAGATTAGAAGAACGGTGATGTTACGAGGGAATGCAGCGGTGCCAAATCCCAGAAATGGTGAGCCGATCATGCCCATGAAATACAAAAGAAACACCACGGATACAAGAGCCACAAACCTGCTCTGGGTAAGGAGGCGCGCAAAATAATAGTTAACCACCAGTATCAGTAGCACTATAATCGCGGGCAGGTAGTACCATGTCCATAACACGGTGTGCCCCAGGAGACGGGGTAGGACGGAATAAAGGATGTAAAGGGGACAGTAGCCGTAATTGGTGTCATGCACGACTTCTCTAAAAAAAGGGTATGAGGCGTCGAGAATATCTGCGTCGAAGAACTTGGTGACGTAAGCGACGTGGAGCCATACGTCGCCGAAGCGGAGAAATGCGCCATAATAAAGTACTCCCAGAAACGTTATGATAGCAATGGCGAGAAATCCGATATCTTCGACGCGTATTTTATGTTTGATTCGCGCGACGTCTATTTTCAGACAACCGCCGCGGGATGCCACACACCGATATAATGCCAGGAGAAAAGGGGTTATCAGGATAATAACCAATAAAGGGACAAAATGAACCGTTTTGATTCCGGCGAGAATCCCCGCAAGCCCTAAGAGAGCGATTGCTGTAGTGGTAACGACGAAGCCGAATGAAACCAGGCATAAGATGCTGGTGTAGCGGATGTGCCTGCTGTAAAGAAGCGCTATAGTTCCGGGAAGGATGAATACAATGACAAAAAGCAGAAAAAGCAATGCTATGTCAATAAGCGCCATAAGAATAGCACATCATGTATCTCCCCAGAATTTCAAGTAATTAAGGAGTTTGAGGAGCGGGTGTTTCTTCTTTTAGTGGGGGTGGCTGCGAGCCTAAACCGAGAAGAGAACCCACCACAAATGTAATCACCGTGCCGATGGGACACCACCACGTCCATGCGATTTTAGGCCAGTTCTCGAATACGCTCCAGATAGATTCGGGAAACCAGCTGAAAAAGAGCGCAGGCAAAGTAAGCCCAAGCACGGTAATCCCTCCGATGACTGCGCCTATAATGGCGGCTCTTTCATTGGTGCGGCGTGTGAGAAATCCCAGCAAAAACACGCCGAGAAGCGAGCCGTAAAAGAGCGAGGGTACAGCGAGACAAATATCGAGTAATTTCCAATCCTTTGGCGCCATCCTTGGGATGTAGGCGATAAACACCAGAACTATTCCCCAGAAGATAGTCATGATTTTACCCATTAAAAGGTTCTCCCGCTCGGTTGAGTTCGGGTGGATAAATTTCCTGTAAAAATCGTTTACACTGATATTGGCAAGTGCATTGAGATCGCTGCAGGTCGTTGACATCGTGGCGGAAAGTATGCCTGCAATCAGGATTCCTATAACGCCGTGAGGCATGTAGTTTATAATAAAATGCGGGAACACATCATCATCCTTTGCTAATCCGGAGAACCCTATCTTACTGTAAAAGGCATAGAGCAAGATACCCAGGAAAAGGAAGAAGAGAAACTGAGGTATTATTATAATACCGCTGCCGATAATGGCTCGTTTACTGTCGCGTTTTGTCTGGCAGGCAAGAAGCCGCTGGGCGAGTGCCTGGTCTGTTCCGTGTGTCGCCATGGTTAAAAACGTACCACCAATGAAGCCCGATAATACCGTATAATTAACGGTGAAGTCCCATATATTGAGATTGAATAATTGGAACTTTCCTGCACGGGCTCCTAACTCCATTGCCTCGCCTACGGGGACGGTGTTCATTACCGTAATAATTGCCAACAATCCACCGAATAAATAGATGCCGAACATGAGAAAGTCGGTCCAGACCACTGCGCGGAATCCGCCGAACGTCGTATAAATCAAGGCGATTACCACGCTCGCAACCACACACAAATCAAAGCTCAGTGCAGGCACCATCTGGTTGATGACAATGGCGGGAATATACACCCTGATTCCCGTTGCCAGGGCGCGTGTGAAAAAGAAGACCACGCCGGCAATGCTCCGCGCAGCAGGACCGAACCGGTCTTCTAAAAAGTTATATACTGAAAAATACTCTTTTTTTCGCAGAGGGGGAACAAAGATTATGGCGATAAGAATGCGCGCTAATAAGTAACCGACGGTTATCTGGAGGAAGGTAAGATTGCCGCCTTTAGGAGCGAAAGACCATGCCGGCGCGGCAATTACGGTGGCGGCAGAGGTTTCCGCTGCCACAATTGAGACCATCACTGCCCACCAGGGTAAGTTCTTTCCTCCCAGAAAATAATCTTTGGTGGTTTTCTGGAGTCGTGTAAAATAAAGCCCCAGACCGGTTATGCCTATTGCAAATACCACAAGAACGAGTATATCAATTGTCTGCAAACTCGTGGCCTCTCCCATTTTCTGCCTCCTTTTCGTGTGAAACTACTAAATATAACCCACGTTTTAAATCAAAATTGTCAACCAAAATAGAGGCGCTTACTTTTTCCTGAGATGAGCATATCCTTGACAGACGCCCTTTTTTACAGGTAAATGGTTGTAAATAATCGTGAGGAATAGTTATACGTTCCATGAAAAGAAAAGTAAATAGTTTCATAGCATGCGTAGTAATGCTCACGGTTCTATGCGTCGTTGCTGGATGTGAGAGAACGTCGGACGACAAGGATCAAAGAATGGTGGTAGCCACGAGTATTTATCCGGTCAGTGACTGGGTAACCCAAATCGGCGGGGATAAAATCGAGGTGATATGTTTGCTGCCTCCGGGAGCAAGTCCTCATACGTTTGAACCGACCCCTGATCTTGTACGTCAGCTTTTACACGCTGAGATGTTCGTCAAAATCGGGCGCGGCATTGATGACTGGGGCGATAAGATCGTGACCGCCGCTTCTCGCGAGCAGGTATCCATTGTTCTACTCTCGGAGCGAATGCCGGAGCTGCCGCCGCTGCTCTCACCCGACGATTCTCGCAGCAACCACGCACATTCCGTTGATCCTCACCTGTGGCTCGACCCTGTTCTGGCACAACAAATGGTTCTCCATATAGCCGATGAGCTTTCTCGCTCTCGACCGGAGCATGATGCCTTTTTCCATAATAACGCGGAAAAATATATGGAGGAGCTCAAGGAACTTCATCTATGGATAGAAAAAGAGCTGGCGGACCTTGCACAACGTGAATTTATCGCATTTCACAGCAGTGTGACGTATTATGCCTATCGCTATGATCTAAAACCAGTTGCCCTCATCGAGCCTTCCCCCGGAAAAGAGCCCACCATAAAACGGGTCACCGAACTTATCGATCTACTCGAGTCAATGGATAAAAAAGTGGTTTTTGCTGAACCCCAGTTAAGCGATAAGGCGGCGATTGCCATTGCGCGGGAAGTAGACGCCCGGGTGGTTTACCTCGATCCCTTGGGAAATCCGGATGTACCGGAACGCAGTAACTATATCGCCCTCATGAGACACAACACCCTCCAGATAAAAAAAGCCTTAAGTTGAGGGGAGCAAACGAGTTATATTAAACAAGAGGGATGATGCTGAAGTATGGATGCAGAAACAAAACAAAAAGAGAAAGGCAAATGCCTTGGGAAGTCGCGCGAAGATTGTTCCGACGCAGAGGTATACGTACGAGAGTTGACGTTTTCATATAACGGCGAGCGCATACTCGAGAACGTGAATTTGTGTATCGAGCGAGGCTCATTTGTCGGTCTCATCGGACCTAACGGCGGCGGCAAATCGACCTTGATGAAACTCATCCTTGGATTGTTGCCTCTCAGGCAAGGCGAGATAGAGGTGTTCGGTATTCCCGTTCAGAAACTCGGCAAAAAACGTAATCTGATTGGTTACATACCACAGCATCTTCAGATAGACCTGAATTTTCCTATCACCGCCTATGAAGTGGTTCTCATGGGTGCGGTGTCGAAGGTCGGACTATTGAAACAGTTCAATGATGAGCTGCGTCGTAGGGCATCCGATTTATTGAAACAGGTTGGACTTGAATCTTTTCATGATCATCCGTTTGGAAAACTCAGCGGAGGACAGCGTCAACGCGCCCTTGTTGCACGCGCGTTAATTACCAATCCCCGCCTGCTCCTTCTCGATGAACCTATGGCGCCTGTCGACGTCCAGGGGCAACTCGAATTTTATGAGCTTCTTCGCGCATTGAAGGAAAAGCATCACCTGACACTTATCCTGGTTTCTCATGATGTGGGGCAACTGGTTTATTTTGCCGACTACATCGCATGCCTTAACCGGTGTGTTCATTTTCATGACCGCTCCGAACTCCTCAACGAAGAAGCCATCGAAGAAACCTATGCAGGGTGCGAACTCGACTCTTATTTGACCGAACATCTACGGCATATCAAAGAATATCACACACCTCCCGAAAGCGGCGATGAATCTTAGTCATATAACCGATATCTTTCATTATGGCATTATTCAGCGTGCCGTTCTTATCGGTTTATTGGTAGGGGCTTCATGCTCTTTATTGAGTGTATATGTGGTATTACGCCGGATGGCGTTTATAGGTCAGGGTATTTCCCATTCCGCGTTTGGAGGGATTGCGCTGGGGCTACTCATATTAGGTTCCGCATCTCACCTTACATGGGGCATTAATCTTATTACGGCGGTCTTT
This sequence comes from uncultured Candidatus Sumerlaeota bacterium, assembly GCA_964608095.1. Lineage (GTDB taxonomy): Bacteria > Sumerlaeota > Sumerlaeia > MWCT01 > JAGHBZ01 > CAZSMK01. Next base: position 6,249 of record CAZSMK010000068.1, on the reverse strand, counting down.
TGTATCACGGTCGCGGTTCTTATAGGCATTATATCCCGGCAGGGACGCATCTCCGAGGACAGCGTTATTGGGGTCTTTTTCTCTATATCCATGGCGCTTGGGATTGTTTTTATAGGTTTGCGCAAGCAGTACAGTCCGGAAGTGTTTACCTATCTTTTTGGGAACATCCTCAGCGTAACCACCGCCGATGTCGTTATAGAGGCGGTTCTGAGTCTCATTATCATCGGCTGTATACTCTTTCTCAACAAGGAGTTGCAGGCGTTTGTATTCAGCGAGGAGCTTGCCCGTGCAGCCGGGATTCCTGTCGAGTTTTTGAGATACCTTCTGCTCGTTCTTCTTTCCTTAACCATTGTTATTTCGGTAAAAATTATCGGAATAGTTCTTATCAGTGCGTTTTTGGTCATCCCCGGAGCAACCGCACACCTGCTTGCACGCTCATTCAAATCCATGATGCTCATTTCTTTGATCTTTGGAATGACCACCTCGCTTGTAGGACTGCTTATTTCCAACATTATCGGCTTACCTTCTGGTGCCATGGTGGTCATTACCCAATTTGTGGTCTTTGTTTCCGCGCTTTTTGTAAAAAAACACCTCGCATGAAACTCTGCACGTCAAAATTCTTCAGTCCACCTCTACATAATTACATGAGGAATAAAAAATTTTTCTTACCATTGTTCTGCACAGTGTTTTTCACTCGCTCACTATTTCACCGTTCACTCACGGAAAACAAATAAGATTCGAATCATACTTGACAGGAAGTTTTAATGGTGTCTATGCTGAACCGTTTTCTTTGTAAAATTATTCTTCTTAATCGTCATCATGATCATTATTTGCCCACGATGTAAACAAAAACTCAAGATTACGGGTGAGCGCGTTCCGGAAAAGATCGTCTGTCCGTCGTGTAAGACTGTCTTGAGGATAAAGACAACCGGGCAAGAGAGGGAGGAGAAAAAAACCGAACCGCCTCGAACCGCTCAACCGGCACGATTCTCTATTCCCACTCTCGACTCTTCTCCTTCAAAAGATGTCCGCAACACTTACTCACGCTTAAAAACCCTCAATGGTCTTATCAATGGTTACCGGATAGACGCGCTGATAGCCGTAGGTTCAAACAGCCTCATGTTCAAAGGCACTGCACTCAATCTTAAACAAACGGTTGCCATAAAGGTTCTTTTCTTGCGATTCAGTTCCGCGGAGCAATATCCGCAGCAGTTCCTCAAGGAGACCGCTATCCTGAATCAGGTTCGTCATCCCAACCTCGTTTCCGTGCTCGACCGCAAGGAAATCAAGGGGCTCTGTGTCCTTATAACCGAATATGTGGAAGGAGAGAACCTTAAACACATCAAAGAGAAAAGACCGCTGAGCGTAAATGAAATAATCAATATAACGGTACAAGTCCAGGAGGGATTGTCTTATTTACACGATATGGGCGTGGTGCATCGAAACCTGACGCCCTCCAATATTATGGTGGACAATGAAGGAAAAGTCAGGATAACGGATTTCGGCATAATGCAAATGCTTAGAGGGCAAGTGCAGGGCATTGATCCGGCTGTCGGCACCCTGAACGTGCCTGCACGTTTTATCGCACCGGAGGTCAGGGCACATCCTGAGAAACTTGATTGCCGTTCGGATATCTATTCGCTTGGAGCGGTCTTTTTTGAACTATTCACCAGAGCAGAATTTGATCCCTCCTCGCCTGTTCATGCCTCAAAACTGAATTCTTCTATCCTTGAACCGGTTGACAATGTTCTTGCAAGGGCGCTCCACCCAGATCTTGAACAGCGCTATTTTCATGTCGCGGAATTCTGTCAGGATGTGATCTATGCCTTAACGGGTAAAATTAAACATTTGAAGCCTGATAAGAAATTTAAATTGCCGATTTCACCGCGTGTTTTTGTGCCCGCTCTTTCTCTTCTCGTTATCCTTATCCTTGTCTTTGGCGGGTTAAGAATGGTAGGCAAAACCGATGCCACACGCGATTCCATCAAGGCCTCTGCAAAGGCGCCTCACGAAATACAACACGCTTTACAAACAGAACCCCTCCAAAAAAGTCAATCTGCTCGTGACGTGGTTTCTATACCATCTACAGCGCCTTCCCAGCATCTTCTTATTACTGAAGTAAATGTGTTTACACCGGAATTTATAGAACTATATAACCCAACCGACCAATCGGTTGAACTCGAGGGGTATTATATCACCGATGCAGTTTACGACAACGGTGACTATTTTATGTTTCCACAAGGGAAGAAGATCAAGGGAGGAGAGTATTACGATTTTACGGCGCGATTCCCGGATGGCGCAGTTATTCAACCCGGTGAATTTCAGATTATCTCGATCGGTGGAAGCCGAAATTTTGTGGAAACGTTCGGAATTGCTCCGACTTATGAACTGACAGAGGATGACCCGGAAGGGAATGATGTGCCGGAGTTGATCGATGCTTTCCCCGGGACAATCAATCCCGATCCCACCCTCACGACATTAAGCAATACCGGCGAGTCGATAATGCTCTTCTACTGGGATGGCATAAGCGATCTGGTAAAAGATGTAGACTACATTGTATGGGGAGATAAAGAAGAAGCGGTGTGTAAAACCAATCTGGTCTGCGATGGACCGGATAGTGACGACACTCCAACGGATTATTTTCCCGACACGCCGATTACTGAACAGCGGATTGCCGCCCCCGGCGCTCCATCCGGCTCTTTTTCCTTCCAGCGCGTCGATCTTGATGAAATCGGCGAGGCTCGCGAAGGCGGGAACGGCATAACGGGTCATGACGAAACCAGCGAATGGCTGGATCAATCCTTCACACAAGATGTTCCCACACCCGGTTACATGAAATAGTATTGTTCACCACTCACTTTTTCCTGACTTATTCTGAGCGGCTTTCGCCTTGCTCGATTACGTTTGTTGAGGTATGATATAGTATATGAAAGGTTGTAATAGAATACCTTTTCCCAAAACAGGTATTTCCAAATATTGCGTGAAAGTATGTCCCGCATAAACATAAAAGACTATCCGACATTGTCGGGAGTGTATCTCATCAAGGATTCCCACGGCAGAGTAATCTATGTTGGAAAAGCGAGGAACTTGAGACAACGTATTCGTTCTTATCTCCAGGAGACCGGCGTAGATCAACGTTCCTTTGTTCCCTTTCTCCAGCGGCATATACATTCAATAGATTTCGTAGTTACGGACAATGAGAAGGAAGCCTTGCTTCTCGAGAATACACTGATTAAAAAGCACAAGCCTCGATACAACATAAAACTGCGCGACGACAAGACCTACCTGAGTCTGCGCATAGATCCACATGCAGAGTATCCGCGCATCGAGGTCATCCGGCGTCGTCAGCCGGGCGATGGCGCACGTTACTTCGGTCCCTTCTCTTCTTCCGCCGCACTCCGCTCAACCTTGAAGTTCCTTCATAAAATCTTTTCTCTCCGGATGTGTAAAGACTCACAATTCAGGAACCGCAGTAGACCATGCCTGATGTATGACGTCGGAAAATGCCTTGCTCCTTGCGTCCGTGAGGTGAGTAAAACGGAATATAATAAAATTGTCCAGGGGGCTATTCTTTTTCTCGAGGGGCAGACGGATCAGGCTATTCCGTTGCTCGAGAGGATGATGCATGACTATGCCGAACAGATGGAATTCGAGAAAGCAGCCTTGCTTCGCGACAAAATTCATGCTATTAAAGAAACCATTCAGCGCCAGAAGGTCTCGAGTTATCGTGAATTTACCCTGGACGTAATCGGCATATCACGGGAATATGCACGTCTCGAGATTTCGGTTCTCCATTATCGCCGCGGGTTGCTCGAGGGTAGCAGAGATTTCGGATTCAGGAGTTACGATCAGACCGACCCGGAGGTTCTTCATTCGTTCGTAGCGCAGTTTTACGGTCAGGACAAATTTATTCCGCCGGAAATCCTTGTCCCGTGTGAACCGGAAGATTCCGTGGTGCTGGAACCATGGCTCAGCGACCTTCGTGGTGGAAAGGTCAGCATAAAAGTTCCGCGGCGCGGAGAGAAACGCGCCATTTTACGGCTGGCGCAGGAGAACGCGCAGCGCAAACTTATCGCCGCAGAAAAACGCAAGAGCGATCGGGAAGAGTTGCTTGAAAAAGTAAAAAAATCGCTTAATATGGCATATCTTCCACGCCGTATTGAATGTTTCGATATTTCGAATATCATGGGAACCCTTTCCGTCGGTTCGATGGTATCCTTTTTTAACGGTGAACCGGAAAAGCAAAATTACCGCAGGTTCAGGATTCGGTCCACAGACACCCCGAACGATTACGCCATGATGAAGGAGGTGCTGGAACGCCGTTACCGTCGGAGTATCGATGAGAACAGAGAGCTCCCTGACCTCATCCTTATCGACGGGGGCAAGGGGCAGCTGAACATTGCCATTCAAGTCCTTCGCGAGTTGGGTCTTCGAGGCGTTGCCCTGGCTGCCATTGCGAAGGGTCACGACGCTCTTGCCCGTGGTCCCACTCGACAATTACCTTCTGCGCTCGAGCATGACCACATCTATCTTCCGAACCGCAAGAATCCGCTTACTATAAAACCGGGCTCCGCTGCGCTCCTTTTTCTGCAGCGCATCAGGGACGAGGCGCACCGGTTCGCTATCACCTATCATAAAAAACTTCGGAGCAAACGACAGCTAAGGTCTGAACTCGATAATGTCGCAGGCGTCGGAAAGCACAGGCGAAACCAGATTCTCAACCATTTCGGCTCGCTCGAGAATGTCCGGAAGGCAAGCATCGAGGAACTTTCATCGGTTAAGGGAATTCCCGGAGCCGTTGCGGAAAGTATTTTCACCTATTTCCATGGGAGCAAAGAGAATGGCTGAAGAGCAAAACCAACGTATCCTTGCAATCGACCTGGGAAAAGCTCGGGTCGGTATCGCCTTGAGCGATGAATTGCACCTTACCGCACAACCGCTGGAGGTGATTGCACGTTCACCGAAGAAAAAACTCCTTGAGCGCCTCAAGACATTGGTCACGCACCATAACGTGGGTGAAATAGTGGTTGGATTGCCCCTGAGCCTGAGCGGCGAAGATACCCCATCAACCGTCGATGCCAGACAATTCGCGTCGCTCCTCGAAAACATCTTCCCTTCCGTCGACATAGTCTTGTGGGACGAACGAATGACGACGACGGCATCGGAATCGATGTTGATCGATGCGGGAGTCAGTCGCGAGAAACGCAAGGGCGTTATAGACAAAATCGCTGCGTTCTTTATCCTCGATTCCTACCTTGCGTATCGTCGAGCGCGAACCACCACGCACGAGGACACTCACGACAAACCACCTGAAAGATAAACTTTATTCTGAGCGATTCTCTTAAATTAATCGAAGTAATCTTGACATTGGCGATTAGCCTGCCTAAACAGAACATACAATTGAAAACGGACAAACGTATCGCGCGCGGTTCGAGGTTGGAAGTAGCGCAGCCAACCTTGACGATGCGGTACAATTCAGGCTGCGTGTAAACCAGAAAGGCAGCTGGAAAGGATGGGACCGCATTGTGAACAGCAATTTGAGTCAAGCACCGTCAGTCGCGAGCACGAAAACGTATAATGTCTTCTTTGACCCAACCGTGACTGGAACCGATGACAATCTCGCGGTGTTGTCGTTCGACATCCTGAGTTTTGCGCCTGAAGACGACACTTCGTCATGGATCTATCTGGAGAACGTTGTACTGGAAGAAATAATGACTACAGAATAGTAAGTGGTTTTTCGACAACTTTTAGCATTTCATTTTGAGCAGGGCGACTCGCCGCGGAATGTATGAAATATTCTTTCCGGTTTCCTCCTCCATGGCAAGACGTCGTGGCATGCCCTTCGAATTCCTATGACGCCCCCGTAATAGAACGAATACGAATGCGCGCAAAAGTGGGCTTTCTATGTCAATGGCGTCTTATTTGTCCTATCTTGTCCTATCAGTTATCTTGATCAACAACCACCCTTCGTTGCACATAGTTTGCTCATGGCAGGAAAGGTAAACGAGTGTCGGGCTTCACACTCACAATCGACCATGACTTCGATCACGCGCACGCTCACGCGTGCGGGTACGCTCAGGCGTGCGGAGAAGAATTGGATTCCCCCCTGCGCGCGAATGACAGCTAAGGAGTAGCGGGGATGACCGCGAAGTCGAGGAGATAATCGTTTATGTCCTTTATGTCCCTGCAGTCCCTGCAGTCGTTTTTGTCCCTGCAGTCCTTTGTGTCCTTTTCTTAAAAATAGTCGTC
>CAZSMK010000067.1:0-49462 GCA_964608095.1 uncultured Candidatus Sumerlaeota bacterium | reverse complement strand
GGTCGTTCGGCCCGAACGACCCCCGGCAACAGTTCAAGACAAAATTCATTCTATGGTACCAAAAACAAAGTAAGAAAATTTAATAGTAAAAAAACAATGCTCGAACCACTTATCTCCACTCATCCTCACTTGTTTTTTTACAATCTAAAATCCCATTTCTGTCCTTCGTAAACGAAATACAGAGAAAAAGTGCGTTTCATGCTCACGCATGAAGGCAGGGGAAATCCTTTGGAAAAAGGGGTCTTACCCTACACCTCTTTTTTCCGGAAATGCTGTTTAGGAATGAAAGGATTCACGATTCTAAGAGCAGTGCTTTTTATGTTTCTTTTGGATTAGCTGCGGAACTTGACCTGGCTCAGGGCGAGCAGGGCGGAAGAGTAAAAATATAAGAGAATTGTGAGGTGTACAGGCTTTTTTTAATCCTTATTTCGTATTCATCACTCATATAAGGTGATGGAGCGAACGCGAGAATAGCGGTATCGGGCTGTATATGAATAGTAATGTTCTTCGTGGGAGACACCCTTCCATAATTTTTTGTTGTGTTTGCTGCTTATCTTATGCGTTTTTTCCGAGTCATTTTTTAATTGATTGCAGTCTTTGGCTGCACTACGGTAAGATTTATTTCAGGATTAATCTTTGCTGACATGATCAAGGTAAAACGACAACTACGCGGTATGATTTCGTTGATAGTGCTGGGATTTCTTGTGTTTGGAACCGGTTGCGGTAAAGAACCGGACAAGGAACAAGGAATAGAAGGCAAGGAAACCCCCATCGGTGGAGACGATTCGCTGCAACAGACCTGTATTGTAAAAGGTATGGTGAGTCTCGAAAGCGGCGAATCGCCGGAAGGCATAATGGTATATGCCGGCGGGACTTCGCTTGTCTCTTTTACGGACGAGAAAGGCGAATTCTCTATCTTAGACGTCCCCCTTGGTAAGGAATATCAATTCTTTTTACAGAAACCCGGGTACAAGACACAGAACCTGACAAAGATAACGTTTAACTCGCCCGGAACATTCAGTCTCGAGGACGTGGTGTTTGACGATGTCTCAGAGGAAGAGGAGAAGCTCGGCGCCATCATGGGTAGCGTGGAGCTGGAAGGAACCAGGGATTTCAGCAACGTAATAGTCGAGCTCGAGGAGCAGTTGATCAGAACTGTAACCGACGAAGCGGGCATTTATTCAATCCCTAACCTTGAACCCGGCGTATATAGACTTGTATTCAAGAAATCCGGATACAGTACGGAGAAGGTGACCGTGGATGTAAAACCCGGTCCAATGCCGACCAATGTTCCACCTGTGAGTCTTTTCACTATCCAGAAGTCGGAATCGAACCAGCGGGTCATAAACGGCAATGTCGAGATGTACGACGTGGCAGGCAACGTGCAGAACAAATTTGCGCAGGTGGTGATCGGACTCGAGGGAACCACCCACATGGCGATGCCGGACGCGCTCGGTAACTTCAAGTTCACAGAACTACCTCCTGCACGATACACCATTACGGCTACCGCGCCTGGCTATGTGATCAGAGACAAGATCGACATCGATCTCATTGATTTGCCCTATACCTACGTTACGGTGGTTCTCGATGAAGATCCGACGCAAACGAATCGTACCGGAACCATTCGAGGCAAAGTAACGCTTGCCGACGGCAGTATAAATCATGCTGGCATTATGGTCGGATGTATGGGAACGAGCTATCTTGCGTTGACTGACGAAGAGGGATTCTACACAATCGAGGACGTCGCCGAGGGAAGTTACTCGTTAATGGCGGAATTAAGCGGGTACGTTCCGGTAAAAATAGAACCGGTTCTGGTCCTGTTAAACGAAACCACCCAGGTTTCGGAAATGAAACTCGATCTTTATATTGAACCTCCTGAAATTTTGTTCACGCAACCGGCTGACGGCGACAAAAATATCCGCGTCCGCAGGGAAATTCCCGTCTATATCTGGTTCAGCAAGAAGATGCAACCCGCCAGCCTGAAGAGCGCCGTGAGCGTTTCACCCACGGTGGATTACGACGCCTATTCCGGTAAAGAACACCCCCAGAGCGATTTTGATATCTTGCTCCTTATGCTTAAGGGAGCGTACACGGACAATCCTGCAGGATTCAATACCACGTACAAGATATCAATCGGCTCAGGAGCCCGCGATATCGAGGGACAACAATTAGAGGAGTCTTATGAATTTTCATTCACCACCGGGGAAGCGGAAATTATAGATACTATCCCGCGAGATGGAGAAGAGTCGGCGAGTTTGAGTCCCGGCACGCCCGTGGCGATCTTCTTCAATGCATCTATAGATCACCAGACCCTCAACACTTCAACCATACGGCTCGATGGTGAAACCTATAGCGATGTTGAAGTGTATGCCTATGATAATAGGCGGACCGGCTGGACAACGGCACGAATCCGGACGGCATGGGAGTTTGACACGGAATATACTATCACGATAGAGCGAGGCGTACGGACAATCGATGGCTCGCCTGTCAGCAACACCCCCTACAGGTTACATTTTCGCACATCGCGACTTCGTGAGGTATCCCCCCTCCATTCGTCTGAAGAGAGTGATTAATAGTTTCAGTGTTTTATCTCACTCACACGCGGAAAAACATATTTAGCTAGAGGAGATGACGTATGAAAGTAACCACTCGTATCTATGAGGTTTTACTGGAACATCCATTTGGTCTTGCAGGTTCAGTAAGTACCAAGCGCAAGGTTGTGTTATGCAAGATCGAGCACGATGGCATAGAAGGTTACGGCGAAGCGGCGCCGAGTAAATATTATGGCGAAAGTCCCGAAGCCGTGATCAAGAGCATAGAAGAATATGCAAGGCAGGTTTCCCCCGAAGATGTCTTTTATATAAGAGACCTTATGAAGCGAATTGTCGAAGAGGGGAAAGCCACCGGCAGTGCATGTGCGGCGTTGAATATGGCGCTCTACGATTACGCAGGTAAAATCCTTAACGTGCCGCTTTATAAAATGATCGGGCTGAAGCCTCGCACAGAATTGATGACTTCCTATACCATCGGGATCGATACCATCGATGTTATGATGAAAAAAGTGGAACAGGCAAAGGACTACCCGATACTCAAGATAAAGATGGGAAGAGACGTGAACCAGGATATCAAGGTAATAAAGGAGATAAGGAAGGAGTTCAACAAAGTTATTCGGGTGGATGCTAACGGGGGGTGGACACTTGAAGACGCAAAAAAAAGTATCCCCGTTCTTGAGGAACTCGGTATTGAGTATGTGGAACAACCTCTCGAGAGAGGCGAGGTAGAAAAGACTGCGGAGCTCAAAGAATGGTCGCCTCTGCCTATATTTCTGGATGAGGATGTTCATACGAGCAACGACGTAGTGCGTTTATCAAAAATATGTCACGGGATTAACCTGAAACTAATGAAGTGCGGCGGCATTACGGAAGCCCTGAGAATGTTCGAGCTCGCACGCGCACTTGACCTGCAGTTGATGATCGGCTGTATGATAGAGACCTCGTTGGCGATAACAGCCGGGGCACAAGTCGCCTCTTTTTGCGACTACCTCGACCTCGATGGAAACCTTCTCATAACAAATGATCCTTTCGACGGGGTAAAAACAGTTGGGGGAAATCTGCAGCTGCCTGACAGACCCGGACTCGGGGTGATTCCAAAAGAAGAATTGTTTTGAGCAATCGTGGCACGGAAGAGTCCACGGTATACGGTCAGAGTATCTTTCGGTCGATTCCCATAAGCTGCTTTAGATCGGCGAGTGAGGGGAGGTCTTTGACGCTCTTCAGCCCGAACATGCGTAGAAACTCCTTGGTGGTTCCATAAAGATGTGAACGCCGAGGAGGAGGGTTTTTTCCTACCACTTTAACCAGTCCCAAGTCTTGCAGTTTTCGGATAAGGGAAGAAGAATCCACGCCGCGAATGGTTTCAACCTCAAGGCGGGTAACAGGCTGTTTATATGCGATAATGGCAAGGGTTTCGAGTGTAGCAACGGAGAGATTATCCGTGCTCTTAGACCGTGCGATTTTTAATTTTGCTACCCAGGGATGGCATTCTGGGCGCGTCGCCATTTGATATCCGCCCGCAACTTCTATAATTTGCAATCCAGGCGAATTACGATGATAATCCATCTGTAACTGAAGAAGAATCCCCCGTATGCTCTTTATCGACAGACCAAGCACCCGTTGCAACCTCGGTAAGGTCAACGGTTCAGTGGTTGCAAACAGGAGCGACTCGAGTACCGCCTTAGCCTGATAAGTAGCCGTTATTTGAGGAAGATCGTCGTCCGGCTTTTCGATATGTTCAATCTCTACCGGTATAGCCGGTTCTCCCATTGCGTCGCCTTCATCCGGCTGAACAACTTCATCGACCCGCTCTTCCTCTTCACCGGAAGTCTCGTTTAAATTATCTTCGAATTCGCTATGATCGTGTTTTTCTTCCATAGTCATAAATCGTTTATAGAATCATTTTGTGAGATAATGATGTCACCAAAAACTTTTTTTTGCTGTATTGTTATTGCGCGTTGACGGCAGAGTTCCATAAGAGCGAGAAACGTAATAAGAAGTTCCTCTTTATCTTTGCATTCCCGTACAATTTCCCAGAACTCGATTTCTTGCCTTTTCCGCAAAAGACCCTGCAAGTGAATGATTTTATCTCTCACGGTGTAGCGTTCCGGGATAAGATGAGAGATGCGTGCCGCCTCAACATAAGGAATAACACGCGAAAAAGCATAAAAGAGTGTTTGCAAATCCAGCTGGAGCTGCCGAGATTCTTCGCTTTCCTTCGCTCCGTCGGGTTCAAGAATCTTGGGCGGTTCAGAGCGATAAAAAACCTTGGAAAATACTGATTGGCGTTCCTTTAATCCGTCAGTCATCTCTTTGATACGGCGATACTCGACAAGTTGCTGAATAAGGTCTTTTGTTGAGAGGATTTCGTCGATTTCTTCTTCCTGGTCGTCATCGAAGGAGGTTGGCAAGAGTTGTTGTGCCTTGAGCCGGATAAGGGTAGCCGCCATAACAAGAAATTCTCCCGCTACGTCGAGGTTCAACTGTTGCATCAGCTGGATATAGTCGAGGTATTGCCGGGTAATGGTAGAAATGGAGATATCATAGATATCCATTTCGTTGACCTTTATCAAATAAAGCAAGAGGTCAAAAGGTCCGTCAAAAATGTCGAGTCGTACGCGATAATCTTCCATATCGATTTCAACGTGTAAAATATAATCACGAATACTTTATCGCCACATATCCCTGTCACTGAACCGGTCGCGATGACTCCCGTAGCGCGACGAATGCCCTTTTCCCGTAATCTGATTCATGATATCGGGCCCCTTGAGATAGAAATAGGCAATCACCAATCCACCGAAATGAGTAATATGCGAAATCCCGGTGGGTGAAGTCCGGACGCTTCCCATAAAAGCAAGAAACCCCATAATAATGACAAGGACTTTAACCTTGACAGGGATTACGCCCCATACATAGACGATATCGTCGGGCCAATAGAGGGCATAAGCCAGGAGGATGCCGTACAACGCGCCGGAGGCGCCGATAATACCCTCGAATTGCCTTCCCGAGATAATGGATATAACGGCATGAAAAAGCCCGGCGCCGATGCCGACGATAAAATAAAACCTGAAAAACCGCGGACTCCCCCAGCGATACTCCAACCGCGGCGCAAAAAACCACAAGACAAACATATTGAAAATAAAGTGAAATACCCCACCGTGAATGAACATATAGGTGACAAACTGCCATATCATTCCCCTGTAAATCGCAAGATAAGGGCGTTCAGATAAATAGAGGAAATATAAATTCTGCACCCTATTGCTGGTAAGCGGAAGAATGAGCAGCTGAAAGAGAAAAACGCCGGTATTGGCTAAAAAGATATATTTAGCCGTTGGTGATAACCAGCGATTCAAGAACGCTTTCATGTCGTTGTATGCATCGCTATTGCTCATATAGCATTATGAAATAAGGTTCAAAGTAGTGTGAATTTAAAGTAATAATGAACATAATGAAGACCAGACGCAAGAGTAAAATATCCACTCACGGGACAAGACACGATTAAGGAGGGAAAGCGCGAGTGCGAGTGAGAGTACGATTTTAGCGACAAGCGAGGACGCTTATCCTACAGTAGCGAAGTTGCGCTAAAGAATAATCGTTCGGACCCGAATGAAATTCTTAAAAAAACTCGATTTTGATAACGATAGCGATTTTGATAGCGCGCACACTCACGCGTGCGCGCACGGTGAGACGTGCGGGGAAAAGGGAGTGCCTCTTGCTTCATTGGCGTTTTTATAATAACATTGATTTTGGTCTTATTTTCAGGAAAGAATATAATCCTTAGACCTGAAATGAAGAAAGAGATTTAAAGAAGGAGCAGGTAAAATGGGAATAGATTATCCGGAACGGCGCTATCTTGCTAATACACCAACTCCGCTGCAGTATGCGGAACGTCTAACAAAGCAATTGGGAGGAGCGGAGCGGTTGTTTTTTAAACGTGACGATTTTACGGGATGTGGGTTGTCAGGGAACAAAATCAGAAAGCTGGAATTTCTCCTTGCGGAGGCGCAGAGTGAAAAAGCCGACGTCATAATAACCGCAGGTGGAGTGCAGTCTAATCATTGCCGAGCTACTGCCGCTGCATGCGCAAAACTCGGGCTGAAATGTCACCTCTTACTAAGGGGAGAATCTTCTTACCCCTACGACGGCAATCTGTTGCTCGACAGGCTTTTCGGTGCGGAGATACGTTTTCACCCTGCCGATGAGTTTCGAAAAAATTACCAGGAGATCCTTGACGATACTCTCGAGTTCTACGAGAAGCGAGGCATGAAAACCTACTACTTTCCCATAGGGGGTTCAGTGGCAACTGGTGCATGGGGGTATATAAGGGCATTTGATGAATTATGCCGACAAATAGATCAACTCAAGGAGCGAAACCGTCTTCTTCGTGATAAAGTATTCTATATCGTGAGTGCGGCAGGCTCCGGCGGAACGCTTGCCGGCCTCTTACTGGGTAAACAAATACTCGAACGCGACGACATAAAGATTCTGGCAATAAATGTATGCGATGATGCCGCATACTTCGAGAACCAGGTAAGAACCATCGCCACGGAATTCAAGAATAAATATTTCAACTCGATCAATCTTGATACATTAGCGCCCGAAATTGTCGAAGGCTACGTCGGTGAAGGGTATGCTATACCCTACCCCGAAGTAATCGAGACGATCAGGATGGTTGCACGGAGTGAGGGAATTCTGCTCGATCCGGTTTACACCGGTAAAGCGTTCTATGGACTGCGTGAGCTTATGATTAAAGGGAAATTCCCTGAAGATTCTTATGTTATTTTCATTCATACCGGTGGCGTCTTTTCGCTTTTTGCATACCGTGATAAGTTCATTTAACCGAAATGACGGCTCAATGGGTGGTTTAAGTATTGCGTCATTGTTTTTAGGTTCGGTATAATCCACACCTTGAATACACGAAGTACAAACAAACGGAGAGTTTTTTAATGAAGGATCTCGGAACTCGTTATACACCATCCGGCATGGAACAGAAAAGATATGAGGTATGGGAGAAAAAAGGCTATTTCACACCACTCATAGAACGGGAAAAGGAATCGTTTTGTATAGTAATCCCGCCGCCTAATATAACGGGTATATTGCACATGGGACATGCGCTCAACAACACGCTACAAGATGTACTTACACGCTGGCGCAGGATGGAGGGATACATCACTCTCTGGTTGCCGGGAACCGACCATGCGGGCATCGCAACTCAGAACGTGGTTGAACGAAGCCTGCTCAAAGAAGGCATTCGACGAGAAGACATTGGAAGAGAAGAGTTCGTCAAGCGTTGCTGGGAATGGAAACAAAAATACGGCGGTATAATCATAGAACAATTAAAACGATTGGGCGCAAGCTGTGATTGGTCAAGGTTGCGGTTTACGCTTGATGAGGGATTAGCGCGAGCCGTTCGTACAGCCTTTAAGCGTCTTTACGATGAAGGATTAATCTACAAAGACACCTATATTATTAACTGGTGTCCCCGGTGTTCCACCGCACTCTCCGATGACGAAGTCGAACATAGGGAGCATCAGGGCAATCTCTGGTATGTGAAATACAAGTTGGAAGATGGCTCAGGTCATGTAGTGGTGGCGACCACACGTCCGGAGACTATGCTTGGAGACACTGCCGTAGCCGTGCATCCGGACGATGAACGGTATCGTGATCTTGTAGGGAAATACTGCATTCTGCCGATACTCAATCGAAGAATGCCCATTATTGCGGACGAATACGTCCAAAAGGAATTCGGCACCGGCGTAGTAAAAATTACCCCAGCACATGATCCTAACGACTACCTCGTAGGAAAACGACATCATCTCGATGAGATCAATGTGCTCCGTCCCGATGCAACCATAAACGAACATGGCGGTCCTTACGAAGGAATGGACAGGTACGAATGCAGGAAAAAGATAGTACAGGACCTCGAGAAGATGGGTGCAATAGAAAAAATCGAGCCCTATACCCATTCTATAGGACATTGTTATCGTTGTGAGACCGTGGTAGAACCTTACATTTCATATCAGTGGTTCGTAAAGATGCAACCGCTCGCAGAGCTTGCCATAGAGGCGGTGAAAAAGGGAGAGACACGGTTTATCCCTTCTCAATGGGAAAACACCTATTTCAGCTGGCTCGAGAACGTCCGGGATTGGTGTATTTCGAGACAACTCTGGTGGGGACATCGTATACCGGCGTGGTATTGTCAGGATTGCGGGCATATAGAAGTGGTCGCCGAAGGAGAACCGGCGACATGTTCTTCCTGCGGCGGAACACGACTCGTTCAGGATGAAGACGTGCTGGATACCTGGTTTTCTTCCGCTCTGTGGCCCTTCTCTACGCTTGGTTGGCCCGACAATACCGAAGACCTTCAGACCTTTTATCCCACAAGCGTGCTTGTCACAGGCCATGACATCATCTTTTTCTGGGTCGCGCGCATGATTATGACAGGCTTGAAATTCATGAGCGACGTTCCGTTTAGAGATGTCTATATCAACGCTATAATCTTCGATGAACACGGCGACAAAATGAGCAAGAGCAAGGGAAACGCCATTGATCCTCTTGACATAATCGACGAATATGGAGCGGACTCGTTGCGACTAACCCTTTGCGCATACGCTGCTCATGGCAGAAAAATCTGTCTCTCCGAAAAAAGGTTCGAGGGGTATCGAAATTTTCTCAATAAACTCTGGAACGCATCGCGTTTCGTCTTTTTAAACACTGCCGACCTGGACCTGTCCGAACTCGACGCCGACTTGTCTCTTGACACTCTGGAACTCGCAGACCGCTGGATTTTAAGCCGTTTTTATACCGTCATTTACGAGGTCAATAAAGCCCTCGAGGACTATAAATTCAACGAGATGGTCAATATCCTCTATCATTTTGTCTGGCATGAATTCTGCGACTGGTATATCGAGCTGGTTAAACCTCGCTTGTACAGTCAAGCTAAACCGGACTTTGACGAGGAGAAAGCATCGAGCCGAAGAATAGCACAATCGATCCTGATTAGAATTCTCGAGGGTATCTACCGGCTTTTTCATCCCATTATTCCTTTTGTCACGGAGGAGATGTGGCAAATAGTGCAAGACCGTTATGGAGAACCGAAGTTAAGACTTCCCTCGTTTATGGGCGACATGCAAGATGCGCTTAAGACGGATTCACTGGTCATTGCTCCCTGGTTGTCCGTTGATGAGAGAGTAGATATTATCACTCCTGCAGCGGAAAACCGTATGAACCTGATCCAGAACTTGATTCGTACTGCACGCAATATTCGCGGCGAAATGAACGTGCCACCCGGTGAAGAAGTCGATCTCAAAATATTTGCGCCCACAACCGAAAGCGTTGCCACACTCGAGGCACACAGAAACTATTTTGAAACCCTCCTTCGGTTAGGTTCTTTCACTATTCAGCAAGGGGCGGCAGGAAAAGAAAAGGGATTTCATTCGGTTGGGGTTGAAGGCGACATAGTCGTTGCGGTAAAATTACCCGAGTCGTTGCGTGAACGCGAAATCGAAAGATTGCAAAAAGAGATTGACAAACTTGAAACCGAACAAAAGGCTGTACAGAAGAAGTTAAGCAATGAAAACTTTATAAGCAAGGCTCCTGCTGATGTAGTAGAAAAAGAAAAAAAGCGTTTACAACGAGTTCAGACGGAACTTGAAAAGATACGAGAAAAAATGGTGGAGCTGACAGAATAAAATTTGTAGATAATTGACATATTAAAAGGTTATCATTCATTGACTCTATGTATGTAATGAATTATTGAGTTTTTCAACGACAGTGGTAGCCTGTAGACAAACAAATAGGATTAAGTGAAATGAAACCTGATTATTATCAGATATTGGGGGTAACACCCCAGACTTCTGATAAAGAAATACGTCGTATTTACTACAAATTAGCCCAAAAATACCATCCCGATAAAGCCCGAGATGATGATGAAGTAAGGAAATTCGAAGAAAAGTTTGCATTGATTTCAGAGGCGTACAACACACTGAAAGACACAAACCGCCGCAGGGAATATGACAAAACGCGGGGAATCAAAAGCGAGTGGAGTACAGCAAAAGCGTCTGAAACGGAGCAGATGAAAAAATCCCCGATTCCCACCGAATCAGCGCAAGGAGCGACAAATGTTAGGGGAGCTCCACGAACGGAAAGAGTATCGGTTGGGCGTCGAGCCTTCAACAAGGGACTTCGAGTATATCGTTTAAAGGAATATGGGCATGCGATTGATTTCTTTGAAGTCGCGCTGAAAAACGAACCAGAAGAACCTCGCTACTATACGTATCTCGCCCTTGCTTTAGTTAAAAGCCGTCAAAGCATCAGCCGGGCTATTGATTTGTGCAAGAAAGCCATCGAACTTCAACCATATAATCCCGATACTAAACTTCGCCTTGGAGAAATTTACGAGATTATCGGGAGCACCTCTCTCGCCAAGAAGACGTATGAAGATGTGCTGCACTGGGATACCAGTAATGTGATTGCGCGAGAACGATTAAACGCATTAGGGTTCGGACAAAAAGAGCCGAAATCAATATTTGTGAAACTATTCAATCGTTTTCAAAAAAGAAAATTCTATTAAGAGAGCGCCCGAATAATGACATCAAGTATCGGCATAGACCTGGGAACCACCAATTCGGTGGTTGCCTTTTTTTCTGGAAACCGAGCAGAGGTTATTCCTTCGCCGGAAGGAGGCAAAGTAATTCCCTCTGTGGTTAATTACGACGCTCATGGAAATTGTGTCGTCGGCGCCGTAGCAAAACGTCTTCTTCTTGTCCAACCTCAATCGACCATCTATTCCATCAAACGCTTTATGGGACAACGCTATGAGGACGTGAAGGAACACACAAAAAGCCTTACCTATAAAGTCGTCCAAGATGATGAAGGAGGCGCTGCTGTAGAAATCAATGGTAATATTCTAAGTCCAGAGAAGATTTCCGCAGAATTGTTGAAGCACATAAAAAACACCGCAGAGGAATATCTCAACAGCACGGTCGAGCATGCAGTAATAACGGTGCCTGCATATTTCAACGACGGACAACGTCAGGCGACAAAACGCGCAGCCGAGTTAGCAGGACTTACAGTGACACGCATAATCAATGAACCGACTGCAGCCAGCCTTGCGTATGGGATCAAGGAAGAGGACGAAGGTCTTATAGCCGTGTTTGACTTTGGTGGGGGGACATTTGATATTTCCATCCTCGAGGTGGGAGGCAACGTTCTCGAAGTAAAATCATCCGCCGGTAATACCCATCTGGGTGGCGATGACATCGATGATCTGCTCGTTAACTATATCGATGAGAAAATACAAAAACAGTTCGGCATGAGTATATTCGATAATATTGAAGTTCACCGCAGGGTCAGGGAGTCGGCAGAGAAGGTTAAATGCGAACTTTCTTTTCTCAGAAAAACCACTATTAATATCCCTTTTCTCTATGCCGACGCTGAGGGAGTCAAACATTTTAGTGATGAGATTACGAGGGAAGAGTTCAACGAACTTGTTGAGCCTCTTCTTGAAAAGTTGATTCCTCCCTGTCGCCGGGCATTACACGACGCCGGAATATCTTCGGAGGAACTCAAAGAGATTTTACTCGTGGGAGGATCAACCCGGATACCGGCGGTGCAAGAAATGGCATCCAAAATTTTCAAGAAGGATCCCAGCAAGGGCATAAACCCGGACGAAGCGGTTGCCCTGGGCGCTGCAATTCAAACCG
Source organism: uncultured Candidatus Sumerlaeota bacterium (assembly GCA_964608095.1). GTDB lineage: Bacteria > Sumerlaeota > Sumerlaeia > MWCT01 > JAGHBZ01 > CAZSMK01. Next base: position 37,206 of record CAZSMK010000067.1, on the reverse strand, counting down.
CCATCATCGAGGGAAGCCTCGCCGAAGTGCTTCTCCTGGATATAACTCCCTACTCCCTGGGTATTGAGACCGAGAATGATAAATTCTCTACGATCATCCCGCGGAACTCGAATATTCCTACCTCAGCCTATAAAAAATTTACCACCACTGTGGATAACCAGACAACGGTGAGAATTCATGTATTACAGGGAGAATCGCCATTCGCAAGTCAAAATCATACCCTGGCGTTTTTCAAGCTCACCGATATTCTTCCTGCTCCTAAAGAAATCCCTGAAATTGAAGTCAAGTTCCAGATCGATGCTAATGGTATATTAAATGTAAGCGCTGTCGATATCTCCTCCGGTCAAAGAATGGAAATCACCGTCGAAGAATATCAGGAAATTCTTGCGACACCAATGGATCAACAAGCCATGTCGCAGATAAACGCAACTCCCCTACCGGAAGAAGAGGAAGCGGAAAGCGACAACTTCATAGGACAAGACGAAGAAAATGAAGAAAAAATGGAAGAGGTTGGGGAGCCGACCCTCGAAGATGCTGAATCTTCCCTTGACCTTGATGATAAACCTTCTGAAGATGAAAAGAGAAGGGCACGGTTTGATACTGATTTTGATGGATAATTGAGTTTTTTGCTTGATTTCACAAAATATAAGATTCAACATAGAAGTATAAATATCTTTTACAGGGAAAAATTATGTATATAAAATACTGCACACTTATGATAGCGTTTCTGGCGCTACTGCTCCTCCCGGAGTTGGTAATTGCACAGGAGACGGTTGAACCTTACGCCTATCGTTACGAGGAAATAGAAACCGATGATGGGAGCGTAGTAAGGCGAGTGAGATACACCCTGAGTGAGAAGAAGACAAAGGATGAGGAGCGGATGGGTGAAATACTTGCGGACATAACGGAATATCTTCCCCAGGGACAACAGCAGAATTATGATCCACGAGCTGTGGCGGAATGGCAATATTATTGGGAACAATTAAAATTATGGGAAAAGTATATCCACCAAGAGATGCTGGGCGGGGTATCACTGGATAAGACCGTTAAAGACATGAATTTTGCTGATCCTGCTACCATTGAGGCGCAGGTTCAAGATCTGTACGATTCACATAGCACGCAAGCTCAAAATGTAGCAAAAAGATATTACAACAATTTCATATCATTGCTGGGTAGAATTGAAGACCGGATATGGCAGCGCGATACCTATCGTACGTGGGTTGAGAATAACAAGCTCAAACTCCAGGAATTCGCGTATGAATGGCTCAAGCGAGCTACAGGCGAAGAGATCGAAATCGAGGGTAAAGTATACCTGGTGTCTCCTAAACCGCTTAAACAAGTACCACCCGGAAAGTACAACATTGTAACAACCAATCTTACACCCTATGACCTTCTTAATGAAGATGGGACGCTGAAAGCAGCGCCGGCAGCAGAATCAACTCGTGAAGAAACAACCGAAGAATAAGACTTTTCCCATACTCCTCTACATCCGGCAGGAATATATTAATTCCCTGATTCCTCTTTGAGAACGCCTTTCTTGATTTTATCCCTCCCTTTCGAAAATACCTTGACAAAAACTTCTCATAAAAATGCATACTGCGTCGATGAGACATATAAGAGTCTTGTAACATGTTGGTATATAATAGTACAATTATGAGGAACAAGTGCCTTGAAAGGCGATATCTTTCGTAGTGCGGAGTAGCCAAACAGCGGCGCCAAGATAATATGATTATTGAACAACTCATAGAAGGGGCGGTAAAAGTCAACGCCTCCGATATTCATATTATGGAAAACTCTCCCCCCTATTTTCGCATCGACGGCGTCCTGATACCTGTCAAACATCCTGCTATTGGGAGACAAGATATCAAAGAAATCGTCAAGTCGCTCAGAGAGGAAGATTTGTCCCCGAAACTGGAAAAAGACCGTGCGATAGATTTAGGGTATCAATATAAAGATTTGATTCGCTGTCGGGTAATTGTCTTTTATGAACGTCAGCGTTACAAAATTGTGCTTCGTTTAATTCCAATCGAGATACCTACAATAGAAGCGCTGGAGCTGCCCGAGGTGCTTAAGAAGATAGCAAGTTATCATCGGGGAATGGTCGTCGTAACGGGCCCAACCGGGTCGGGAAAATCCACCACCCTGGCGGCAATGATTGATTATATAAATTCAAACTATAAAGTCTCGATACTGACCATTGAAGACCCAATAGAGTTTTCGTATACCAATAAAAAAGCGATCATTAACCAGCGAGAGGTAGGCGATGATGTGCTTGATTATAATATCGGTTTGATTCAGGCGTTGCGCCAGGACCCGGATGTAATTTTGCTTGGTGAGATGCGCGACCTCGCGACCATGCGGACAGCCATCAAAGCCGCTGAAACCGGCCACCTGGTCTTCAGCACCCTTCATACCACAAACGCCATCCAGACCATAGAACGTATAATTGCCAACTTCCCGGAATCGGAACACGGTCTCGTGCTTGAACAGCTTGCCGGCAATCTGAAAGCCGTAATTACCCAAAATCTTGTAAAACGCCCTGAGGGAAAAGGCAGAATTGCCGCCCTTGAAATCATGATCGGCACAGACATGATTTCAAAATTAATAAGCGATAATCGCATCGCCGATATCTATGGAGTCATGAAAGGCGGCGAAGAATCTATGCAAACCTTCGACCAGGCGCTTGCCAACCTGGTCCGCGCAAATAAAATTACCGAAGAGGAAGGGGAAAACTACTGCCGCGACGTATATGCTTATCGCCGCTTTATCAAGGGCGTTCAGTCTTCCAGCGATAGCGGCGGCATCATCTCCGGGTTTGATGGGTAGCTCCTTCTGATGTAAGTGAGAAGACATAATGGTAAAACGTATGAAAACAGCAATTCCGGGTCTTGATACGATTCTCGATGGAGGATTTGTATACAACAATGCCATTGTCCTGAAGGGACCTCCGGGATCAGGTAAAACAACATTGGGTATTCAGATTGTGTATAATGGGGTAATGGAATATAAAGAACCGGGGATTATCGTTCTCTTCGAGCAATTTCCTCAGCAGCTTTTCCGCGATCTTTCTTCCTATGAAATGGATGTGCAGAAACTTATAAAGGAAAAAAAAGTGGCCGTCATCTTTGCACGGGCTGAGGAAGTGATTGGAAAAGACCTGGTTTCGGAATCGCCCTTAATCTCGAGGATTCACGATGCGGTTGTCGAACTCGGGGCAAAACGCATTCTTATAGATAGTCTCAGCCATTTTATCAACATCGTAAAACCGCAGATGAACGAACGAGAGCTGTTGTTACGTTTCATTAACGCCTTGAAATCAATTGGGCTCACGCCCCTGATGACGGCGGAAAGCGCGGCACACACCGGCGCAATCGGCTTTGATGAGTATCTCGCCGACTGCGTCCTCCTTCTTTCGAGCGAAGCAAGCCGTGATAAAACGTTCCCGATGCGCATTGTCGAGATTCGAAAAACTCGGGGGCATAATCACGTGCGAGGTAAACACCCTTATAGAATAACTCGAAAAGGGATCGAGGTGTTTCCTCACATTTTACCCAGCCGGACACTGGATAAGAAAACCGAAGAACCGCGGATTGAACAGGTATCCAGCGGTATAAGTGGGCTTAATAGTCTTCTCGGTGGGGGGTATACTCGAGCCACATCAACCATTATTGCCGGCATGCCCGGCACGTTCAAAACCACCGTTGGTGTCCAGTTCCTTACAGATGGCGCAGAAAAAAACGAGCCGGGGCTCCTGGTAACCTTTAGCGAAAATCCAGGATTCCTGGCGAGTGTTATGAAGCAAAAAGGCCTTCAGCTGGATAACGCGGTGAAAGAGGGAACGGTCAAAATCTGGCATTTGTTCCCTAAAGATTTTTACATGGACGAGTTGCTTTTTATGCTGAAAAACGAACTCGCTAACGGAACGTTGAGAAGACTCGTCGTAGATGGAATTAATGAAATGGAACGCAGCATCGAGGACCCCGCCACGTATAAAGACTTTATGGGAATTTTTCTCGACCTTCTCAACAAATATGAAATCACCTCGCTCTTTATTCAGAAGTTGGAACAACTCCCGGGAAGCGCTCCCCTGGGCGCCATCAAGTATGCCTCGATGTTTGACGGCATCATCTATCTCGGCACGATCGAGATTGAAAGTGCGGTGCATAAAGTAATCTCGGTGCTCAAGATGCGAGGGGGACATTATTCTACGGATTTACGTGAAATCGCCTGCGGCTCCGAAGGATTGTATCTACTCGATAAATTCGTCGGGCTTAGCGGTATCCTGGCAGGAAATCCACAAGGGCAATATAAGCGAACTGTGGAAGAAATCTTTCAACCTCTTTATTTTGTCAGGGATTTTATCAATATCATCGCGGAGGGCGAACTCCAGGAAGAACAACGCAAAGAAGTCACAGGCAATCTCAAGACAGAAGTTCAAAAAGTTATCGAATCACTACAAGAATACTTTGACGTGGAATAGAAGGGAAAATGGCAAAAACGATCCTGATAGCAGACGATTCGGAGAGCATCCGTACCATACTTAAACTTACATTGAAATTTAAAGGCTATGCTATTCTGGAAGCGGCTGATGGAACGGTTGCCTACGATATTCTTCAAAAAAATCCCTGTGACATGGTTATTACGGATATCATGATGCCGGGCTTGACAGGTGTAGAGTTGCTTCAGAAAATTCGTAAGGAGATGAAAAATCCCGACATACCCGTTATTATCTGCACCGCGGAAAAAAACGTCGATGACGAAGAATTGATTCAAAAAGGGGCAACAAGAATCCTGATGAAACCTGTCCAGCCGAAAGAGCTGATGGAAGTTGTGAACTCACTTATCTGACGACTCTTCGGCGCCTACCTGATAGTATGTATTTCCAACGAACCGCTATAGCCATCATGAGAAAAAATCTTAATGCCTTACATGATGTGAGAGTGTTTCATTCGAAACCTTATGCGTAGTTGTTCCGAAACGATTCTTGAAGATCCCTTTTGCGGGAGGAGATGAGATTTCAGGATACGGTAGGCGAAGAAAAAGCTGAAAAGAAGTGCAAACTTCGAGGTTCAACCCCGGAAATTGACTTCTTTTTGTTTACGTTTTATATCTGAAATACGTACAATACAAGACGTCTTGCTTTTCAGGCATAAAGAGATGGGTAAAATGGCGCTCCAAATTATTCCGGCAATAGATTTAATGAATGGCGAGTGTGTAAGGCTCGAGCAGGGCGATCCTTCACGGAAAAAAGTGTATAATCACCAGCCGGAAGAAGTCGCTAAAGAATGGGTTCGCCAGGGCGCAGAAAGACTACACGTGGTCGACCTCGATGGCGCGTTCAAGGGAAGTCTCCAAAATCTCGAAAGTGTCTGTAAAATTCGCGAAGCAGTTGATGCGCAAATCGAGCTCGGCGGTGGATTGCGCGAGGTGAGTTCCATCCAGCAGGCGTTCGATGTTGGGGTCAATTATTGCATTATTGGAAGCCGCGCGTGTCAGGAGCTGACGTTTCTCGAAAATACAGTTCAAAGGTTCGGTGAGCGTATCATTCTCGGCGTCGACGCACGGAATGGAATGGTCTCGACACATGGATGGAAGAAAACCAGTACTATTCCCGCTGCAGACTTTATTGCCGAGGCGTCAACCACGGGTGTGACAACCGTGATATTCACCGACATAAGTCGCGATGGCATGTTAAGGGGAACCAACCTCGAAAGTATCAGAAGCCTTGCACAACAATTTCCTGCACTAAAGTTCATTTCCTCGGGGGGAGTCTCGAATCTCGATGATATACGCCGCCTCGCAGGACTTGACCTGCCGAACCTGATCGGCGTTATCATAGGAAAGGCATTATATGAAGATACGCTCTCGCTCACGCGAGCAATATCATATATGAAGGAACACAACGGAAATGGCAGATGAAATCAAAATTATGGGAATCGATCCGGGTCTTGCCGCCTTGGGGTGGGGCATAATCGCCCATGACGGGTATCGAATAAGGATTGTTGATTACGGCGCGATACGGACAAAAAACACCATCGCCCTTGCTGAACGGTTGAGTCAGATTCATACCCGGCTTCAGGAAATATGCGCGGAATACAAGCCCAACGTGCTGGCAATCGAAGAGTTGTTTTTCAGTTCGAATCAGCTTACCGCAATGCAGGTTGCGCAGGCGAGGGGAGTTGCCATTCTTGCTTTTGCAAAAATGGGAATCAAGATTTACGAATATTCTCCGTTGGCAATAAAGAAATCTATTGTGGGGTATGGCAGAGCCACCAAGGATCAGGTCAAACAAATGCTTGTGCAGTTATTGAGTCTCGAGAAACCGCCTAAACCCACACATGCCGCCGATGCTATTGCCGCCGCTCTATGCCACCTCAACCATCAACGCCTTAAGCGATACATCCCCGTTTCAAAATAATGACCATTTTTTTACGTCGCCCCGGTGATCAAATGCTTCTCTTTTTATCCCCGGACCGAGCAGATTTTTTGTGATAAGGAACAAAAGCTTTACTATCGGGAGCAGCCGAAGTCGTTCAATTTCTTAAGATTACGCAGGGATTTCTTAAAGTAATAAAACCTGGAACCTACACGTAATCAAACAATCCGCCACCGCTATTTTTAATCTCGAATATGCCGTGTTTTGAATCCGGATTATTATCAAGGTACGGGAAAAGAGACCGCCTCAACAGAGTCGAGAAAGATTGTACCGGTCGGTGCATCAGTCGAATCGAAATTCATGATGTCGAGATTAATGTAAATTCCGGGCATAATTGTTCCGATAGCCTCTTGCGGCGGATAAAAGAAAAGCGAATAGAGTGTGCCGTCCACCGTTGGACTCATATCACCGCCGTTACGGCTTTCGATTTTCTTGTCGCATTCCGCCCAGAACTGTTGGGAATTCATTCGCAGCCTTATACCGGGCACTTCTTCTTGATTCGCCACGTCGGTTTTTATGAGAAAGTCGGCTCGATAAAGACGCCCCGCCTCTATTACGAATTCACTTACAGGACTGGTGGTATATCCAAAACAATCGTAATTGTTACGCGGAACCAGGGCGATCATGCCGTCTTCCCAATGTGCATCGATACCGGTATAGTTTTGAGAACCGCCAAAGACCCAATTTTCCGGGTCGTTATCGAAGTCCCATTTTTTTACAAGTTTCTTGAACCGCTCGTCTGGTAGAGGTAGTGCATCGACCACCACGGTGTCGAGCGCGACAGCAGCCTCGAACGCGTCGGAACTATCAAAACTATAGACATCGAAATTCAAGATAAGATCATCGGCTTCTTCACCAGCACCCATCGCACTTTGGGGAGGAACAAAGTACATATTGTAGGTACGTGGCGATACGGTGGGAGAGAACTCACCGCCGGTAACGCTTGTGACCACTAAGGCATCGGTCTGTTGGAAATTTTGTGAAGTAGCGCGCATACGTATCGTGGGCGCGCGCTCCGGATCAGTCTGGTCGCTGAAAATTTCCCATGATATCCTGTAGAGGAAATCGGGGGCATACACAGGAATCGCATCCACATCACTCGACCAGAAACCGAAACAGCCTGTATTGTTGACCGTCGTAATCAAAAGCACATCGCTTTCGTAGGTAAAAGATGGAGGATCGAAAACAGCGGGAGCCCCGGCGGTTGTCCATCCTTCAGTAGAGTCGGTAAATTCGTAAACAATGGGGAATCCGGGCGGGGGTGTTGGTGTAGGTGTCGGCGTCGTAGCAAGAAACTCGAGCGAGCGCGCCATTATTTCATCGCGGGTGGCTTGGGGATAGGCCGTCTCAAAAGGAAACGCCAGGTAGATGAGTTTTCCTATTGCCGTGCCTTCCGGAAAGAGGCCTTCAAACTGAACAGCGGCAACATCGGTATTATTATACTTAAGGCATGCGAGACTTTGGGCGCGCGGGGCTATCACGTCCGCCGACTCCACTGCATATATTCCCTGTGAACCGTTGTCATAGGAAAAAGACATACCGGAAAAGATTCCGTCGTCTGTACCTGTGACAGAGAAATCGTTAGACTTGTCTTTTTGATACGACGCCTTGAGATAGTCCTGGAAAAAAGCAAGTCCGTTGCCCGAGCCCGCAAGATCGTAACCGATCTCAGAACCTGACACAAACAGTCGTCCGCCCGCGTTAAGAAAACTCTTTATTTTTTCTTGCTCGGTTGAACTGAAGGTCTTGTCTGTAGTGGACTCTTCGCCAAGAGCCCAGATGACCACTCCATAATCGCTCAATACTACATCTCCGCACTCGACTGCTTCGTTTGAACATGAATCAAAGTACATATCGCAGAGGCCGATAGCACGAGCGTACTCCACGGAATATGCGTAGGTGTTCATACGGTCGAGAAACTCACGATGAAGGTCTTTACTGCTGTGAGGATCGTCGGTTACAACCATAGAATAGCGGTCAAGACGGTCGAACCCGGTTACTATAAGGATGTCGTTGGTGAAATCAGGGTTATACCGAACTGCGAGGGTTTCTGTGGGAAATGATTCGCCTCCTTGATTGGTGGCTGTCACCCTGAAAAAATAGGTGGCGCCGGGGGTGAGCCCGGATGATATAGTGTAGGTAGTATTGCCGCCGGCGCTGACACCATCGGCAAAGCCCTTACCGTTATCGCTGATATAGACAAGATAATCGGAGGCAGCATCGCCGAGAAGACCATTGCCGGTATTATAGGGAGGCGCGTGCCAGGAGAGGACAATATCCCCGGAATCGTCCACCTTCGCGGCAAAGTGCGTCGGAGGTTCGGGAAGAAGGTGAACCGGTATGCCATCGCGACCGGCGAAATATTTAGCGATCCCCTGATATACCGCACGGGCAAGGAGTTGACGGAATCGCGGGTCCTTGAGTTGCGCAGCGTCCTGCTCATTATCGTGAAACGCCATTTCATGAAGGCTGGCGGGCATCTCGTCATTGTTGTTAGGATTTATTTCACCGAAATTAGCCGTGGTCACGCTCCGGTCTTGCCATGAGCCATCCCATCCTGCACGAATGTCGTTAATAAGCTCGTTATGTATTTTGCTTCTAAGAATATCGCCGCCGGGAACACCATTGAACGCGCCACCCCATCCCCCGCTCGAGTAGGCAAAACTGATGGTTCCGCGAGCATTTCCATCGAATGCGTTCGAATGCCACGAAACATAGACCGAGTCCTCCCATGATTCATTCTCCCATTCAGCGTAACGGGGCATGGCGGAAACAGTGTTTCCACCGCTATCGCAGCCCATAAACGGCGAGAAATACAAGCCGGACTCTTCCCATCGAGGTTTACCGCTGACGCTGCCACCGTCGACGATGTCGCCCATGCCACCGCCGAACCGGACAGCGTCGGCTACCGCCTGTGTCCCTGTATCCGACGATGTATTCGAGAGAAAGACCGAGCCTTTTGTGGGATTTGTACCCGCATCAAAATGAAACGTACCGACATATCGCCAGGTATAGCCATCCCGGGTTTGATTGACCGGCACATCCGTGACTCCGCCCGTATGATAAACCTTGTAATGTATATCTGTTGAGCGCGTTATCCCGCTTCCACCGCTGTACCATACATAGACGGCATAATAACCGTCGGCGGGAATATCCGGCGTCCACCCCGCGGTTGCTGTTTCCGTCGCTGATACAGTGGTATACCGGAAACTTGCATTATAGCCGGCGCCATTATACGTAGACCAGCTGCCGGTCTCGGAATAGCCCGAGTCGGTGTTGTCGACAATGACCATGTTGGTGTTCATATCGCGTTCACGACAGGGCCAGACGTTTGCGCCAGAATTCCAGAGGTATTTGACCAGCCAGTTCAGGCAACTCTCGGCGTTACTCATGTCTTCAATGATGTTCCACGTATTGGGACGTTGCGTAGCCCAACGACCGAGTGTGCTGCTGTAATACCAGCCGTGTCCGGGAGAGACGAATACAGATTTTCCTGAAAGGAAACCGGCAGGATGTTGTTGTGCATTAACGGGTGGTTGACCACCTTTCCCTTCCGTCGCCGCGGGCTTTATCTCCTCTTCGCCTTCCTTTTGATTAACTTCAGGAAGCACCGGCAAAAAGTCGGAAAACGATTTGAACGCGGATTCTTGTGCGTCCTTGTATCGAACGGAAATTTGAACCTCGTAATGGGTATTTATAGTTAGAAATTCCAGGGGATAACCGAACAAACGCTGGACTTCTTCCACGAACATCTCGTCTATTTCATAGTCCAGGAAATGGCGCGACATAGCGAGTTTGATCTTAATAACCGGCAACGCAATCGATAACTCGACGAGGTCTGTTCCTTCCGGAAGCACACTTCTCAATCCCGCAGACTTCTGTCCCGGTGTGGGTCCGTTTACGATTGCCTGTATAACCGCACGAATTTTTTGCTCAGGTGTTGCTTCATCCACAGGGTTTACACCTGCTTCTTGCAACAAAACTTTCAGGTCTTCTTGTACACCAATGGGGTATCCTTCTTCTGTGAGGAGGGTAAGACCGATTCTGAAAGGCGGGGAATCATGCCCTGCGTTTGCATGCGCACAGGGTTGTGCAAGCATCAGGGGCATTGCTAAGAATAATACTGAGATTATAAAAATTTTCAAATACACCACGGGCAAAGTTACGACAGGTTTGTGAAAAAGTGAGTTCATCTGATTTTTCCTCCTGTAAGAAACAAGGTCAGAAACGTATAGATGATAAATCCAGTACAGGTGCAAGGTCAATCGGAGTTTTTTTAAGGCGAATTGAATTCCCTGAGAAAAGGAATCTGGAAAAAATGCGTTGACCATATAAGGCAACCCCGTGCATAATAATAGTTTACTTTGCGTGGGGGTATAGCTCAGCGGGAGAGCACTGCGCTGGCAGCGCAGGGGTCGAGGGTTCAAATCCCTCTACCTCCACCACCTTTCTCTCAGATATACGACCCATAGGTCATATAGGACTTATAGGTTCTCCTTTTGATTCAATCGTTTCTCGACAGATACACTACACGATAATGTCGCTTGAGCGCGGCATTGAATGTCTTGACTACAAGGTCGGCGATGTTATCGCCGTTCAATTCCAGAACCTTGATATCAACAATCGTATCGGGTGTTTCCATGTCGACGATGGGGTCAAGGTCGTATCCTTTCTCTGCAGAGACAAAACGGTAGACTTTGATTCCCCTTGTTCCTTGTGTAATGCAGAGATCGCCGTTTCCGTCACCGTCGAAGTCCTTATCGTAGATTATCTTCATCAAGGTTTCCCATCGTGCCATAAAAGCGTTGTAGTCTATTTTAACAGGTATCTTGAAGGAAGGTTGTGAAGGAAACCCCTCGCCGTTTTTCCATAAGAAGAATTCAAGGTGACCTTCAATACCTTTTCTGAGGAATGATTTGAGGTGTGATCTTACAGAAGCGCCCCGGAACTCGAGCGTCAACAAGATAAGGTCAAGAGCGCCGTCCTTGTCCAGATCATGAAGGGATAACGGCGCCGAACCGCTTATGGAACCGTGGTGTATTGGAAGTCCTTTCATGATGAAGTGCCATTGTGGCTTGGCTTTTTCAGGTTCCTCGACTGCATCCTCTGCAAAAACCCAGATTTCAGTCTTTGGCGTAAACACACTCACACGGCTCTGAGAAAGGATATATTCTTTTTTGCCGTCACCGTTAATGTCCGCCCTCATGTCATGGATTTTCCATTCTTCGTCTGAGACTTTCTTTCTCAACAAAACCATACCATTAAGTGTTGTTCTCTCCCTGGTTTTCATGATGCCTTTCTTCTGGAAAGAACCGTCAGGCATCTGAATAAACAAAGTATCACTCGATATGATGTCGATCAGACTGTCTTGATTTTCGTCTACAAATTCCGTAGACGGAATATTGACTGTTCGAGTATATGTTAATTTAAAAAAGTCTTTTCCTGGGGCATACAGATCGGTCTGGGGAAGAAACAACCACCACCCAACCTGGCTTCCGAGAAGAGTTTGACCATTTGTCATTCCTTCAACATTAAAAGTTCTCCGCGTAACAGGTTTGCGCACATAAGGAATTTTTTGTGCGTTAACACTACCGTTGTCCGTTACATAAAGCACCATCAGTCCATCATAAACCGGTATAATTAAATCATCTTTATTGTCACCATTCATATCTTTAGCCAGGGAATATTTTTTCAAGGAACCTGTATGGCTCGTTCTCAACATGTCCATGTCAAATACAGGAAGGCGATAAAGGGTGACTTCCTTTTCGGAGGAAGGAGTTCTTCCACGGAAAGAAATCGCATTCACTCGATCAATTTTGAGAAGAATAAGCTCGCGTCCCCCGATGGGTAACACCTCGGCAAAATCGCATCCAAGGGTATCGGAACTTATCTGGATTTCCTGTTCATTGGCAAGATCAAATCCGTCTTTGCTTTGCCAATAAATTACAAGTTTTCGATTAAGGTGCTCGAGGGCGATGATCTCCTTTCGACCGTCGCCGTCGAGGTCTTCGTAAAAATATCGATTTACCTCATCATAGTGGGGAAGAGTGCTGGTTTTATAAGAAATCTCCGTCGCTGCTACCGACAGTTGCGGAGACAGGAACAAGAGCATCAAAAGCACTATGAGACAAAACCTGTACATTTCAGCTGTTTATTTTTCCGATAGGAAGATTTCCAATACTATTTCGTTCTTTTCCCCTCTTTTTCTTACAAGGAGATCCTTTATCCCATCATTATTGAGATCGGTTAAGGTGTGTGATAGCCCCTGATAACCATTTTGCTCGAGTTGAAGTTCGATTGGTTTTTTGCTGAATTGCCTCTTCTTTTTATTGAAAAGGTAGATTCTGCATTGATCTTTCCCGTTGGTAATGAAAAACTCACACCACCCATCACCGTCAATATCCTTGTTACACAGGATTGAATCGAGACTTTCATAGACATAGTCTTTTAATATTGTAAGTTCGATTTCATAAGATGGAATGGTCGAGAAGGTATTGTTTTCGCTTTGGAGATAGTAGCGAATTTTAAACCGAAGATGTTTTCCATACAGATAATCCACGAGTTCCTCTGCTGAAGCGAAATTGTAAGAGAAATAGGTGCTTGCAAGGTCAAGGCGTTGATCGCCGTTGAAGTCCGCCATATAGGTGATACCTATAGGGTCTTTGTGGCGATATGTCTTGATGGTTTTAAATTCGATTTCTCGAGGTTGGGTACGCTTTACTTCCCCATACATAATCTCGACATCGCTCATGGGCGACATAACGTCAAAAGAACTTTTTGTGGTCACCATATCCGGAATACCATCAAGATTGATATCAGCGATATTCTGCGAATAATTGTGAATGGGTTTTACCTCGAATGTAACATCAGGGTCTTCTGAAAAGTATAAATCCGGCTTCTGAAAAAAAATCAGGTATTCATCCAGCCAAAGGTATAAAACATCAAGCAAATTATCATTGTTGACGTCTTTCATTACAAATTCTATGTGAGGAGCGATATATGTGTGATGCAGGTCTTCCATTTCTGTCCATCTATAGAGAAATGCTTCGTCTATGTTGAAGAAATTAAGCTCGTAAACAGACAACCCCGTGGGGAAGAAGCGTCGATCAAAGGAACCCTCGGAATTCGGGGTAAGAAATGCAATCCGGTCTCCCTCGGGATATAGAATTTCATCCAGACCGTCATTGTTAAGGTCGATATTTAAAGGTAATAAAGAAGCATAGATATTTTCCGAGACTGTGGGAGTCGTGGGCATGTCCAGGAGAAACGTAGGCTGAGTTTCGAGTCCTGCCGTGCCCTCACGGAAATGATACATGCTTCGCCCCACAATATAGGCAAGTGAATATTTCCTATTTCCTGCAAGTCGTAAAAGGTAGATAAGAGAAGCCTTCTCTGCGGGTTCGGGCAAAGCCACCTTTAGACCCTCATATCTCCCTCCACTCAAAAAGTATGTCTCCATTCTGCGGGTTTTGAGATCAATAATCAGTATCTCCTTACTTTGGTCACCGAAGAGGTCTGCTGCCACAACCTTTGTGTCTCTATATGCCTCCTCTTCAGTAACGATTTCTGTCTGCCGATACCGGATATCTGCAAACATGGATGTAGGCAACCACATAAACAGAAGGAGAAAAACAGTGAGCAGTCCTATGGGATGTTTATTAAGTCTATTGCGTAGAAGTTGTAAGTTCATCAGAGGACGCCTGTTCTGCTTTTTTGATTTTATCTTTGAGGCGCTTGTTATCAGGCTGAAGAGAAAGCGCTTTTTCCCAGATTTTTTGTGCGTGTTCGGGATGTTTTGCCATATAGAAGGTATCGCCAAGGAGTTCATAGCCGGGCGCGAATTCCGGATTGAGCCGTAGGGCTTCCCGTAACGTTGCTACCGCTTTGTCACCGTCACGCTGCGCTATATAAATCCTTGCCTTTAACAGATACGTCTCGAGGTTCGTGGGAAATTCTTCCTGGAATTTGTCTGTCACTTTCAACGCCTCTTCAAACTTTTTTTGTGTCATGAGTGAATTGATGTAGTACATAAACGTCATAGGCGTTAAGGGTTCGGCGCTTTGAATTGCATCGTCCAGCACTTCTTCGGCTGAATCGTATTTCTGGTACCCCATATATAGTTCAGCCAATCTCAAATAGGGTCCTTCCAGGGCGGGATTTATCTCTATCGCACGTTCAAAATCTTTGATCGCCTTGTCTAATTTCTTTAACCCAAGATGTGCTATTCCGCGGCTGTTATATATCCCTGCTTTCAAGTCGTAATGGCTCTCTTTCAACGCGCGGTCGAAATACTCGACCGCTTGTTCATGTTCTTTTCGTTGCAAGGCGAAATTACCGAGTTCAAAAAGCGCAGTTGCATTGTACGGATAGGCTTCAATGGCTTTCTCGAAAAATTCCTCAGCGAGTGCGGTGTTGTTCATGTCGTAATAGAGCGTCCCGATGGTGACGTAATTCGCGGCTTTTGTGCCCGCACCAAGTCTCGCCGCATCCTGCAAGACATCACGGGCTTCCCTGTAATTGCCTTCATCAATAAGAAGTTTCGCCAGGTTGTAATGCGCCCACTTATGACCGGGTTCACTTTCGATTGCATTGCGAAACTCCTTCTTTGCGTTTTGCCGGTCACCGATATTGTAGAACGCCCAACCAAGACTATTATGTGCCGCAGCCGAGTTCGGGTGTAAACTCAGCTCGCTTTGCCAGAACGAAAAAGCCGTACGCCAGTCCGCTGTCCGGTCGATAGAACGAATCGTGTAAAAGACAAGGACGATACTGAAGATGATAAGAATATTAAGGTTGCGGTCGGTTTTGAAAAGTGATTTATCCGGCTTGAGAAAATAACCACCAACTGCGGCGAGGAAAAAACAAAAGCCGACGGAAGGGAGAAAAAGCGCACGCTCCGCCGTGAGTGTTCCTATGGGGACTATATTCACCACAGGTAGAAGTGCAACCAGTACCCACAGGAAACCAAAGGCTGCAATGTTGTGTTTTTTTATGATCAACCAGGCAACGCCGATAAGGATCGCGCCAAAGATTACGAAAGACAGCCCGATTGAAACCGGGAAAAGCGCTGGTATGTCCTTGACATCATAAATGGCAGTAAGTCGAAAAGGAAAAAGAAGCAGCTGGATATTTAAAATATAGATTGCGGGAACGAGGACAAGACGATTGATAAATGCATAGTCTTCAAGGACGCGATGGGTTGTCCCGGGAATTAACGTTCTGAGGGCGATAATTCGGAAGATAAGGTATAATAAGATTACACTAAAAAGTGGAAGGTAGAACCTCGTAACGGTTATGGTCAAAGGAATCTTCTTGTCTTGTCGAGGAGCCAGGATGATTTCGTACAATAAAACCAGCAAGGGGAAGATAATGACGTTTTCGTAACTGCCGAGCGATAAAAGGTAAGAGAAAAGAGAAATCGCAAGAAAGGGAGTCAATGTATGTCCACTTTTCTGCACGATACCCTTTCTCCATAAAAGATAAAAATAAAATGAAAGGAGAAGGAAGAGAGTCGAGAGAATAGCGCTTCGAGCGACAGTCCAGTTGACGCTTTCCGTATGTATAGGATGGGCGGCAAACAAAAGCGTCGAGAGAAACATCAATATATCATGCTTGAAAAGATTCCGGGCAACGAGCCAGAAGATTATAATAGTTATAAGGTAAAGAAGGAGGTTGGTGATGTGGAAACCTGAAGGATTCTTTCCCCCCCATACAAAATAATCAATGAGAAAACTCAGGCTCAGTATCGGTCGATAAAGACCTTGCTCCTGCGAGTCCGGCGGATAGGACGATATAAATATTTGCGGCAGATATTTTAACGAGGTAATTTGATAGTTATCTACTATATAGGGATTATCATCATATAAGAATTGATTCTTGAACACAGGGAAATAGATAACGATTGCGAGGAAGAGAGCTACGCCGGGTTGCCATAGACTATGTTTGAGATTCTTTTGCATACACAGCGATTTAAAAAAATGATATTCCTCTCTATCTTTCAAATGAAAAGGATACTATTTTCTTAATCTTCGTGCTGACCTGTTCATCAGAGGCAAAACTACTTACTTGCCCCCACTCTCGAATAAAATCATTTTTCCTCGTTATTGAATTTATCCACAAGTCTTCTGAGCGTGGTTATATATTCCGGCGTAGTCCCGCAACATCCACCGACCAGGTTAACCCCTGCGGCGATTATCTCTTCAAGGTGCTTTTCAACATCGTCCCCGATATTGTAAACGGTCTGACCTTCAACGATTTTAGGCTGACCTGCATTCGGTTCCGCTATTATGGGAAAATCCGTTAGCGACCGAAATTCTTTAGCCAGGTCGACTATGTCGGCAGGAGAAAGTGTACAATTTGTGCCGACGACATCAGCGCCCGCCTGGATCATGGCATCTATGGCGCTTTTCACATCGACACCGGCAAGTGTTCGATAGCCTTGTGGCGTCTTGTCGAAAGTCATACATCCTATAACCAGCAGATCGGAATTATCATGCGCAGCTCTAATTGCCGCCTGAACCTCTTCAATTGAACTCATCGTCTCGATAATAAACGCATCGACGCCACCCTTCAGAAGTCCTCCCACTTGTTCTGCGAAGATATCGTAAAATTGTTCGACAGTCATTGTTCCAAAAGGTTCAACGAATTCCCCTGTGGGTCCTATATCGCCGACGACAAAATAATCCCCTCCCGGCAATGCTTCTCGTGCCAGTAGTGCATTACGTTTATTTATTTCGACGGCTTTATCCCCGAGATTATAATTGTTGAGTTTTATCCTCGAGCCGCCGAAAGTATTGGTGGTAATAAATTGCGCCCCTGCTTCCACATATTCTCTATGGATGGATTTTATAATTTCGGCATCAACGGTTTCCGGACACGACCGCGTGGAGATACCTTTCCTGAACAGCATACTTCCCATAGCGCCGTCAAAACATCTGACTGCTTCGTGTATGTAATGCAAAAGGTCCTGTTTATTCGCACTCATGGCTATGCACCTTCTTCGTTTATATAACTATGATGAATTCCGGAACCATCGAATGAAAGTATCCTATAGAAAAGGTATATGAGTTTTCAAACTTTATTCACGAAGGTCAATGGTTTTATGAAAAGAGCAGGCTTCATAGATTATCCCGGTTTTTTCTTGATTATGAATCCATATCGTACAAGAATCTTCCTTTTGAATAAAGGGTAGATGCTCGAATTGCCATGGCAATAGATTTACATTTACATTCAACGGCATCGGATGGTGGATTCACACCCGAGCACGTGGTTGAACATGCTCATTCGATTGGCTTGAAATGTATCGCGCTTACCGATCACGACACGGTTGCGGGGATTAAACCGGCATGGAGTCGTGCCCGCGAACTGAATATTCCTTTTATCCCCGGAATCGAGATGACCACGCTCGATCGCGGCAATGAAGTTCATATCCTGGGATACTTTTTTGACATCGAATGCAAAAAACTACAAGAAACGATTGCCGAAATATATGAACGAATCGAGCGTCGTATCCGTTTGATTATAAAAAAACTCAATGAACTTGGGTTTGACATTTCATTTGAAGAAGTACGTGAAGTAGCACAAACAGGCACCATGGGACGACCTCATATAGCCCGCGTAATGGCGAAAAAGGGGCAAATCCGCTCACATCAAGAAGCCTTTGACAAGTATATCGGCACCCAAAAACCGGCATTTGTGGAAATAGAGGATGCAATGACACCCGAAGAAGCGTATCATTTAATTAGCGGGTGTGGCGGGGTTCCCGCCGTTGCTCATCCGGGCTATCTTGGCAGGGCGCACATGATGGAAGACAACGATATTTTCAATCATCGTGTCTGGGGCGCACGGGCAATCGAGGTATTCCATACCAAGCACGATAATTTTATGATTGACTACTACCTCAATCTCGCTAAAAAGTACGATCTCGCGGTTGTAGGCGGTTCGGACTGCCATGGAGACTTCTACTCATCAATTCTTATGGACAGAAAAGCCGTCCCCGATTGGGTGGCTGAAAAATTTGTTGCCTTTTGCAGCAAATTACTTGGTGATTTACCCATAGAGTTGAATCTATAATATCTACACTTTTGTATACGAAGTGTGTGACTTAATTGCCTGTTCATCCCTGATTATGAAGGTGATACTATGATAATAAGCATGACCGGCTATGGGTCTGCAGCGGGCTCAACCGTTATCGGAAATTTCCAGGTGGAAATCAAGACGTTGAATTCACGGTATCTCGAGTTCACGTTCAGGATGCCGTCGTCTCTATCAGGTTTGGAGCTGCAAATGAGGGACCTTATTCGGAGCCGAATCCGGCGCGGCAAGGTCGAGATAACCGTAAAGTGGGAAGAAAACAGCGAGGCAAAACATCAGGTCAGGATCAACGAAAAAATCCTCAAGGACCTTTCTCGCCAACTTTCCGCGCTCTCCAGGAAAGTAAAGATCGATGAATCGCTTGCACTCGCCTATCTCCTTCAGAATCCCTATTGCATAACAGTTGAATCCAGTGGAATAGACAGCACACGCATCTGGAGAAACATCAAAAAACTGGTTAATGAAGCGCTCGAGAAATGTTACGGATTCAAGGTGAGAGAAGGGAAAGCCCTCAAGCGCCAGCTCAATAACGCTCTGAAGAGCATTGCGAAAAATACACAGGAGATTTCGGTGCTTAAAGATACACTTATCGAAGACTATCGGAACAGACTGAGAAAGCGAGTTGAAGAATTCAACTTGAACGGGGAATTTCAAATCAATACCGAACGGTTAGAGGCGGAGGTTCTTTTCTATGCCGATAAAGCGGATATTACTGAAGAATTGACCCGTATCAACTCACATCTCGAGGGCTTCGAAAAGTATCTTGCCGATTCCTATAAGGCTTATGTAGGCAAGGCGCTCGATTTTCTGTCCCAGGAACTCCTTCGTGAAGTCAACACGATTGCGAGTAAATCTCGGGATACTGAAGTATCCAAGCGCGTATTGCTGATGAAAAATGAAGTGGAAAAGATTCGCGAACAAGTGCAGAATATAGAGTAATTATGACTATATCATTAGCACATAAGGGGAAGTTGATCGTATTGAGCGCGCCATCGGGCGGTGGTAAATCAACCGTGGTCAATGCAATACTCGAGTCCGATAGCAATATCGAGTATTCTGTGTCGGTTACCAGCAGACCGCCTCGCAAAGGAGAAGTTAACGGCGAATCTTATTTCTTTGTCTCCCCTCGAGAATTCGAACGTCTTATCGCGGAAGATAAATTCCTCGAATGGGCAATCGTACACGGTCAATACTATGGAACGCGTGAAGACTTGATCAGGGAAAAAACAGCGCGCAACAAGGATGTAGTGCTGGATCTCGACTTCCAGGGCGGCTTAAACATCAGGAAGAAAACCCCTGATTCCGTGCTGATTTTTCTCCTGCCACCGTCAATGGAAGTTCTTGAGAAAAGGCTCAGAAAACGCGGGCTCGACTCGAAAAAAACCATCCAAACCCGACTTGAGAACGCCGCGGAAGAAATTAAATATGCCACTCAATATGACTATATAGTAATCAACGAATCTCTTGAGGAGACAATTTTCACCGTCCGTAAAATCATAGACGTGGAACGGTACAGGTCGAATCATGTTCGAATCTTATTTAAGAATGAACCTGAACTGCTTCAGGGGAAAAACAGACGTTCGGCGGATTCGCCTCCACACTCTCGACATTAAAATATAAGGCTTTTCATGACAAGCATCGGAGGCAAACATATTCTTGTTGGTGTGAGCAGCAGTATAGCGTGTTATAAGTCGCTAGAATTGATCAGGCTGCTCAAGAAGTCCGGTGTGGATGTCAAGGTTGTTATGACGCCATCCACCAAATGGTTGGTGACCCCCTTGACGTTCGAAACAATTTCCGGAAACCCTGTATGCGTAGACCTTTTTGACCGCGAGCCCAGATGGGAAATCGAGCACATTAGCCTTGCGAAATGGGCTGACCTTTTCGTGATTGCTCCTGCCACGGCTAATCTAATCGGTAAACTTGCTCATGGAATTGCAGATGATGCGCTTACCACACTTTTTCTCGCCTATAAGGGAGTGGTAATTCTTGCCCCCGCCATGAATACCGCCATGTATGAACAGCCGGTTGTACAGAACAATCTTGCATTGCTTCGTTCAAACGGAATTCACGTGGTCGAGCCGGAGATCGGCAGCCTGGCATGCGGCGATGAAGGAAAAGGACGATTGGTCGCTGTTGAAACCTTGATGCACATCGTATCCAATCATTTCGAGAAGGCATTGTCGTTTGAAGGGAAACGATTTTTGGTAACTAGTGGACCGACAAGAGAATTTATCGACGACGTACGCTATATCTCGAATCCATCATCGGGAAAGATGGGAATAGCGATAGCGGAAGAGGCGGCGGCGCGCGGTGCCCAGGTGATTCTTGTTCTCGGTCCCACCTTGCTTCCACCACCTTCGCTGCACGGGATAACGACCGCCCAAGTCGTCAGCGCTGAAGACATGTGGCGTGAAACAGAGCGCGTTATCGGCGAGGTGGATGTGGCGGTTTTTGCCGCTGCAGTTTCCGATTACCGACCTGCACAACGAATCAGCGGTAAGAAAAAGAAGACAGAGAAGATGGAGCATATCGAGCTCGAACACACCCCTGATATCGCATTCAAATCGAGTGAAACCAAGAAAAGCGACCAGGTTTTTGTGGGTTTCGCAGCGGAAGCCGGAGACAATATTGAAGAAGCACGCCGAAAAATGGAACGCAAGAAATTCAATCTCATCTTTCTGAATGATATTACACAACCCGGTCAAGGCTTCGCCAGCGATTTTAATAAAGTGACCCTGATCAGCCACGATAATACCATTAAAGAATGGGAACGAATCACAAAAAAAGAAATTGCAGAAAGGCTCTGCGATGAAGTACAATTGATCTTTGAATCACAAGAAAAGACTCCACAAGAGTGAGGAAAAGAATGAGCGTAAATTTCAGTCAACTTTTATTGGACATGGTTAAAGTAAACGCCTCAGACCTTCACTTAAAAGCAGGAGCGGTTCCTCTTTATAGAATATACGGCGAACTGATGCCTGTGGATCACCCACCTCTTAAAAAGGAAGAAATCAAGGCTTTCGTGGAAAAGATTATACCGGAACGGCATAAAGAGACATTGAACAAAATGCTTTCTGCAGATTTCGGGTTCAGTATCGACGCTGTCAACCGGTTCAGGACAAATGTCTTTTACCAACGTGGGACACTGAGCGTTTCAATGAGACGACTCGAATATAAGCATCTCGGGTTTGAAGAGTTGAACCTACCGCCGATTCTTACGAAGATAGCTGACTCGAGGCGAGGCATGGTGTTAGTCACAGGTCCCACCGGTACCGGGAAATCCACCACAATGGCGGCGATCGTAGACCATATAAATGCGACACGTCGCGAGCATATTATAACCATCGAGGATCCTATAGAATTCATTTATAAGGACAAGATGAGTTTGATTGAACAGCGGGAACTGGGTGTAGATACCATTGGATTTGATCGAGCCCTGCGCGATGCTATCCGCTCAGACCCGGACGTTATCCTCATCGGTGAAATGCGCGATAAGGAGACGATCTCGATCGCTACTCGCGCGGCTCTTACCGGACATCTGGTCGTCAGTACGCTTCACACGATTAATGCCGTTCAGACCATCAACCGAATTATAAACTACTATGAGCCCGAGGAGCAAGCCTTTCTCCGTGACCAATTGACCACGGCGCTTAACGCGGTTGTCGCGCAACGCCTTGTTCCCCGTGCTGAAGGAAAAGGCAGGGTTCCGTGCGTTGAGATTATGATTCAGAACGATATCATTCAAAACCTCATGCGTGAAGACCGGATTGATGATATTATCCAGGTTATACGAAACGGCACTGACGGGATGCAGAGTTTTGACATGTCGCTCATCTCGCTTTACAAGAGCAAGTTGATTTCATTGGAAGTCGGCATGCAATACGCACAGGATCCGGCGCTTTTCAAACGCGCGGTAGGTGGTGTGTCTGCAGGCGATGATAAGTCTCGAATTCTCGGCGGCTTCTCCTGATCTTGATGAGCGGGTCTGCTAACATAAAAGTTCAACACCATAATAAGATTCACCAAATCCTGCACTTTCTCAAGGACCTCGGCTTTGTCTGCCTCGAGTCGGAAGTTTCTGTAAAACCCCCTTCAACTTCACCTGCCGCCTTGTTGGAAAGACTCCGTCAGGAAGTTCTGAAATGCAAAAAATGCGACTTATGGAAAACCCGGACTCATGTCGTCTTTGGTGAAGGAAGCCCATCCGCTGACCTTGTCTTTATCGGTGAAGCGCCCGGCGAGAAAGAAGATTTACAGGGAAGACCTTTTGTAGGTCCCGCCGGGGGTCTTTTGTCTCATTATTTTGCCCAGATTGGTCTATCACGAAAGGAAGTCTTTATCAGCAATATCCTGAAATGTCGACCGCCCGATAACCGCGATCCTAACCCTGACGAAATCTCCGCGTGTGAACCTCATCTTCTTGCACAACTGAAGATATTACAACCCAAGGTGATATGCACATTGGGCAGGTATGCTTCTAATGCCCTTCTCGGCTTACATCTTTCAATGTCGGAAATGAGGGGTAAGATTTATACATATCATGGAATTAAAGTGCTGCCTACATTCCATCCCGCAAGCCTTCTCTATCATCCCGCAAACAAGGAACTCTTCGAAGAAGATTTCAGGCGACTCCGTGCTATCTACGATGAAATTAATAAATGCTCATGAATAAGCAACTCCACGCATGACCCTTATTTTTTTTACTCTTCCAGAAGTCGCTGGATTCCTTTGTCCAGTAATCCTTCGATCACCTTCTTTCCGGTGTCTTCCAGTGTCTTCGTAATGACAAGGGATGGTCTTGGTTTTGACAGCGTTCCTACCATCTTAATAGGTACCGGTAGTTCTGCATACCCCTGAACATCTGAAATAAAGTCACCGACATATTTTAAGTCGCGCAGTTTATCCCCGAGTTTACCGGCAAGAGCGATTTTGAAAGAAAGGTCGATGGACTCATCCAGACCGAACCAGCCACGGACGCGCAACCGCTCGATTGGTCCCTCGAAATCGAGCTGGTTTATGTTGACCTTGCCTCCACCGATATCCAGATGTACAAGTCCTTCAAAAAATTCCAGCTGTTCAAGCTCGGAAATATGGGTGACATCAGCGAGGGCGCTCAATATGGGTATTGCCTCGAATTTTCCGTCGGTAAGCGTTCCTTTCACTGTACCGCTCAAGTATTGCTCAATGCTTTCGGGAAGAGTTCCTTTCCCCTGGACATTGAAGTCGAGGTTTGCGGTGCCGGTTAATTTATCTTTCTTTTCCGGCGCCATACTGTTTGCGAGTGGACCGAGCTGGAGCCCTTCGAGTTTGCCGGTCGCAGTATATTCCCACCCCGGCACGTCCACACGCGTCGAAGCCTTGAGCGTAACCGGCGCATCGTTGACTTCCACTGAAAGGGCGCTGATATCGAGCAGGTTGTCAATAAGAGTGGCATCGACCTTCAATTCTTTTGCAACTACATCCTTGTAAACGATCTCATTTATGCGCACCATTCCGTTGAGGTTAATATCTTCGAGTTCAAGCGGGGGAACATCCTTGTCGAGTGCTGCGGTAGTTACGCCTCTCTCTTGTGGTCTTTCCCGCCGACTTGACCCGGCTCTTTTTTCTTCTGTGTCCGGTCGTGGAGGGACGGGAAGAATATAATTCTCGAGCGTGATGTGATCGGCGAGAAGCCTTACCATGGATTTCTTTCCCTTTTCACGGAATATCTCCGCTTCGAGCGTTACTTTTTCAGGAGTCTTGCCCTGCGGGGTCACCAGAAGGTTCGTATCCTTTACAAGAATCGCGGATTCATTGATGTTGATGTTGTTGGTAAGTTGAAAACTCGTCGGTGGGAAGATGTCTGTACCTCCAGCGCCTTCTGTGACATGGAGATTGTCTATAGAAAACGTTCCTCGGGCGGATATTGCCTTGAACTGGTCTCCCATCTCGAGGTCTTGTGTTCCCGCAACAGCCACCGATTGAATTTGTCTATCTTCAAGCATCGGCGACAAAAACACGTTTATAAACTTCTCGTCCATGTTTTGTATCTCTAATTTCAGGGTTCCTTCACCCTGCCGGGTATCTATCTTACCCTTAACTCGAGCTGTACCACGCGTGTTCGTGGCTCCGGGTGATCCCCCTCCCGAAACCGGCATAACTGTGGCATCGAGAAGATTTAAGTCAACCGTATCCTGAGAAATGAACACATCGTGGTTAACTGCAACATCAAGGGGTGGAAGGTTTAAATCTTCGAACTCTTGTTTATTGACTTTAAGATTACGCAGGTGAAGGCCGCCTTTAGCGGCAACCGCCTCAAAATTTTGCGATAACTCTATCTTGCTCTTGTAATCAAGATTCATAGATGCGACTTCAAACTCTCCGGATTCCTCAGCAATAAAAACGTTTATGAGATCTTGCGTGACCTGCTTGAGTGTGATGTCGAGCGAAGCGGTGCCTTTATTCGTGTCGACATCACCTATCATAAGAAAAGTGCCGCCGGGTTTGCCCCCCGGCTGAAAATCAACTTTATACATCTTTATTCCTATAAGTCCCGGCTCCGATACGATGGTTTCAAATTCGCTCACAGCGCTGAAGTTCTTGATCTCTTTTTCGTTTAAAATAGTGGTCAGTCCGAGTAATTCGATTTTTCCTTTTGCTGATAGGTGTGAAAAGTTTTCAGAAAAAGCCATGTTTGACGATCCCCTTATAGCGCCGCTTTGTATGGTTGCGACTTCAGGCGGGATAAATCCACGAATTGCCGCCAGGTCGAATTCTATCATTTGCATATCGAAAGAACCTGTTCCATCCGTTATATTCGTCTCTCCCTGTAAAATCCACGTGTTTTCTATCCCGGGTTGCTGGGCTATAACAAGGCTCATTTCGTTCAACTTCACGCGTGCAAGCTCATTCACCACTGAGTCGATGGAGAAGGTAAAGGTAGTCTCGGGTAGAGGGGTTCCCCGCATTTTACCGCGCAGCTCTTCGAGCGCAACGTTGCCCTTCATATCAATGTATTGACCGTTGTCACGGAACAGAACCTTGAGAGAAGCGTTTAAAATCGCGCTATCCAGCCGGCTGTCCTCAGGTAAAGAAAAAAGCGGCTGATAAGGCGTAAGGTCAAACGCATCGATGATGAAACTATAGAAAATGTCGGGCGCTGAGGTCGTGTGCGCTCCGGTTTTCGACATGTCAAGGGTCAATGGTTGCTCGAGATTTCCCGAGGCGAATGTTCGTCCCTTTTGAACCGCTTTCACGTCCAGACGGCTTACCTCGAGGATTTGCTTTTTCTGATCGAAATGTCCCTGATGTGCCATAGAAAGGTCGATCTTTTCCGTCGGTGTTCTGGATATCTCCGACGCCAAAATACTGAAATCGCTTATCTTCATTTCCCCTTCTATATCAAAGGTGTCCCCCCCATCTGCGATAGTGATGGTATCGGTGTGGTTTATAGTGGTATCGAGAAAATCGATATCTCCCGCCCGCGAGCCTACAAGGTTGAGAAACACACGGTTTATATTCGATACAGAAAGAACAAATTTACCCTCTCCCTCGGTCTCGTTATAAGCGCCGGAAACCGTTATGTCAGCCCCTACCCTATCGTTTCTCCTGAGGGTGATATTCAGCGGGTTCAATTCTATCGCATCTTCTTGTTTTTCAACTTTGAGTGTCGACTCGAATTCATACCCTTCGAGCGGATTGCCTTGAAACGTTCCTTTCATCTCTTTCATCGAGAAGGCGCTTTCAATATCTAAAACAGAGAGAGTCCGATTTATTAGGATACTGGAGTCAAAGTTGAACGCCGCGTGTTCGATCTTTGTCAACTGTTCAGGAACCTGAGCAATCAACACGAACTTCATCGCCATAGCGCCTCTTTTGCCCGGTTCAAAATTCTCGAGATGAAAATTCAACTTTTCAAGACTCGTTTCTCTTACAAGTTCCTTTTCCCCGGTGAGTTCTTTGAACGATATTCGTGCATCGGTTACATCGACCTTGCCGATGAAGAATTGTGGTAATTCTACCCTGCGGACGGGAGGTTTCGGCGTTTCCTTCGGCGGCGCCGGTTTCTCCGCAACCTCTTTCTTCTTCTCTCGAACTTCTGGCACCACGGTAACGTCGATTTCGGGCTTTATCAGCTCAACGCTTCTTATTTGAGGACTTCCCTTTACGATTGAAATAAGGCTGTAATTGAGAACAAGACGGTCGAACTTTACGATCGATGGCTGGTCTGCAGGGTCGCGTCGCTTCATACTGAAATTCACTATTTCCACCCGCGAAAAAGGTTTAAGTCGTATCTCATCAGCGGTGATCTCACTGTCGAGGTTTTTCTCCATTGCCGGAAAGATAAAGGTACGGACAAAGTGTTCCGAACTCACATACTGGTACAAGATGAACATGCCGACCAGAAAAAGCACCATGACTATTCCGATTATTTTTAACCATCGCTTACCTTTCTTCTTCGGACGGTCAACAGTGGAGGTTTGTGCTTTGTTATTATTCATCCTTGATCACCTCTTGACTATGTATAGGCTTTTCTTCCTGTTGCACCTTTACTTCTGCGCTGATTGTAGACGGAAAAAAGTCGCGAAGGCGTTTATCTTTCGCCCACTGGTATAACGAATTCTGAAGGTTGAGAAGCGTGTCGTGTATGGCTTCGCTCCTCTCTTTTTTCTTGATAAACATATCGTCGACGTTACATCCCAGTGTCAAAATCTCTTCGGGTTGTAGGTATTCCAGGGGACGGGCAAGAATGAACGTTCCATTCTGGCTTTCTGTGATTATACCAGCCCCTTTGAGGAGCTCAATTATCTGTTCCATTTCGGGAACTTTTATAGGTACTTTTGAAATTAACGATTGAAACGAAACACCCCCGAGATTGCGTTGGAAATGATCTGCAATAATCATAAACACCAGGAAAATAAGGCGGGAATCGATCGTTATGCAGGGACGTTTACTGAACGTCTCCACTTGTAACCGCCGATAGAATTGGAGGACAAAGGCGAATTCGCATCCGACCAGCACTATTAACCAGCTGAAATAAATCCAGATCAGAAAGATGGGAATTACGCCGAGCGATTTTATGATCAAGCCGATTTGAGGTGCGGCTACGTAAAAACTGAATCCAACTTTCGCAATTTCCCATAACAGCCCGGAGGTCACGCCTCCGATCACAGCGAACAGAAAGTTAACTCGTGTATTGGGTATCATATAAAAAGCAAGCGTAAGCGCACTGCAGGTGAGGAGATAAGGCATAATGAACGCTAACACGTTTCCCACCAGTGCCAGCCTGCTTTTCAGCTCAACCGTCAACATGATAGAACCGCCGATGAAAATGGGAATGAGTATCAACATACTGGTGAACCGGGTGAAAAGATGCATTTTTGAGCGACGGCTTCGCGACATCCATATCGCGTTAAAAGACTTATCGACACTGGCAAACAACGCAACCGCTGAAAGCATCAAGCCGATTACGCCGAAAAATCCGACTCCCACACTGTTTTCGCGAAACGTATCGAAATAGGTGCGTATCGTAGACTCGATTCTTTGTCCTGCGCTGGGGATAAGTATTTCTTCGAGGAACCTTATCACCTGTATATGCATCTCCTCATATCCACCGAAGATCGCCGGTACAAATAGGGCAACAACTGCTATCAAAGGAAAAATGGCGAGAAGCGTGGTATACGTCAACGATGCCGCGCGTTGTGGACAACGGTCCTTTATCAACTCGTTATACCATAAATACAACACCTCAACGATACTCACAAGCCCTCGACTCAACGGGCTTAATGTTTCCCTTTGCAAGTCTCGGACTATTTCTTTAATTGAGGGAATCTTGAGACTTTTCATTGTGATTCAGACCTTTTCATTTATATATTCTTTGCACTGTAGATTAAAACATAACTCTAAAATACATTATTGAAGGTCAAAACGCAACACTTTGAACGCCACTTCAAAAAAGTCCTTTTTACATGACCGCTTTATACTCTTTTCGGCATGATGAGACCTAAAGGTAAACAAAAGTGACATGCCCCATATAATCCTGAAATGAAATGTGAATTTATTAGTAGATTTTCTATTCGTTCTACTCCTATCATAGGCATTTAAGTGAATGCCAAATATGCGTTCTTTTCAAATCTGTAGATTACACCATACATCGGTATAAGATATTCCGGGAGTTCTCAGGGCAAAACCAACACCGGGACCTTAGAAACCTTCTGTATGAAACTACAGCGTTACTATATAACAAGTTTCCTGATCCTCTCATTAATACTGTTTACAATGGGGGGATGCATGGTTGTAAAACCCGTAGCGGATGCTGCATCCTTTACCATCTCGACTTCCGCGAATATAGTATACCATGTCACATGGTTCTCCTTAAAAACCGTCTATTACATTGTGCGCTTACCATTCAAAATTATTGTAAGCCCTTTCTCCTCCGGTTCGGATTCTTACCAGAAAGGAATAGCCTCATGGTACGACGAGGATGAATATACCGCCTCAGGAGAACCGTATCGTAAAGAAGCGTTTACCGCAGCGCACCGATCGTTACCCTTCGGCACTATCGTAAAGGTCAAGAACCTGGAGAACGGCAAATCAGTGGTAGTGAGAATAAATGACCGGGGTCCTTTCAAAAGAGGACGCATCATTGACCTCTCCTATGCCGCTGCACGTGAGATTGATATCATTGAAAAAGGACTTGCACACGTCGAGATTTTCGTGCTTCAGAAACCTTAAAGTCTAAAAGAACGTTCACCCACGGATTTTTATTCGGATAGATTTTTTTCAGCGATAAGACGCAATCTCAATCTTTCGCCTCTTCTTTGTGTTCATATCCTTTTCCGGCGATAAGTATAACATATTCCCCCTTGATTTCCCGTCGTTCCGACAGCCGTGATACAATTTCTTTCACCGCTCCTCGTAGAAACTCCTCGAAGACTTTCGTAAGTTCACGCGCAACAACCACCCGGCGGTCTTCACCGAACACGGATTGTATATCTTCGAGAGTAGCGAGTACGCGATACGGCGACTCGTAGAGGATAACGGTACGATTCATTTCTGCAAGGTCGGTGAGAAGGCGTGTACGCTTGCCTTTTTTACGGGGCAAGAATCCGCAAAACACAAAACTGTCGGTAGGCAGTCCCGATGCGGAAAGAGCTGCAATCAATGCACTCGGTCCCGGAATAGGAATGATGTCAATGCCTCTCTCGATGGCGGCGCGGACAAGATAGAAGCCGGGATCGGCGATTCCGGGGCTTCCCGCATCCGTGATCAGGGCTACCTTATCACCGCTCTCGAGACGCTCGAGGACGTACGGGGTCTGCTTTTCCTTGTTGTGGTCGTGGTAACTCCTGGTGGGTCGTTGTATCTCGTATGTTTTCATCAAAATGCGCGCGTGACGCGTATCTTCCGCTAATATGAGGTCTGTGCACTTCAGGGTTTCTATGGCGCGGTGCGTGATGTCGTTCAGGTTTCCAATCGGGGTGGCGACAAGGTAAAGTGTTCCTTTTTGTCCCGGTGGAGGGTTCATCATCCTACACCTAACATTCTTTTAAGGAGCGGCGCGGTGTCTTCCTGATTAGCCAGATCGTAATCTTCGGGTCTCCCTATATCGAGCCACTTCCCGTCATGCGTGAACACGGCTATATCTTCCTTTTCACGAAGGAGCGCAAGTACCAGCTCGTCGAATCCGAACGCCTTGTTACGAGGAATGTAATCGAGTATTCTTCGGTTCATAGCATAGATACCCATACTAACACGGGATGAATACTCGGGCTTTTCAAGGAAATTGTTCACCTTTCCCTGTTCATCTATCTCGATAACGCCGAAGTCGATCTTTGAAATCCGCTCAAAGGTTGCCACAGTAAGAAGGGCGCCCTTCTCGAGATGAAATCTGAAAAAATCGTCCACCTTGAGGTCGGTCAGGATGTCGCCGTTCAACACGAGGAAATTTTCCGGCAACGACTCGATAAGAGTCAGCGGTCCGATAGTGCTCAGCGGTTTTTCTTCACGCGAATAGCGGATATCGAGTCCCCATTTTTCGCCCGAACCTATAACGGCCATTATCAACTCCGCAAGGTGGTTGATAGCGATAATAACAGTGCTCACCCCACCCTGCTTGATCCAGCTCAACACATATTCAAGTACCGGTCGATCGTCTACGGGCATGAGGGGTTTCGGAATCACGGTGGTATATGGTTTCAGCCGTGTCCCTTTCCCGCCGGCAAGAACAACCGCTGTTATCTTATTCTGTGAATGCAGCATACTACTCCTTCTAAGCCTCGGGGGATTGAAATGCCCTCTGGAACAATCCCATTGATAAAGATAAGGAAGAACCTTTTATCGTTGCAAGTAATAAAGTAGCAATTTTATGCTTTTATCGCTCGGTGATTCAAGCTGAACTCACATGGGCAAAGAAAGGAGTTGACAGTCGGCGGTTATTTGGCTAAAATGCCAAATATCTCTTTTGTGGGGATAAATCATGAAAATTGCTGAAAAAAATAAATACTCCTCGATAGCACATGTTTTCAAAGCGATTTCTCACCCCACGCGTCTCTTTATCATTGATAAATTATCGGAGGGTGAGAAATGTGTTTGCGAGCTAACAGAGCTAATCGGCGTTGATATATCAACCGTATCAAAGCATCTTGCACTTCTTAAAAAGGCCGGTATCATCGAGGATGAAAAAAGAGGGCAGAAGGTGTTCTATCACCTCAAAATGCTCTGTATCTTGAGGTTTATAGGATGCGTGGAATCTATAGTACTGGAGATGTCAACGGAGGGGTGAAGTTTTTTTACCCTGTTATTTGGCGAAACAACCAAATATACGTGCCTATGAATTCTAAAAAACATATAACTCTTCTCTTCTTCTTTATTCTTGCCTTTCTCCTCCTCTTCTTTATGCCCCTCGAGAATGAACGTTTTAGCCAATCCATTATAGAGGCATTGGCTCTTGCAAAATGGTACGCACGCGAGCATGTCATCCTTTGCCTGATTCCGGCATTCTTCATCGCCGGGGCGATTTCGGTCTTTCTCGGCAAGGCATCTGTTATCAAATATCTCGGTGCAAAGTCACATAAAATACTGGCGTTTAGCGTGGCTTCAATCTCGGGAACTATTCTCGCCGTGTGCTCATGTACCGTCTTGCCTTTATTCGCCGGTATATACCGAATGGGAGCAGGCTTGGGTCCTGCGGTCGCCTTCCTCTATTCCGGACCTGCGATTAATGTACTGGCTATCATTCTAACCGCACGGGTGCTTGGAATTGAAATGGGAATCGCACGCGCTCTCGGCTCCATCTTTTTCAGCATTATCATTGGAATCATTATGCACTTTATCTTCATTAAAGAAGAGATGGAACGCATAAACAGAGAGATGGCGATTCCCGATGACGAGGTCTCGAGACCATTGTGGCAAAATGCGGTCTTTTTCGGCTCCATGATTGCCATTCTCGTATTTGCTAATTGGGGGAAGCCACAAGATACGACTGGTCTATGGTATGCCATCTATGCGTACAAATGGTTGCTCACCGCACTTGCAGGCTCAGCCCTCGGCTTCCTCATGTTCCTCTGGTTTCGGATAGCGTGGTTCAAAATCCTTGTAACTGCACTGCTCTCCCTTATTACTGCACTACTCTTACCACATCAGCCTATGGTTGCCTTCACTGTGGGTGTCGCAGGCTTGACCATCAGCGCAAGCACCACAGAAGGCGAATCGACCGAATGGGTGGCATCAACATGGGGATTTTCAAAACAAATCTTACCTCTCCTTTTCTTCGGTGTTATTTTAGCGGGCTTACTCCTTGGGCGACCCGGTCACGAAGGGCTCATTCCCTCCATTTGGGTTGAAAGCCTTGTCGGCGACAACTCGCTCACATCCAATTTCTTTGCGTCCATTATTGCTGCGTTCATGTATTTTGCCACACTGACCGAGGTGCCGATACTGCAGGGACTGCTCGGAAGCGGCATGGGTAAGGGGCCCGCACTCGCTCTTCTCCTTGCAGGTCCTGCAGTCTCGCTTCCCAACATGCTTGTCATCCGGAGCATTATGGGAACCAAGAAAACCATAGTCTTTGTACTGCTTGTTGTTATCATGGCTACCATTATGGGAATGTTTTATGGGTATATTTTTGGATAGGAAAGGAGTCGCGATATGAAGAAGATTCAGATATTGGGTGCGGGATGTCCTAAATGTCAGAAACTTGCGGGGAATGCCGAAAAGGCTGCAGCGGAACTTGGCATCGAGTACGAAATCGTAAAGGTTACCAACACCGCGGACATTATCCAATTCGGCGTTATGGTGACACCGGCTCTTGCTATTGACGGAAAAGTCAGAGCGTCAGGCAAGGTATTGAATGTCGAAGAAATCAAGCAACTTCTTATATAACGCCACGTCGGGATTGCAATCCGTGTATTATTAATATCCGGTCATTTTGCCGGATGAAGGATACTCACCCCTATCCTTATGGCTTGACACATGTTGCGTTTTCCCTTACCTTATTTTGTTTTTACTTTGTTGCACATTAATAAACTGCTAATCTCTTCAGAATCTGTTCATAACAACCAGTTTGAGATTAATTCGAAGGAACCTGAATGATAGGAAAAGCGGGAGATACCGTATTACTCATGGGAAACGAGGCATTCGCGCGTGGTGCGTATGAAGCCGGAGTCAAGGTTGCCACAGGGTATCCCGGCACGCCCAGTACCGAGATACTCGAGAACGTGGTGAAATATCCGGGCATCTACAGTGAGTGGTCGCCGAACGAAAAAGTCGCGCTCGAGGTCGCTATCGGAGCGGCGCTTGCCGGCGCTCGCGCCATCGTAACCATGAAACACGTCGGACTCAATGTAGCAGCCGACCCGCTCATGACACTCTCCTACACCGGCATAAAAGGCGGGTTGGTTCTCATTGTCGCCGACGATCCCGGTATGTATTCTTCACAGAACGAGCAAGACACCCGCAACTACGGCAGGTTCGCCAAAATCCCCGTCCTGGAACCCTCCGACTCCCAGGAAGCCAAAGATTTTGTAAAGCAAGGGCTCGCAATCTCCGAAACGTTCGATACGCCCGTTATTGTCAGAAGCACCACCCGCATATCACATACGAAAACTGTGGTTACCCTTGAGGAGCCCCATCCCTCGAAGATCGAGATCGGCTTTGATAAAGACCCGTCAAAATACGTCCCTGTTCCCGCCAACGCGCGTCGCATGCACGAAAAAGTCGAGGTTCGTCTCCAATTTCTTGAAGAGTTCGCCAACAATTCAGACCTTATTGTCGAGGAACGCAAATCACCCGAGCTCGGCATTATCACCTCGTCTACCACGTATCAATATGTCAAGGAATGTATCCCTGAAGCCAGCGTCTTGAAACTCGGGCTTGCATACCCGCTGGCAATGAACCGAATACGCGATTTTGCCGCACGTGTGAAACGCCTGATCATCATCGAGGAACTTGATCCTTTTTTTGAGACGGAAATCAAGGCGCATGGAATCGAGCTCGAGGGCAAGACATTTGTCCCGGTTACGGGCGAGCTCACGCCGGACATCGTCATGTCTGTAAGGCAACAACTCCTCGGCGAGAAACTGTCGACCGACACTCCGGCGCGTCAACCTTTAGAAAATCTACCGGTTCGTGCGCCCGTCCTTTGCCCCGGTTGTCCGCATCGCGGGCTTTTTTACGCCCTCAGACGGCTTAAGGTCGTAGTTACCGGCGATATAGGCTGCTACAGTCTCGGTTATGCGCCCCCTTTTAATAGAATGGATACTATCATTTGCATGGGCGCTGCAGTGGGCGTCATGCACGGTATGCAGAAGGCAGGAGTGGAACAAAACGTCGTCGGCGTTATCGGCGATTCCACATTCCTGCATTCCGGCATCACCGGCTTGATGGATATCGTCTACAACAAAGGAATCGGCACCCTCGTGATCCTCGACAACCGAACTACGGCAATGACGGGGCAACAAGACCATCCCGCAACCGGCAAGACCTTGATGGGTGAGAAGACGTATGAGGTCTCGTTCGAAGAAATCGCACGTGCGTGCGGCGTACAACGCATCTTCACTATCGACCCTTACGACATCAACCTGACCATTGAAACCCTTAAAACCGAGATCGCAATAAAGGAACCGTCTGTTATTATTGCTTCGCGACCCTGTATCCTGCTGGAGCAACAACAATATAAAATTCGCGTAGTCGATCAGGACGCATGCACAGGGTGTCTTCTATGTGTCAATCTGGGATGTCCTGCTATTGAAACTATCGAGGTGGAGGGCAAGAAAAAGGTTCGCATAAACGACATTCTCTGTACCGGATGCAACATGTGCGAACAGGTATGTCCATTCGGCGCGATTCGGGTGGAAGAATGACTGAAAGCAAAGAAAGATTGACGAGCGTACGAAATATTCTCCTTGCTGGCGTAGGTGGACAGGGGATTCTCCTGGCAAGCCGTATCATCTCTAACGTAGCGTTGATGTCCGGCTTTGATGTCAAGAGCACGGACGTGCACGGTATGGCACAACGAGGCGGGAGCGTGACCAGCCAGATTCGCTTCGGCGAAAAAGTCTTTTCACCCCTCATTTCATCCGGCGATATCGAATATCTTGTCGCGCTCGAAAAACTCGAAGCCCTCAGATACGCACACCTTACCAAATCATCGGCTAAAGTCTTCATTAACGACCAGTGCATTAAACCCGTAAGCGTGTCCATGGGCGTCGCGGCTTATCCCGATAACATAGACGAGCTCCTTCGTGAATCCTATGACAATCCACTCCTTATCGATTGTATTCATATCGCACGAGAATTGGGTAACACAAAAGTGAGTAACACGATTCTTCTGGGCGCTCTTTCTATTCATCTTCCGTTTGCCCAGGAAATATGGGAAACGGTTATGAAAAGTTTGATAAAATCGCACTTCATCGAAATTAACCTTGCCGCGTTTCAACAAGGACAGGAGATAGCGCGCAATGCCTGAAAAGATGTCAGGATTCTTTAACGAAAAGATGGAAACCGCATCGGTCGACGAGATTCGAGCCGTGCAGGAGCAACGGCTGAAAAAAATCTGCACCCACGCCTACACCTCAAACCCTCTCTACCGGAAAATGTTCGACGAGAAAGGAATCAATCCCGCAGATATAAAGGGACTCGACGACCTGCCGCTCCTGCCCATGGTGGATAAAGAGTTAATGCGCACGTCCTACCCGCTGGGCTTGTTATGTGTCAAGCGCTCCGAATTGCGCGAGATGCATATGTCCTCCGGCTCGACCGGCAGTCCCGTAGTCATGCCCTATACCGAGTCCGATCTCGACCAGTGGGCTGAATGTATGGCGCGATGCCTTTATATGTCCGGGCTGCGCTATGGCGACACGATTCAGATCACACCGTCGTTCGGACTCTTCAACGGCGGATTCGGTTTCTATCACGGCGCACGTAAAGGCGGCATCTTCGTCATTCCAACCGGCGCAGGTAATACACCTCGACAAATCAAGCTTATGAAAGATTTCAAGGTGCGCGGGCTTATGGGCGTCGTATCCTATGGATTGCGCATCATCGAAGAGCTGGAATCGACCGGGGATTCGCTCGACGATCTCGAGATCGGCATCTTCGGCGCGGAAACATTTAGCGACGCTATGCAGAAAAAACTCAACGACCTCCTTGGCATCGAGACATTCGACATCTATGGCATGACGGAAACTGGCGGTGTCGGCACCACCGGCATGGACTGTCCCGCTCACGAGGGTATCCACGTCTGGGAAGATCATTACATCCTCGAGGTCATTAATCCTGACACGGGTGAACCCGTGGATGACGGCAAGGAAGGCGAGTTGATTTTCACCTCGCTTACGCGGCATGCAATGCCCGTTATACGCCTCAAGACCGGCGACATCAGCCGCATCGTCTCACGCGACAAATGTGCCTGTGGCAGAACACATACCCGCATCGACCGTATCAAGGGCAGAATCGACGATATGCTTATCGTTAAAGGCGTCAACTTCTTCCCAAAGCAGGTCGAGCAGATACTGATGAGTATCCCCGGCGTTAAAAGCCACTACCAGATCATCATCGAAGAGATTAACGGTATTAAAGACGTGAGAATAAACGTCGAGGCGGAAGAGTATGTGACCGGCTATATGGTGGAAAAACGGCTCAAGGAAGAGTTGGGATTCAGTCCCAAGGGGGATATATTCAAACCGGGCGAACTCCCCCGCCAGCCCGGCAAAGCGCAACGCGTTTTCTTTACCAAAAAGAAACCCTGAACATTATTCCCTCTTGCGATGCAACCGACTGCAGAATTTTCAAAACAGTTGATCTCACTAAATCCCTCTACTTGAGTATCCCTCATCGTACACACCCTTGGCGTTGTACGCGCACTCGTATGTTTTTTTTGAAGTATTTTCGTTCGTCCCGAATAAGCTTTCTTCAGCGCGCCTAAGATACTGTAGAATAATCGTCCTCGCTTGTCAATCATATCGTGCTCGTACACGTTCGCGTAATCGCACGCCTGAGCGTGCGCGCACAAGTGCGATTTGGAGAAGTAGGATACGCGTCCCCGCTTGTCCCCCTTATATCGTAACAATTTCAGGCAATACTAACGTTCTACGGCTGACAACCGAGACGGTTGTCCTACAATACTGTAGGATAAGCGTCCCAGCTTGTCCCCTTATCCTCACTAATTTCTTGGAAAACAAAAACTCTTTTTTTCT
>CAZSMK010000066.1:0-22284 GCA_964608095.1 uncultured Candidatus Sumerlaeota bacterium | reverse complement strand
TCTCTCCTGACCAAAAATTATGTCCTCGAATATCCGGGAATTTCATCATCTCTCCCCTTACCGAGGATTATGTCCTCGATAATCGGGGAATTTCATCATCTCTCCCCTTACCGAGGATTATGTCCTCGAGAATCCTGAAAAATACGGACTCATCCCTTTATAATCTAATTCGCTTTTCGACAGTTTCCTTTACTTTATCGAACACATCGGTGAGTTCCCTGAGCGTATCCGGGTCAACAAGGTCGTTCAGGCTCTGGAGTTTGTCGTGAGCGTGACCGAGTTTCTGCTGTAGATATTCGGGCGTAACTCGCACGAGATTCCCACAATCAACGCAGCAGCGAGGTAAATCGCCACTCATTAACCGCTCCCGTAAGTTCTGAAACAAATTATTATTAACTATAGCCTGAGCCGGTTCGGAAAAACAATTCCCAAATGTATCGTCATAATAGCAGCAGGGCTTTACGTCGCCTTTGAGCTCGACGTTCATCGACCGCCACGGTAATGGACAGCCATAGCCGAGAACGCGCTCTTTATGGTCGTGGATTTCTCCTCCATAAATTTCGCGTTGCCATGGATAAGGTTTTTGATAAAAAAAGGCGACATCCATGCCGATTTTTTTGCCCAAACGTTGAGCATAGGCGATTCGCTCTGCGAACGCCGTAGAGGGATAAACTGAAATATCCTTATCCTCCGGACGGGTGATAATCATATTGGTGAAGACTATTTTATCCGCACCGATTTTTTTTGAAAAACGAACGAGCGCGGGTATCTCTTTAAGGTTGTATATTGAGATGACAGCAGCAATATGAAGCCGGGGGATGGAACTCCCTCGCCGTGCTTTTTCCTGCTGTAAGCGAGTCAGGTTTGATGTGACTGTTTCGATATCCGCACCGGCACGCAGGAAGTTGAAGATTTTCGGGGTTACTGCATCGATGGAGACCTCAAGCTCGTCAAGCCCGTATTCGATAAGGCGATCGATAACCGAATCGGAAAGCCTCATCCCGTGCGAGCTTGTCGCGGCATATCCGCCTGCTTCCTTGACCGTTTTTACGAATTCAAGGAAATCCGGATGGAGGAAAGGTTCGCCGAGTCCGAACAGCCCTGTATAACGGGAAAATTTAAGATACTTCGCACAGCTCTTGAACCTGTCAAAGTCCATCAAGCCCGATTTTGTAATTTCCGAGTAGGTCTGTCGGGGACAATAAGGACAATCAAGGTCGCACACAGCCGATACCGCAAAAGACCACTGCGAAGGCATGGCAAGAGATCGGGAATTCACATAGCAGGCATCCAGCAATGCGAGGTAATCGTTTGCTTCGGGATGCAGGTCAAGTCCTGCCTCATATTCGATACTAACGGACATCAAAGGTCGTTTCCCCTTTATTTTTTCTTGCCGCTCCCGGGAAAAAAGAGGGGACTACCCTCACGACAATTATCTTTTTCGACTCACATACATCGAGTTACTCATTATTATTTTACAGTAGGATTGTTCATTAAGGCAAACTCCTTCTTGTTATAAGCACCGGGAAAGTACGAAAGAATCAAGGGTAAAGGATTCACTTATAACTCGAGTACACTGAGGGTAAGGGGTGGTTTTTCACAAATGTCGAGCGATGTAATTTCTTTCAGGGCTTTTTTAACAGCGGATTTCACCGCTCTATGCGTCACTATAATCAAGGTAGCGTAATGCATAGGATTTATAGTCTTCTGAATCATGGAGGCGATACTTATATTATTATCTCCGAGAATCTTGCTCAACCGCGCCATTGTTCCAGGCTTATCCATTACAGAAAAACGAAAATAATAAGGGATTTCAATATCATCGAAAGGTTTAAGGTTCTTTTGTCCGAGGGGAATCGAAGGGAGTTCAGATTCGGAAAGAGGAATCGGTTTATCACAGATTGTAGCGGTTCTCATCCATCTACAAATATTTATTATGTCGCCGAGTATTGCGCTGGATGTCGAGCCTTTCCCTGCTCCCTCGCCATAGTAAAGTTGCCTGCCTATCGGTGTGCCCTCGACCATTATTCCATTATATACGCCGCTAACTGAGGCAAGAAGGGAATGGAGGGGAACCAGAGTCGGATGAACAAAAATTTCGAGTTGTTGATTATGATCGAGCCGGGCTATGCCAAGGAGTTTGATTGCATATCCGAGCTCTTCTGCATAAAGAATGTCGGTTTGTTCTATTCGAGTTATACCCTGGACGGTGACATCGCTGAAACGAATGTCCTGATTAAACGCCAGCGAGCTGAGAATGGCGATTTTATGCGCGGTATCGATACCTTCGATATCGAAAGTCGGATCGGGTTCGGCGTAGCCTTTTTCCTGGGCGATGGAGAGCGCATCAGCGAATTCCATCTTCTCCTTCAACATCGAGGTAAGGATGTAATTTGCCGTCCCGTTGATAATGCCGTAGATAGCGCTGATTTTATTAGCCGACAACGATTTCTGGATTGCACGGATAATGGGTATTCCTGCACCCACGCTCGCCTCGAAACATAGCTGGACACCTTTTTCTCGTGCGACTGCGAGGAGTTCTGTACCGTGTTCCGCCATCAATGCCTTATTCGCTGTTGCCACGCTCTTGCCATTCTTCAACGCCTTCTCAATATAGGTCCTGGCAGGCTCTATGCCTCCGATTAACTCGATTATGATCTGGATTTGGGGATCGTTGAGGACACTATCCGTGTCAGTGGTGAGAATAGCAGGATCAAGGACGACATCACGTGGACGGTCAAGATCAATATCCGCAACCCGCGCAATTTTCAAGTCCATACCCGCTTGTTTTCTAATGATATCGTTATTCTCATTAAAATAGTGTATCACCGCGGAACCTATATTGCCGAATCCGATAAGTCCTATGTTGATTTGACTGTTCATGTTTGTCTCACCCTGAAATAGATTTGACGGGAGTATATTCAAGCATTTTCTGTAAATAATCAATTCGCTCTACTATTTTTTCCTGACTCAATTTGCTGAGTTTTTGCACACTGAAGGCTTCAATGGTAAAAGAAGCAAACGTTGAGCCAATAATAGCCGCCTGTCGTACCGTAGTTTCGTCAACGCGCCGACGATGAGCCAACCACCCGGTCAACGCGCCGGCAAAGGTATCGCCTGCGCCGGTCGGGTCCTTTACTCGCGAGGTGGGATATGCGGGCACGACGAACTGCCCTGTCCTGCTGTAAATGACGGCGCCGTGTTCGCCTTTTTTTATGATGACCCAGCGGGCTTTTCCTATCCTGAGCACCTTTTGTGCCGCACGGGTCAAATTGGTCTCTTCGGTAAGTTGACGAGCCTCTTGGGCGTTCAGCAGGATGATGTCAGATTTTCGGAGCACTTTCTTCAACTCCTGTAATTTCCCTCCTATCCAGAAGTTCATGGTATCGCATACCACCACACGCGGCGATTTCAATTGTTTCAGTACATGGAGTTGAAGTAAGGGGTCGATATTCGCCAGGAAC
The DNA here is from genome assembly GCA_964608095.1 of uncultured Candidatus Sumerlaeota bacterium. Taxonomy (GTDB): domain Bacteria; phylum Sumerlaeota; class Sumerlaeia; order MWCT01; family JAGHBZ01; genus CAZSMK01. The sequence continues at coordinate 18,820 of CAZSMK010000066.1, read as the reverse complement.
ACAAATCCACTGTTTTTATAAGAGGAGGGAAGGACAGGTTGAAAATCAGCGAATACATTCACACATGTCGAGAGTGTCTTTGCCTCACTCATGTCGCCGTCATATTCCCCTTTCCAGTGAAACGTCGACCCTTTCTTTGAAATTACAATTCCTTCGATATCGATTCGCTTCCGTTTGAAAAGATTCAAATAGGTAGTCTTGAAGTCATGCCCGACTATTCCGACCATTTTTACGGGCGTTGAAAAATAAGATGCAGCGATCGACGCATAGCTCGCCGACCCTCCCAACGCTCCTTCAACTTCACCCTCGGGTGAACGAATACTATCAAATGCTACCGAGCCCACAATCAACACCGATGACATCAATCAACCTCCCTTTCTTCAATAATCGCGAGCAAATCGCCCTGCGCAATAATGTCGCCTTCTTCAAGAAAGATTTGTTTAACAACGCCCGAATAGGGTGAATGGAGCGTAATCGTTGATTCATCGTCTGTCTCGATGTCGACAAGATCGTCACCTTCCTCGATTTCGTCGTCTTCATCAACGTGCCAGAAACGAATTGTGGCGTGATGATATTCGCTCTCATCCGATGTAACACGAATCTCTTGCATCATGGCACAACCCTTGTTTTAAAAAAATCTCGGTTAAATTGAATGGAAAAAAATATAGCATACACTGTAAAAAGCGAAAAAAGCCATAGTTATTTTTTCGGAAGATTAGAAAAAACCTCATCGCTCTTATAGGATGACCGCACAAAAGTACCAGACAATACATATCCAAAGCCCATCTCCATCGCAAGGGTATAATACACATCGAATTGTTCGGGTATTATATATTCAACAACAGGCAGTTGTTCTTTCCCGGGAGACAAATATTGTCCTATCGTCAAGATATCACACCCTGCGTTTCTCAGATCCTTCATAACCGATAACACTTCATTTTCATGCTCGCCAAGACCCAGCATAAGACCGGACTTAAGGAGTGGGTGATCACTGCCGAGGTTCCCTGCATCTTTCAAAAGGGAAACACTCCTTTCGTAATTTGCCCCCGGTCGGACGTACGGGTATAACCGCGGAACAGTCTCGACATTATGGTTGAAGACATCGGGTTTCTGGGCAAGCACGGTTCTTATCGCGTCTATCGACCCTTTGAAATCCGGGACAAGTACTTCCACGGTCATAGCGGGATTTGCTTCATGAATAGCCCTGATAGTTGCGGCGAAATGTCCGGCGCCATAGTCAGGAAGGTCATCACGCGTGACGGAAGTGATCACCACATGACGAAGATTCAGCTCGTCGGCGACACGAGCGACACGTTCCGGTTCTCCGGGATCAACCGGTTCCGGGACACCTTTTTTCACCGAGCAGAATCGGCAATGCCTGGTACAGGTATTGCCCAGAATCATAAAAGTGGCGACACCACGATGAAAACATTCGAAACGGTTGGGACAGCGTGCGCTTTCACATACCGTATTCAACCGGTTTTTGTCTAAGAGATATTCAACTTTTCCGCGCTTACCAGGTGTCGTGAGCAACTTCTTTCTAATATATGGAGGATATCGACTCATGGTCTTAAATTAAAAAAGTGGAAAAAAATCTTTATCGTTGCATTTTGTATCGAGCAAATTCCTCTCCTTCCTTTATTTTTGTTCGGGCAAATTCAAATGCAGGCATTTTTACCATAATATGTTTCGTCCATAACGTCTAAAAATCGACTGATGAGTATCTTCGCGAACTCGCAGGTCGTTACGGCGACCGATGTCATCTGCTGTAGGGAGCTCACACGGCAATCAAGTATTCCACAGGTCGCAATATATGAGAAAGGTATGAGGTCGTTTGCTATATTGACTGCGAATCCATGAAAGACCACGCCTCGACTTATTGCTATGCCGATGAAGCCGATTTTGCCCGAATCGGTCCATACCCCTGGATGAATATCGGGTTGCCTGTAGCCCTTGACGTCAAACACAGCAAGACTCTGAATTATGGCTTCCTCAATGAGCCACAAGAAACGACGTATTCCTGTTGTTCCTATCCGGAGTTTTATCACGGGATAGGCGACCACTTGCCCGGGATTATGAAACATTACCCCTCCTCCGCGATTGGTTCTTACCACGGGAATTCCCATGATGCTCGAAGGATTTGCCTCATGCTCGACAAGGAGGTGCCGGCGTTCATCGCTGCTTCGTCCAAGCGTGTAGACGGGCGGATGCTCGACTATAAAAAGGGAATCTTCGATCTTTTCTCGCTGTCTCAACATGACATAGCCGGCTTGACGTTTCAGCCACTCATTATATTCAAGGATGCCGGTTGGTGTTACCTGTAAAGAGCGAGATTTCCTTTTCTGTATTGCATACAGACCATCCAAAACAGTTCGCCTTTCATTTTATGGCTCGAGAAAAAGATTATGGTGTCTCAGCGTTGGTTTATTCAATACCTAATAATTCATAGAACTCAAGAAGATGCACTCGGCTCCGAATCAAATTGAATAGTCCCGTTTCACTATACTATCATCTAAGTTCACGTTTTCTACAAGGAGCGCGCATGGAAGGAGAATTACAGACGTCGGCGATGACCGTGCTGACATCCATCGCAAAGGTCTTTGCCATAATTGCCCTGGGCTTCTTACTCAAGAGGCGTAAGATCTTAAGCGATACTACGGTCACTGAGCTCACCCGGTTGGTCATTAATATTGTGGTGCCCTGTTTTCTCTTTTCGCGAATGTACCGGGAATTTTCTCTTGAAAAGATAACACAGACTTACCAGATGGCGCTGTTCACGGTTATTATCACACTACTGGCAGTTGTGCTTGCCTTCATCGCCTCGAAATGGCTGAAAGTGGAACGAATCCGTCGACACAGCATGATTGCTCTCTGCACCTTCAACAACAGCGGCTATCTACCGATACCTCTCGCTTATGCGCTTCTTGATAAAACGCAGGCAGACCAGGTGATCTTCTACATCGCTATATATATTTTTGTTGTTTCCCCGCTGATGTGGTCCTGGGGAATCTGGTTGTTATCACGGAAATCGGAAGGGATTTCCCATTCGATTACCAAACTATTAAGCCCGCCGGCTCTGGGTATTTTACTGGGTATTGTACTTTCACTTTCTCCTTTCTCAGGTGTGATGAAACGACTGGATTTTGTTGTAGGAGCGGCAACTATTCTCGGCGATGCAACAATTCCGCTTGCCATGATTATCATTGGCACCCTCCTCGCCTCAATCAAGATAAGCAAATCCATTGAACCGCGAAATCTTGCTGCCGTGGTGGTTATCAAACTCCTGATCATTCCTGCCGCGGTACTGTTTTTCCTGAAGATAACGAACGTCCCCTGCATAATGGGATTCGCCATGCTTCTCGAGGCTGCTATGCCGCCGGCTGCCAATCTCGCCATCATCGCCAAACATTATGACGGCGATATCGCATTTGTCTCGACTGCACAACTGGTCACCTATATTGTTACCATCTTTACCTTACCGATCTTTATGAGGCTCTTGATCTGTTAAATCTTTTATTATAGGTTCACGGTGAAGATACAAAAGCACGATATAATCAGAGGACTTAAAGAGGTTGGTATCAAGGCGGGTGATATTGTTCTTGTCCACAGCTCGTTGAAAAGCTTTGGTTATGTTGACGGGGGAGCGCTGAGCGTAATCGAGGCTTTGCTTGATGCGTGCACTCCGGAAGGAACGGTTATGGCGCCTACAATCACGGGCAAAAGAGAGCATGGTAGAAACAACCCGCCTTATTTTGATGTTCTTCGAACACCATGCTGGACAGGCATAATCCCGGAAACATTGAGAAAAATGCCGGACGCGCAACGCAGTCTTCACCCCACTCATTCTGTTGCGGCACTCGGGAATGACGTACAACATCTGCTGGGTGAACATGTTAATTCTTACACCCCATGCGATGAGAAAAGTCCCTATCAGAAAAATGCCGAATCAGGGGGCAAGATACTCTTGCTCGGGGTAAGCCAAGAGACCAATACCACTCTTCATGCGTGTGAAGAAATTGCAAAAGTACCCTATCATTTGCAGAAAGAAGAGAGCGAATGTACAATAAAGGATGCAAAGGGAGAGGAACACCGCGTGATCAATCGTCTTCATAGCTGGGAGGGCCCAGAGCGGAATTTTAGCATAGTGAACGAGCTGCTCGAATCCCGTGGACTCCTCAAACGTGCAATGGTAGGAAATTGTCTTATCACAATTATGCCGGCTCAGGAGCTTATTGGATTGATCGTTCATGAATTGAAAAGAAATCCCTTTTACCTGTGTAAGGGAATGAAGGGTTGAGTTATACGGTTACGCTTAAGCAATGCGCCTTAGGCGCTCTACTGTACTCTTTTATTCCTCAAGGATGAATAGGAGTAGAGGGGGACAAATAGGACGCGGTTGACAAAAAGTCTACTGCACCGACCTTGATGTCTATCGGTATGATTTTCTTGTGGCAAAAATTCAATTGCATCTCCTGCATAAAAGTATGACAATTTTACCCTAAATTTATCGGTACGGGAAGAATGCCGGAACAGGGATTTAAATACCTGAAGGATAATATATTGCACTATAAGGGGGGAGGGCTACGTATCAACTCACGTCGAGTGCTGCGTGCTTTTGAGTTGATTCATTATGTGTGTGCCACGCTCGATTATTCTTTTTCTACGAAAGAGCCTTGTTATGCCATTCTTGCCTCGATGCTCTCACCCTACGGCTTGGGCTTAAGCGGGACACTTTGTTTCGCCTATAATACAGAGAAGAAGGCGCTGAAAGGCCATCTGGGCTTTATCCCGCCTGATAGGACATCTTTTTGCCATCTGTGGCGTAGCCTTGTCAAAAAACAGCGGGAGACCTTCTCTTCTTTCGATTCATTCGAGAACCCCGGGGGAAATAATGCAGGTATGTATAATCTTGTGGAGAGTTTTGAGAATCAAGGAACTGAAACTTTTAAATTCCTTCAATCAACGACAAGACAAATTCAGGATATAACGATTGAATTCTCTAAACGCAGTATGAAGGACAAGTCGAATGTACTTTCTACTGCAGGGAAAGAAAAACGAATTCTCATAGTAAGAAAAGAGAATGTGCGCGCATACTTACCCAATGCGCTTCTTACGCTTCTGCCTGAACTTTTTGTTATTGTTCCGATCTGCGATAAAGATAAGGTCAATTATGTGTTCTTTGTTGACCGGCGCTACCAGGGGCTTGAATTCAATCCGGTGGATTTGTTGCAACTCGAATGGTTCCGCTCGCATACGTCACTCATGTTGAGCAATGCAAGGTTAATCTCCGATTATGAACACATGTATGAAGAGGTAAAACAAATCGACGATCTCAAGACCAATTTTCTTTCGATAATCTCCCATGAGTTACGCACACCCATTACCTCGATTTATGGGTTTCTTGAGTTACTTGCCGGAGGGAAAGCGGGAGAGCTGATGCCGGCACAGAAAGAGCTCCTTGATAGGGTCATCGAGAATTCACGTCTTCTTATGACAAAGGTCAATGATTTGATCGAACTTGCCCATATAAAAATCGAAGGTCTTGAACATCCGAAACTTGTGTCCCTTGATCCTCTAAGTGTTTTTATGAATGTTCTGCCGCGTCTTGCACAACGCTCGAAAGCAAAGGGTCTTGATATCGAACCGCTCATCGAGGGGGAAATTCCTCTTGTTTTAGCTGATGAGAAAGCACTCGAAAAGATCTTCTTTCATTTACTCGATAATGCTGTAAAATTCTCTCCCAGAGGTGGTAAGGTCTCTGTTGAGTTTAGTCAAAAAGATGATAAGGTGCATATATCATTTAATGATCAAGGGCCCGGAATACCCAACGAAAAATTTCGGCAGATTTTTGACGCCTTTTACCAGGTGGAAGAGCCTATGACGCGGAATTATGAAGGACTGGGTATCGGTCTTACCATAAGCGGTCTTCTTCTACATGCTACAGGAGGAAGTCTCGAAGTTGAAAGTAACTCGAAAGAGGGAAGCTGTTTTACCGTGAAGTATCCAATAGTCACTTATTAGGAAGAGAATATTTCAGCGATGGATACGACTGAAATAGAAAAAAACATTCAAAGCCTGAAGAAGAAGTTGATCAATGATCCCGAGGATAAGAAGACCCTTCATCAGCTGGCGGATCTCTATTACCAGATCGGGTGTTTTGATACCTCTGCGCGTGAGGTTTACGAGCGAATAATCAAGGATAAACCGCGTGATGTGCGTTTTCAGAAGGCGTTGAGCATATCGCTCCTTCTCGACCAGATATACCAGATTCCCCAGGAAATCCATGAGATGTCGGAAGTCGACCGGAGGGTTATTCTCCACAACATCGAGCATCTCAAATCAATGGTGGTGCGCCAACCGGAAAACGTTACAATACGTCAGGCCCTCGCAAATCTGTTACTCTTTGTAGGCGAGATCGATCAGGCAATCGAGGAATATAAACGCTGTCTCCAATTTGGCACGGTTCAAATTTTCTCCCTCAAAAATTTCCTGGAATTCGTGAACACCAACCAGATCGAATTAACCACGGATCAAATGCTTTTCTTCGCAGACTTGTTTAGAAGAGGGAATGAAGAAGAGGATGCATTCAAGATTCTCCTGGACCTTTACAAAAAAGGTGAACGACGCCCCGAGATACTTGAACCATTGGTCGAGCTGCTCAATTTATTTATCGAAGAATTGAATAAACAATCGGGAGAGGATAATCGCATCCTTTGCAACGAGTACCTTCGTCTTCTCACAGATATTTATCTATATAGAAACGAACTATTGAATGCCGTAAGCACACTGGGGAGAATCGATCTGAAAAAGTTAAAAGATTATTCGACGGTAAAACGAGTCGCCCAGATGCTTATTAAATACGGGGATTTCAGCGGTGCGTTCAATCTTCTATCCAAAATGCCCCTGGATGACGAAGCAAAATCGCTTATCAACCAGATGACGCTGGATCTTGAAAAACGAGGCGAATTGGATACAGCCACCTATCTGTTGCAATTTATTAACCAGAACGATATCACTATAAAGGAGATAAACGAGAATCGATGGCGCCAGTTGGAGATACGTGCGGAAATAGGTCTTGCAAATCTTTATTTCAAGAAAAAGAACTACCCGCAGGCATTGGCGAAATTCCTTTCGGTGATTGAACACGGCTTCCAGGATATCAACGAGTTCAGCGATCAACTCGATTATCTTGTTTCCCGAATTTCCAATATCGAAACGGATGTGCTCAAAAAGATCGGCTCCATTTATATGACGGAAAAGAATTTTTACAAAGCGGCTGAGTATTACAACAAGGTGATCGAACGGCAACCAGAAGACCACGAAAGTTCAGTTCAACTCCGCATTATATATGATCATATCCTTGAAGTGGCGCCGCAACTCGGCGAACTACGAATACGTTCCGGTGACTTATATCTGCTCGAGAATAATCTTGAAAAGGCGTTATCCGAATATCAAGAGGCGTCTAATAATCCGCTTACGAGGATAAAGGCACAAAAGAAGATTTCAGAGATATATTTCAAGATGGGCAATATCCAGATGGCTCTTGATAATTATAAGGATCTTCCGATCGTCGAGGATGATTTACCGCAGATTTATAACATTATGCAAGTGCTCATAAACAATGGCAACTACAGGAGTGCAAAAGAGGCGGGTGAGCTTATAGTGCAGTTAAAACCCGACTATCGCGACACAAAACAGGTTATGGAACAATTAGATACGCGTGAGCGTGACTCGCTTCCCATCGAGGAGCAGGACAAGGAAATACAACAATTAATAGGTGGACACTCTCTTGGACGTTATAGTATGACAAGCAAAATCGCCAGTGGCGGCATGGGCGTTATCTATAAGGTTTTCGACAAGAAACTCGGCAGATTTGCGGCAATGAAAATCTTGAGAGAAGAATTGAGCAGCAGCGGCAGGGCGCTCGAGCGGTTCTTCCGTGAAGCGCGTATAGCGGCGTCAATTAATCATGAGAACATTGTCGATATCTACGATTACAATATAAGCCATACCGCGGGGCAAAGTTATATCTCAATGGAGTATATCGAAGGACAATCCTTAAGACAAATTATTGAAGATAAATTTATGCATACCCCGCAGCCGTCTCAGAACTATGTTACTCGAATACTTTATTATATGTCTCAGCTTTGCAGCGCCCTGAGCGCGACACATGATAAAGGTATTATCCACCGCGATATTAAACCCGACAATATTATGATAACCAAAGATGAAAAAGTGAAGATTACGGATTTTGGCATTGTGCATATAGAACGAGCAACATTTACTCCTACGGGCGCTCTCATCGGTACCCCGCGCTATATGTCGCCAGAACAAGTTCGCGGCGCCAAGATTGACGGCAGGGCTGATATCTATGCGGTCGGTATTGTTATGTACGAATGTCTGCTTGGTTCGCCTCCCTTCATTGCCGGTGACATTGCCTATCAACAGGTTAATATCGACCCTCCCGAACCAAAGGGAATCATGCCCTCAATTCCGGATTCGGTTAATGAAATTATAATGAAGTGCTTTCAGAAGAACCCGGATGATCGATTTCAGAGCGCCGCCGAGTTGAAAATATCGATTGATGAGGCGATATGTGAGTTAGGGGGATATGAACCGGTTAAGGATACCACTCGAGCACTGGAGGAAAAGCCCAAAATTGATCTCGAGTCTGACCTGGACCTTTAATGCTTATGTGATCTTGGTCAGTCGTTTCCTTGTGAACGTATATTCCTTTCAAAAAAGTCGGGAACACGTTCCTTTCTATTGCACGTCCGCACTAAACCTGTTACATCTTTATTTAACCAACACTCGTTTATAACGTTAAGGAGGATTTCAATGCGAACTATCAATACGTTTTTACCGATCCTTTTTGTGGTCAGCATGATTACGTGCGCCGGAGCGGAACAAACGACCTTGAATGATGCGTGCGGGATTAACGGAATCAGTTTTTCACATATACACGATGACGCTCGACGATGGCAAATTGCCACTGACCGACTCGATGCCGTCGACCGACTCGGTCTCGAGTGGCATCGCTGTGACCTTTGGTGGCATCTGGTTGAACCTCAAAAGGGGAACTTTTCGTTCTCTTATTTCGATCAGGCAATGGATATGATCTCCAGCAGGGGTCATTCGATAATGCCTATTCTCTCCTATAATCCTGCATGGAAGCCGGAACAGGCTCCCATAACCGAAGATGAACAAAAACTTTTTGCACGATATGTTTCGAGGATGGTTGAGCGATACAAGGATAGGATAAAGGACTGGGAGATATGGAACGAACCGAACATAATCCCGTTCTGGAGGCCTGAACCCTCGGCTGAGGCTTATACCCATTTACTCAAACATTCATATCAAGCGGCTAAAAAAGCCGATGAGGAATGCAATGTCATCGGTTTTTGTACGTCCAATCCAGATTACGCATTTATTGAGAAGGTTTACGAATTGGGTGGAGGAGCGTTCTGCGATACTCTGTCGTATCATCATTACAATTCTGAAAAGGACGATCAGGTGCTCGAACGCGAACTCATGAATATCAAGTATATAATGAACCGGTATGGCGATAGTGCCAAAGATATCTGGATAACGGAAATCGGATTACCCACCGCGTATAATTCGGATGTCATCGAACCTTTTTTTGAGGGCGAGCAGGCTGTTTGGCTGGTACGCAAGATTCTTACCGCCTATGCATCCGGTGTAGTGGGTAAAATCTTCTGGTTTACGATAAATGATTGGTCTACTGATCCTTACTCGGATGGGCATTGGGGAGTCTATGACGTTGATCTTTTACCCAAGCCGGCTGCTTATGCGTACAGGACATTGATAAACGTTGTGGGCGATAAAAAATATGCAGGGAGTATTTATCTCACGGAGACTACACGATGCATTCTCTTCAACGACGAGGATGACAATGTTACCGGTGTGCTGTGGTCATCTCGCGACAAAGAAGATGTTCAAGTATTCCTGGATACGAAAAAGTATACCCTGCTCCACATTTATGGAGAAAAACAGCAACAAGAATTGGACGAAGAATATACCACACTGGAGGTAACATCTATACCGTTTTATATCGAGGGATTAGCCCGTGCTTATCTTGTTCTTGCTTCAATCACCCCTGAGCAAATCCCGCTTTTCCTTATACCGGGCGAACGTCGCGATGTACAATTCAATCTGACCAATAGTTCAGGCGGTACTCGTACGATGGAAGTAAGCATGATGTTGAAAGGCGGCAAGGTAGCGATGAAGGAATTTCCCGAAAGAATAAAGAAGAGAGAATCAATCACTTTTACGGCGACGATAGAAGCGGGGTTACACCTTCAGCAAGGTTGGCATGATTTTTACGTATCATTAAATGATCTGGAATATCCTGAAATACAACCTTGCCGTGTAAAGGTGCCGTTTAAAATCATTGAACCTGTTCACTCGGAAATAGCCATGAGTGCGACAGATCGCGAGATATACCTCGTCGGTCGCATCAAGAATGTCAGCCTGGTATCGCTCACGGGCGATGCTTATTGGGGGCTTGAACCTTCAGGAGACGTCATGCGGAGAACGAAATCGGTAAAAGAGTTGAATCCGAATGAGATGTTTGAACTTGAAGGAAGGCTTCGCTCCGGCTATGGCGAAATAGCCGTTACACTTAATTCACGCTTCGAAATCTCCGGAGACAACGAATTCAGCATGACGAAGCGAGTGGCGTTCGTTCCCTTTCTTGAGAATATCCAGCGCCGCATAGATGGAAACTTTGATGACTGGCCTCGTATTGACCCTATCCAATTAAACCGCAAAGAACAAATTCTTACCGTTGAGGCAAAAGAGTTTTGGAAGAAGGACGACATCAGTGGAAAGGTCAGAATCTGCAGCGACCCGGACAATATATATATTGCCGCAGAGATACATGATGATGCTCCCGCTATTAATCCTTACGAGGAAGGCGATATCTGGCGCGGCGATGGGCTCGAGCTTTATATCGGCTTCGGTGGTCCACGGTTGGATAATTGGTACACTCAAGAGGATGTCCAGATTGGATTATCTCCCGGGTATAAACATATTCCTCCCTCGGTGTGGATATGGCAAGTTGGACGCACCAGCGAGCAATTCGATGACGCTGAAATCGCGGTTCAAAAGACTCCCGACGGCTATAACCTTGAAGCAAGGTTACCGGTGGAATCTCTGGGCATCGATTCCTTGACCGCTCCTGTAATAGTGGGGTTCGATATAGCGCTGAATGACCTCGATGATGCGGAACGTGAAAAAAAGGATTGTGTTCTTATGTGGAACGGCACGGAGCAGAACTGGCGCGATCCCTCACACTGGGGTGCGCTCTTTCTTCTTCCACCTGAACAATAGGTGAAAATTTTTAGAGCAACAGGGAGCGGCTTGAAGTCTTTCGCCAAAGAAGAAGAGATGGTTTCCTTTCCATCATATCTTTATAAAAATACGTTTTTGATACATCGGTACAAGGATAAGGAACCACAAAATTACGTATGAAATTGCAAAGAATAGCGATCCGTTTATATCACCCGCCCATGATGCAAACAGGTTTTGATATATCCAGGTTTTCAAAGCCAGCGCGTTTCCGTCGGAAGAGGTGACTCTTATCATATATAACAGTCTGCCCACAATCCCCGATGCTACGTATACAAATATGGCGTTGGTGCCATACACAAGAAAGGGATATGCCCATTTCTTGTATCCTTTCATCTCGATCACCCAGTAACACATAGCCAGAAAATGGAGCGCAAAGCCTGCGGTGAAGACAACGTACGAGCTTGACCACAGGTTTTTATTAATAGGAAACCAGATATCCATAATAAGACCGAGAACCAGTCCCACGTTTCCAAATACAAACATAAGTATGACCTTCTCCTGGTCGCTTTTAGGACTTCGCAGAAGGTTACCGGTTAAAACGCCGAAGAGCGTGGTAGATATAGCGGGAATGGTGCTGAGGAGTCCTTCAGGATCAAAATTGCCTAACCAGAGAGAGCCGGGAATTAGGTTCCGGTCGATGTATCCCACCAGATTACCATCCTGTGACATGTCGCCCGCTCCATAGCCGGGAACCGGCATCAATTTCATCAAAGCCCAATAGAGGATAATTAATCCAACCGCCCAATACGCGCGCCCCTTCACCCCGCAGTTCATGATAATTATCGAAGCGAAGAAATAGCAAAGGGCAATTCTCTGGAGTACGCCCGGGATGCGGAGTTTCGAGAGATCGAATTCCGGGATGATGCATTTCGGGAAAAAGGCGAGGAGAAGACCGAGCGCGAAAATAATTATGCTCCGTTTTATAACGTGCCCGAAAAGAATCGTTTTGCTACTGCCGCGCTCCATACGTTTTGCGAATGAAAACGTCATGGCGACTCCCACAATGAAAAGGAAAAAGGGAAAGATCAAATCGGTGGGTGTCCCTCCATGCCACTCAGCATGTCTAAGGGGTGCATAGATGCTACTCCAGCTGCCGGGATTGTTGACCAATATCATACCTGCAATAGTGACGCCACGAAAAACATCGAGCGAAATCAACCTGCCGCGCTTTGATAAGTGCACCTGATCAGTCATTTCTTCGCCTCGATCTAAGGTAAGATTGTAAATTTTCTTATCTTTATCTCTTTTAGGTGGGAAATCAATGAAAAACCGGCGGGTACATCGAACAGCCATGGGGCTGGGTTCAAAAGCATCCCTATTTCTTGAAACTTCATGACCTGCTGCTCTGGGAGGGAAGGGGGAAGTAATTGCCATTATAACTATTCTTTCAAACTATCATTCTTTAGCCTTATTATCTATTTTACCTTCTCTATAATTGCGCGTTTGATAGAGGGATTAATCAACAAATGGATTGAAAAAACGGCAGGGGGATTCGAATAATAATAAGATTTTCGCGACTTCAATGATGAATAGAACAACAGAGAAGAAACGTAACATCCTCGTGTTCGCGCTGATTGCCGCGGGGGCTTTTTTTCTGAGGCAATGGAATATCGGATTGACCTCGTTCGGCATGGACGAAGGAATAGCCTGTATCTACGCTGCCAGAATCTGGAAAATGGGCGAAATCCCTTTGGTCGGCGTCAAAACAAGCCTGCATTTCTACAACCCGCCTCTTCTTGTGTATCTCCTATCGCCGCTTCTCCTTATTCAGTCGAACCCGATTTTCCCGCTCGAGTTTTTGATATTTGTCCAGATAACAGGCGCGCTCCTGCTTGCACGACTGCTTGCGCGCCATTTCACCCCTTCAGCCGTGGCTGTTTTTCTCTTCGCATACGCCTTGATGCCGGTGATGATATTCACGTCGCGCCGACTATGGGGTCATTCGTTTGTTGCCGCATCCTCACTCTTCTACCTCTATTTTCTCATTATGTGGAGCATCGAAAAAAAAGAAAAAGCCGTCATAGGCGTCCTTATCGCCGCGCTCTTTGCACAGCAGTTTCATCTTTCCGGCATTTTGATGATTGTCCATACCGCCATTGTCTATTTTCTTTTTCGTCCGCCGCTACGACTCAAATATATTATCATCGGAGTTTTCGGCGGAGGCTGGAGTTATCTCCCCTACCTGCTTTTCCTGCTAAAGAGCAAGTTTTCGGATATCCGAATTGTGTTCAGCCTTTTCGGCGACGCGACATCCACCAAAGTATCGTTTCCTGCCCCGTTGACCAGCGGTTTGTTGATGATGGGTGATGCAGGTCGAAACGACCTTGTCCCGCCATTGACGTCACACCCCTCGCAAACCCCCTTCTTCTTTATAGTAAATCTACTGATGGGATTGCTGTTGTTCGCCGGCATGGGGTATGTATGTGTACATGTTTTAAAGCGAGGGCGTAAGAAAGATTCTGAAGCGAGAAGCAACACCGAGATCGCTTTGATATCTTCAATAGGAATCCTTCTCTGCATCATTTTCTTTCTTGTAGTGCGCGTAAGTTTTGTACCGTTTTATCTCTTACCGTCAATTGCGGGTTTTCCCGTGATAGCAGGATGGCTTTTTCACCGAGTTGAAAAAAGAAAACTGGTACAGTTGTTCCTGTTACTATTCTTGTTGGTGTGGGGATGTACTCAGGTCGCTTACATTGCAAAAACGAACCATGCGCTCGCAAATGCCCAACCGGGCGATGACGTGCATACGGTATATCTCTGGAAGAAAGTGACCGCCGTTGCCCTACGCGAACGCGCCTTCGACAGACCACCTACGCTCATTATCCAGAACCAGAATCCACCCTCTAAAGGCGTTGATTACGGGCTTGCCTATTTAATCTGGTGGGAGACGCAAAATCCCACTCTTCTTACAAAATCCACCGATGACTTTCAAACACTCGTCATCCTTATCGACGTCAGGGAGAGCCGCCCGGCTTTTCAAATAGCACGCGAACTTCTGTCGCCTTTTGAGTACGGTTCTGCCGGAAATATACAAATCTATATTCTCGAGCGAACGCAAGTCACACCGCAAATAGCGGATGCGTTTCTGTGAATTAAACAAATTCAAATAAAACCGAGTCAAATGTTGTGAAGCAAAATGTAGTTGCCCGGAGCGTAAAAAGTCTGATTTAATACTTGGAACAAAACTCAATTAAAGAAGAATCATGGCAAGAACAAAAATAGTTGCGACGTTAGGGCCTGCGACATCTTCGCTATCCATGATAAGAAAGCTCGTGGAAGCAGGCGCGGACGTTTTCCGTTTGAATTTTTCTCACGGCACACACGAAGAGCACAGCGCTTTTATCCGTAATATTCGCCGTGTCTCACGAGAAAAAAAGGTGCATCTCGGTATAATCGCCGACTTGAGCGGTCCCAAGATACGTTGCGGCATTATCGAACCGGAACCCCTCCTTTTGAAGAGAAACGAGAATGTGGTGGTGGTTGCGGAAGACTATCGCGCAAGTAGTAAACGCAACGTAATACCCATAAATTACAGAAATTTAGCGAAAGAGGTTAAACCCGGAGAGCGTATCATGCTTGCCGATGGGGATATAGGACTCCGAGTGAAGAAGGTGGAGAAAGAGCGTATTATTTGCAAGGTCATAAATGGCGGTTTTTTAACGTCTCGTAAGGGGGTGAATCTTCCCGATACAAATCTTCGTCTTTCCGCCCTGACGGACAAAGACAAAGAGGATACGCGCTTCTGCCTCGAAGAAGGGGTTGACTTCTTCGCCCTCTCGTTCGTTCGTAAAGCTGACGACATCAGGAAGCTCAAAAGGTTTATCCGGGATATAAAAAAAGACGATACATTGCTTCCCATTATTGCAAAGATTGAAAAAAGTGAAGCGCTGTCAAATATACGGGAAATCGTTGCGGAATCATACGGAATAATGGTCGCCCGAGGCGACCTGGGCGTCGAGGTCCCCCTTTATAAAGTTCCCTTGATTCAAAAAGAGATCATCAGGGTGTCCAACGAGCAGGGCAAGCCCGTGATCACGGCAACACAAATGCTCGAGTCGATGTTGTCGAGTCCGCGACCTACACGTGCGGAAGTCGCCGATATTGCTAATGCCATCTTCGACGGAAGCGATGCCATCATGTTGAGCGGCGAGACAGCAGTCGGTAACTATCCTTATGAAGCGGTAGCGTTCATGAACAGGGTAGCGGAAGTCACGGAAGAAGACATTGAGTACGGAAAATCCCTCAGCAGTATGAGCCTGACCGAATCAGAGAGCATACCTGATGCGATAAGCCATGCGACATGCGTGATATCGCATAATCTGAGACTGGACGCCATCCTGTGTCTCACCATGTCGGGTATGACCGCACGCATGGTTGCCCGCTACAGACCTTGCGCGCCTATCCTCGGATTCTCTTCCTCGGAGAGCACACTACGCCAACTCCAGCTGAGCTGGGGTGTGGTGCCTGTTAAACTGAAAAAATTATCTTCACGTACCTCCTTTGAAAAAGCCGTTGAACGCTCGGTGGAAGTGGCTCTGAAGGAAAATTTAATCAAAAAGAATCAACGCGTGGTAATAACCGCAGGACTACCACTACTTACACCCGGTACAACCGATACCTTGTGCGTAATAAAGATTTGATTGGAAACAGATATGGACAAAGACTCGAGGCAATATAAGGATATAACGAAGAGGGCGATTAAAAGTGCGCTTGTGTGCTTAGCAGGAATTTTATTTGCTGGATGTGCATCAACTGCAGTAACCCTGAGCCGTATCGAACCGCCCGAATACGACATCCCGCCGGATAAGAATCTTGCCGTGCTTGATTTTGTGTCTTACAGCGACCACCCGCAAAGCGGCAGAGCGATTGCAAGTTCGTTGGTGGCAAAGCTCGCACCTACCGAGTTTTATAATCTCATCGAGCGTGCACAGATTGAAAATGTCATCCGTGAATTGAAATTCGCCACCACCGATTATGTGGATCCTTCCTACGCGCAAGAGATCGGCGAAATTGTCGGGGCTGATTATGTCATTGTGGGAGAAGTCACTGCGTATGACATTGAAGACGATGTCGAATACGAGCAAGTCACCGATCAGGTAATGACCGGAAGGTATCGTTACGATCGAAGGGGCGTGCGCATTCCTGAATTTCGAACGGTTGTAAGGACTGTCGAGATAAGGATACGGCGTGGTACCGTGTCCGCCACCTTTCGCTTGATAGACGTACCGACGGGTCGTGTAATCGCCAGCGACCAGCAGACTCGTTCGTACCGGCAGAGCACAGAAGGTGGGCGTTCGTCGAGTAGCCTTCCGGCGCGAGAGTATATCTTGAGCAGGTTAACGGACGAAGTGGCTGAAGCGTTTGTCAAAAAGATTGCGCCGCATCAAGTATTTGAGCGTCGTCGTCTCGAATACGGAAAACATTCCTTAATCCGCAAAGGTGTCAACCTGGCAAAAAACGGATTATGGCGGGAGGCGTTCAGTACGTGGAATGAAGCGCGACAAATAACACCGAATGATCCTGCAATTTATAACAACATGGGGGTGGCTGCGGAACTCAAAGGCGACTACGAAGCGGCGGAATCGTTCTATCAAAAAGCGCTGGAGTTAAAACCGGATAACACGCGTTACATGCAGAACCTGAGGCGGGTTCGCCGGTTCATACACGTTTACGAGGATCATCCACTTTCTACAGAAGAAGACTGAGTAATAAGCGCTCACCACTCACCTTTTGCTAACCATGGACACAACGCCGAGTAACGGAGTTGTTCTTTCGCGTTCTTTATTGCCATGGCAACCGCCTGTTTGGTCCCCACGATGCATACAAGCTGTTTAGCTCTCGTAATCGCCGTATAAAAAAGATTGCGCTGCAACATAATGTAATGCTGCGTATGTACGGGTATGACCACGGCTTTATATTCACTGCCTTGCGACTTGTGAACCGAGATTGCATACGCAAGGGTCAACTCCTCGAGTTCATTGGTTTCATATTCAACAATTCTACCGCCGAAACGCACCTGTATTTTCTGGTACTCAACGTCTATTGCCTCGATAATACCCACATCGCCGTTGAACACCTCTTTGTCGTAATTGTTCTTGAGCTGAAGTACCTTATCTTTGTTGCGGAACTTTCGAACACCCCCGACATAGACATCCTTGCCTGGATTAAGAAGTTGCTGGAGTTCGGTATTCAGGTTGTCGACGCCGATAATCCCGCGGTACATGGGGGCAATGACTTGAACGTCTTCAACCGGATTGAATCCGAAGCGCTGAGGTATGCGTTCACCTACCAGGGCTTTAATCGTATCCAACGCATCAAGCGGTTCCTTACGCTCGATAAAGAAGAAATCGCCTAATTTCTTTCCGCGTTGTCGAGAATAAATCACGGGAAATGCGCCTTCGTTAACCCGATGCGCATTGATAACAATCAAGCTACGCTTTGCCTGGCGGAAAATTTCCGTGAACCTTACCACATTAATCTTGCCAGAGTTAATGATATCCTTGAGGAAATTCCCGGGACCAACAGCGGGTAGTTGGTCGACATCGCCGATAAAGATCAATGAGGTAAGAGGCGATACGGCGATGAGGAGTTTGTGAGCGAGCCAGATGTCGAGCATGGAGGCTTCGTCGACTATGACAAAATCCGCAGGCAACGGATTGCCGCCATTATATTCGAACGTTTCGTCTTTAGGCTGGTATTTTAGAAGGCGATGAATAGTGGACGCAGATTTATGCGCCAATTCGCTCAAGCGGTTGGCAGCCCTGCCGGTAGGCGCGGCAAGGAGAACGCCCACCTTATATTTTTCAAGGATGCGCAACAACGCGCGCATGATGGTGGTCTTACCCGTGCCGGGGCCGCCTGTTATGACCACCACACCGCCGCGTAGTGACTGGCGAATCGCGTCTTTCTGGCGCTCGGCGAATTTGAATCGATGGTCTCGTTCATAGGAAGCGATCTCGGCATCAGCATCTATGCGGGGCAGGAATTTGCCCGTCCTCGAGATTATCCGAAGCGCTTCCGCCGTTTGCCGTTCACAAGTATATAACCAGGAGAGAAAAACGACCGCGTCTCCTGTAGGCAATTCCTTGATGACGACCCTGCGTGCGTTTTGTAGAGTGTCGATAGCAGACTCTATCTCCGATGCGCTGACTCCGAGCAACTTCCTCGCGCCTTCTACCAGTTCATCCCACGGAAGGTACGTGTGTCCTGCGTTCTTTGCCTCTTCGAGAACGTGTAGAACGCCCGCCTGTACACGTTGCGGCGAATCTGCCGGGATACCCAGCTTCGAGGCAATCTGGTCAGCAGTCTTGAATCCGATACCGTAAATGTCCAGGACGAGTTGAAACGGATTCGCCTTCAATATGTCTATAGACTGGTCACCATAATAACGATAAATCCTTTTCCCCAGTGCGGCGGAAATGCCATGTTCCTGAAGAAAGATCATCAA
>CAZSMK010000065.1:0-24332 GCA_964608095.1 uncultured Candidatus Sumerlaeota bacterium | reverse complement strand
CATTTTTCAGTTGTTTACGGATATTGATTTCAAAGAGCAAAACGTTAGTCTTTGTAAACAGTTGGATTTATTCGACTAACATTGGGACACTAGTGATATGAAGTATCTTCTAATTCATGGCGCATATCCTCCTACCCCGCTGACGGTACTTATAATGAGTATTCTTATCGTATGGATAATTTAGTAAGAATGCACGATGCAATGGGTGAATTTGAAAAATCTCTAACAGTAGTATTTTCAGCTGGTAATGTAGAAGAAGGGTGGCAGGGAATAAGACCTGGAAAAGCTGCAAAAAATGTAATAGCTGTCGGTGGTATTATGTATCAAGAAGGAGATAATATTATCCATGAATATTCAGCACGTGGACCTACAAAAGATGGAAGATTAAAACCAGAAGTAGTGGCATATTGGTCTTATGCATTAAGTGATGCGTATAGTATTTTCTCAAGTAGTACTAGTCACCTATATTTTACTCTTATTTCTGGGACTTCAGCTGCCTGCCCACAAGTCGCTGGAGCAGCAGCTCTCTTGTATGAAGCCTGGTATGATAAAATATCCATTAATCGTCCACTGGCTTCGACAATAAAAGCCATCCTTTGCCATACTGCGAACGACGAACTATATCAATCTACAGACCCTTTGTATAATAACACGAAAGGACCTGATTACAAATACGGCTATGGATTAATTCAAATTGATAAAGCATTAGAATTAATTATGAGTACTACCTCAGAGAATAGAATGATAATCGAGGGGACGATGAAAACTGATGATGTAGAATGGGTTAAAGTTTATGTACCCGAAGGACAAACAAAATTGCAGGTAACACTATGTTGGGATGATTACGAAGGGCAAAATACAAATTCTGGGAAAGATTTGTTAAATGACGTGGATTTATTAGTTATTGGTCCAGATGATAACTATTATTATCCCTGGAAATTGAATAAAGATAATCCTGGAGATCCTGCAACAAGAGTATAAGTAGTTTTGAAGATGATACTTTAAGAAATGAGGTGGATAATATTGAACAGGTTAGAATTGAACCTATTGCCCCAGAGAATACATTACCAACAGGTGAGTGGAAGATAAGAATTTCTGGGAATATAGTCAATTCAGTTCCGTTACAGTATTTACAAAGATATTCATTAATAACTCAATACTTCCCAGATGAAGAGGGAGGAATAAGAATTGTTTCAGATATATTTGAAGAAGATATTAATAAATTATCTTTTAAAGATGGCGTGAACAACGATGTTGCTTGGATTGGCGAAAAAGGGAATTTTGCTCTGAAAGGTAGAATCAGAAGATATTTAAATAATATCCAGGAAGAATCATTGAAAAGAGAATTTATTATCAAAAATTCTACTGGACAAATTGTGGCATTGCTTGACCTTGAGACGGGGGACTTAAAAATAAAGGGTGAATTGTATGAACACACGATCCCTACGGTTGATGTAGAACTAAACCATTTTATTGTTAAAAACGCCACAAATGAGATAGTATGCCTTATAGATGAAAACGGAAACTTACAATTAACTGGTGGGCTTTTTGAGCATTACTCTCCATAAAACAACAGGAGGCAGGGAAATGAAAAAAATCGTTTTAATGTTTCTTATCTTACTTATGACAACTAAATTAATCTCTGATGAGATACGAGTGATGGATAATATAAAAACAAATTTTGATGATTTCATTTCTGTCACCTTTAATGAAGATGATAATATGTCTCTTGCTTTATCCCGACAAAATAAAATCATCTATCAATTTAATGATAATTGGAATTATCGTGGATTAATAAATTCAACAATGTTCACAGATAGGCATTTAAAGGGTATGACCTATGATGAGAATGATAAAATTTATTGGTTTTCAGACTTCTTTTCTACCGGGGAAATAATTCTATTTAAAACCAATAAAGATTTCGTTCTTCTCGATAGTATTACTACGCAGCTATTTACCCCTTCTCTCGATAATCAAGCGCTCGATATTGATGTTGACCTCACAAATGATACACTTTGGCTGGTGTATAATACTGACGAGAAAGATATTGGTCAACCAAGGGCATTTCAGGTAACAAAAACAGGAGATTTGGTTTCTTCATTTACGGTTTTTTCAAACTATATGGGAGCTGCTATTAATGCGAATGGGATAGCCTATGATAATGATAGAAACATGCTTTGGATCATGGCTGATTTTGGTAAATTATTTGCATATTCGGAAGAAGGGAATTTTATAGAGTTTATCGATTTTGATATGGATAACTTTTGTATAGGCCTTGATTATGATAAAAATAAGTCAGAACTAATCTCATATCATTCTACACGTCAAAATATAGCAAAAATTTCCGCATCAACATATGAGATGAATCTCATTCCTTTTGGATTTTTCCGGCATAATAATCCTCAAGCGCTTGAAATTGAAAGTGAGATGGGAAATTTCTGGAGCGTTACAACTCTAAGCTATCCATGGCTAACAGAAGTTAGTCCAGAGGGCATTTTGCTGAGAACTTTTGACTTATCTGATGATTATTATTCCAGAAAGCTTGCTCTTACTGTTGATTCGTTCACAGACAGGCTCTGGTTAAGCCGCGCTTATGTTTATGAGACTGAATTCGAGTGGTGGCCACCAAGTTACGTTTGGATTAGTTGCATTGAGGAATACACCAAAGATTTCACGTTACTTCATAGTTTTAGTTATTCAGGTGAAGTACAGGGAGGTATTATTCTTTCCGGGAGACCTACGCAAATCAGAGGATTGAGTTACGATAGCAAGACACATAATCTCTGGGCAGTAGATGAATACACTACTTCAGTGCTTAATATGGATACATCAGGAACAATCATACATGAATTTTCAACGCTCAGCTTTGGAGCCACGCACCCTGTTGGAATAGCGTACGATCAGAGAAGTGATAACTTATGGATATTGGATGCAAATACGAACAGTCTCTATCATGTCTGGAAAGACGGTGAGTTGATTTGTTCCGTCTCTATAGCGCATATAACCACATCGGCAATAGATTTATGCTATGAAGGTCCGGGGGTGCTGTGGTTATTGGATTCTAACTTTGCCTACCGTTGCGACATCAGCTCAGCAACCGCCGCCAAGCCCTCATGGCAGCTGTATTATTGATACCAAGCGACCTCTTGAATTTTCATCCAGACGATGCCCCTGATGCGGCGCTTTTCCTTGACCGACTCGAGGTGTGTGCGCTACAGTACCCGTGATACCAGACAAAGCGAGAGGGGGTATCGCTATGACCGGTAACATAGATTCAACTGTTTGTATGAGCCCTATTCCGTCAAGCGAGGATGCGGATGTGTACCAAATCCAGGGGTGGAAGAATATCGACCGCTATGATCCAGGAGCTATTCCTGATAAGGGGGAGAAATGGTGGCTGTGGCAATGGCGACGCCCTCCCGCCACGGCGTTTTTCTTGAATTTTCACTTGACTTAACGCGACACGCAACCCATAATTTATCTTGTAATATGCCCGAGACACCGTGCAACGTGAAAAGGACTGACCGAAGCATGTCCGAGAAGACCCCCGAACAAAGCGCCAAGGCCCTTCGCGCCGCGCTCGGATTGACCCAGGAACGTTTCGCCGCGAAAGTCGGCGTCACCGCTTCCACGGTCAACCGCTGGGAGAACGGCAAAGGTATTAATTCGCCTTTGGCGCAGCAGCGTATCGAAGAACTTTGGCGGGAAGTCACAGACAGGGGGGAAATGAACTGACACTATGAGCATTCTATTGAAATCCATTGTTCCCCTTGAAAGCCCCGATAGCTACAAACTCCATCTGGCCTATTGGAATGGGGATAAACAACCACTCGACGCGTTCGTTAGAGATCGTGCCGAGTGGGATGGATGGAATTCATGGCGATCTGGTAAGGACGAGTTCAATCGGGATTACATACTGGCTCTTATTGATTTCTACCCCGAACCGGGAATTTGGCTGTTCGGAGGGATATACAAGGTCTTGGAGCGAGGAGGTAAGGCTTACTCTCATAGCTACAAGGTCAACATACATTCATGTGGTCGGGAGTTCATTGGTCGGCTCAAACTCAAACTTAAGCGGCCCAGCAGAACTCGAGCATTCCGCTTGGAAAACTACCTTGACCAAATAGTGGTTTCCGAATTGCTGCGTGAGCCATACAGCGGTGAGGAATTCTGCGGATATGAGAACATCTGCCATGATTTCGAAGTATTGGAGACGATCTTCCACACATCCAGGCCTGATTGGAAGGCCGCACTGCAAAATGTCAAAGGTGTTTATCTGATCTTGGACAAAAAGACAGGACGAAAGTATGTGGGTTCCGCATATGGAGACTTTGGACTATGGGCGCGATGGGCCTGCTATATGGGTACAGGTCATGGATGGAATGACGAATTGACCAGACTCATAAAGGAAGAGGGGATTGAATATGCACGGAAGCATTTCAGATTCACCCTTCTGGAATACAGGCCGGCACGCACCGACGATCAAGTAATACTCGATCGCGAGTGCTACTGGAAAGAAGCACTGAACACTCGAGGCAAATTCGGTTACAACAAGAATTAACCCCACAACCCGAAAGGAGACTGAGACATGCCCATCAACTACGCGCTGTTCGAGAACAACCTGACGAGCGATCCGAACGACTACGCGGCGCAGGTGCAGACGACCGCCTCGGCGGACCTTGACGCCATTGTGCGACGCATTATCGACCAAGGCTCGACCTCGACCGAGGCCGACATCGCCACCGTGCTCGAGGACGCCTCGCGCCACCGCATCGACGTCGGCGCGAACCCCGGCAGCCGCATCCGCAAGACCGTGCGCAATAACGCCCAGGCCGTCAAGGTCGAGTCCGTCAAGCCCGCCCCCTCGCCCCTCGAATACAGCGACCTCGGCAGCGGCGAGATCAACGGCCACCGGCTAAAGTACAACCTCGCCGAAGCCGACGAGGGCATCTTCTTCATCCCGGCGGGCGGCGGCGCGGAAGCCAAGATGAACGTCGTGCAGGAAAACAAGCCCAGCCGGCTCGTTTTTCTGAGCCCGGCGGCCGCCCCGGCGAGCGATTACTATCTCGAGGTCCGCGCTCGCATGTCCAACGGCAAGGAACTCCGCACGGGCCGCCTCGACGCCACGCTGACCGTCTGACGCCGGGCGGGAGCCGGAATCGTAACCCTGCCGGGTTACGGTCCGCGACCAAGCGAGTCCCGAGGCCTAACCTTAAGGGGTTACGAACGGCGACTAAGCGAGTCCTGTACCCTAACCTTACCGGGTTATGCCCCCGGACCCAGCGAGTCGGGAACCGAGACCAACCGAGTCGCACACCCCGACCCGTCCAGTCGCGCACCGCAATCCGGCGGGATGAAGAATGAAATCAAAGCACAGCGAATGTTGATAGACAGCCGAATGAGCATCTATGGTGAGCGTTGATGAACCCAAATCTCAGTGACATTTCATCTGTAATCGAGTCGATTCAGGACCGAAGTCCTGTGGCGGGGGCGACTCATGCGGTTTATCGCTATCCCGCCCGCTTCTCGCCGCGATTTGCGGAGGCCGCCATCAATGCCTTCAGCGAACCCGGCGAGATTATCTATGATCCCTTCATGGGCGGCGGCACGACCTTGGTCGAGGCGATGCGCCTTGGACGCAAAGGCATCGGGACCGATTTGAACAGCCTGGCCGTTTTCGTTTCACAAGCCAAGACGGCCATTTACACCGACAAGGATGTTGAGGTCATCAGGGAATGGGTCAAGCGAGCGCAAACAGAACTCAAACTAACGAAGATTCCCGATAGGCCGGAAGACTGGATTTCGCAAGGGTATCAGAGAAACATTAGTGGCCGCACCACTTGGCCGATACGGAAGACAATTGAGATTGCCCTCGCCGATTTGGAATCGGATTGCAGCGTCAGGCAACGTAATTTCATCAGGTGTCTTTTGCTCAAGACCGCCCAATGGGCAATCGATTGCCGCAAGTTCCAACCATCGGCGCGTGAATTCAGAGAGCAACTTATCGTTCACGTCGAGGAAATGATAGAGGGCGCGCTGTCCCTGCGCGAGGAAGCGCAGACATTCAGGAACAACTCTTTCGGCCACGATGATCTATCGCCCGCTTGCCTCCATCGTTCGGCGCAAGAGATAGCCGAGCCATCCATCAATCCCTTTTCAACTTCTCCAAGGCTCATTCTCACTTCGCCTCCATATCCGGGCGTCCATGTGCTCTATCATCGCTGGCAAGTGCAAGGCCGCAAGGAAACGCCCGCGCCCTATTGGATAGCCGACTGCCTTGACGGCAACGGCGCGTCATATTACACGTTTGGAGACCGCAAACAGCGAAACCTTGAAGGCTATTTCGACAGTATGCGCGAGTGCTACAAGGCGCTTTCCGCCGTCGCGGGCAAGAATACATGGCTTGTTCAACTGGTCGCCTTTTCAGGCCCGGACTGGCAGCTGCCCTTGTTCCTGGAAATCCTTCAGGAATGCGGCTTTACCGAAGTCCTGCTTAACGGCCATCCCAGCGTCAGCGAAGGCCGATCATGGAGAACCGTTCCCAATAGGAAGTTCTATGCGGATCGCAAAGGCGGCACGCCTTCCTCAAAAGAGGTTCTGTTGGTGCATCGGCGCACTTAACGTCCTGAAGAACAAAGCATAGATCAGGTTGCTTCGCCCGAAGCGCCCAAGACCGGCTCATCTTCCACGGACAGCGAACCCAAGGAGTTGATCATTGGAATTACCACTGGAGCGACGGCTCGGCTAAATGCCTCAACGTTTTTCTCGATCGATGCCCCGTTGCCGTTCTCGCTCTCGCATTCGTTTTCGCTGTCATCATCCTGACGATGGTCTTCAATATCCTGTTGGAGCATCGCAAGCCCCAGCAATACCATGCCATATTTGAACTGGGCACGAACTAATTCTGGTTCCGTCTTGGCGCTCTTCAACTCGCTCTTCAAATACACATTGTCCATGTTGATGTAGAAGTCATAGACAATGCTCGATGACGAATCTTCCTCGCCTTCCTCACTGCTACCAGCATTCCGAATACGCAAGGCAGTATGTTTGTCGAAGGGCGGCGATTGGTTTTCCCAATCTTTCTCCTCAACCAAGATCACGTTGGGCAACTTGATTCCCGACGGCCGGTCTCGATCTTCTCCCTTCTCTTTGCTCGGTGGTTCTCTTCGGTTGCTGCTACGGCCGGTTGCCTCTTGCACATCTTTGATGGCTACATGGAATTCATTCTTGAACGGTTCCGTCCGCGAGCAATCGTGAGTTCTGGCGACATAATGCAGACTTTCGCCCGTTGCAGCGTAGTCTGGCAGCGGCAAGCTGAGAGCAGCAATCCCATTTTGGAGATTCAACACATAGTCCTGAACAGCCACTTCGCCATCGTCTCGAACAAGCGCAAGGCTGAAATCTCCGGGATCGACGGCCCGCGAGAAGTACTCGTTCTCCGCATTGGTCTCAAAGGCCAATCGGCATCGCATGTTTATGTAGCAGTCCCGATGGAGTTCATGCCCATAGTCCTTGCCCTTGAACTTGAAGTACGTTGGAAAGCGTTCGCCTTTGAACTCCTGTTCTTTCGCCTGGGCCTCAACTGTTTTGAACGGCGTAGATGCCCTCAGCCCTTGCAGAAAGAGATTCGATAGCGTTGGCGATTGCTTCAAGAGTTTCTCAAGGATGTCCTCCAGCGGCTTCGCATCGTCGAGCTTGGATTCGATTTCCTCGCGCCGCCTGCGCTCCTTCAGGTCCCGAAGCCCCTGATGTTGTTTCAACAGTTCTTCGAGGCTCGCTTCGATTTGTTGGCGAAGCTCGCCTCCGCTGAGACGGTCCCGGCTGTTCATAAAAAGGTCTTCACGGGCGCGACCGCTTAATTTTGTGCAGTCAGCAATGACGAGTATCGAATCGGCCAAGTACGAAAGACCGACCTTCTTCCGCGAAAAGAAATCCTGAGTCAGATGCCCATGAGTCTGCCCGTTGACGACGAAGATGATTCCTTCGTTCTTTCGGTATGCTTCGCTGCCCTTCTTCTTGAATGCGTAAATGGACACGAGCATTTCCTCACCGGCGACTTTCATCGGCGCACCAACAGGGAATCCCTCTTCCAAGTTTTTGCCTTTGTCATCCTCAAGCCGGACGCGGACGCCCGTAAGCGTCGTTTCAAAACTTCCTTCATGCCCTCGATAATCACGGCATTCATGGAATCTCATGGGAAGTGCAATATCGGGCAATAGGAGATCGACGCGGCTGAGGAGCCCATCCTTCATCAAGATGTGAGACTTGAATCCAGTGGCCGAGTATTCGTAGAGCTTGATAAGCGTTCCCCATTGGGCGTTTCTGGCATAGGCGTTCTTGCTGTCCGGGAACATTGGTAATTCGTCAGAGGTAAATCGGAGTACGCCGCCTTTGTTCGGAGTCGCAGTCGCATCATGGGGCGCAAGATAAGTGTAAACGGAACTTCTTCGATTGCCTTGCGGGTCTTCGCGGCGCACGACAGTGAATCCCCACTTGCTACTGTCCGTATGGGAATTCCCATTCGCGCTCAAGATCGCCGGATTTCTTCGGCTGAGGACGAATTGGAGATTATGCTTTCCGCAGAACTTGAGGACACCAGTTCCGCCCATGTTGAACTTCCCCTGCACGAAGGGGATTCGCAGCTTGTTGGAGCGGTTGAGGGACAGTAGGGTATCGGGCATCTGCTCCGGCGATTGGCCTTCTCCGGAATCCGCGATTGTAAAGGAAGGGTTTCCGCCTCCAGGCTTTGCGCCGGTGGCCGCAAGAGTGATGCCACGCGCGACTTCCGTTCTCTTACTGTCAGGCCAATCGCGAATTCGTCCCGCCAGGGAAGTCTTCCCTTTCTCCGCATTATCGAAGAATCGTGCAACCGCCTCCTGAATACCTTGCGGGGCGGTATCATCCTCTGGCTTGAGTCCTTTTGCCAAGCATTCGTTCATCAGCCGGGCATCCACCGAGTTCACCAGTTTTTCCACCAGTGCGGCATCTGGGCGACTCTGCTGATTGCCGATGGTGTTGTAGTTGTTTTCGTAGTCGCCATAGAATCGCCAAACTGTCGGATCATCCCAATAGCCAGCCTGCGTGAGCAGGGATATAACATCTTCTTCCGAGTCTGCTTTCATCAAACTGAGGCAGAGTTCCTTTGCATTGTGTTCGGTCATGATCGGTTTTCTCCTTGTCCGAATGGGTACTTGGATTCGATGAGACGTTGTCCCTGCTCGATTATGATGTATGAGACCCTCACACCTTTGCGTTCCCGTGCGATCAGACCGAGGTCTGCCATGCGAGAGAGCGCGCCGGAGCGCTGGGAGGTGAGGAACGACGGGCTGAGCGAGCGGTTGGTTTCGGCGGGGACGTGGACGCGCAGGGCTTCGTCGAGTTTGTCAGGCGTGATTGCGCCGTCGGCAATCGCCTGGATGAGAGTCCGGAAGGCGAAGGCTTCGACGGGGACATGGGCGCGGATGTGATCAAGAAGGAAGGCCGCTTCTACCGGCGAGAACTTTTGCACGGGATCGGTCTGGCAGCCGTCGAGAACGGGATTCGTTAGCCGGGCGAATTGCAGGGCGGGTTCTGTCAGCATCAGGCGCGCGCCCGCTCCCGGCGTCAGCGCGACCAGGCGATAATCCCGCAGCATCCCGGAAAGAACGCCTTGGCTGTTGACGCTGCCGACGAACTGGTTTGCGTAGCGGGCGCGGCTTTTTTCGGCGTCGGGGCCGCTGCGGGGAAAGGCGGTCGCCAGCGAATCGTCGCGTGCGATTTGGCATCGGCGGTCGTGGTCGGCAAGGTAATCCCCCAGCAACGGGGCGGCTTCGCCGATTTGGAGCACGACATTCTCCAACGGGATGCCTTCGGGATGCTCGGCGGCGATGCGCAGCAACGCCCGGCAATTAGCCTTGATCGGCAGCAGTTTGTTGTACTGCCCGAACAGCCAGCGGTCGAGCGTGAAGGCTTCGTCCGGTGCTCTGTCGGCTGGAATCTCGGTCGTTGTCGCGAAGATGCCGTCTAGTCCATCGGCAAGAAACAGCTCGGGGATGTGAACAGGAACTGATGCGACGCGGACAGGTGTTGCCTTGGACGACTTGGCTTGACGCGGCGGTGCGGGCGCGGCTTTGCCGGGATTGACTGCCTTTGCCCTTCCGACTGGTTGCGATATGGCACGGGCAACAGGCAGCGCGGGTCCTTCGCCGATGACCAGTGCTCCCTTTTCTGCAGCCTCTTGCTCCATCATCCACAGATTATCGACGGCCACGGCAATAAGTTCACTGTAGTCTCTGTAGTGATCCTTGCCCAATAAACCGTCCATTTTAGTTTTAGTTTCCACCTTACAGTTGATACAGATAATCATTGTATAGTCTCCTTGCCTTACATGCTGGAACATATAGTAATACAGAGAATGAACCTATGTCAACTGAGAATTCTGGGAAAGTTCGCACTGGACTTACCACAAGGGCATGCACAAGGTTTGTCGAGGACCATGAGCGGGTTCTGCGAACCGTCGGTGTAATTGACCGCGTCGGTGCTTTTCTTAATGCTAGGGCTCGCCGTAGAGCAGCGCCGAAATCAACTTGCTCGCGGTGGTCTTGCCCGAGCCCGGGGGCCCTTCGAGCCGGGCGGGCTCTACCGTGTGCGCGCGAGTGTTAGGAGCGACGAGGCTGAGCCGGGACGCGTGCCGGAGCTGCGCCTTCGCCTGAACCTCGAGGACGAGCAGCTGGCTGCCCTGAGCACATATCCGAGCATAGGCTTCGGGCGATGGAGTCCCACGCCCGGGGGGCGGGAATACGACGTGTACCTGACGCTGCCTGCATGGGCGCCTGCAGCATCCATGGGGTACGTCAGCTTCGACCTCTTGAACTTTCATCCAGACGATGCCCCCGAGGCGGCGCTTTTCCTTGACCGACTCGAGGTGTGTCGCGTTAACCTTTTCCCGTGACAATGCCGCTGGGTTGTTGTGCAACGACATCTTTTGTCTTCGTTATTAAAAAATCGCTACACTCATCGTTTAAAAGGCTCAAGGGCGCTGTCCAGCGCCTGCTGTAATTGCTCGAAGCTCAAGCCCTCTTCTTCGAGGAAGCGGGTGATGAAGTCTTCAGAAAAAGCGTTTTCTTTTGCGAGCCGTTCGAGCCCCTCGGCACGCGTGATCTGTCCCGCACGGATCAGGCAACTCAATCCGTCGTCCTTATCCGAAAAGCCCAATGTCTTATAGTACATGTAATTTTTAAGAATACTTATTTTGCAATCTGTTCGCCATGTCGACTCGCCGTAATCAGGGTTTTTCCAGCCCAGCTCACGTTCAATAGTCGACACCACTTCCTGCTCGTTCCACGGGATGAACCGGTAAAAGGGCGATGAGCTTGTCAATTTCGTGTACTTGAGTTTCTCAGTGAGTCGCCGGATAGGGGAGAAATGAAACGTATATTCCTTGACTTGCGTCATGAGGCAACGGTGATTCATGATCCATGACGGGTTGCGAGCGATTTCGCGAATGTAACCACCGAGCACGGCAAGATTGCCCAGTCTGCTGTGCGGGTTTTTCTTGAGAAGGTTGAGTTTGAATCCGGAACCTTCCAGCGGATGTCCACCATAGATTAAAAACGGCACATTGTAGCGCCGTGCGGTTCTGATCAAGCCCTGATCCGTGCCAAGTCTGCATCCTGTGCAAACCATGCCAATCATTGCCGGCGATGGACGTTTAAACCAGCTTATCAGGTGGTGCTTCACGCATGTTTTCAGGAGGTTGCTCTGTTCGGTGATCAGGTTCAAATCCAGCATCTTGACCAACCGGTCGATGTTGGCTTTCGTCTCCTCTGGAATATACCACTGGTCAAAGAAATACCCGAGCACCTTCAGATTGAGCTTCTTCACAAGATAGTACACGAGATAGGAGCTATCGCGCCCACCACTGATACCGAGCAGGCAATCGAATTCCTGTCCGGGTCTCCTGTGCGACCTTACAAATTTGATGAATTCATCGTCGCCAAGGTACACGGGCTCTTCAAAATTTCGGCAATAATTACATACACCGTCCTTGTCAAAAGTAATACCCGGATAATTTTCGGGAAGAATGCACCTGCTGCAGCGTTTCATATCTTGAACCTCGTCTTTTTTTGTTTGAGACATCATTAACAGACTCTATTCAGTATCACCGCTCGATATTGCATTCGATTCTATCATTTTGAAAGTGGTTCGCAACATGATAACTGCATTTCATAGCGTCAAAATTTATTGACCCGACACGCCGTTCTCCCTTAAGCTTATAGTATATGCGAGAGTGGCGGAATTGGCATACGCGCCAGACTTAGGATCTGGTCCCGGAAACGGGGTGGGGGTTCAAGTCCCCCCTCTCGCACCAAATTTTTATCTTGCATTATGGCTCTCCTGCAGCTCAATATCCATTATCATTTTTTTTCTTATATCATCCGTTTAGTGAGAGAGTTGAAACATTGTCTCAGCTATGTGAGTTTTCTCCAGGACTTTTCGAAAAACGGACATATTAAAGGAGCAATAAAATGAAGACACTTGTAACCGGGATGCTTGTAATGCTGTTAGCGTGTTCAGCAATTGCGCAACAGCAAGATCGTAATCAAGTCGGGGATGATGATAGCCGCCGACAGGCACGATGGGAACGCTGGTTCCAACGCTATCTTAATCTTTATGATATCGGCGAGGATGCGCCGGATCATGTGCGGATTAAGTGGGCAATCAGCAAGTTTAAGGAGATGAACGTATATGATCCCAAGAGCACGTGGTTCGAGGTAGAGGGAAAGAAAGAGAACGATGCGCTGGTTCTTACAGGTGAAGTCATGTTTCCCCAACACAAAAACGGCCTGGAAACAATCTTCGATCGCCTGGGTTACAAAGAAGTGCAAAACAACATAAAGGTCCTACCGGAAGATGGAGGGCTCGGGACACTTGGTTACGCGCTGGTGACTTCATACACGACCGCCCTCATGCGCGATCCACGAGAAGCACGCTCTATTCTTGACCAGGCGTTGTACGGAGCGCATCTCCGGCTTCTAAAGGCATCGGAGGATAAATCATGGTATCTTGTGCAGGTGCCCAACGGCTATGTCGGCTTGGTTAAGGCAAAGGAATTCAGACGAGTAACGCAGCAGGAAATGCAGAAATGGATTTCATCTTTCCCGAGGGTGATGATGATAAAAGACATCGAGATCAAGGTTAATGACAGAGGGCTTCTCTTACCGAAGGGTGGGACGCTACCAGTCGTATCCCAATCCGGCGACCACATTACCGTTTTGCTCCCGGACAACGGGCAAGGTGTCGTGTCGGCAAAGGACGTCCGGCTTATCAAGCCCGACATAAAGAAAGGTACGGAAAAGATTCTCGAATACGCGAAAGAGATAATAGGTGTACGCTATAAATGGGCTGGTTACTCTTCGCGCGATGGTTACGATTGCTCGGGTTTTTCGAGAATCATCTATACGATGCGTGAAATAAGTATTCCACGCGATGCAGACCAACAATCGTCAGTCGGCGCCCTGGTGGCGTATCGGGGCGAGAGCGAGAATCTGCTCCCCGGCGACCTCCTCTTTTTCGCCGGTCATACCGGTAGGATCAGTCATGTTGCGGTCTCGCTCGGAGGTAAGGGGTTCATACACTCGTCGAGACGGGACATACATATCAAGAGTTTCGATCCCGCGAGTGATGATTACGATGAGGATTTCAATGAGAGGTTTGCGTTTGCACGTCGGATTATTATAGACGGCTTTTAATGTGAATTCTCGACAGGTATCCATAGCGCGGCGGGTAGCGTTCGAAGCGCTCCTCGAGGTTTTCGGACAACCCGACGCAAAAGCCGATGAGATTCTCGACTCTTCGATCAAAAAACACAATCTCACTCCTCGCGATGCCGCTCTTGCATTTCAACTTTGTTACGGGGTATTACGCAATCTTACTCTCCTTGATTATTATATTGAACCGTTTCTCACGAAATCGCTTACACGCACACCTGCGCCCATTGCTACCATTCTCAGGCTTGGTTTCTATCAAAAAGCGTTCCTCGAACGAGTTCCCGATTATGCTATCGTGAACGAGTCGGTCAACCTTGCCCGGTCGAAGGTGGGAGATAAACATGCGCAACTTGTCAACGCAGTCCTCCGAAATTTCTTAAGGCAAAACGAATTACGAGCTTTGCCTGACCCTGCAAAGGACGTATTCCACTATTACAGGGTGAAATATTCATTTCCGCAATGGATTATCGAAATTGTCAAAGATGTAATGAGCGAGACACGGATAGAACCGTTCCTTGAAAAATCAAACACTCCTGCTCCGCTTGATCTCAGGATAAACACGATGAAGGCAGACCGTGCTACGGTCTGTCGGATGCTCCGTGAAAGCGGCTTACGCGAAATTGAAGAAACGCCTTATTCAAGTGCAGGTGTACGCATCGGAGAGCAAAGTATCCATGCATTGCGACAATCCGGGATACTCGACCGTGGCTTTGCGACGGTGCAGGACGAAGCAGCGCAGCTGGTGAGTTTTATCCTCGAGCCTCGACGCGACGAAAGGATCATAGACTATTGCGCCGCACCCGGTGGCAAGACCACGCATATTGCGGAGATAACGCGTGATAGGGCACGCATTTTTGCACTGGACGTAAATCCTGCCAGACTTGCCCTTGTCAAGAATAACGCACAACGACTCGGGATAAATTCAATAGAGACACATCGTCTCGACGGGGCGGTTTATGCGAAATTGAAAGAGAGCAAAGCGGACCGACTTCTTGTTGACGCACCTTGTTCGTCGCTTGGCGTCATACGTCGGCATCCGGAAATACGCTGGTTAAAAGAAAAGACCGATATCGCCCGGCTTGCTGCACTGCAGCTCGAGATATGTACCCGCGCACTCGAACTTCTCAAACCGGGCGGAATCTTTCTCTACAGTGTGTGCACATTTACACGAGCAGAGACGCGGGATATGGTCGAGAACCTCCTGCATCTTTTCCCCCAACTCGAGCTGCAATCCATGAGGCAGAGTTTGCGGTCTGGATTGGATGCACTTATCACCGATGAAGGATTTTTTCAGACATTTCCGCATATACACGGAACCGATGGTTTTTTTGCCGCACGCTTCCGCCTTACTCGCTCGATATCCTGATATAATGCTAAAATTATCTCTTCTATCGAATGGCGTATACGTCTACAAAATCGAGCAAGAGCTCTCCTTCCGGATCATCGTCCGGATCAAAGTTCATAATATCGAAAGAAAAATAGAGCCCATCGGTCTCGGTTCCCACGGCTTCCTGCGGCGGATAAAAGTAGAGGTCATAGGTTGACCAGGTCTGGGTAGGACTCATATCTCCGCCGTTACGGCTTTCGATGATTTTAGAATATCCTGCCCAGTACTGCTCCGTGTTGACGCGTAATCCCAGCCCGGGAACCTGTTCCGGGTCCGCGACATTAGTGAAAACTCTGAATTGGACACGATAGAGGGTAGATGCCTCGATACTTACGGCGTCGGCGGGGCTTGTCCAGTATCCAAAAGTCGAGTAATTGTTCTTGGCTGAAAGCCGGAGATATCCCGTAATCCATCCTGCACCCGGACTTGTAAATTGTTCCGGCGCGGTAAATGTCCAGTTCTCATTTCCACTTAAGAAATTCCAGCTCTTTATAAGCTCCGATTCGCCCAGACTGTCTATGAGGAGGGCATCAACGGTGACCATATCGAGACTCACACAGCATTGCGCTGCATCCATGTCGTCGAAGCTGTAGACATCGAAATTCAAAATGACATCGTCGCTGTGTTCAGGGGCGCCAAAAGCGCTTTCCGGCGGTACAAAATACATTATATAGGTGCGTGGAGTCTCAGAGGGGGAGAAATCGCCGCTCCCCAGACTTGAGACGATCAACGCATCTGTCTGCTGAAAATTCTGGGATGTCGCGCGAAGCCGGAGTGTCGGTGCGAATTCAGGATTCGTCCGGTCGCACATGATTTCCCAATCTGCGCGATAGACCCATCCGGGCGCGTACACCGGAATCGCATCGAGCGGGCTTGTCCAGAATCCATAGGTATTGGTATTGTTTACGGTCGTAATCTGCAGGCATTGATCATCCCACGAAAAGAGAGGCGCGTCGAATACGCCAACCGCTGCATCAGTTGTCCATCCATCGGTGGAATCGAGAAAATCGTACACAATGGGGAATTCCGCAGGAGGCGTCGGGGAGGGTAATGGCGTGCCGGTTGGAGTCGGGGTGCTTGTCGGTGTTGGTGTTGAAGTGGGGGAGGGGGTTGGGGTTGGTGTCGGAGTGGGCAACGCACCAATGAAAAATTCCAGTATCCTCCTCATGGTCTCATTTCTATCTTCCTCGGGGAAGATGGTCTCAAAGGGAAAACCGAAGTGGACGAGTTTTCCTTCGGACGAACCACCGGGAAACGTACCCGAATATTGTACGGAGGCTATATCGCTGGTGTTGTAACGGAGGCAGCAAACGCCTCCAGAGGATGGATTTATTACATCAGGGTAATCTGCATAGTAGATGCCGGCTGAGCCGTCGTCGAAGTCCAGACTCAACCCCTCAAAGATACTCCCCGTTTGACCATACACGGAATAATCGTATGAATCATCTCGCACATAGTCAGCTTTAAGGTATGTATTATAGAAAGTCTTGTCCGTGGTCGAGCCTTTATAATCGAGGTCCCAGCCGATTTCCGCGCCGGAAACAAAGAGAGAGCCGCCCTCATCGAGAAAGGCTTTTACACGTGCCTGTTCCGAATCGGAAAAGGTCTCTTCGGAGGTAGATTCTTCGCCGAGTATCCACAGAACAGCATGGTAGCCGGAAAGTGATAAAGAGCCATCTTCCACCACTTCGTTCGCGCAACTATCAAATGAGATGGCGCAGGAGTCGACTGCCCTGCCATGCCACGCAGCCCAGGGGTGACTGGTTCCGCGACCCTGAGTACCCCATCGGTCATAACCGTCCACGATCAGCACGCATGTATCGACAGGATTTGCACGAAGCCGTGTACCGTAGGTGTCGCTCAATTCGCTTGGTTGTCCGGTCGAGGATAGTGCACGAATTTTGAAGTAATAATCTCGTCCCGGTTCCAGGTCGGAAACCTGATACGAGGTAGACGATGCGTTCAGGACATCCGTGTCTGCAACGAGCGTCCATGAGGTCAAATTCGTGCTGGAAATCAACTGAAACCCGGCGGTTGTTCCCCCGCCGGATATCCAGTTCACCACCGCACTTTTACCATCAAGAGAACCAATCACCTGTTGTAAGGTAGGCACAGGGGCAGCCGAGCCTATTCGTTTAAGAACCCAGTTATCCGGATCGATCTCAACATCGAAGACCTCAAAATCCCCCAGATCGATATTAAAAGATTGGCTCTTTTGATTGTTAAACACCTGGGATATGATCGACTTGCCGTTTAGATCGCTGACCTTGACATCAAGGGGCATGGTAAAAGCGTCACCCGAATGTGTTTGTGTGATTGTCAGGTTCAGAATGTTTCCTGAGGGAGTCTCTTCAATCTGCCATGTCCATGTGTAGGTAGGTCGTCCGGTACCATATACCCATTCCTCGAAGAACCAGTCGAGGGATTCTCCATAATATTTTTCGAACACTTGCTGGAGGTCTTCGGTTAAAGCGGTTCCGTAGGCGAATGTTGAGTAGTATTCACGGACTGCATCAAAAAAATCTTCATCCCCGACGACGTGTCGTAGCATGTGGAGAACCCACGCGCCCTTCCGGTAGACGACTGAACCGTAGAATCGGTCTGCCATAGTACTGACGAGGGGGATGGTATCGCTGATACCGGTATTTACCCAGCTCTGGACATAGTTGTGATACGCCTCCATACTTTCATAGTATTCGGTATACAGGGCTTCTGAATAGGTGGCGAATCCCTCATTCAACCAGAGGTGGTCGTAATGGCGCATGGTAATGCTATCGCCGAACCATTGATGGCAGAGTTCATGAATGTTGCGCCGGTGCCGTCCGTCCGGTGCAAGATTTCGGGGCGGCATGCTCGTACAGGTTTGATGTTCCATCCCTGCGCCGCTGTTGTGCGTGGCGGTCACGTATTTTTCGTGCAGAAAAGGATATTCGCCGAACATGTGGGCGAATAACTCCATTGCCTCCATGGTTCCTACCAATCCGCCCAACTCGTCGGCGTTCTCGGGATAAACATAATGTCCCACAGTCATGGTTGTCGCCCCGTCAAGCGACTCGTATACCGTCGAGCCGAAGATATAATTCGTACAACATATAGACACAAGATACGTGACGATGGGGTAACTTTCCGAGTAATGAAAACAGCGTTTGCCACCGACGACGTCTTCGATAGAGATAAGTGTGCCGTTGGATACTACGAAATAAGCAGAAGGAGCAGTGATGTGCAGGTTGATAGTCGCCTTGTCCTCAGGAATGTCCTTCGAGGGCCACCATTTCCGCCCACCGTAGGGCTGGCTAAAGGTATACACAATGGGGACAGAACTTCCATGAGTCTCGACCCTGTAAGGTGCGCCGAATACCCCGTCGGTGGCGGGTGTACCCGAGTATTGAACTCGAAGTGTGAAGGTGTCGGAAGTAGAGAGGGATGATGGCAGGGTGACGAGTAACCATTCGTTGGCGTTATCGGTTGAAAAAGAAAGCGCCGGGGTACCTTCACCGGAATCCACCCTGCTTACCGACATCGCCCCGTTGTTAGGGTCGAAATCGAGTGCGATTTGAGTGACTCCATCCTCGAGTATCAAACCTTGCATGGTTAACGTTGCATCGATGAAGGTGGAGTACATATCGAGCTCGATTGCAAGATCGTAATGAACAGCATCGTATTTATCCTGGGTGACATGTTTCGGCGGTTGAACAAGAGGAACGGGCTCGGAGAACGCCCATTCAAAATGGACTTCTTCATACGTGTCCAGAAGAGAAAAAATCTCGATGCCATCGAGAGCGGGCGGTTTAGCGTCGGGGAAGATAATGTGCAACATGTTTTGTCTGTGCTGGATAGTACCCGGCGGCAGGCGGAAAACCATTCCATCCGCACGCTTTACCGGGGAAAAATCCACTTTTTCCCCGTTTAAAACAACATCCGGCTTCTCTTTCATTTCATCCCCTGAAAGATAGAGGGCATACAGCATTTCTTCGACGTTGACTCTCGGGCAGACGTCAAATGTCATTTCATACCGCACCTCAGCAGGACCTTTGATCAGCGTTATGTCATCCGTTGTCTTAATGTTTGAAATATCGACCAGGACCATGCGTTTTTCAGGATTCAGCGAAGAGGGTAGGGCGAAAACCCCTGTAATTGTTATAAAATAAAAGCACGCCACCACCATAACAAGACGATGTTTCATTTTTTCGCTCCTGTGCTGATGATTTGTATACCAATTAAGTGATTCGAATAAGGATGTTCTACCTTTACTGAAAATTGCAAGTTGGAAACTACAATTCAGTTTTTTTGAACACCGCATCAATTTTTTGATCATCTAAACTTATATTCATTATGCTCAGATAATGCGAATGCCCGCTTCATAGTCTCTTCATTTTCGAATAAAACTCACCGAATGAAGTCGGTTCGTTTTATTATTGACAATGGATATTTTATTGTTTACATAAGACTTCAAGAAAATTTTTAAAAGGAGGATAATAATAATGATAAGATCAGGAATCTGGGTCACAATGTTGATAGTATTAAACCTGTGTACAGGTATTTTTGCATCGGAGACTATCAATTTCCAGGGAGTGTTAAAAGACCCCGATGGTGTTCCGATCGCCAGCGGCACTTATGACATGCGATTTACGATTTACCCTGATGAATCTACTGGAACCAATGTCTGGCAGGAAACCCATACCGGAACAGGGAACCGGGTTTCGGTAACTGCTGGACATTATAATGTTGAACTCGGCGTCATCAAGCCTTTTCCGAGCGGGTTTTTCGATAAATACAAGGAGGCGTGGTTGGAAGTCGAGGTTGATTTGAACAACAACAAGACATACGAAGCCGAGGAGAAATTTGCACCGCGAACAAAACTTGTTCCGAGTCCTTACTCTATCTTTGCTTACTCTGCAGATGATTCGGACGCGTTAGGCGGCGAGAGCCCCTCCTTCTACCGAGACGCTTCCAATATAAATGCCGGAACCCTCGATATAAACCGATTTCCACTCAGAGAAATCACCAGCACTCATATACAATTCAACGGTCTTGACGGCGCAGTGTTGGATCCCGATGTTAGGGCGTATATTACAGTCGGTGGTGGGACATTCGGCGCGGATGCCAATGCAGGCGCCGATGGAAATATCCATGGCAACGCGTTGTACGCCTGGGCTGCGAATGACGATGCTGCGTGCATTCAGGCAGCCCTTAACTATATTGATGCCATTTATGGCGCCGGTACGGTTATACTTCTTCCCGATTCCTTTAACGTAGATGCGCAGATCAGTATCCCTGCTGGTGTCAGATTGGTGGGCGCTCACCCCAATGGCACCCCTTATGGTTCAACTATTATGTGTGAAATTGCCGATGCCGGTTCATGTACAATTTTAATGAACGATAATACTGCACTCATAGGTATATATTTTGACACACCCACTTCAGGAAACGCCGCACCCATTGTGAAAGTTCCAAACGGTCAGTTTCGAATTGAAGAGTGCTTTTTTAAGGTGGATGATGCCGTAGCCGCTGTTGCGCCGGCAGATACGAGCGTGGGCACCATTAGCAGACCGAGTTCTATTGTCGATTGCGTCTTTGACTATTCGGTCG
This sequence comes from uncultured Candidatus Sumerlaeota bacterium, assembly GCA_964608095.1. Taxonomy (GTDB): domain Bacteria; phylum Sumerlaeota; class Sumerlaeia; order MWCT01; family JAGHBZ01; genus CAZSMK01. The sequence goes on along the minus strand of CAZSMK010000065.1, from coordinate 3,608 downwards.
ATACAGCAGAAATTGCCCCTATCGAGCTGAGCGTTCCTGTACATTACGTAACAGTTGCCAATAACGTGTTCGACACTAGAGGACGCGGTATCACGTTTGGCTCCACATCTTCCGCTATCGGCTACTATAATAAAATCGTGAATAACCGTTTCAGAAATTCCTCATATTTGACAGAAGATCAATATGCTGCCACTCTTTATTGCAACTACTACGCTCTTATAGAAGGTAATCTTGTTACCTCCCAGCGTGGGTTCTATGTCGGTTACGGTTCCTATCATTCGCGCGTACATAGCAACACAATTCGTTGCGGTATGACTGCAACCGATATCGCAGATTATGGAATTTTTATATATAACACCTCGTATGTATCCACCATAGGTAACCATATAACAGATTCCGAAGATTATGCCATTTACTATGATAATAGCTCTTCCGGTCATGGTGTAATCGCCAACAACATTATGCAGGGCTGCAACCGGGGTATCCATGTCGAAGGTGCTTCAACTATTATTCAAGGGAATCATATAAGTGCGTTTGAGCAATATGCACTAATGGGCTACCAGGCGGATTATCTTACCATAACAGGTAATCATATTATTGAGACCGTTGCGGGAGGAGACTATGGCTCGTGTATATGGTTAGATGAATGCGACAATTCAACCTTCTCAGGTAACGTTGTTGTAGGATATCCTCCTGATGGATTCAATGGCATTGCTATAGATGCGAGTAATTACTGTTGCTTTGTCGGTAATGTTATCAAGACTACTTCGACTGCTCCTTCAATAGAATTTGATACCTGCACATATTGCCTGTTAGAGGGTAATGTTATTAGAAACCCAGTGGGAGCATGCTTGGGGTTTCCTGGCAGTTCAAATTGCCGTTACGACTCCGATGACACTGTTTGTACTTATTAATTACAAAAAAACAAGGTATAAAAGTTTTGAAATAGAGCGCTGGAGTGACAATCTCCGGCGCTCTTTGTTTTATTCATTTATTTCGACTCACACGCGTACTCGCTTTTGCCCTTCGATTTCCAACTCTCCTTTTTTTATTCATTATTCTAACCGGCATCCTGTTTTGGTTTGATTTACTACGTTTTCTATATTAGCGTATCCATGAGGTTTTATACACAAGGAAAGTGCGATGAACGATCAGAGGATTGAACACTATAGAAAAGCTGCACAGGATATGAAACAGGGAAAATTCAAGGTGAATATTCCTGTGGGCGAGGACGACGAGATAGGCAAGCTTGGCAGGGAGCTTGTCGAACTCGGAAGAATGCTTGAACAGCAATTCGAAGAAATCAACCTGTTGACAAGAATCACCGAGGAGGTCAATGCGGGACTTATCCTCGATGAGGTACTGGAGCATGTATATGAATTGTTTCGTCCTCTCATTCCCTACGACCGTATCGGTTTTTCTCTTATCCGTGAAGATGGCAAACAAGTACAGGCGCGGTGGGCTCGTTCCGCTGCACCTGAAATGAAAATAAATAAAGGATACCAAGCCGCACTCAAAGGCAGTAGTCTTCAGACCATTATCGATACAGGTCAACCGAGGATCCTCAACGACCTTGAACAATATCTTTGCGATCATCCTCATTCGGATTCCACCCGTCGAATCGTTGAAGAAGGCATGCGCTCGAGTCTCACCTGCCCGCTCATTGCCCGGGGGAAACCGATTGGGTTCATATTCTTTTCCAGTATGAAGCCGCACATGTATGAACATGTCCACATAGACCTCTTCCGCCAGATTGCAGGACAACTTGCCGTGATCGTTGAAAAGGGACGGCTTTATCAGGAGCTTGTCGAGCTCAATGAGCTCAAGAATAAATTCCTGGGTATCGCGGCACACGATCTCAGGAATCCGCTCGGTGTGATAAAGGGGTATGCGAATCTCTTTCTTGAAGGTCTCGTGGGAGAGGTTACACCTGATCAACGTCAATATCTCGAACGGATTGACCGCGCGTCTCAAAACATGCTTAACCTTATCGACGATCTGCTGGACGTCAGCGCTATCGAAGCGGGTCAGCTCAAGATCGATGTGGAGGATGTCGAGATTTCCGATTTTCTTCATGAGATTTACGAGTCGAATAAAATAATGGCTAAGGCAAAAAGTATTGCGGTAAAGTTAGAGACGCCTGACACACTTCCGACGATAAAGATGGATCCCGACCGTATCAGCCAGGTCCTCAATAATCTTTTCAGCAACGCCATAAAGTTTTCTCACCCTGACACCACTATTACGCTCAAGGCAAAGGTGGAGAAGAATAAAGCGCTCATCTCGGTGGAAGATCAAGGTCAGGGGATACCAAAGCAGGAAATGTCAAAGATGTTTACCGATTTCGGCAGGACAAGTGTTCAGCCGACTGCAGGAGAGAAGAGTACGGGTCTGGGTCTGGCTATTGTGAAACGTATAGTCGAGGCACATGGAGGCGCAATACGGGTTAAAAGCGAGGTTGGAAAAGGAAGCACATTTACCATCTCGCTCCCGCTGAGTTGAGTACTATGCACACTATCCGACATTATGGAGTCCAGGACTGATGCCGCGTTATTATTCAGAAGCGGTTACCTCAACAGGCGACACAGTAAAGGTCGTGATCGAATGCAAGAACGAGGAAGAAGTCGCGGAACAAATGAGGGCACGCGGCTATTACCCTCTGATGATTAAACTGGCCCCCCACGCACCCGTCGCCGCTGATATCAAGTATATTACCAAACCCATCCTGCCTAAACAAAGACAGGAATCGTTCTTCAAAGACCTTCACTCGCTGCAGAAAAAACTCATAGACGGCGATGACGACGCCTTCGAACAGATAAAGAACCATGTTTCCAGCCTGAATGCGATGAAATGGGACATCCCGGATTCTTTTATCCAGCAGTTAAACAAATTGAAGAGTCTTTTGGAACAGTATCCTTCCGCCAAAAGGTACCGGGAAGCCTTGCAACAACACAAGGCTGAACGGGACGCGCTTCTTAAACGAGCGCAGGAAGGCGATGATCGTGCTATCCAGGAACTTGACCTTGCGGCTATCGGTACCGGCTGGCTCATCGAAGACAGGGTAAAGAAACCTGGCGATATCGTAGTCTTCGAGGACGACCTTGTCTTTCTCGAGAAACGCGGTTCCAAGACTATCCTGAGGATTCTCTGTACCTTACAGGATATACATAGTGCAAGGCTCAAGGGGATTTTCTCCAAGCGGCTTGATATCAAAACGTCTTCCGGTAAGAGATGGAGTATCAAGATCGACCCGGCGCCTTCTCATTTCCCACCCAAATATATTCTTCGTCTCATAAGGATACTCAGCAAAAAACCCTCACTTCTGTGAAAATCAATAAAAAACTTTTTCCATGTATATACCCTCTGGAGATTCTCGCAAGTAACCTCAATCGATTGATATTATGTCGTCCGATTTGAGAATGATCGCACTTATAGTGTTTTAGAATAGCAAGAATCTCTCGAACAATGGACAGTGTAACTAAGTCTTTCGCGAAATTGGGAGAAGTATATCATACAATCCTCAGCAGGACATCATTAAAAATTTTTACTCCACAAGATCAGCCCCTGCGCTGGATGTTGGGACACTTTCAGGCCCCTTCCAAAACGTG
>CAZSMK010000064.1:0-20004 GCA_964608095.1 uncultured Candidatus Sumerlaeota bacterium | reverse complement strand
GTGGGAGTGGATGTGATCTGATGATCACCGTTAATGAGTCAACCAAGAAAAATACATTTAATAGTATTTTTCAGGTTGACTTTACACATAGCATCTCTGGGGTGTTTTTTCATAACCGCCGGATCCCCTTCACCTACGCCTAACGCCAGCGCGGGGAAAACGTCCGTTACAAAATTCAGAAACAATATCTGCAACGGGAGAATAGGTAGGGGCGCATTAATAAGTGACGCCAGAAATACGACAAAAATTTCGCTGACGTTGCACGACATGAGATACAGTACGAATTTCCTGATATTGTTGAAGATTATGCGTCCCTGCTGGACTGCGGCGATTATAGTGGGAAAGGCGTCATCCTTGAGCACCATATCGGAAGCCTCACGAGCGACTTGAGTGCCGCGTAGTCCCATTGCAATACCGATATCCGCCTTTTTAAGTGCGGGTGCATCGTTCACGCCGTCGCCCGTCATGGCGACAATAGAGCCTTCTCCCTGGTGCACTTCAATCAGATCGAGTTTCTGCCTCGGATTCACACGGGCGAATATCGCGGCATCGAGTATGTGTTCGCGTTCTTCATCTGTCATATCCTGGGGCTTTTTTAGATCACGCCCATGAATAACCGCCGCTTCGGGATCGTCCACAAGACCGACACCGAGCGCAATAGCGCGGGCAGTCAAGGGTTGATCACCCGTTACCATGACTACTTTAATACCGGCATCCTGACACGAATCGACGGCAGTGCGCACATCTTCACGCGGTGGATCCATGAGTCCGTATAAACCAAGAAAGGTGAGGTTTTGGTAAGGTTGTTCATCAACAGAACTCACGCGTTTTCGGGCGAATGCCATCATGCGGAGCCCCTCGTCCGCCATTCGCTCATTCTTATCTATCCAGCGCTCTTTATCCTCCTCGTTTAATTCTCGCTCCTTGCCTTCCTCGAGCATCGTGGTACACGCATCAAGCACAGATTCAGGCGCTCCTTTTACTGCTACATAATAGCCGTCATCCTCTTCGTTATATGTAGCCATCATTTTAGTTTCCGAATCGAATGCTTCCTCGCGTGCCTCAGGCATCTTTCGGACAAGTTCGTCCTTATGTATACCCGCCCTGGCGGCAACGCGCAACAGGGCGACCTCCGTAGGATCGCCGACCGCCTTTGCCTCCTCCTTTTCCGATTCTTCTTGAAGCGATGCGTTATTACAGAGAACACCGACTTTGAGTATTTCGTTAAGAGTTTCGTTTTCCTCGTTTTTAACCGGTTTGCCATTTATAAAGAACGGGGACTTTTCGTTTTTCTTCTTTTTGACATTAATCTCGACATCCTCGATTGCTATACGTGTAACCGTCATCTCGTTTTCAGTCAGGGTGCCGGTTTTATCGGTGCATATAACATTGGTTGAGCCGAGAGTTTCAACCGAGGATAGTCTATTGATAAGGGCGTTTCGTTTTGCCATTCGCCACATGCCGCGGGCAAGGGCTATGGTGGCGACTATGGGGAGACCTTCCGGTATACTGGCAACGGCAAGGGCGATGCCGGTTTCGATCATGAGAAAAATCTCTTTCCCTGCAAGGATACCGGAGATCGCAACAATAGCGGCGATGCCGAGCGTGACACCGATCAAGCGTCGCCCCAGCTGATCAAGGCGTTTCTCCAGCGGGGTGACTTCTTCTTCCGCCTTTTCAACCAACGTTGAGATTTGACCGAGCTCGGTATTCATACCCGTTGCGACCACCACACCTTCACCGGAACCACGGGTTACCGACGTTCCCTTAAAGAGCATATTGGCTTGTTCAGCAATAGTTGCCTCCGGCTCGATTGGCTCGACCTGTTTGGATACAGGAACCGACTCGCCGGTAAGAGGCGATTCGTCCGCTTCGAGTTTTGACGCCTCTATCACACGCAGATCCGCAGTCACTATATCGCCGCCTTCGATGACGACAATATCGCCGGGAACCAATTGTTCTGCAGGAACTTCGCTCACCGTCGCGTCGCGCTTGACTCTTGCTTTCACGCTTCCCATTCGGCGTAAGGCTTCCATGGAGCGGACTGCGCGTATCTCTGTGACAAACCCGATAAGAGCGTTGATAAAAATCACTGCGGCGATCGCAATCCCCTCGATCCATTCCTGAAACGCAAACGCCACTCCCGACGCTGCCACGAGCAGGAGCACGACAAGGCTCTTGAACTGGTTGAGAAGAATCTCCCAGGCGCTTCGCTTCTTTATCTCGCGGAGGACATTTTTGCCGTATTCTTTCAGCCTCGATACTACTTCGTCCTGCCCCAGTCCCTTTTCGCGCGCCACCCCTAATGCTTCAAGCGCTTCTTCAGGTTCGTGTGAAATTATCGTTTTTCGCTCCAGTTCCTTCATCTTCATCAGCATCCTGGATTTTTATCTCTCACTTTTTACATAGAGTTATCGGCGCCTACAGTTTCGGATAGAAAAAACTTTCAGGTGACGAAATGTAGTTATAGCATGTTGTCAACACGAAATTAAACCAAAAAGAACCGGGGGTATCAGAGAGGAGATATAATATTTCACTTGAATTCGAGATGCTTAGACAGGAGGAGATTGAGCAGGTAGAAAGGAAATGTGCAGTCGCTAAGTATTCTTAATGTTAAGATGATTACGCAAGGTATTCACGCCATCCCGGCTCTTCCATCATCGGATTGAAGAACATGATGTAGGGACCGCGGATTAAGTGAGCCATCACGCCTTCGTCGTGTATTTTTTTGATGTTATAGTTAACGAGCACCTTAGCGAAACCGAGTTGAGCCATCTCGGGTGCTTCCCATTCGCTATGGATAACATATTCAGGAGGAGAGGGATTTGCCTCGGGTGTCTTGAACAGGGGTTGAGGATTTTTCGGTGGATTGGCGCCGAGCGTCATAAGTGATTCCGCTGTTGATCGAGGATCGAGCATGAAACTCCCGAACGCGCATACGCCCATCTGTTTCAGAATCATATACCCCAGGAAACCGGTCGAATCCGACAGGGCTTCCATGGTATCGACCGCGCCTTTCTCGAATTCCTGTTCTTTTCCAGGTTTGACGGTATGCTCGGCGATTGCCACGCACCGCATCGGCGTTGCAAACCTGACGTATTCCTTGTTCTGCATAAGGTCCTGTGCAAGGTCGCCTATCTGCCCCATCGATCTGACCGGCGGCATCTTTGCCTTTACTACCGTGTAGACAGGTTCCCACGGTCCCTCGACCACCATGGACATACACGCTCCGCACAACTCGAATACACGGTTGAACTGTTGTTCGTGGAACTCATCGTGGTCCTGGTAGGTTTTCCACATGGTATATTGGTAATTACGGAGCGGATTGAGTTCCTTCTCCATATTAACAGCGCCGCCGCCGTATCGTCCGGCAAGAGGAAGAATCCCTGTCTGGTAATTCGCCTGAAAGCCGATAAAGCCCGGGTGAGTTGCCGTGGTTATACACACACGTGGTCCCACATTTCTCATTAAATTGAAACTCTCCTCTTCATTCTTCACTTTTGTTGCATTAATAGCCACGTAGATAGGGCTATCAGTTACTTTTGCGTTCATACTCTCTCTCCTTCTGTGTCCAGGATTACCCTACCTTAAGGTCTTCCAAAAACCAAAAAATCTTCACCCATAAACAGGGAAATCCGCTCTCCATGATATGGGTGAAGATTTATGTTTGAGTGGCGGTTATTTTCCTTCGAGTTTTTTGTGGCAAAACCACCAATCATAGCATGTGTATTGTTTGGGTCGCTCCTTGGCATCTTTCACATTAGTCGCCGGCGGAACAATGACCTCGTCGCTGACCAACTCATTATTGGGCCATCCTGCGGGAAGGGCTACTTTATGTGAATCGCACACTTGCAGCGCCTTTACGACCCGCAAAATCTCGTCCATGTTCCTTCCAATCTCCTGCGGATAATACATCATCAACCTGATAATCCCGTTGGGATCGATAACGAATACTGCGCGAACCGTATTGGTACCTTTACCGGGATGGACCATACCGAGGGTTTGAGCAACAACGCCTGACCCGTCGGCAATTATGGGAAAGGGGATATTAACCCCGAGCTTTTCTTCTATCCATTCTTCCCACTTGATATGAGCAAACACCTGGTCAATCGAATGTCCCATCAGGCTGCAATTTAGTTTCGCAAACTCGTCGTTGCGTTTCGCAAACGCCACGAATTCGGTGGTACATACCGGTGTGAAGTCACCCGGATGACTGAACAAAACCAGCCACTTCCCCGCATAATCATCCGGAATCGTCTTCATCCCCTGAGTAGTCTGTACCTTGAGCTGAGGACACTTATCACCAATCAAGGGTATCCCTACTAAACCTTTTGCTTCTTGTTCCATATTTCACTCCTCCATCTTTATTGTTTGATGTCTACTTTATCGTCAGAAAATCTTTTTTCCTTAAATCGTAAAAAAAGATTCTGATTTCATGGTTTGGATTTTGAGATAACGATAACAATGGCGAGCAAGATAAGGAGAGAAGACCAGATAGTTATGGCAATATGGCTGGCTTTTTTAGCGCGGTTGGCTTCCCACCACCGCACAGGGCGAATACCCTGTGCCATGAAACTCATCACGCCGGCAAGGTTAATGCAGATCAGGTTGGTCAGCAGAAGCAGAAACGACCCGAATGCGAGCTGCCAATACCCGCCACCCATAAGCATCCCGAGGCACACAAGAGGGGGGAGCAACGCCACGGCGACCATCACGCCGATCAATGCGCTGGGAACCGCAGTCGTAAACGAGAGAGATGCAGCGCCACCCGCGGCAAGGGCAAGCACGATGTCGCTTAAGCTCACTTCTGTCCTTGAATATATTTCCGGTATGGTAGGATCAAAACCAAAGAAAACACCAATAAGGGCAGCGAAAAAAAGACCGGTGAGAAGGCCGACTGCATTCGAGCGTAACGCACGGCTGGATAAGTCGATGTCGCCCAGCGTAGTCGCAAGCGAGAGGGCGACGTTCGGTCCAAGAAGCGGCGCTATGACCATTGCGCCGATTATGGCTGCCACGTTGTTCCGCATCATCCCTATGGCGGCAACGATTGAGGATAGGATTACGAGCAAGATAAACACACGCGTGAGCTTCGTTGTCTCGACGACATCCGCGTAGAGTTCCTCCCGGCTTATGCGCGAAAGCGATGTGGCGGGTTTTTGTTCCGCCTCGATTTGTTCCGCTTCAGCATCGACCGCTTTCTTTTCAGCCTCCGGTCTCGGTATCGCCGCTTCTACGTCGAGCACGAACGCACGAAATCCCTCTATCATGCAAAATTGTTTCTGCAAAATGTCCAGAATCGGTTCCGTCTCTTCCGAGGGTATGAGGACACGCATTACCATCTGATTATCAATTAAATGGTTTATCCAGGAATTATAGATACACCTCACTTCAAGGGCATCCTGTACCTGCTGGGATTTTTCAGACGGAAGATAAATATCTATCAAGCGTAACGCCATGTTAGTAGTTCAAAAGATACTCCTCTAAAACAGCATTAAAATATTTATAGGTCATATATGTCCTATAGGTCCTGTTTTTCTTTTTTTGAGCCGGAAAACAAGTCCCTTATTGCGTTGAACCACGGATTTTCGGTTCTACGATAAGCCGTTCAAAACAATCCGACAATCTCTCCCTTCTCGTTGATATCGACCCGCGCACCGCCGGGCGATGAAGGCAGTCCCGGCATGGTCATCATATCACCGCAAAGCGCATACACAAACCCCGCTCCGCTGGAAAGCCTGATCTCACGCACCGGAACCTCGAAGTCTTCAGGTCTTCCTTTAAGATTTTTGTCGTGCGATATAGAAAGGTGTGTTTTAGCCATACACACAGGGAGATTGCCGAATCCCCACTGTTCAAAGCATTCAATATCTTTCTTTGCCTGCGGCAGGATTTCCACTCCGGATGCACCATACACTTTTGTAGCAATGAGACGAATTTTATCGGCTATTGAACACTCGAGTGGATAGAAAAACCTGAAATCATAGTCAGTCTCCGCGGCTTTCACCACTGCTTCGGCAAGTTCGACACCACCTTCCGCGCCTTTGCTGAATACTTCGCTTACCACGACATCCGAAACCCCGTACTGCATCGCCTCTTTTTTAACGAGTTCAATCTCGCCATCGGTATCGGTCGGAAACCGGTTAATGGCGACCACTACAGGAATTCCATAGATTTTCACGTTTTCGATCTGCTTAGCGAGGTTTGGAAGCCCCTGAACCAAAGCGACGAGGTTTTCCTCGACAAGCTCCTGGGGAAGTTGCCTGCCGGGGATGACTCGATATTTGCCGCTATGCATCTTCAACGCCCTGACCGAGCACACCAGCACACACGCATCCGGTTTTAGTCCACTGGTGCGGCATTTGATATTGACTTTTTTCCCGCCCCCCACCCCCGCCCCACCCCCCGCCTCTGTGACCACATAATCGAAATATTTCAACCCTACATAATCGGCAATAATAGAAGAATTCCCATGGGCGATGTTACCGAAGGGACCGGCATGAATCAGGCAGGCGGTATTATCGAGCGTCTGCATGAGGGTCGGCTTGATAGCGTCCTTGAGCACGACGGTCATAGCGCCGGCGCATTTCAGGTCTTCGGCGGTAACAGGATTCCCGTCGCGGGTCGAGCCGATAACAATGTTGCCACATCGTTTCCGTAAATCGAATATATCCTTTGCCAGCGCGAGTATGACCATGACTTCCGAAGCAACCGCAATATCGAAACTGCTCTGGCGCGGAATTCCATCCGTGCGCTTCCCCAAACCTATTATGATATTTCTCAACGCCCTATCGGAGATATCAACCACCCGTGGCCACGTTATGCTGAATTGGTCGATATTGAGCTGATTACCATGGTAGAGATGATTATCGATAAAGGCTGATAGAAGATTGTGAGCGATACTGACTGCATGATTATCACCGGTAAGATGAAGATTGAACTCATCCATGGGTACCACCTGTGCGTATCCGCCTCCTGCCGCGCCTCCCTTTATGCCGAACACTGGGCCCATGCTTGGCTGCCTTACCGCCGCGGTCGAGTGTTTCCCTATTTTATTCAGCGCCATGCTCAGACCGATGGTGGTAACGGTCTTTCCTTCACCAAGCGGCGTTGGCGTGATGGCGCTTACGACAACATATTTTCCCTTTCGGTCAATCGATGTATTCAATGAGTCGAGCAATATTTTCGCCTTGTATTTTCCATAGGGTTCAAGATGTTGCTCGCTGAACCCAAACTCTTTTCCCAGGTCAATTATGTTTTTCAATTTCGCCTCGTGGGATATTTCAAGGTCTGTCTTCATCTATAATATCTCCTTATCAAACTAACGCAAGTCTGCGCCCGTTGCCTGAATCGCAGGTTTTTTAATAATCTAAAAAAATACACTATGTTTTTATGGTGATTATTCTTAATAAAATCAAGGATAAAAAATATAGAACATGTGCCCCGGCTTTTCAGATATGAGCCTGCTTAATAAAAATGTTGCGCGCTAACAGCGAGCGTGCATGTTCTGAAAACTAAACCATCGCAGTCGGAATGGAGAGGGCGGATACGACCTATAAATACGGTAGCGACAAAGCAGGCTACCCATATTTCGCCGATTGCCCGGGCATGGACAAAGGTGCGACACCGCCCCTTACTTATTTTGAACTTGAAAGTCGCTCTCCGTCCCCTTAATCTTGTTTTTCTCATTTCCGCCAAGTACAAAAAGGAGATGATAAAATCTGGAGAATACGGAATGGGTACCCATGTATTAATAAAAAACCTTCATTCGCGACTGTTCAACATATTGCTCGAGTTCACGCCGCGAAACCTGAAGGATCTCGAGAATATATGCGGGATAGCCATGGACATCGCATCCAGGCAAGATGAGTACCGTACAAAGGGCGTTGAGTTCTCAGCAGTCATGTTGACTCAGAATCCCGCAGGGCGGCTCTCCTATGATATTGTTCAAGCAGTGAAAATTTTACGCGATAACGGGTTCCCTTTCAGCATTGAGATTGTCCCCCATATCACATGCAAAGACTATAATGTGGATTCTCTCGAGGTGGAGATAAACGCGCTTCTCGATCTGGGGATAGAAACGGCGCTTGCTTTGACCGGCGACAAACCGCGCGAGGCGAAGGGAGTCTTTCAGATCGACTCCCTTGGTCTGTTGCTCCTTATAAATAAGATAAACGCCCGCATAGCCCAGCGTGCACACTCTCCTGAAGAGCTGAGAAAAGTCCCACAGCTTGTAGCAGGAGCCGCAATCTCGCCATTCAAGTATTCCGAACCATCACTCATTATGCAATACATCAAGGCTGAAAAGAAAGTGCGTTGCGGCGCACGTTTCCTCATAAGCCAGGCGGGCTGGGACACGGATAAAAGCGAAGAGCTTGCCCGCAAAAGAAACGCCCTTGATGTGCCCATCATTGGAAATGTCATGGCGCTGGACTACCCTACGGCATATATCACCAAAGATTTGCCGGGATGTGTATTGACCGACGAGTTTCTCGAGAAATTGAAGGATGAAAAGCCGGACGATATGCTGAACCGCGCGGCTCAACAGGTCGCCATGTTCAAATCTCTTGGCTACGCCGGGGTAGATATCAGCAATGTAACGACCGTTGACCAGATCACACACATTGTTGATGCCGCGCTGGAGATAAAAAACTGGAGAGACTTTAAACGTAACATTAGTTTCCCGCCGCCATTCACCCCAAGCACACGCCTCACCAAATCGCCACGCGGAATGAACCTTCTCCATAAACTGGCGTTCGAAAAACAGGGTAAACTCTTCAATGTATCGAAATGGCTCCTCTCACCGGTGGAACGTTCTTTTCAGCGGAATTATGGGCTCCTTTACCGGCTCTTCTTCGGTATGGAACATTTAATCAAGGGCGCTATATTCGATTGCAGGCAATGCGGTGATTGTTACCTGCCGGAAAACTATTTTGTGTGTACCGTGGGAGGATGTAACAAAGGATTGCCCAACCCGCCCTGTGGCGACGCTACTGTAGAAGGCTTTTGCGGTAATGACCCCAAACGTCCCTGTGCCGCGGAATTGATTCTCTACAGGGCTCTTCTAAAAAAAGACCTTTCGGAGTTAAGACGTACTATCTTTGGCTCCCGCGATATCGCACTCGATGGAACCTCTTCTATCTTAAATTACTTTTTCGGGAGGGATCATGCCATGCACGAGTCACTTGAAGAACGCAGCGGCTTGAAACAGATTGCCGAGATGGTTCATGCCTCTATTCCTTCTGTAGCGCCCTCGATCTTTTACCTTAAAGAATTGGGCGAGGAAGGATTTAAACATCATAACCGCGGCTTGAATGCCGTAATCGACCTTATCGGCAGTCAAGCCTCCTGTCGCCCTTCCTTTATTGATGTCAACATCGATGCACTCGGTGGAAATACTCCTTCAATGATGCGCCATTTTGTTCAATTAGTAAAACAACACGGTAAAGGAATACCAGTGTGCATCGATAGTTCAAACCCGGAGGTGCTTAAAGCAGGGCTCGAGGAATGGTATAAGGATGACGCGTCGTTACCGGCGCCACTGCTCAACTCGATTAATTACGCCGAATTGGAGAGAATGCAACCGATTCTCTCGATGCGCCGCTCCTATGATTTCAACATCATCGGTCTGCTCACAGGAACACAAGGAGTACTTAAATCGGCAGAGGAGATGTACGAGGCGGCACGGACTATTTTTAAGCAAGCCCTCTCCTGCGGTTTTCAACCGCAACAGATTTTCTTCGACACCGTAACTCTCGGCATCTCCTTCGATAGTCCCATTGACGAGATGGGAATGCCGAAACCTTCACATACCCATAACTCATTCCACGCTATCAGACATATCATGACCGATCCTGAGATGAAAGGCGTCAACTCGGTTCTTGGCGTCTCCAACTGGACGCACGACATAAAAAAGAGAAGGATAGGACACAACCGTGCCTTTATTGCAGTCGCCCAGAGGTATGGACTCAACAGCATAATTATTGACGTAAGAAATGAATACGGAATAAAGCCTGCCGCACCTGAATTGATGGACCTCGTTGAAATGTTCGTCAGCCTCGATGGAAGCGAGGACAGTGTGCTTACCTATAATGCCATGATACGCGAGATGCGCAAGAAGGGATGGGTATAATAACAACGTTGCTGCTTCTGTCCCTTCGACAACTACACCAAAATAGTATTGTTTTTTTATGATAAATAGTTCATAGTAACCCAAATTTTCGAAGATGAGATAAATAGTTATGCCTATAAAGAAATTACTGCGCAAAGCCGTTGATGAAAAAGCCTCGGATTTACATCTCCGTGCAGGTCGACTCCCTCGAGTGCGTATCGACGGTCAACTCTACGATATTCAGAATTATATACCCCGGGAAGAGGACCTGCGCAACTTCTTTTACAGTCTCCTCAAAAAGGAAAAAGTCAAAATTTTCGAAGAGACCTGCGAATTGGATTTTTCCCACACCTTCCCTGAGATATGCCGTGTCAGGGTGAATTTATTTATGCAGAGGAGTGAATTTTCTGCAGCCGTACGCATTTTCCCCGATTATATCCCCACCATGGAAGAGATCAACCTTCCCAAACCCTGCTTTAATTTCGTAAACCTGAATCGGGGATTGATACTGGTAACCGGACCGAGCGGCTGCGGGAAATCTACTACGCTCGCGGCAATGATTAATTTTATCAACAATCATCGGCGTTGCCATATACTCACAATCGAGGACCCGATCGAGTATGTGTTTGAAGATAATCTGGCGACCATCAGCCAGCGAGAAGTGAGCGCCGATACGCTCTCGTTTCCCGCGGCGCTTCGCCATTCCTTGCGCCAGGACCCCGACGTAGTCATGATCGGCGAGATGCGCGACCTCGAGACCATGCACGCCGCGATTACGCTTGCTGAGACAGGACATTTGACCTTCTCCACCCTGCATACTGCCAACGCCGCACAAACTATCAACCGGATCATCGATTCGTTCCCTCCTTATCAGCAACCGCAAATTCGCGCACAACTCTCCGTCTCACTTGAAGGCATCATCTCACAACGGCTCGTCCCCCTTCGAGGCAAACGAGGGCGAATCGCTGCACACGAAGTGCTTATTGCGACAAGCGGCATCAAGAATCTCATACGTGAAGGGAAAGTTCCGCAAATTTCGTCAGCCATTCAAACCGGCCTCGAAGAGGGAATGAATACCATGAACAATTCGCTCGGGCATCTGTTCCGCCAGGGATTGATAAGTTACGAAGCCGCGCTTGCCACCTCCTGGGATCAAAAAGGCTTCGCGGCAAAATACGGACCCCAAACCTAAAATGGGGTCAGACCTCGTTTTCACGTTTTAGCGGGAAAGGGGCTTCCACTCTTGCCCTGCCGACCTCACTGCAAAGACATAAAGGACAAAAACGACTGCAGGGTCTGATGGGACTCCAAGACATCAACGATACAAAGAACTGCAGGGACTGTAACGACCTGCCACAACATTAAATTTGCAAAAAGCGTAGATTAAAGAATAACCCCCTCCTCTGCTCTTATCGTTTAAATCCTTTGATGTTTTGCGTTGATTTTTCTGGATTACTTTCATATAGTTGCAATGATTACATCTAAAAGAGTGATGTTGCTGTAGCATGTTAATTCCCTACGGAACAGATCATACGATATACCGCAAACCGGTGGTTACTCTATCTATCGTGTTCATCAATGTAGTTATCTTCGTTTATCAGTTGACCCTTGGTTTCGGTTACGATCTGAATTCATTTTTTAACACCTATGCCTTGAATTCAACCGACGTTACTGTGCCCACACTATTTTCATCTCTTTTTCTGCATGGGGGATTTTTCCATTTACTTGGTAATATGTGGATGCTCCTTATCGTAGGACCTGTGGTTGAAGATAAATACGGCAGCATAAAATTTCTTGTTCTTTACCTCCTGAGCGGAGTATTCGCCAACCTGTTTCAATTATTCTTTATCTCCTCATCAGAACCGACATTAATTATAGGCGCATCGGGTTGTATATTCGGCATTATAGGCGCCTTTGCCATCCTTTATCCCTATGTAAACGTCAAGATTTTTTACTGGTTGTATTTTTTCTGGATGGGTACCTTCACGTGTTCCGCGCTCATTCTTTTCGGCATTTATTTTATTTTGAATGTATTCAAATTATGGATAGCGTCACCGTTCTCCAATGTCGCCTATGGCGCCCATGCAGGAGGCTTTATAGTGGGCGCCCTGGCGTCCGGCGTCTTATACGGTTTTAAGCACTTTGTCGGCGAAGAGGAGGGCTCCGTCGAAAGCCTTAAGGACATCCACACGCGTAAAGTAAAAACCTCAAAGAAGAAAAAGAAAGAGCCGTTCGAAGGATTGACCATAGATGACGCTCGTGAACAACTCAAACGCCTTATCTTCCTCGGCGATGCCCAAAAAATGGAAGGGGTGTATAGCCAACTCATGGCACAATATCCTGACCTTGTGCTTGAACCCGGTCCCCAGTTCGATCTGGGCGTGCTCCTGGCGGAACAGGAGAAACCCTCACTTGCCCTTCATGCCTTCGAGCGCCTCATCGACACCGCACCTCAGGCACCTATTAGCGAAAAGGCGATGTTTGAAGCGGCACGGCTATGTCTCAAAATACCCGGCAAACTCGAAGAGGGCAGGTATTACCTGACGCGATTCCTCCAAACGGAGCTTAATCCAATACAATATCAAGAGGCGTCGCATTTGTTGGAAGTAATGGAGCACAGGATAAGGGAAGAGCAAAAGCCAGCGGTTGGTTCAGGACAAGAAACGCCGCAAAAGAAGGGAGGAGCGCCGCATCAAGCGAGTCCGCGAGACCGAACGCCGGAAGATATATCTCGCAGCGGTCAAACACCTTCCCCCTTCTTCTCTTCTCTCGAAGGTATCTCACCTGAAGAAAAAGACGTCCCTACTCGACAGGAACGAGAGATTCCGTCGGAAAAAGATACAGATGACGAGGGCACGCATAAGAAAATCTCGGAATACCTGGATACGGACATGCCGGTTCAGCCTTCCTACTATGAGATCGATGACGAACTCGGTGAGGAAGAGGAAGTCAAAGCCGAGGAGAGTTCACCCGAGTATGGGGATATGAATTTTGTATCGCTCGATGAGCTCGGAAAAGCCCCTTCATTCAAAGACCTCAATATCCCCTCAGTGCTTAATCCCACCGAATCACCCGGGGAAGATGATGAATCAGAAGAAGATTCTTCACGCAATGACACTTATCCAAAGCGAAAAACCTTTGCTCCCATAACCGAAGAGCCAACAATCGCTGACTCTTCGCAAAAAGAGAAACATCCGGTAAAAGATAGTCCTACCCATGATGGGGGCGAAGAGAAGGCAGTGGAACGGGGAGGCGTGTATGCAGGAAAAGATAGTAAAGGGGGAAAACAAAGAAGCCGAGCGGTATCACCCCCGAAAGACATGGATTGGAAATCTCAACGCTACTTTATTCTTATTCCATTCAAAGTGAAGATACATTTCGGTCTGCTTTGCGAGGCGATTGCGCAGTATAACAACGTGCCACGCGCAACCGCAGAACGTATGTTCGTCAATGGAAAAGGCATTGTTCTCCATGACGTTCCCTATCGGGATACCCTTCGTCTCCTCGAGGAGCTCGGCGAAAAGGGTCAACAACTCATTGCCGTAGCAAAGGATGAGCGTGCAACAATTCCACCACCTCGTGATATTCTAACCGGATGGTTTTACAGCGACTATGTCGAGTTGCAAATTGAAGATACCCATGGTCATCTTCGTAGTGCCTGGCAGGATGTTATTTTTCTGAGCTGCGGGAGCATCGATTGCGAGCCTGGCCGCGGCGCCTTTAAAAACATCTTCGATGTATTGATCCATTCGGAGGGCAAACCGCTCCAGCATCTACGCCTCTGGGAGACCACGTTTGACTTTAAATCCACCAACCTTCCGGTCAAAAAAATCGCTGAAGATAATTTTTTCATAGTTGTGCGTGAATTCTATACCCGAGCAACCGGGGCGTTAAGAACGCGCGTGATTAAAGAAATGCTGCGGGAACGCCAATTATCACCTCGGCATTTCGGCTCGATGAGAACCTATGAGAATTACATGCTCTGGTCATATTTGAGTCACTTCGGCTCCAGGCTGCCCAAGCAATCATAAAGAAAGTCAGCCCTTTATCATAGAAACCAGAAGAGATCGACCTAATGAAAATGCGATAACGTCCAAGCTTTTGAAAGGAGCAGATGCACAATTATAGTGCATCAAATGGGTAAGATGATTCACCAATCCCTCTTACAGCATTTCAACATTCTGTTCAGGATATCTGATAAAGTTAGACTTAAGGTCATTAGCATATAATTATATATTCAGGTATAATATTTGCACGCTATTTACATAACTTTATTCGGCAGGTGAGAATAGTATGCTCTATGGACTCAAAAAGAAAAGAAAAAAATCACTATCAGGTTTCACGCTCGTTGAAGCGATTCTTGCCATCGCCATTGTCGGTTTCATGGGAGTTGGACTTCTCTCGGTTCTTATGCTGACACGCCACATGGCGGAATTGGATAAACAACGAATCGCCGCGATTGCAGCAGCCCGCGACTATCATGAACGCTCGAGACTCGCGCTCTTTCCCGCCGCGTTCAGTGTGAGTAACATCCGACTCGACGATTTCAATACTCCCGCTACACTTGACGACCTCAATGCCACGCTCAGCGTCAAACTTTATGAGATAAGTCCTGACGGCTCGCGCTTCAGAGAACTGGACAATACATACACCTTAGACTACAAAACGCTGGTTGAAGTCGTTATCAGTATAAAATGGAACCGAACCGGTAGACTCTCGAGCCATAGAATGCAGGAGGTTATACATACGTACCAAACTGCTGATCTTTGATCAGGGATAAGGGACTCAATTGCGATAATTCTTTGATGAAGGAGTCAAAGATTTATGATACACAAAAAACCACAAAAAAAAGGTGCACGGGTTCAAGGATTTACTATTATTGAATTAATCCTGGCTTCCACCATCAGTTTGTTAATCGGCATTTTTGTTGCTTTTCTGTTTTTGTTTACCATGAGGGTGCATGCCGTCCTTCTGCCACAAATGGGACACCAGCAAGAATCCTCACGCGCCATGCAGGTAATGAGCGACCTGCTCCGCAACTCCATTTATGAATCTATTACTATTCCCTCTTCCAATGTAATCACCTATGAATCCAGCGAACTACCCGCTGCACAGACGGCAAAAATCGAGTTTACTAACGGCAACTTATCGTATTTCAGCAAAGCCACTGACACAAAACCCACACGCGTTCTTGCAGAGAATCTCGAGAACGTCTCCTTTTCGTTCGATGGGCAAATGATAGGCGTACACGTCATCTTTAAATACAGGAAATTCCGCGGTCACAATCAGTCTGAAGAAGAACGCTTGAACGGAACCTTTGAAACACAGATTTATCCGAGAAACAAGGAATTGATTTAGCATAATCAACTTCTTTGTGAAAGGAGCAGGCTCTCATGAACTACACAGTGCTTAACACCCGTAAAAAACGTAAAGGCGCGGCGCTCATTATCGCTCTTGTCATTGTTGTCATTCTCGGTGTCATCGTCGCCCATGTCACAAAGCATGTCTACGCAATCCACCGTATAAACCAGTATAATATCGCGCGCGAAAAGGCAGCCATGGTCGCCGAAGCCGGCCTCTATAAATTGATCTGGCTCTATTCCACCATCAAGGAAGAATACAATCAACATTACGCGGGATATAGCAGCGAACCCTTCGTCGCACCCATGGGTATCGACGACCCCGACGGTAACTGGGCGGAAATTGCACAATTCTTTGACATGTTCCGGCAAACCGACTATGCCGAAGGGGGCATTCAAGCGCGCGATGCACTCTACGAAGCGTGGCAACCGGGACAGGTCCTGATGACGTTTATTGATGATTCGCTCAACGAGGACTTGGTCGAGCTTGGTGAGAGCAAGGTCATCGAACTTCAGGTTCTCTTCCCACGCCCCGATGCAGACCCAGGAACCGTGTTTACCTTCAAGTCAACCGCCCGCTCGACGCTGCCTACCGGGGCGACAGTCGAGCGTACTGTGCTGTTCGACGTAAACTTTAAACGCGATTTTCTCTTAAAGGTTCCTGCGGGCATTATCAGCGGCACCACCGCATCTACCAACGGGCAATTCAATCTCCACTGGGGCGAGGCATGGGCTAACACCAATCTCTGCCTTGTCGGAAACGTTAAGATTAACGACCCGCCGTATTGGGAGATGTTAGCCGATAACACTCAGGCAATCGATGAGTGGACTAAATACAAGGCGGCAACGGGACATGTTCAAGATAACAAAGGAAATAACTGCTGCGATGATACCACGATTTATGATCCCGGGACATACGAGCAGAGTATAGAGCAAAGATATCTTGATCAGCTCTTCCAATTCTGCGATGACCATGAGGAGCCGAAACTATCCGATCTGATCGATGAGACAGTCCAGACCTTTGCGGCATTCAATGATCCCGAGATCGGCTATGAATTCTGGAAGGACGTCGCAATTCGACGCGATACATACGTCCGCCCCAGTATGGACGGCAGTCAAGTTTACGATAGTGAAGATAACCAGTTGTATCTAACCGATGATGGCGAAATAACCACTGACCCATCTGAAGGAACGGCAATGACTATTTATGACGCTATCGAAGTGTACAGACAAACAGACAAGGTGTTCGTCTTCTTCATAGATACCACTAACGGCGAGCCGCCCGTAACAAATGGTACCGAATCGAACTGGTGCGATATAAAATATACCGGCGCAATAACAAAGGCATCTCGTGGACTTTTTTATGTGGCAGGGCACCTTTACATCGGGGGTAGCGGACAACCACCAGAAATCCCCATCCGTGATCCAAACGAAGTCGAGAACAATATCGCCCCTGAAGATGCTACTAATGAATATTCACCTCAACCGGTGTTCCATGATGGTATTTTATTTACCTTTGGTAATTATAACAATCAGGCAAACGTAGTCGTCTATGGAAGTGTCGTCACAAACGGTAGTTATACTGCAGGCGGCGGTCCTCGAGTTTTTTATAACGCTGCGTTGAAAGACGGCGAGCCGTTCCAGCTCTCGAGCCCGGTAACGATTCGGCGCTTTCTCGTTCAATCCGGTCTCCATTAGACTATAGCAAGCGCCGATAACTACACACCACGGCTGACAACATCAATGTGCAATAAATTTTTTCCTGCACCTCCAGGCGATTGATACCGGACTGATGAGGTATCACCTTTAGCCTCCCAAATAAAGACGTCGTATTTAGGAAAGAAAGCCGTGCCATAAAGCTGACAAAATCTATCGCGTGCTTAGTAGTTTCTTCATCAAAACTCCGCGGTATATTTCCTATATTCACCGCGGGTCCCATCCTCCCTTTCTAAGAGGGTTTTTTAACCCACCCATAATATGCTGAAAAATTCGATATTGAACCGGGTTGTGTAATTTCTAAAAACTATTCATAATGCATTTATGATGTATATTTTTGTCACACGTGTCAAATATTTGACAAATTTCACGGTGTCAAGTGAACTCATTTTTATATAGATTACTGAAAAAATTGCAGATATTTTTCTCAGGATAGTTGTCATTTCTGGTATAAAATTTGCACTTTATAATAACCTCTATGAGATAAGAAAAGTATCTGCACTATAAACAAAAAGAAGAGTAAAAGGACATTTTCGGGTTTTACGCTCGTGGAGGCGATTTTTGTGATTCTGGGTTTGATGGTAGCGTGCCTTTTTTTTCAGTTTTTATGATCACACGCCCCCCGGGGGCGGAAGTGGATAAACAACGAAACACCGCGATTGCAGCATCCCGCCATTATGACGAACTCGTGAGACTGAGACAAAATCCAGGCAGGTTCTTGCAGAGAATCTAATCAACGTTTCCTTTTCCTTCAATAGTGAGATATTAACCATGGGCGCAATGATTGAATAGAGGACATTTCGTGGACATACTCACTATGGAGAAGCACGCCTGCAGGGTATTTGAGACGCAGATTTAACCGAAAAAAAAGAGTTTGATTTAGCTTATTACATAGAATTTTTTTGGGGAGTTGAATCTCATGAAAAAGTTAATGATCAGAAGAAAGAGGAAAGAGCGCAGCGGCATGGCGCTTATTGCTGCATTGGTCATCGTTGTTATCCTTGGTTTTATCGTCTCCAATATAACAGAACACGTTTATGCGGTTCACCGGATAAACCAATATAATATTGCGCGCGAAAAGGCAGCCATGGTCGCCGAAGCAGGTCTCTACAAATTAATCTGGATCTATACCGATGTCAAGGAAGAATACAACCAGCTCGGCGCGGGTGAAACCGTCGATTCCATTGCCGCTCCTATCGGTATAAGCGACCCCAACGGTAACTGGGTGGAAATCGCTCGATTCTACGAAATGTTTAAACAAACCTACTTCGCCGAAGGAGGCGTTCAAGCCCGCGATTCACTCTATGATGGATGGCAACCCGGGCAAGTCCTGATGACGTTTATCGACGACTCGCTCAATAACAACCTTATCGAACTCGGTGAGAGCAAGGTCATCGAGCTCCAGGTTCTCTTCCCCCGGCTTAACGCAGATGCAGGAACCGTGTTCACCTTCAAATCAACCGCCCGCTCGACACTTCTTACCGGAGCGACAGTTGATCGAACTGTCCTGTTCGACGTAAATTTTAAGAAAGATTTTCTCTTAAAAGCACTTGCCGGCATTGTCAGTGGCACCAACGCGTCTACCAACGGGCAATTCAATCTACACTGGGGCGAGGCATGGTCTAAGACCAACCTCTGCCTTGTCGGAAATGTTAAGAAGGACCTAAACAACCCCCCGGCATGGGACTTGCTGGCTGATAATACCCAGAACGTAGATCAGTGGACAAAATATAAAACAGCTACGGGACATGTTACAGACAATAAAACTCCGCCGGAAACTCTATGCGATAATTCCGATATTTACGACCTTGGCAAATGGGGTCCCGGAAAATATATTGACCAGATCTACCAGTTTTGCGACCAACATACTCCTTCCGGTGAGCCGACATTATCCCAGATTATCGATGAGACACTCCGTACCTTCGCGGAACTCAATGACCCTGACATAGGTTACGAATTCTGGAAGGATGTCGCCATTCGACGCGATACGTATATCCGTCCGGGTGAGGATGGCAATATTTACGACAGTAAAGGACAACAATTATTTAAAACAAAAGACGGGGAAATAACCCGCGATTCAAGTGAAAGCCCAGCGACTATTGATGATGCCTTGGAACACTACAGACTAACCGATAAAGTGTTCGTCTTCTTCATAGATACCATTGACGGCAATCCACCGGTAACAGATGGTTCCAAATCGAACTGGTGCGATATCAAGATTAGTGGTGATCTCACGTGTGCATCCCGTGGTCTGCTCTATGTAGCAGGAGATTTTGCGCTCGGAGGGAATCCCCCAAACGAAAGAATGGACATCTATGATCCCAATGGAGAGGTACTGGCAAATCAACGGGTGTTTCATGACGGTATTATATTCACCTTTGGCACCTATGATAACCAGGGATTTGGTATAATCTATGGGAGTGTTATGACACAAGGTGGTTACCTTTCAGGCGGCAATCCAACAGTTTATTATAACGCTCACCTTGCAGACGGAGAGCCATACCAGATCTCGAGCCCGGTAACGATTCGGCGCGTCCTCGTTGAATCCGGTCTCCACCAGATTCAACTAAGCGCCGCTGAATAAGCCAAACGGCTCTGACGTAATTACTGCAACTGTAATCTATTGAGAGCACGAAAACGAGCAGCCTCTCCAGCTCCCCAAGGCACTAACCAGCGAGTGAATATAAGGGCAATAAGTTTTCATTATCGAAATAACCTTTAGCCCAAGTTCGACAGTTAGAAGGATAGGGGTACTGAAAAAAGGAGACTTACGTTTTTTTGAGGGTAAAAGTCGCCACTACATTTTCGATTTTTTTG
>CAZSMK010000063.1:0-9373 GCA_964608095.1 uncultured Candidatus Sumerlaeota bacterium | reverse complement strand
CGGTATCTTACAACAATAATGAGCACAACATTCAATCTTAAAACCGATTGTTTAGTCTAATTGTTTCCCGCAAAACTCCTATTTCGCGAATCTCTCCGTTTTTTTTGACTTATTCTTTTATAGATCCTGTACCGGTTTCACATCAGGAAAGGCGCTGATGAGTAAAAATTTAGATACTCCAACGTCTACGTGCGCGTAAAGGCAGGCGTTATGTCTCTTGCAGTGTTTTCAGGAGCTGGGCGATCTTGAGGTTATGGCGCGCATACAAATTATGCGGATTTATTGAGAGTGCTTTTTCGTAGGCTTTGATTGCCGAGTCGACAAGACCCGCCTCGATATATTTTATCCCGAGATTATAATAAAGCCGATCGTTGTTCGGGTAGCGGGGAAGTATCTTTAGATAATCTTCCATGGTATATTGATGGAGAGACTTTTTTTCTAATTTGTCTGTGCCATCGGGCGAAATCTGCATGAGCGGTTTTGAACGATGACACGACAAAGATTTATAGGCAAGCTGAATACGCTCGAATTCGCGCCGGGCAACGACCTGTAATTTTTTGCCCAGATGAGCCACCAAATCCGGGTGATACTCTTTTACGCGCTTTTTATACGTCTGTTGTATCTGTTCAAGACTTGCGCTCTTATCCACGCCCAAAATCCGATAGCAATCCTCCTCCGGAAACAGGTCTTCATAGTCCATCTCTGACAGGAGCGCTTTTGCCCTGCCGGCTTTTCCTGCTTTGACCTGGGAGAGATGTTTGTTGCTTATAATGGCGCGTTCAAACCGCTTAAAGAGTGGGATCATATCTTCAGTAAAGACGGCATTGGTTAAATCGGCATCCTCGACGTTAGCGCCTTTAACGGAGGCGCCTGTAAGATTGGCGAATTTAAGGCATGCGCCACGGAAATCCGCCCCTTCGAGATTCGCCTCGATAAAACTTGCGCCGACCATGTACGCACCGCCGAGCTTCGCACTTCGAAGTTTTGCATAATCGAGATTTGTATCCACCATGTTGGCGCCGGTAAGATTGGCGACGGTCAAGTCTGCGTTGGTTAAAAAGGCGCTGGCGAGATTACTGCGTCGAAAATCGCCGTAACTCAGATTGGAATACGAAAGATCAACACCATTAAGATCGGAATTGAAAAATTTCGCCGCGGTTAAATCGACACGCGTTAGATTGTATCCTTTAAGATCAACCTCACTCAACTCGGCTTTAACCAACGATAATGTCTGTGATTGTCCCGCCCTGTATTCATTCCATATAACCGCACCATTCTTTTTGTTAAGGGTGGACATCAAAAGGTCAAGGGCTTCTTTGTTATCCATCGCATCACCACATCAAAACATAAATCAATGATCTTTATAAGTGGTTGAGTTTCCGGCGTCAACCAATAAATGCACGAACCGTTTCAGGAAAAACCGTTGACATGACTCGTGCGGAGCATGCATAATGATAATTTGTAGTTGCGTTAGAACATGGCGGTATCGTCTAGCCCGGTTTAGGACGCCGGCCTCTCACGCCGGTAACAGGGGTTCAAATCCCCTTACCGCTACCATCTATACACCGGACGTCGGTCTTGTGAAGAACGGCGTCTATTATTTTTGACACCCTGCGTGTTATGCGCGTATAATCTCCGAATAACTACAGCAGGGAATATGCAAAAATGCCTGTTCAGGCTATGAGATAGAGCAATGGTACAAGATAAAAAACACCAAAGCATGAAGAAACAATTTTTGCGAATGCTAACCAATACTGACGTGAGTCTCATTGATGAACAGCGTGAAATACTCGACCTATTTTGCGATACAGAAACACATCTTACGATTGAAGATGCCGAGCGCTTACTCAAAGAGAAAGGAATGGAAATCCCCCGTTCATTGATAGAGAACACGTTTGACCTCTTCTCTCGTTACGGAATTGCATCCAAACACTCCTTTCACGACGGGCGCGTCTATTATGAACATAAACATCTCAAAGAGCATCATGACCATATGGTGTGCGTCAACTGCGGCAGAACGATTGAATTTTTTGACCCGAAAATTGAACGCCTTCAGATAGAGGCGGCGGCGCGACAAAAATTTCATCCTCTCTGGCATACCCTCGAAATATACGGATTATGCGATGAATGCTTCGGTAAATCCAAAGAAGCCATTCCTCTCGCTTTTGCACCTATAGGAGATCGTGTAAAAATTACGAGCATGGTAGGAGGGTATGGAATTCGTAAACGTCTGACCGATCTCGGATTGATTCCCGGTGCAGTTCTCGAGGTTATCAATAATTCAGGTCCTTTTATTGTCGTAGTTAAAGGAAGCAGGGTGGCAATTGGTCTTGGCGTTGCTCGCAAAATAATTGTCAAACCGGTCGAAAAAGACGAGATGTAATACCGGACAAGCCGTTTTTTTCTTTTTGTATCACATAGAGTGCATCACAAATCACCGCACATTTCAGATAAGGATAGCACAATTATGAACGAAATCGCTTTTTTTAACGGCGCTTTTCTTCCCTTGAGCGAAGCGCGTGTGTCAGTCGAGGATCGAGGGTTTCAATTCGCCGACGGTATCTACGAGGTTATAAGAGTGTATAACGGGAAACCATTTTACCTTGTCGAGCATCTCGAACGGCTGGAACGCAGTGCAAAGGGCATTCTCCTGACTCTCCCCTATACCATAGAAGAGTTCGTGTCGCTCGGCACGGAGCTCATCGCCCGGAGCGAATTAAAGGAGGCAATGATCTATATCCAGATCACGCGCGGAGCATACCGGCGGCAACATCATTTTCCGCCCGGGGATGTTCCCCCCACCGTGGTTATGTTTGTTCGCGAGGTGAAGAAACGCTCAAAAGAACAATGGGAAGAGGGCGTGGAATTGCTTTCTTTACCGGATGAACGATGGCTCTGTTGCGAAGTCAAATCGGTATCGCTGCTGCCGAATGTTATCGCCAAAGAGAAAGCGCATCGCGCCGGCGCTTTTGAAGCCGTTCTTTATCGGGATAACGAAATAGTGACCGAAGGCAGCTCATCAAATTGTTATTATATCAAGAACCAATCACTCTATACCCATCCGCCGTCGAAACTCATATTATCAGGAATAACCAGAAGCGTGATACTCAAACTTGCCGTGAAAGCAGGTCTTGTGGTGAACGAGGAACCTCAAGAGCTGAGCCGATTCAAATCCGCCGACGAGGTGTTCATGAGCAGTACTACCATGGAAATCATGCCTGTTCGCGCGATTGATGGATATACCATCGCCGGGGGAAATGTTCCCGGTGCTTATACGCGTAAACTCCAGGAGCTTTATACTGAAGAAGTAAAACGCCTATGTACCTGACGCATGCCACGAAGTCTTCAACGCTTTACCAAGCAGAAATTTTATCAGAAAATAAAATTGACTTTACCTGCAAGAATACCCAACATAATGCTCAATACATGACAGGAACCGGGTACTAATACCATGCCGCGTGAAACACACAAAAAGATTGTAGATGCAATCGGCGCACTCGAATTACGTAGTATTGCGCGTGCGATTGAAGCGTCGGATGCTATGATGAAAGCAGCGGAGGTGCAATTGCTGCAATCTTCGCCCGTCTGCTCGGGAAAACACGTGATCATTATAGGCGGTGCAATAGCAGATGTCGAGATGGCAATGAACGCCGGTAGGGACGTTGGTAAAGATTTAATCATCGATGAACTCGTGATTCCGAACGTTCATGAGGATATTTTCCCCGCCCTTATGGCGGCAACCGAACTCGATAAAGCAGAAGCCATCGGTATAATAGAAACCTTAACCTGCGCAGCGTGTATCCTCGCCGCAGACAAGGCGGCGAAAACCGGACGCGTAAATCTGATCGAGATTCGTATTGCCCGGGGTCTCGGGGGAAAAGCCTTCGTAACTCTTGCAGGTGAAGTATCGGCGGTTCGGGCAGGAGTGGAAGCGGGAGCGGCATCGGCTGCATCAGCCGGGCTACTGCTCCAATCAGTAGTTATTCCTTCGATTCATCCTCGTATACTTGAAAACCTTTTATAACTGTTTTGTGAACAAGCCTTCTTTGACGTGAATATCCCCTCAGGTGCTATTCCGCATTCATTGACGCTTGAATATTACAAGAGTGGAGAAGCCAAGAAGGTCGTTTCCTCTAAGGAAAGAGACAACCGGCGTGTAAGTATCATGAAAATCCGGGTGCGCCATCAACCGTGAACCTGATGGATACATCGGCACGATATCCGCATCATCGGAGAGCCTTCTCTTGCATATAATCACAATGAAATCAGGCTTTTTGCCGAGAAGGTACGGGATGTCGAACTTTTCATGCATTCCCCCTTCGAGCCGGGCTATATGCGAATCGACAATCCCTATCATGTCGATAAAATATCGCTCCGAATAGTAGGCTATAATTCCCGCCTCTTCGCCCGCTATCTTTGCGTCTTCTTCTGTGTTCGTCTTCAACCATTGACCTGCAACTATATTCGGATGATAAAAGGTTCCCTCCCGGACACTCGACATTATGGGATAACTTACATGGCGTTCATGCGTAAGGCTCAGGCAAAAAAGCGCAATTAGGACAAGAGTTGCCAGATCCCTTTTCTTATACTTCGCATCGCTTGTTTTCAGCCGATTCCAGAGCAGATGTAAGCCCAGCCCCATGAGGTATCCGAGCATAGGAATTAGAGGTGCCATGAACCGCCAGAACGGCATCCAGTCACCACCGCTGTACACCACAAAGAACAAACCCCCTACGCAGAATTCTACTGCACGGTATACGGATGGATTGGTCTTCATTTTACCGAGGAGCGGTATCAGGATAAGGAAGAAGAGTAACCCGCCATTGAAAAGTATAAAGCGAACTGAATATTCAATACCGACAGCGATACGTTCAGCTGGGTCGCCGGTTGCTTTTGCGTAAAAGGTGTTAGGCAAGAGGGAATCGTAATAATCGAATCGCCAAAAGTTGTAAATAAGAAAGATTATTGCCAGTGGAATAGTACGTAGAATAAGGCGCCTGAAAAGATTCCTATCACTTTTAATTATAATTCGGAGCGCATCCGAAAACCAGCACACTGCGAAAAAAAGGATTCCCTCGGGTCGGCACAAGGCAACCAGTGTAAAGATGAGGGATACAATAAGGGGCGAAGAGCGGGATCGATCTTCGCGCACTAAACCTATCCATGCCATGGTCAGGAGCAGGGTATAAAATCCTGTCTCGAGGCCGCTGACACCCCAGAACGAGATACTTGCATCGAGGGCGATGAAATAGAGCGCAAAGAACCGTATCAAGGGTAGATTCGAAGGATTGTATAACTCCTTATCGAGCGCGCGATAAAAGAACCAGAAAAGCATAATAAGAGAAACGAATCCGAGCAGACGTGAAACGTAAACGGCCGATAACCCTGCACTGCGAAAAAGCGCAAGGAGTAGAGTAAAAAGAAAGTTAGAATATCCTTCAACGTATTCACCCGGGTTGAACACCAATCCATTGCCCGCAACAAGGTTTTCCGCATAGCGATACGAGATATAGGGATCGTCAATGGTCCAGCCAAGATAATAAGAGCAATGAATCAAGAGCAAAAAGAACGGAATCCAGAATGCCGGATAGATTCTCTTTATCTTGTGTATTTCAGGCAGTGTCGTCATAACATCTCGTGCGAAAAAACCGTTTCAATCTTTTTATCGTGCACATAAACGAGGAATATTGTAAGTTCCTAAAAACTGGTATGACAATAAAAGATTCATCGGCATCAGTTGAAAGTCGGTTCGATATCCTGTCGGGCGGATGTAGCGCTTCTCTTCATACGCATACTTGTTCTCGTAATGTCGTATGCAGGAAATCTTAAAAGGTTGAAGCGGCTGTGTAGGACACCCTGTTCATGGTTCTCGCTTCTCGACCTTGAAAATAAAGGTCGTCATACTCTGTGGCTGGTATCGAAAGACCCACGCCATGGGGTTTTGATGAGAGAGCGGTTCCTGCATGACGTCGGGAAGAAGGGGAATAATGCGAGCATTAAATTGCCCGAGTTGCTGGAGCTCATAATCCTGAGCGAGGTTGGAAAGATGGAATCGCATCGCCGATGTACCCCCATACGCGGAATGCAGGCAAAGCACCGCGCCGTCAGGCAGCTCCTGTCCATTGTAAAAGTCAATAGTCCGTTGCGACCAGTATTGCATTTTCGGACACAGAATATGAGGTTTATACATCTCGTTCGAGTAGACGGGCGTATCGGCAGAAACCTCTTTGCGGACAAACAAGGCGGCTTCTTTCAAGTCGCCGAATGTCTCACGCTGCATGACCATAACAGCCACACTGAACGATGCCGCATAAACGACTGTTATAAAAAGGATTATCTTGAATACATAGGGCGCCCTATTGGAAAGACGGGACTCGATCAAGGACATTCCATGGCCCGCAAAAATCAGGACAAGCGGAATGACGGGTAGAAGGTAACGAGATTGAAAAGACGAGAAAACCGATTGGATTCCAATGATTGCTATACATAAAAATAAGAAAAGGACGAGAAAAATACGGCGACTCAATCGTTCTAACGGAAAATAAAATATCCCGACGAGGAAAAGCGCAGCCATTGGATAGGTGAGGAAATAAGGAAAAAAGGCGACGAAGCTTTCAAAATTGTTGAGATACGCAAACAGGGTTGACAGAGGTGTGGCGGCAGTACGTTCAATAATCTGTTGTGTATGGGAAAACCCGCGCACAACGATCCATAGTGGAACAAGCAGCCAGCTAATATTCGAGAGTATAAGAACAGGGACAAAGCGCGGTGCACTGCGAACCATAATGATGAAAATAATCAGCGCGAGGGGAAGCAGGAGGACCCCTTGATAACGTGTCAGGGTGGCAAGTCCTGAGACAAACAAGAACAGAACCGCCATTCGAAGGCGTGCATTTTTCTTCTCGTTGGACGTGTCAATAAAGGCGATAAAAAAATAAATCGCTGTCAGAAAAAGGGCTGCAAAAAGCGCGTCGGTCATCACCCGCACACTCCAGCGTAATATCACCGGTGATACACTGTAAAAGATGCATGTGTAGGTGGCGACTTTTCGGTCAAACATACGCGATGCGAGAAAGAACAGGGGAATCAGAAGCGCGACACTTGCAAGAAGCGAGACCACCTTCCCCGCCGCTTCCATCGATCCCGCGACCGGCTTCACAAGCATCGAGAGAACGGTATAGAAAGGAGGCCAGAGGGTGTTCGGCGTCTTGAAAAGCGTTATCTGGAGAATGCCATCTGTATATTCCGCGGCATTGATATTGAAAAAAAGGATTCTTAAAAAGAGATTAAAAAGAATCAAAACCCCGAGAATCTTTTTCGGTGAAGTTGTTTCTATATCACTCTTGTTCATGTCAGGTAGCGAGGGAACTCACATCAAGGCATTGTTCAAACAGATATTTGACGCATTCTATTACATTATCAAAAAAATAAAGATTATTCTTATTCGGGCGTCAGATCAGTATGTAATCGAACATCTTCTGAATATTGATAAAGAAAGGTAAGGTTAATTTTCTTTTCGAAAATGAAATAGATTCTCTGAATCCGGCGTGGGGTTAGATCGATATCGGGAGGTATACGGCTTTCATCGATAATTTCTGACGAGATAGGGAACGTGTCCCGCGCCCACTCTCCCGCCCATTTCATCATCTCTCGTATCTCTCGGCTGTTCTCGATTTCCGCTGGATCAAAAGAGTGGGGGGTACGATAGTGAAAAACTGCAGCGTAAATCATTTCTGCATCTTCCGCACCGTTTGTTGTGACGGGCGACGTGGCTGAGTCGGAATCGACCGGTAAAGATGTGATTGGTTCTTTTAGAAAGCCATATTTAAAACCTAAAAACTCGAAACCTTCGATTTCAAACATGGCTCGTGCCTCTTTTATTTGCTCGAGATGCTCTTTCTGTTCTTCGTTGAAAGAGTACTTGAAATTCATGAATCCGGATAACACTATCAAAACCACAAAAGCGATGGCGGCGGATTGAAACGCGCCGCCTTGCAGACGCTCATAATCCGGCACTTTTTCTATAAACACCTCATATTTCTCTTTCAAACTATCTTTTGTGACCAGGCTTTTTGCCAGAAGGTCGTGCATCCCCTGCTTAAGAGGGTGCACACCGATAAGGATAGCGTTTGCAACTAAAAATCCCCAGACTACACCATATATAAGGTTGGATATGAAAATGTCGGCGACTGAATCAATTTTAAATAACCGTCCTATAAGATCAGAAAAAATGAAAAAATTCATGGCGATAACGGTTCTCACGAAAACCTGAGATGACTGAAGCGGCAGGGCGTCGTAGTCCCGAACCCCAATATTCATAAGGGATTTCCCAATTGTTTTTCCTTTTCCTATAGGTCCGTCAAGGAGATAGAAATAGCCGAGAATTATAGCAAGCCCGATGAAATAGCTGTTTGTGCCGATACGGTAGAAATATTCTTTTCCTATAAAGACCAATGCATAAAAGAAGAATCGTAAGAAGATCATGTCGAGAAAGAACGCGGCGGTTCGTGCCCAGAATCCCGCGAGGGGGGATATGCGTCTCGTTCTTGTCGCCGGTTGTTTGAGTAATTCTGGTTCGTTCTGTGCCAATATCTATGGTTTCCTCTCCTAAAGAATAAAGAAGACTATTAAAAGCCTGCTGGAAGGTCAAGTAAAGGGAAAAGTCTCGATGGGGAATTTTGGATGATTGAAGAAACACAATCGCAGCGCGCGCCTATTTCAATACCATAATCTTAATTTTGTTTCGAACCGTTGCCGGGGGTCGTGTTAGATGAACGAACTACTTTAAAAAAAACGACGGCGAGTGCGAGTGCGAGTACGAACCTACTCTGTATTGAATAAAAATAGATTAGCGGAGATAAGTGAAAATCCGTGGTTCGATCATTATTTTTTTCGTTAAAAATATTATACGACTACGATTACGAAACCGGACGCGAGTGCGATTTAAAAAAGGAGATGAGACAATTTTTTATTCGTGTAATCCGCGTAATTCGCGGGTAAAGAAAAAAGGGATTTTAAGTGGTAAAGAAATTAGTGGAGATAAGTGAATATCCGTGGTTTGATTATAGTTTTTTTTGTAGCAACATTATACGACTACGAGTACGCGCACGATTACGCGTGCGAGTGAGAGTGCGAGTGCGGTTGAAAAAAGGAGATGAAAAAATTTTTATTCGTGTGATTCGGCGAGCTTGGTATCAAGCTCGTTGAATTCGTGGGTAAAGAAAAAAGGGATTTTAAGTGGTAAAGAAATTAGTGGAGATGAGTGAAGATCCGCGGTGCCAGGAGAAATTTATTTAGTATCTATTTCAACGCAGAATTCGCAGAGAACTACGTGAAGAGGTCGCGGAGTTAACCACGTGCAGAGATTAAAAAT
>CAZSMK010000062.1:0-30916 GCA_964608095.1 uncultured Candidatus Sumerlaeota bacterium | reverse complement strand
AGGCGATTAAGGATGTGGCGGGGTATAGTCTTGCAAAATTTATGGTCGGCTCACGGGGAACCCTCGGCGTTATCACCCGCGTCCTGCTTAAACTGGTGCCCTTCCCCGCGTCATCTATGATGGTAAAAGCTCATTTCCCCTCGCTTTCCGCAGCGATCAATACCGCCCTGGCTATTGTCGACACCAAAAAGAATCCAACCATGTTGGAACTGCTTGACGAGCAGAGCTGCAGAAGCGTTGAGAGATATATGAAGACGACATTTGCCCCTGAACGCGGCTCCGTGCTGCTGGTCAAATTTGACGGTCACCCTTCTGCAGTTAACGAAGACATCGAGATGATAATGAATGTCTGTCGTGAAAAAGGCAGTGAAAATGTGGAGAAAATCGATGACCCCGAGGCGGTTGAAGACCTCCTGACTATTCGTAAATCCCTCACATCGGCTTTCTTTCAAACCCACCCTTCGAGTGCTATGTTACAAATTAAAGTAATGCGCAACTGCGTCAATAAAGTTGCAGAGAAATTTTTCGATATTCTGGAAAAACACAGGATTAAGGGTTCCTTGTTTGGTAATGCCGGAAAAGGATACCTTACTTTGCTCATTTCAGATGATACCGGTTCAGAAAGAGCGGGTCCCGGGCTCCTCGAAGCAAGCAACGACCTGATTGCCCTGTTCGAAGAGAACAACGGGAAGATACTCAGAAGAGTCAGTCGGATCGAGGGAATTTTTTCGGGACATTACGGCATAACACCACAAACACGTCTTCTTATGAAGAAAATAAAAGCTGTTTTTGATCCTGACGATCTTTTCAAATAAAAAAGATTCAAGTCCACAGTACGGACTTTATGCGGGCGATATCTTCGGCGTTTGGTTCGTATGGCAGGTTCCGAACATCTTCACCGGGAGGTGAATTTCCGAACGGTCGCGTGCATGCCACCTTTCCGGTTTCATTATCCGGGCACCCACTGGTCTTGAAAGGCTCACCACTTTCTATATACTCCTCCAACCGAGCGGGTTCTATGCCGAAATCCATAATCCTCCCCTCCTTGTTGAATTTCAAATTAGCCACGGTACATATATCGTTGTCGCGGAAATATCTAAACAATTGAATTCGTCGGTAGGTCCCCAGAGGAGGAGGCGATACGGATTCCATGGCTGAACCGGCTTCAGGATAAAACGAGAACAAATGGGTAACGCCTCCGAGCACGCGCGCCCTCTCGATGGCATGACACATCTGCTGTTCAGTTTCTCCAAGCCCGACAATGAAATGCGCGCCGACCATATCAATACCGAACACGTCAATCGACTCTTCGAATATGCGCCAGTAATGATCCCATCGATGCGGACCGCCGATGCCGGCGCCCCGAAGCTTATCAAAAACCTCAAGTGTGGCGGCATCAATAGCGACACCGATTCTGTCGGAACCGAGATACTTGAATTCCTCGAGGTCGGCGCGGCTCAGCAATGTCGGGCTTATCAAAAGTGAAATCTGGGTATCGACACGGTCTCTTATACGCCTGACAATAACGCGCAAATCCGCCGAAGCACGCCGATGGGTAATCATAGAGATGCAGATTCGTTTTACCGTTCTCGTTTCCCTCTCGACAGCTGTTATTACATCTTCGAGGCTATACGTAGGCCACGCAACCCGGATAAAACTCTGATGCTTGTCAAATGACCTTTTCCTCGATAGACCGCAGTATGCACATGAAGCGACACACCCACTCTCGTAGGTCATGAGCAGGTTAACACACGGGAGTTTCGCTCCCCGGTAAAATCGCCCTTTCTTGAATCCAAGAATCATTGCCGCTGCAGTACTTGTGCGAATATAATCGGGACTCTCACGTATAGTAAGAATGGTCATGATGACAATTTCCCTTTAGTTTTTTCTTAGACTAAGCGCAAAACAGTCTGAATATTTTGCCCGATTGATTATCGGTTTTTCCACTCTTAAGTGATTCGAATCGATTTTCAGGGCGAATTTTGTTTTGTCAGAGGGTTTAAAGATGAACCTCGAGGCCTCGCCTTGCTCTATTCGAGGCTCGCGAATCGAGGCAAAACAGTACACCGCTCCTTCTTTATGTTATTGCTTTAAATAATTGAATGGACTTTATCGACCGTGTTTCCCGATCAGCAACGATGCTCACAACGTCAAACCTGATGGCGGTATCCTCAATGCGAAGGTTATTGGTTTTCAGATAGATATATGCCACGCGACGGAGATGCGTAACCTTTTGTGAAGTTATCGCCTCTTCCGGTTCACCAAATTCTGTTGAACTCCTTGTCTTGACCTCAACAAATACCATTACATTGCCCTCTGCGGCAACAATATCGATCTCGCCTGGTTTAGCCATAAAGTTTCGTTCTATTATGCGATACCCTTGGTCAAGGAGGAATCGAACTGCGGCTTGCTCGCCCCAGCTGCCGAAGCTATCCTGTTTAGTGCGCACGCTCTCAGGGAAAAGCCGCCCTAAAAGGCTCTTCAAATTGAGTCCTCGACGATTGTGTTCCTTATATCGGCGGTCTGTTGACACCACATAGTGCTCCTGTTCGCGCCATGCTTAATTTCCTGAAATGTTCACTTACCTATCACCGTGTGTCTGAGCCCAATGATAAGGCGTCTTTTGGTTCGGACAGATAGAGATGCCATCTATTTTGCTGTGTTATTATAACTATGTCCATTAAATAGTGTCCGTTACGATAATAACATGCATGGGATTGCCGGTGTATGGGCGCAGGTTCGTTTTTTCCTTGTTTCTCAAGCGACGAAAGTTTATAACTATTAGTTATTAGAGGGATAGGCGATCATGGCATGTGCAAAAATAATTGTGTTAACATCCGACGATCACCGGGACGAAATTTTTCATAGCGCACTCGACGATAAATATCACGTAGCCGTTTATCATGATAGCGAAGAAGGAATCAAGGCAATTAGAGAGCAACGACCTGCCCTGGCTATCATCGACTTGCTTATTGCCCACAATGATGGAATAGAAGTCCTTGAACAACTTTCTCACACTAACGAGATTGAAGACACCATGTTCTTGTTAATCGCAGATATGCAGATTGAGGAGACCCTTCCGGATGAATTCTGGCGCAAACATTTTAAAGTGGATGCATTTATAAGCTCACCTATTACATCGCAGCGCATCCGGTCAATGGTCGAACATCTGTTTATTAAAAAGATAAATCCCAGGAATATCGTAGGTCCCGGCTTTTTTTGAGATGGAGCATGCCGGGAGGTTAGGAGTCAGCATTGCCATATAAGAAATGTGACTATTGTCATTCAGATATCACTCCGGGGGACCCTTATTTCGAGTTAAAACTCGAGATGTATGCTGCGCCGGAAATGCCCGAAATCACATCCGAAGACCTCGAAGTCGATCACATGGAGGAGCTGCAATCCCTCATCGATGCAATGGAAGAAATGGACACCGATGAATTGACTGAC
Organism: uncultured Candidatus Sumerlaeota bacterium; assembly: GCA_964608095.1. Taxonomy (GTDB): domain Bacteria; phylum Sumerlaeota; class Sumerlaeia; order MWCT01; family JAGHBZ01; genus CAZSMK01. The sequence continues at coordinate 27,466 of CAZSMK010000062.1, read as the reverse complement.
GAGGTCTACGAATGTTACGTCTTTACCCTTTGTAAGAAGTGCCGCGATGAAATACATGCCAGGCTTAAACATAATAAAGATAAGAAAAAATCTTTATAGGCGGATAAAGACATCATGATTAGATTGAGCAACGCTACGATAGTGGAACGAGGAATCGGGGCACGAATAGTCAATCTTTCGATTCTTTCATCTCCTGCAAAGAACTCCGAAATTAAGCTCCCCTTTTGCGGCGTGACCTACAATGTTCGACTTGGCGACTCTATTTTCGACTACCACGGTCAAATCCTGGAGCCGGGTCTTGTGCTGGCGCCCATTATCGAAGAGCAAGCGGGCGAAGATCTCTCACCTCATCCGGCAGACCTTTTTTGCATTGGAAACAAAGTACGAATTCTCGAAGGCGACCTACATGGTGTTGAAGGAACCGTGGTAGGCAGCAGTTGTGCCTTACGGGGTGGGGTAATTGTGGATTTTCCTTCTCGAGTGTACCAAAAGATCGACCTTGACCACCGATTCTGGATTATTGCCCGCGGGTACAAAACCAAGCTGCCTGATTACCCTTCCATTTGGTGTTATAAGATCGATCCCGACTTATTCCCGAAATTAGAGTTACAACAAGCCGGGCGAAATCGCCTCATGATTCCCGTTTGTTCCTTTGTGCCTCATGATTACTTTACGCCATTGCATGCTGAGAGCTTTGTCGGCGACGAACTCTGTTATTTCAATACCGCCGCGCATAAAGAAATGGAGAAGCTCGGTTTGACCTCCTTGCATTTCGGCGACCTTATCGCTATATCCGATCTTGATTGCACCGAAGGATTCGCTCAAAAACGAGGTGCCGTGACTATTGCAGCAGTAACAATGGCGCCTGTTCCACAATGGGACATCGGGTTCGCTGTTAATGTCCTATTATCTTGTCCAGAAGGAAAAATCGTTCCGGTTACTAATCCCAACGCAAACCTTGGTCGCTATTTGTCACTCGGGAAATTCAGAAAATCTTTCTGAGGGGGGTCAGGGGGCACACCTATTAGTAGTACTACGCAGGACAACCGTCTCGGGTGTCACCCGTGAGTCATTAGTAGTACCGAAAATTGTTACGATATAAGGAAGACAAGCGAGGACGCTTATCCTACATTACATACGCAGGACAACCGCATCGGGTATCTGCCGTAAGTCATTAGTAGTACCGAAAATTCTTACGTTATAAGGAAGACAAGCGAGGGCGCTTATCCTGCATGTATTTAACCGCCAATCAAATGACCACTGTTTGCACCGGAAAGGTTAGGGAAAAGGAGGTTTGACCCCAGGATGAAGGACATAAACGACTGCAACGACTCAAACGACAGAACGCGCGGGGGTGACTGAAAAAACCTGCCGGCTAATTCAGTGTTCTAATCTGTAATCAGAAGGTCAGTCCGGTCATTCAATAATTGAATCAAAGAGTCGAAGATAAATTTTGGAGTGCGGCGGCTTACGGCTGCGAGGCGGCGGCTTACGGCTGCGAGGCGGTGTCCGCGCCGTATTAAGAGTGACTCAGGTCGCGAAGCGTGACACGGTCGCGAGGTACGACACGGTCTCGGAGCGAGATGTCTCACGCTTATCTAAAGTGAAGATGCGTCTTCGCATCCAACGTAAATTGTGGGACAGCCTTTTTTACCCTAAACTCACTCGAAGATTTTATGAGTCCCTTTCGAGGGAATCCATCTGCTGTGTGAGTTTTAGCCAGAGGTCTTCCTGTCGTTTGATCAATTTGCTGAGTTCGTCCAGCCGCTTATAGGGGTCACGTGGGAACACGGGATTTTCCTTTTGCAGGGTCGATGCAATGGTCTCCTGTTCTTTGTGGTAAAAGTCGAGTTGGCGTTCAGCCCTCCTGATCTGGTTCTTGATTTTGTTCAGCTGAGCCTTTCGCTCTTTACGCACAGTATAATCTGACTTGGGTTTTTCTTTTGTGCGTGAATCGGAAATTTTCTTCGTAGCCGGTTCGTCGCCGTTCTCTCTTGCAAGGGTCTCGAGATGATAGACATATTCCTCATAATTTCCCGGAAGGCGGGTTATGGAGGTGTTCTTGACCTCGAGTATCTCGGTAGCGACAAGGCTTACAAACGTCCGGTCGTGACTGGTGAAAAAGATGGTGCCATTAAAATTTTGGAGGGCTTCGCCGAGCGCCTCGACGGTTTCAAAGTCAAGATGACTCGAGGGCTCATCGAGCAGGAGCACGGGAGTTTTGCTGAGGAGCAAGCCAGCGAGACAGACGCGCGCTCGTTCACCTCCGCTCAGTATCGAGATTCTCTTGTCGACGTCATCGCCCTGGAACAAGAAGCTGCCTGCCATGTTGAGAATCTCCTGGTGCGTGACGTCCGGCGCGGCTTTCCTGCGCAGGTGGTCGTACACCGTCTCGTCGGGATTCAACATCGAGGGGATGTGTTGAGCGTAAAATGCGGTGGTGAGATTATGCCCCCATTTAAAAGAACCGCCCCTGGGAGTCAAATCGCCCGCAATAGTTCGAAGAAACGTCGTTTTCCCCTCGCCATTATCGCCGAGGACTGCAATATTGGCGCCGCGATTCATATCAAAGTCAATGTTCTCTGCAACAATCTTGTCCGGATAGCCGATAGCAAGTTCATGGCATTGCAGCGCAATGCCTTTTTTGGGCTCGATATAGGGCATCCTTATACGAACCCTACTCATGGGATGTTGAATTTCTATTTTTTCTCGTTCCAGACGCTCTATTTGTTTCTGTTTTGATTTTGCGCGTGCAGCGGCGTCCTTACGAGCCTTGAATTTGTCTATGAAGGTCTGGATTTGCTTCTGCCTGGCTTCCAGATTCTTGTTGTAACGTTCCCTGTGGTCTAACTGCTCTTGCTTGAACTCGAGGTAATCCTCGACATTGCCCGGGTAAAGGGTCAAGCCGCCGTTCTCGACATCCAGGGTATGGTCACATGTTCGCTTGAGAAATTCACGGTCATGCGATACGATAAGAAACGTGCCGGAATAATCCTTGAGGAAATTCTCGAGGAGTATGAGCGTTTTAAGGTCGAGATAGTTTGTCGGCTCGTCGAGTACCAAAAAATTTGGTTCACCAAGCAGCATTGCCACCAACTTGACTCGTGTCTGGAATCCACCGGAAAGAGAACCTATCGGCGTGGTCAACAGCTCGTTTTTCAGCTGAAACCGACCTGCTATCCGTGCACATTCCCATTCCTCTCTACCAGTATAGCGTATGAGAAAATCCAGTACACCCTCGTCCTGCCGGAAGGCATCTTGCTGTTCAAGATACGCAAGGCGTAGATCGTTGCTTTTGACTACAACGCCCCCTTCGGGTTTCTCTTCTCCCGTAATAATTTTACAGAGCGTGGTTTTTCCGGAACCGTTTTGTCCGATCACGCCGACTTTCTGGTTGTTGAGAAACGAAACCGTTGCGTCTTCAAAAATCGTTACCGGTCCAAAGGCTTTATTAACATTCTGTATTTGAAGCATTACTTTCATTCACAATTGTCTCTATTACAAGATCGTACGTCATGTAAAGAAGGGAAAAAAGGCGAAAAAAAACTCGCCACGAATATCAGTATGCAGCGAGAACTTTTACCCTGTTTTTCAGATACTATTTGAATATAAGTATAATGTCGGGCAACGGGAAATGTCAAGTGCACTCCCCCTATAGAGTGAAAAAAAGAAAGGGCGGACAAGGAAAGGCTCCCCGCCCGCCAATAAAGGCAAGAATTCTTTAACTCCACATTATAGAGATCTTACAGTCTGTGCCAGTCTGTCAATCCGCTTGGTGTCGGACTTGGTGTGGGAGTTGGAGTCGGAGTCGGCGTTGCGGTCGGTGTAGGAGTCGGCGTTGCAGTCGGTGTAGGTGTTGGCGTCGGTGTAGGTGTCGCCGAGGATGGGAACAAGCGACCTCGCACACCTACATCGCCCAGAGAATTCATATTTGCCCACGACTGGGTCGTATTATATCGGGCATAACATTTATTGGTCTGAGTTGTTTTGGAGTTCGGGAACCAGAGCCAGCCATAATCGCTTGCATCTGCTTCGAACGGGATTATGCCCGTATAGGTATTGCTGGGTTCGATCAAGCGAAGGAGAATGTAAATATCATCGCCGGCAGTCACCTGGGCCGGAGTGGATAAAGGAATCGAGTAATACCCTGCATCGGTTAATGTCCCGCTCTCACGGCTCCCCAGCTGCAGGGTCGGCGTTGCCGTGGTGTCACCGGGGTAGTTCCAGTTGTCATAGATACGTGCATCGAAATAGAGGTTCTGGTACTTTGCCCAGAACTCGATGGTTTTAATCTCGCCGTCGAAGGGCGGTGTATAGACGTTCAGCATAAAGACGTCATAGATTGAAGGAGAAGACCACCCGGCGCTTCCCCAGCTACCGAACTCATCGTAATGGAGAAGTGTCTCGCCGGTCTGGTAGTCTTTATAGCCTGTCCGTGGGTAGTAGGCGGCTTGTGCGCCGATGCGTGCGGAGCCGTAGGCGATCCAGAAATAGCCGGCATCCGCGCTGGGCGAGCCCCATGACGTGCTCCAGCTGTTCTTGACCAACCACGCACCCGGACCTCCGCCGTCGTACCAAAACTTGTTATCGTCCCATCCCACTATAAGAATACAATGATCGGGTGATGCGGTAGTTGAAAGATAGGGCACAACCCAATCGCTGTTCCAGGACATGCTATTGAAGGAGACACCCGGTGCAGGCGATCCGTATAGAGCCCAAGAGTTGATTGTATCCACCCGGACGGATGCGGTTACCGGTCCTATGGTGTAAATCAAGTTCTTCAAGTAGTTGACATAACCAATGTTATCGAGGTTTCCGAGATCGTGCCATTCTTGTGCGACTTTTAGAGGAGTACCTTTCGGTGGGTTCCAGTAATTGGGTATGGGCGGACTGGGAAACGATCCGGCAGTGGAATAAGGATTCGCCGACTCATCGATGGTGGCGTAACGCGAGAGATGGTTCGCCACCTCCATGGTATGACCACCTAATACATTTGATGCTCCCTCGGCGACTCCTTCGAGTACATCCATCTCGGCGTAATCGGGATCGGATGGAGGAGTCTCGCGGAGTTTGACTTTAGCTTCGACTTCACCCATAGAACCGAAAATCCAGCAGGTACCCCATGACCCCTGGTTTTTAACTGAGGTCGTACCACCGCTGGTGCGCCAATCCCACGAGGCTGGCGGTACAAGGGGGGCTTTCACTCCGGGCTTTATTCCCGGCGCCAACGTCGGCGCTTGTCCCAGGTTCGGTCTGAATCCTGTCGGAAGTAACCCTGGTCCCACCGGCTCGGCATATTCCATGATTATATCGGGATTAACCACCGATGCGGGCGGCTCGGTCTGGGCGGCTCCTGCTCCATATAACATCATAAAGAGTAGTCCAAAACTACATAGGGTAATGAATCGGATATTCACCCTCTTCACCTCCTTTCACAGATGAAAAAAAATAGGATCACTTCATCGACCAATGGTTCTTTAACTCTGGTATTATAATTTAATTTTGGTAATCAAATATCGTAGGACGCACGTTTTCTTTTGTCCAGTATTATTTTCAAAAAACCAGGGAGTTCTATTTATGGGGATTAGATACCATCAACATTACACCTTTTAAGAAATTAGGAATGCAGAAATGATTATAAAAGACAGGGGTGTTGTGTTTTTTATAATAGTTCTCTTTTTGATAAATCGGTAGAGAAATCTTTGATATTCACGAGGGAAAGATGTAACAATCTTTTTTTAATAAGCTATTTCACAAAATGCAGAGAAAACCCCAATTTATATTTTCACCGAGTAGTTCAGAAATAAAACGGATGGAAATGGTGCGCCTCCGTTCGTGGAGCTTGCATGGCAGAAAAATAACGTTTTACCTTCCCGGCATGTTCCGTATAGATCAGCGGCGCGGAGCGTATCCGGGTTTATCGATAACGGGAAAACGTTGCTATCTCCAATGTGCGCATTGCAGAGGACGCCTACTTCGGCGAATGATCGACTGCTCCACACCCGAGCAATTGCTTAAAAAGGCGTTTGAACTGGACAAACAAGGATTTCCCGGATGTCTTATTACGGGTGGCAGCACTCCTCAGGGTGAGATTCCGTGGAAGCCTTTTTTCCCTGTTCTCAAAATGATTACAAGCCAGACTTCCCTTAAGGTCTCGGTACATTCGGGTCTTGTTGATGAGGAGACTGCAGAGGGCTTAGGGAATTCCAACGTGTATCGCGTTCTTATTGACGTGGTTGGCTCGGCGGAAACGTTGTCTCGCGTTCATAATCTTGACTGCGGATTGGAGAGAATCGAGCAGACGCTTGATTTGCTCACTCGTAAGGGTTTGAATGTGGTTCCTCATATTGTCATCGGTATCGACCATGGGAGAATTATCGGAGAATATAATGCACTCAGGATGATTAAGAAGTATGAACCGACCCAGATCAGTCTTGTCGTTTTCATGCCGCTTCCGGGAACCCCTCTTGGAAAATGCGCTCCACCCGCGCTCAAGGACGTCGCTGCTGTGATACTTCACGCACGTGACTTGTTCATGGACATACCGATTTCGCTGGGGTGCAGCCGCCCACGCGGTATGTACAGCGTCGCACTGGAACGAATAGCATTGGATATGGGACTCAATAAAATGGCCCTCTGGAACGACGAAACGTTGGACTATGCGAAGTCTCTCGGACTCGATATTGAGTTCAAATACACCTGTTGCGCCCTATAGATTCGTCCAGCCGGCATCATAAAAGTCTCTTTTGTGGATTAAAATACCACTGTCCCGTTCAACTTTTTCCTGATAAATATCTTGACCCTGTTCCAACACACTTTTTACCCTGTTTCTTATCAGGTAAAAAAGCGATTCAATCGGTTAACGCACCAACAGATTGAATTCATGATATCCACACCGCATTCAATGTAAAATAGATGAAATAACGAAACGGCAGGAGCGGGTAAGTATGATTCGTTTGATTGTAAGCGATATCGATGGATGTTTGACGGAAGGTGGCATAAGCCGTTTCGATCTGGATTTTTTAAAGCATCTTCAGGAATGGAACCGCTCAGCGCGTGAAAATGATCATATCCCACCAATTACGGTGTGCACGGGAAGACCACAACCTTATGTAGAAGCCATGGTCCAGGCAATCGATTGTTTTATGCCGGTGATATGCGAATCCGGCGGAGTCTTGTACGACTTTTCTACTCGCACGCTCCTTATCAATCCCACCTTCGACGTTGAGATGAAAAAGAAGTACAATCTCCTTTACCGGCATATCGGCGAACAGTTTTTGAATGGTACACGCCCTATCGCTCTTGAACCCGGCAAATTCACCGAGATTACGATTATTCCTTACCATCCATTGACAGTCGATGCTCTCTGGAACGAGGCGGACGAGTTCATACAACCCTATAGCGTCGATTTCCGTATCAGCAGAACGCGCACGGTAATTAATTTCTCCTCGCACCTCATTGACAAGGGGGTAGGAATCAAGTGGCTTTCAGAACAGACCGGTATAGGCTGTGCGGATATGGCGGGATTCGGCGACTCGGATGTCGACGCGTTATTTCTCAAAGAGGTGCGTTTTGCCGGCTGCCCTCACAATGCCATTCCTGAAGTGAAGTTGATTTGTCATTTTGTAAGTAAATTTCCCACTAACCGCGGGTTCATGGAGTTTCTCAAAAAGATAGGTGACACCGACGATTAAAAACCGTATTCACTAAAACCAGATGGTTTAAATGATTGACACACAACAGAACCTTTTGATAAAAACAATGATACTATAAATAAACGGAGCAAAGGATGGGGCAAATGAATCTAATAGACCTTTTAAAGCTGACGGTGGAGAGGGAGGCATCAGACCTTCATCTTGCTGTGGGGCGTCCACCAGCGATCCGGGTAGACGGAATTCTTCAGGATGTTGAGGACGAGGATGAGATAACGCCGGACCAAGCAAAAAGGATGATTTATAGCATCCTCAGCGACGCCCAAAAGCAGAAGTTTGAGGAAAACAAGGAATTGGATTTCTCGCTCAGCGTGTCGCGTGTAAGCAGGTTTCGAGTCAATATTCATTATCAGCGCGGAACGATAGCGGGAGCGTTTCGCGTTATTCCCGCTGTTATTCGTGGGTTCGAGGAACTTCATTTACCCAAACAGGTGTGTGAACGCATGTCGCGCAGACCTGCGGGGCTCGTGATCGTAACAGGACCAACCGGTTCAGGGAAGTCCACTACTCTTGCTGCAATGGTTGATCTTATCAACCGTGAACGTCAGTGTCATATTATTACGATTGAAGATCCCATCGAGTACTTATTGTCCCACAAAAAAGCGCTGGTAGAACAACGTGAAGTCTTCGAAGACACCCATTCATTTGCCAATGCATTGAAATATGTCCTTCGTCAGGATCCGGACGTTATCATGGTAGGAGAGATGCGAGACCTTGAAACGATCAGCGCTGCGCTCACTGCAGCAGAGACCGGTCACCTTGTCTTCTCAACCCTTCACACGGTTGATGCATCGCAAACGATTGAACGAATCATCGACGTGTTCCCCCCTCACCAGCAAGAACAAGTACGTGTTCAGCTTTCCGGTGTACTCGAGGGCATCCTTTCGCAGCGGCTTCTGCTCTCCGCCCGTGGGAAGGGAAGAGAGATTGCGGTTGAAATTCTGGTCGCCACCGACGCCATCCGTGCACTGGTGCGAGAAGGGAAGACGTATCAAATACCGGGTATGATCGAGGCGGGCGGACAATACGGCATGCAAACTATGGACCGCTCACTTGTTGAACTTTACCGGAATCGCCGCATAACACGCGAGGCAATGATGCTCAACGCCAGGAAGCCTGATGAAGTCTTGAAAATGATCGGTTGAGCGGATAACGGCTCTTCTTTCTTCCGGAATATATGTCAAAACAATGAGGTGAAACAATGCTGGTGGAAATGGAACTACGAGAGATACAAATTAACGAGGAATCGCTCGCACATCAAATTATTATCCTCGGCGAGAAAGATGGTAAGCGGGTGTTTCCCATATATATCGGACATACCGAAGCGATGGCAATGGATTTTGCGATTCGCAAGATCGACCCGCCTCGACCCCTCACGCATAATTTGATCATCAATATCCTTGAAGGCCTGAATGTAACACTGAAACATGTTATCGTATGCGATCTTCGTAACGATACTTTTTATGGAAATCTGGTACTTACCGATGCAGAGGGGAACGAAGTCATAATCGACTCCCGCCCAAGCGATGCCATTGTTCTTGCCTCGCGGCTCGACATACCGATATTCGTCGATGAAAAGGTTCTTAATGAGGTGAGTCACGAGGAGGATGCAGAAGGGGAATTTTAATTTCCCTGTAGTTCTTCCACATCTTATTCTTAGTCATGCCCTCAAGTAAGGAGTAAATTGAGCAGGTCCAGGTAGTCCGAGAGAATGCGTGTTATAAGGTATTTATTCTTTACCTCTTCTTTTCCTTTTTTGCCCATCTCGTGCCCGAGGTCGGGATTCCTGAGCAGTTGAATGATTCGCTCCGCACATCCATCAATGTCGTGAGGATCGATCAGGAAACCCGTTTTGCCGTCATCGATCTGAAGGGATATACCGCCGACATTCGAGGCAACCACGGGTTTTTCTTTCCATAACGCCTCGGCAACGGTCAGCCCGAAACCCTCCTTGAGGGATTTCTGAATCACTACGGCTGCAGCACGTTGCAATGCGTTGACGAGCATCGTATCTTCGCTCGTTATCAGGATTACATCGTTTCTCTCAAGGTGATGACTGACACGTCGTTTGACTCGCTCGTAGATTTTCCATCCCTCGGGATCATCGAACGCCATACTCCCACAAAGTATCAATCTGCAATCCACCTCTTTCTTTACTTTCTCGAACACCTTAACCACGCCTTCCGGGTCTTTCCATTTATCGAACCGGGAAATCTGAGAGATAATGGGCTTATCCAAGGGGATCTTGAATTTTTTAAGGAATCTAATGATCTCCGAATTATTGAGAGGAATATTCTTGGGTGAAAGAGGATCAATAACCGGATGGACGATGCGTTGCTCCACAGGGAGGTCCTCCTGCCGATATTTATCGCTCGAGAGAAGCACCATATCATACCGTAGAATAAAGGTTTTGAGGAACTGCCAGAGATTTTCATCGGGATGAGAAAGGTCGATATGGCAGCGCCATATCCATGGTTGCCGACGACGATAATAACGTACCAGAGGCAATGGTTGGGGGTCATGTATGATCACACAATCGTGTTCGATATGCGTATAGGTTGAAAAAGATTCGTTAGCCTGGAGATAGAGGCGTTTTTTCATTTCCGAGAGATTGATACGGTCACCCTGGAGCGCGTTATGAAATTTCTTGGTGATGTTGAAGAAATCGGTGGTGCCATGGAGAATGCGCCATCCGGCGTCGATACCGATATCGTTCATAAGGGGGACAAGAGTGCCCAGCATCTCTGCGACGCCGCCCCCCTGGTACGTCGAATTGATATGCACAATGTGTTTCCCGTAAAGTTTACGGGCTTTCTGGCGGATTGTCCAGATTACTTCATCGCCGACTATCTGTTTATAATCTTCGAGATTTTTCATATATCTATGACTCCAAACCTTCCAAAAATGTGAGAACCTCCTTGACTGAATCAAGGCTGTATTTTGCATGCGAGAGCGTAATTCCGACCTTTATAGAATGGGCGTGAGGCGGCAGATTCGAGAACATGTCTTCGTCTGTCAAATCATCGCCAATGCACAGGACAAAGTCCCAATCGCGTTTCGAAAGCCATCGAAGCACGGCGCGCCCCTTGTTAATACCGGGATTTTTTATCTCAATGACTTTATTGCCGTCAAGTACAGCGAGATTCAAGTTCTCCGTAATCTGTAAAAGTGTGTCTTTAATTTCTCTCACCCTGACCGCTGCAAGATCGGGCACGGTCTTGCGGTAATGCCAGACCAGAGAATATTCTTTTTCCTCGAGAAAAGAACCCGGCGTCCGATCGACAAATAACTCGATGATGGGACGTATTTCGCGTTTCCATTCCGCTCTCAACGGCTCGATTGTTCTCCATTTCTTGCCTTTCTCTTTTATCCAGACCCCATGCTCAGCCACAAGCGCTACGTCCAGACCTGAGAACCATGTATCGAGGCTCTCGCGATTTCTACCACTGATAATCACGACTTCGTTCTTTTCATTTTGTGAAAGTGTCCGGATAAGATTTTGCACATCTTCATCGGGGACCGCCTTTTCGGGTTTATCCTTAAATGAGACCAAGGTTCCATCGTAATCGAGAAAGAGTAACCGTGATTCTGCATTGTGGTATTGCTTAACGATATTTTTCTGGTACTCAGGGGTAAGTTGCCGTGACAATCGGTCGCGCTGCATTTTTTTGATATTCTCCAGACGGTCTATGAAGTCGTTTGCCCACCGCACCACATTGTAACGTATCAATCGTTTCTGCATGACTTTGTTGCGTGAACAGATATCTTCAACAGGGGTATTGAGCGCCTCATAGATGGCGTCAGCGACCATCTCTTTGTCATTGGGATTAACGATAATGGCTTCGCCGAGCTCGTGAGCAGCGCCGGCCATCTCGCTCAGAATCAACACCCCGGGTCCATTTCCCTTTGTTGCCATATATTCCTTTGCAATCAGGTTCATTCCGTCTCGTATAGGTGTGACCAGGGCAACATCCGCCACGTTATAAAACGCCGTCAATTCTTCGAATGGAAACGACCGGTAGAAATACTTGACCGGTGTCCATCCAATTATTCCATGGCTGCCGTTTATCTGACCTACGAGCTCATCAACGTTTCGCTTTAGCCTGAAATAGGTCTCTACCGAGGTGCGTGACGGAACGGCGATAAGGATCATCCCCACTTTCTCGTGATATTCCGGATATTTATGGAGAAAGTGGTCAAATGCCTCCAATCTTTGTAAAATCCCTTTTGTATAATCCAGCCGGTCGACCGAAAGGATGATCTTTCTTTCTCCCATCTGGCTTTTAAGTTTTTCTATCTGTGCCTTCGTGGTATCGTTTTTATGTGAGCGGGCAAACCGCTGAAAATCTATTCCCATCGGAAATGCATCCACCTTGACCATGCGGTTTTCTGTTATTATCTGATTGAAATTATGTTCAAACCCGTATATGCGTCTGATACTACTGAGAAAATGACGGACATAATCATAGGTGTGAAACCCAATCAAGTCTGATCCTATCAAACCTTCCAGAATCTGTTTTCTCCAGGGGAGCAAACGGAATATTTCAAACGAGGGAAAGGGAATATGGAGAAAGAACCCGATCTGTGCATCAGGCATTTCTTTCCGTATCATGTAAGGAAGCAACATTAAATGATAATCATGAATCCAGATCAAATCATTGGGTTTTGCAACCCGCATCACCACATCGCAAAACCGTTTGTTTACTTCCTGATACGCCTGCCAAAATTTGAAATTATAGTCCACGTAATCGGTGAAATAATGGAAAAGCGGCCAGATGGTCTTGTTGGAAAAGCCCTGATAAAATAGTTTGAGTTCCTTTTTTGAAAGAAAGACGGGAACGCTGTTATATTTCTCGCGTAACGTCGTTTGAACCGTTCCAATATCATCTCGCGCAAATGAGTCGCGAGGTATGCCACACCATCCAAGCCACAAGCTATCATAGGTCTTATAAAAAGAAGCAAGACCCGTGGCAAGTCCGCCTACACTCGGTCGATAATGAAATCTCCCTTTTCGTCGTTCTATAGTCACCGGCAAACGATTCGAGACCAATAAAATTCGTTGCATAAAAAACCACTCCTTTCACTTCTCTTGGCTCACAACAATTTAAATGAGACCCTCAATCGGTGCTTTTATTGTTATTATTGTTTTTTGGTAGTAATGATGTTGTCTCCATCCTTTTCAAAAAGATGGATCTGTTCGATCTTGATATTGAGATTCAAGACGGAACCAGTCTTTATATCGCGATCCTCGGCAAGTTTGACCGCTATCTTTTCGTTTTCAACAACCGCGTAGATTATGCTTTCTGATCCAAGGTGTTCGACAAAGGTAACCTTTGCTTGAAACGAATGAGGTTCAGCCGTATCGGTAATACGGATCTGTTCAGGTCGGATACCGACTAACAATTTTTCCTGCTTGAGTTCTTCAATTTTACGCGCTGTTTTTTCATCAAGAGCAAATTCTTTATTACAAAATTGTATACTTTTCGTACCCTCTTTTTCAAGAATTTTACCCTCTAATAGATTCATAGGCGGAGTTCCTATGAATCGTGCGACAAAACTATTGATCGGTTTACCATAGACCTCAAGTGGTTGGTCGACTTGTTGGAGTTCACCCTTCCGAAGGATGGCGATCTTGTCGCCGAGTGTCATTGCTTCCGCCTGGTCGTGGGTTACGTAGACCGTCGTCACGCCGAGTCGTTGCTGCAGACTTTTTAATTCCTCGCGAAGTCGAACCCGGAGTTGTGCGTCGAGATTCGACAGCGGTTCATCGAGAAGAAAGACCGAAGGATTCCTTACAAGGGCGCGTGCGATTGCCACTCGCTGCCTCTGTCCGCCGCTCAATTCGCGCGGTTTTGATGAGAGCAACGATTCAATATCCAGTAACTTTGCCACGTCGTGTACCCCTTTATCTATTTCGTCGCGTGGCGTTTTCATAATGGATAGGGGAAACGCTATGTTCTCGAACACGTTCATGTGCGGGTACAATGCATAGGATTGAAACACCATGGCGATATTTCGTTCACGGGGTGTGAGATTATGTTTTTTATCGGTAGAAGCCACGAGGGTATCGCCGAAACGTATCTCTCCCGCTGTCGGCGATTCTAATCCCGCAAGGATATTGAGCAACGTAGATTTTCCACAACCGCTTGGACCGAGGACGACGAAAAAAATGCCTTTCTCAATATCGAGGGTGACGTCATGTAGCGCGACGACCTTACGTTTGCCGCCTTTGAATTCCTTGGTCAACTTCTTTATGGATATCGTTTCTTTCTTCATTCTTTTACTGCGCCTCCTGTCAAACCCTGAATAATATAACGTTGTGCAAGAATAGCCATGAGGATGACGGGTATACACGAAACGACTGACGCCGCCATGATATAGCCCCATGGAATTTCGCCGTGAAGTCCTTCGAAGAGTGCGATACCCACGGGAACGGTACGCGCACGAAAGTCGGTCGTCAACATAAGAGCAAACAGGAATTCGTTAAACGAGAACATAAAGAGGAGCAAAACGGCGGAAAGAAAGCCGGGCAATGCAAGAGGAACGACAATCCGGCGAAAAATCTGGAATCTCCCCGCTCCGTCAACCAGAGCCGCCTTGTCGATTTCCGTAGGTATCTGGGAAAAATAGCTGAGCAATATCCAGAGCGCAAGAGGTAATCCGTACGAGATATACGGAAAAATCAGGGCGTAATACGTATTAATCAAGCCAAGTTTGCTCATCAATTTGTAAAGATATCCCACAATGCTGATTTGAGGGAACATAGATACAGCAAGAACGCCGAGAACAATTATCGCCTTGCCCCTGAAACTAAACCGGGAGATGGCGTATGCGGCAACAGCGCCGATCAAGGCGCTTACTATCGCCGCCACGCCCGACACTACAAGACTATTGCGTAAATAATCCAGAAAATGAAGGCTCTCGATACTCAAAATGTCACGATAATTATGCAGGGTGAGGGAAAGTTTTTCCTTCCCGAGAAAATCAGACGTTTGGCTGAGAGAAATTATCACCATCCATAGAAACGGCAAGAGAAAAAATGCCATAATAAACAGAATCCCTATGGCTAAAAGAATCTTTTTTTGCTGTTCTTCTCTCATAGCGTGCTTTCCCTGAATTTCCCGACTTTTATAAAGACCAACGCAATAATAAAGGCGATGAGAAAAAGGAGGAATGAGATTGTTGAACCATAGCCGAAATCACCGGCAAGGAAATTTTTATAACTATGAAGCGAGAGCGATGAGGTAGAGCCGCCGGGCCCCCCTCCCGTCAACACGTAAATAACGTCAAACACCCTTAATGCATCTATGGTTCTAAAAAGCAGCGCCACAATAAGTACGGGCTTAATGGACGGAATCGTAATTCTCGTAAACCGCTGAAACGGTCTCGCGCCGTCGATTTTTCCTTGTTTATATAAATCTTCAGGCACGGCTTGTAATCCGGCAAGGGCAATTATAGCGACAAACGGCGTGGTTCGCCACACATCGGCAACGACCAGTGAGGACAATGCGCTCAGGGGGGCACCCAACCAGTTGATGCCGGTTCCCGTAACCGCTGCTATCATGTAATTCGCAATACCATAATCGAAGCGGTAAATAAGTTGCCAGATTCGAGCCCCGATAATGCTGGGAATAACCCACGGAAGAAGCGTAACACCGCGCAACGTACTTCTGCCACGAAACGGTTCATGTATGACAAGGGCGACACAGGTACCCAGAATCATTTCGAGCGTTACCGAAATAAGGGTGAAGAGAAGAGTGAACCCGCACGATTGCCAGAATTGATTATCCTTTATGACGCGTACATAATTTTTCAAGCCCGCAAATTCTCGCGGGAGAAACGATACGTCCCGCCACAGACTCAACCAGAACGTACCGATAACGGGCACCAGCAGAAAAATAACAATGAAAGAAACCAACGGAGCCAGGAAAAGAACCGTATCTCGACTTTCTCTATTCATGATATATTTCGAGAATAGACGTTATCTCCTTTTCAGCTTTATTCAACGCCGTCGCACAATCTTCTTTTCCGGCAATTGCTTCATTCACGTATTTCTGTATTATTTCCGAGATCTGTGTATATGCCGGTATGGTCGGTCGTGCGACCGAATGTTCCAGGGCTCGGGCGAGAATCTCCATGTGCGGCATTTCATCTTTTACCTCGGGATCGTCATACACATCTTTTCTGCCGGGGTTCCAGCCGAGATCGAGACATATCCGCTTCTGCGTCTCATACGACAAAATATACTTCACTAACTCCCATGCCTTATCCGGTTGGTCGGTATACTTTGAAATCCCGATATGCCATCCTCCAAGCGCTGCGCCGTGACGCCCTTCCTCCGTTCGCGGCAACAAACCGATAGCCACCTTGTCCTTGACCGGTGAATTCTCAGTCTGGTGAAGCTGCCATGCATAGGGCCAGTTTCGTTCAAACAGGGCGTTACCGTTCTGAAAAAACGTCCGCGTCTCTTCTTCTTTCATCTCCGTAAAGGTATTGGGTGGCGATATCTTGTAATCATGGATAAGGGCTTTCATTAGTTCGAGTCCTTTGACATTCGCTTCGCTGCTTAACACCAGATCACCTTCTACGGTGAAAATCTCTCCGCCGTATGCAGTAATGAACTCAACAAAATTGCACACAAGACCTTCGTACTGGGCTCCCTGCCAGACAATACCGTAAAACTGCTTGTTCTGCTCACGGTGTGTTTCCTGGATGCTTGTTGCCTGTTCGATGAGCTCGTCCCAGGTTTCCGGCGCACTGAAGTTCTCCTGTTCGAGCAAGTCCTTTCGATAATACAGCAAGCCACAATCGACATAGACCGGTAACGCGATAATCTGGTTTTTGTATCTATCGACCTGCTCAACCACCGGATCGAAAAGGGCAGTAGTATCGAAGGCGTCCTGCTGAATCGAGGGCTCAAGCACAGTCAACCAGTCCGACGCGGCGAATTGGGCGACCCATGCCACGTCCATGAGAAAGATGTCGGGGTCTGCTTTGCTCGCTTCCAAGGAGATTACGAGGCTTTGACGACGTTGGTCTGTATCCGTGGGGTGTCGCCGGAGCGATGTCGGTATACCCGTCTTCTGCTCGAATTCCTTGACCAATTGTTCCCAATAATCAACTTCGTTCGGCGCGCCCCCAACCGCAAAGACCAAGGGATTCTCCTTCTCCGCACACCCTGCTGTTATTAGTACAAGGGCGATAAAGAAACAAATCAAGTGTGATCGCATAATAATCATCCTTTCTCCCGACTTTGGGATATACATCGAGCCGGGAACATAATGTTTAACCCAGCGCTATCATGGAGACGTAAAGAGTAGATTTTGTCACCTCCACTGTCCCGGGTTCGTATCTTTCAGCCAACCTTAATCACGTATGAATTTGAATAACATGAAAAAGTTTGAAATGGAATAAACGATGTTTTTATATGATGGAGCCATTTTTCTTGTGTAACAGTTTATACATAAAATGGCGCGATTTCAAGAAGAAATAAGGTGTGTCCTTTTCAGGTAAATAAAGTGAAGGGCTATTTGCCCTCTTCCTTACTGCGTAATTCCTCGAAACAGCTTTTCCCGATAAATTCCCTCAGAATAGAGGTTGAGGGCACATAATTTTGAAGTATGGACATGAAATAGCTCGTGAACTTGAGGAGTCTGCGCGCTTCACTGTACACGTCCTCTGTTCCGGCAACTTTTTTCAGCCAGGGCTCGGAAAATATGCGGAGTACCGCCATCTCATATATCAGAGATGAATTGAACATAACATCGGCGCTTTCCTGATAGGGGAAGATATGCTGTTCTTCGCCTCTTCGCACTAAGCCCCATCGGGCAATGGTTTCCACCGCGGAATATCCACGGTATTGATGATCGCGAATCAAACGGCGAAGTACACGGATGTCGGAGGTGGATACCCGATTGTGTTCGTCGAGGTTCAATTGAGCCAGTGAACTCACATAAACTTTGAACTTCATTGCCTCAGGGATATGTGAGGTAATTTTCTGGTTCAAGGCATGAATCCCTTCAACAATGATAAGGGTGTCGTGGGAAATTTTAACTCGTGAGCCTTTTTCTGATTTCCCCTTATGGAAATTATAACGAGGCATCTGTACCGATTCACCGGCAAGAAAACGTTTCAGGTGGCGTTTGAATTTCTTTATGTCAATGGCGTAGAGTGATTCAAAGTCGTACTCTCCCGCTTCATTTTTAGGCGTCCGCTCACGGTCGACAAAATAATCATCGAGGTGCAGGGTAAAGCTGCGTCTTCCCACGACATTGAGCTGTATGGCAAGGCGATGCGAAAACGTGGTTTTTCCCGATGAACTGGGTCCCGAAATGAGAAGCACCCTTACCTGTTTCCGTTCGTTTATCATGTCGGCGATTTTCGAGATCCGCTTCTCATGCAGCGCTTCTGCAGTAAGTATTATCTCTCGTATTGTGCCCTCGGCGATCCGTTTATTAAGGTCTGCGGCATTTTTTATGCCCAGGAGCCTTCCCCACTCTTCATATTCCTGATACACCTGGAACATCATTTTCTGTTCTTCGAACTCGGGAAGAGCGGTAGGATTTTCTATCGTGGGAAATCTAAGGATCATTCCCGGCGGGTAGGGCGTGAGATCGAATAATTCAAGATATCCGGTACTCGGGGCGAGGATACCGTAAAAATGGTCGCTCAATTTTCCGCATTGATACACACTGACCTTTTTCGAGTTCTGATATTCGAGAAGTTCCGCCTTGCCGGGTTGACCGTGCCGACGAAAGAATCGAATCGCGTCTTTGCGCAACATATCCACGCGAATGAAGGGAATATCCTCCTCCACAATCTCCCTCATTCGCAGCTTAATCCGTTCGATATCGGCATTTTTGAGAATCAGGGGACCGCGTCCATCGCCGATCTTGCCTCGGTAGATAGTGCAATATAGCCCTTTCGATAGGGAATGGTTAACGGATACCATGAGGTCAGGAAAGATATCATGTACAGCTTTTACAAGGAGAAAAGTCAATGAGCGTTGATAGACCAGGTGTCCGTCTCTGCGGCGGAGGTCCAGAAGTTCGACTACACAGCTGCTGTTCAGCTTCTTGTGCAGGTCATAGACCTTGTTATCGACTTTAGCCGCAAGCGGTTTGAGCGGAGCGGTTATATTGGAACGCTTGATTGCCTCGAGGAGTGAAATACCCCTCCCGGCTTTAACGGTTGTCCCATCTTTGAACTCTACGTGTATCATTATTAATGTGTTCCTCTACGAAAAAGTACACCCCTCAGAAGACCGAAATTCTTTTTTACTCCATCCTGCCGGTCAAGAGCAAGGGAAAAGCCTTTATAGTAATCTGAGTCTCTCGCGAAATTGGGATAAGCGCTTCTTACAAGACTCAGCAGGACATCATGAATTATCTTTGACCAAAAGATCAGTCCTATGCAAAAACTGAGAAGAGGCGATTTGCTGAAAAAGGTTCCCATGAGGCGAAGAAAAAGCTGAAAAGAAGTGCAAACTTTAAGGTTCGAGCCCGGAAATTATTACGTGTGCATGGGAACATTGGCGCGGGACAGGTATCATTTATCAAAATCCCGCAAAAAAAACGTTTCATTTCAAGGGAGTATATCAATTCGATTCCAGTTCTGAGGTGCATGAGAATTATCGTAATGCTGTTGGCTTTTTCAGGGTAAACTATCTCACCGACAACGCATTGGAGATGAAATATCAATAGAATCTTTCCGGGGATACAGGTGGTGAACAATCAATAACGCGGATATTAATCAGAAACGGTGTGCAAAAGGATATAAGATAAGAAACGCAATCCACACAAAACTGAATATTAGAAGTAATAAGTTGACTCCAGTTCCATCCTTGACCTTTTCTTTTAGGTCTTTCAAAGAGCATCGAAATATTTCCCATGCCGCATAGGGTGAAGTCAAAAGACATTAACCTGGTAGAGCCTTGGTTTTCTGCCTTGTGAGTAGGGGTGCGTTTTGCTATAATTATTGTATGAATATTAGCGAAAGCGAGTTCAGGAATTTAACGCGCCTTTTCTGGGACAAACCTCTCCAGAAAAATGACTTGCATGAGTATCCCGTCTGGGTGATCAAACGTGTCCTCGAATATGGCGATATTGCTGATATTCATTGCATAGTGAAGTTTTACGGGAAAGAATCCTTCCTTCGAAAAGTGGCGGATATGCGCTTTTTTTCAAAACGCACGGAGAACTTCTGGCGCCAGATACTTGCAGCGGAGAACATACCATGTACGACAACGTCCTCTCACCAGGGTCAATGAAACTTTTGGCAAGCTTAGAGGCTTTAAACGCTCCTGAATTAAAAGGATGGACACTTGCAGGAGGTACGGGTTTGGCTCTCCAGCTCGGTCATAGAACATCAGAGGATTTTGATTTTTTCCGTACCGAACCGTTGGACGTAAGAACACTCCATACGATTCTTTCAAAGACCTTTAGCTCTGAGGCACTACTACTCGAAACCAAGACCCTTACACTATTATTGAATGACGTTAAGATATCCTTTTTCATTGTGGATACTCCTTTTATTTTCTCGGGCGAGAAGTATTTATTTTTTACTGTAGCCGATCCGCGCGATATTGCTTTGATGAAAATCGCCGCGATAGCGGGAAGGGGGAGCCGAAGGGATTTTATCGATCTCTATTTTATCTTGCATGAACACATCACGCTTGACGAATGTCTACAACTTTTCAAACGTAAATATCGCAACACGCCCTTCAATATATACCATATTCTAAAAAGTCTAACCTGGTTCGAGGATGCTGAGGCGGAACCCGAGCCGCACATGTTGAAGCCTTTCTCATGGAGCGAATGTAAGCGTTTCTTCCTTCAGGAAACACAAAAGATTGTCCTTCCATAATCCGGGTCGATATGATGGTTGCAATAGGGAACGAAGGGAGGATAAAATGGTTTTCTTTAATACGGAGGGAAAGTATGTGTCTGGGAATTCCGGGCAGAATAGAAGCCATAGAAGATTCGACCGCAACGGTATCGTTCGGAACAGTCAAACGCGAGGTTGACGTTCGGTTGCTCGAGAACGTGAAGGTTGGGGATTATGTCCTTGTTCATGCAGGTTTCGCCATTAACAAGCTCAGCGAAAAGGACGCGCAGGAAACTCTTGGACTTTTACGTGAGATGATGTCGCTTGAAGACGATCTGCACTCGAAGGTCGAATAGCTGTTTTCATGACGGCATGCTTTGCCTTTAGGCGCCTACGTAATACATTATCGATTCCGGGACTTTTTAGATTCCCCATCACCGTGAACGAAAAATATGGTATTTGCATCGCCACATAAAGGATTTCAAGACCGGGAGATGACACTCTCACTCGCCGCTAAAATCCGGAATCTGACCGCTGACATCCCTCATCGACATTTTACCTTTATGGAAGTCTGCGGGACTCATACCAATTCATTTTTTCGATTCGGATTAGGGGAGCTGCTGCCCGACCGGGTGGAGTTGCTCTCTGGACCCGGCTGTCCGGTATGCGTCACGCCGAATGCAACACTCGATTATGCCATCGAGTACAGCAGTCAACCGGATGTCATAATCACCACATTCGGCGACATGTTGAAAGTTCCGGGTTCCCGTTCGTCATTACTGAAAGAGCGAGCCAATGGGGCGCAGGTGAGGGTGGTGTATTCGCCAACAGACGCGGTTCGACTTGCAGAACAAAATCCGGACAAGACCGTGATCTTCATAGGCATCGGTTTTGAGACCACCGTGCCCTCTATTGCGCTTGCCGTGCTGGATGCATCGCAAAGAGGGGTCAAAAATTTTCTTCTTCTGACGGCAATGAAAATCCTTCCACCGGCGCTCGAGGCATTGTTCAGTTCAAAGGACGTAAACCTCGACGGCTTGATGTGTCCGGGACACGTGAGCGTTATCACGGGTGTGCAAATTTACGAACCCATTGCGCACAAGTATAAAATACCCTGTGTAGTATCAGGGTTCGAGCCGGTGGATATGATGAAGGCATTGCACTCCCTTGTGCGCCTCGCAAAAGAGCGTTCAGCGGAAGTAGTGAACGACTATACACGTGTGGTGAATCCCGATGGAAACAGAAAAGCCCGCGACCTTATGAACCTTGTCTTCGAATCCTGTAACTCGAGATGGCGCGGACTCGGCGTGATCAATGCAAGCGGATGGAAACTGAGAAAAGAATTCAAGGAGCACGACGCCTTGTTGCAATATCCCATTGAAATTCCCGAACCGGAAGAGCATCCTCAGTGTATATGCGGCGCGGTGCTTCGGGGAGTAAAACGCCCGACTGATTGTCCGCTGTATCGGCGACTATGTACACCTGAAAATCCCATAGGCTCTTGCATGGTCTCCTCGGAAGGAAATTGTGCTATTTATTATAAATATGGAATTGAATAATTTCCCGATTCCGGGCATGATTCAGAAATGATTCGAGTGCTTCATATAGCGGATGTGCATCTCGGTGTGCCGTTCACTTATCTCGGCAATAACGCCAAAGAGCGGCGTGACGATGTAAACAATGTATTCACGCATGCACTCGAGTTTGCACGTGATCCCGCAAACCGAATTGACATGGTCATCATCGCAGGCGATCTGTTCGATTCGCAAAACCCTCCTCCCGCAACCGTTGGTATGGTCAAAGTACAGTTTCGGCTTCTTGAACAGCGACATATTCCCGTTATCCTTGTACCCGGCAACCATGACTCTGTTGCATACCCCTCCTCGATCTATCACCGTGAAGAATTTCCCGGCGCTACGCTGCTTACCTCCCCTATCATTAAGGAACCGCTGACGTACCGCGTCCACGATGAGGATGTGCATATCTACGGTATGGTATGGAAACCGGGCGAATCGGTAGCGCCTTACGATGCGTTTACGGCAAAGGACATTCCCGGTATCCATATCGCGGTGCTCCACGGTTCCATAACGGAAAATATACCGACCGATGCCGCCTTGCCTTCTCCTGAATATCTTCCCCTGAGCTGGCAGCGTCTTGCCCAAACCGGTATGCACTATATTGCGCTCGGGCATTATCATAATTTCGATTCGTTTCATAACAACAGGATTGTCTATCCCGGAACCCCGGAAGCCCTGACCCTCGCTGAAACGGGTGAACGATTCCTCGTAGTCGCAGAAGTTTCCCGGGAAGCAGTCCGGCTCGAAAAATATCCCATTAACCGAAAGACCGTTTATGACCTGACCATCGACTTGACTGAACTCGATGCGGTCAGCGATGTAGAGAAACAATTAGAGAGCCTTGCACAGGATGGTGGAGACCAAAAGCTGCTTCGGGTGCGGTTACAGGGCAGCACGCCGGATATCAATATCGAGCAAATCTTATGGGACAAATTTGAACACCGTTTCTTTTTCCTCGACATAATCGACCGGTCGGATGTCTTACACTCAGCGCGCGTGCAATCCATGGCGGATGAAGAAGGTGTGCGCGGAACGTTCATCCGGTCGCTGCAGAAAAAGATTGAAACCGCCGAAAACGAACAAGAGAAATCCATCTATCAGCTTGCGTTGAAGATCGGGCTGTCAGAGCTGATGAAGAATGACTAACCGGGTTACCATAGAACGATTCGCGGTCAAACGATTCGGCTGCTTGCCCGAAGACATGGAGATCGTTTATCAGCCGAAGGGGGTCAACCTTATTACGGGTCCCAACGAGTCCGGTAAGTCCACCACCATGAGCGCCATCCTCGCAACCATCTTCTGCGATTTCGATGTAAAAAGGTTTTTTCCCTGGGGCGCTTCCGATGATATCGAGTTCGCGGCAACCGTCGAGCTCGGTCTATCCAACTCGAGAACATTGAGAATTACGAGAAATTTCGATTCATACCATACGGAAGTCTTTCTTTTCAGTGAGGGCGACAGAAAAGAGCTGCTTTTGAACGACAAAATCAGTCCGCAAGGGAAAAAAGGCAAAAACGAGGAGTTCCGAAATATCCTCAGGAAGTACATTGGATTCAGCGGCAGCGGATTTTTTTACCTGATTCACTTTATCCGCCAGGAGGAAATGGAGACGTCGCTCGAACAGACCTTTTTACAGGATATCAGCGTCGGCGAGAAAGAGAATCTCGGCGCAGTGATCGAAAACTTGAAGACCCGGCACAAGGAGATTACGCGCGATAGTGAATTTTTCAAAAGGTCGGGTGGGAAAGATCGAGAAATAGAGAATATTCAATACGCTATAAGTGAGTTTGAAACTCGTAAAGCACAAGTTTTATCCGACCGTGAACAATCGAGCGAACTGAGAGACTCGATGAGTGCACTTGAAGAAGAGCTTCAGCAAAAAGAGAAGGAAATTGTCGAGCATGAAACACGTTTGAGCCTTGAAGAAGATTTGTTCGATCTTGTTGAGAAAAAAGATCGTTTGGGGAAGAGTTTAAACGAACTGAGAAAAGATCGGGAGAGGGTTGAGCGTCTTGAACAGCAAATCCGTTCCTGCGAAGAGAGAATCAATAAAGATTTTTTTGTTTTTAAAAAGGCGCCTGATTCGTTGAACGATTCTTTCGATGACGTGGCTCGTGAGCAAGCCGGCATATCAGCAGGGCAGGAAACGCTTGAAAGAGCACGGAAGGACGCCGACGCCCACCAGGAACAAATCGAAACGCTCGAGCACGAAATCGAGACACTGAACCAAAAGACACCCATCAATCGTAATGAATTGGGACGCATTGAAGATTTACTCGAGAAAGTCAATGCCTTGCAGTCAAAAGAGGACGATAAAAAGCAAGCAATTCAGAAGCATAAAAGCCGCAAAGTTCAGCTTATAGTCGGAGCCATTCTTCTTCTTGTTGGTTTAGGCGTTCTCCTCCTTTCGTTCCTGACCAGCCATCTCTTACTTTTTGCGGGCATCCCACTTACACTGGCTGGTGGCTTTTTATCCATTACATCCTTAAACGATATGTCCGCCATTAAAACACGTCTTGCTATTATTGAAGAACAAGAGCGCGAGATTAATAAAGTGAAAGAAGAGTTGAGGAAGGAATTCTCAGGCGATGCGTTACGTCTCTTTGAAGATATATCGGCAGGTACAACCGGCATCGAGCACATCCGTGAACAGCTTCACAAGATCGAGGAGTTATCAAATAAGGTGAACCTGTACCGTAACGAACAGACCCGCATTCAGGAACGGCTACAGAACCTTCAGGATGAATTGCAGAAGAAAATAGACCATCTCGACGAAATCAAATCGTCCCTTAAAGAATTCCTCATCGACGGCGACCTTGATGTTACAAGAAAGAAGTTCAGAGAGTATCAGGACCTCAAAAGCAGTTACGAAACCCTGCTAAAAAGCCGTAAAGAGGACACTCCCATCGATAAGATCGTAGACGAGGAAGATAAGGCGCGCCTTGAATATGATCGTATAGCGCGAAGCCTGGACGAATTTCTAAAAGAAAATCCTCCAATGGAGTTTCTAAAAGACCGTATGGAGACCGACGCGGTAAAAGCGACGCAGTCTCTGTCCGAAAAAAAGCAAACATTGAAGAGACTTAAAGATGAGCGTGACGAAATCAAAGAGCGTCTCAACACTATGAAGATACAACAGGAGGCTTTAAAGACAAGCCGGGAGGAGTTCAGCGCGGATAGACTCAAGGAGCTTATCCGTGAGAAAAAGGAAGAGCTGGAAACGATTAAGAGGCGAGCCGATGCAATCAGCATAGCCGTTCATACCCTCGAGGACGCGGTCGACCAGTTCGACCGAAAGTATTCGACCGTCATAATCAAGACCGCGTCCGACACGTTCGGCGCAGTAACGCGCAATAATTACCAGGGCATTGAACGCCAGGATAGCAAGATACGACTTCTGACGAAGGGGGGAACTTTCGTGGAGCCGGAATCGCTCAGCCAGGGCGCCCAGGACCAGCTTTACCTGAGTGTCCGACTTGCGCTTGCACGAGCCCTCTCATCGCATGTAAGCCTTCCTCTCATACTCGATGATCCTTTTGTGCATTGCGACAATGCGCGTCTCGCCGAGATAAAAAAATTGATTCAGTATCTTGCCGCCGATTGGCAGGTTATTCTCTTCACGTGCCACCATGAACGCTTCAACGACTGGGGAGATTGCGTCTACAGATTCAAATCGAATGTATAACTCCCCGTGATCGACCCTTCTTAAGGCAAGAAAATTTCCATAAGGTTTACAGAGAAAATCAAGATACGTGAACTCCTTGCAGCGTAATAATGTCATCTCCAGATTGATATTAAAAAACTATCAGGAGGTGACGTATTATGAAAGTCTTTATCAGTGATCTCCACCTTGGGTGCGGCGATGAACGGGACGATTTTCTCTATCCCGGAAAAGACATCAGTGAAGAGACACTCCAGGACTCCAGTTTACGGAACAAGGCGTTTGAGCGCATGCATGAGATCTTTGACCGGTTTGTTGATCATCTTTTACAGATGAACGAAGGAGGAGAGCCACCGGAGCTCGTTCTTCTGGGCGATATCTTCGACCTTCTTCAAGTAGAGCCGGTAGAGGCACAATTCCGTAAACCTTCACGCCTGAAACGAATCCTCGATGCACACAATCCTTTTTTCGATTCGCTCAACCGATTTTCCGAACGCGGTGGCATCCTCTCCTACGTTGTCGGCAATCATGATCATGAACTGGTCGACAAGAAACTTTTCAAAACGTTACGGAAACGAGTACCCACACTGAACCGGACTCATGGCGGCAAACCCCTGACCGCCTATATAGAGCCGAAATGGGGAATCTACGGCGAGCACGGAAACCAGTTCGATCCGACCAATCGTTTCGAGGATTTTATGAACCCTGACGAGATACCCTTAGGTTCCATTGTCGTAGTCAAATTGGTTAATCCTTTTGAGCCGATATGTCCCATGATTGACAATATCCAGGGAACGTACCAATCGCTCTGGTACGGAGCAGCTCGATTAAGCGAGCTCTTTGCGCCGGAACTTGAAGACGAGATGAAACACCACCAGCAAGCATACGGCGGTGTTACCGCTACGCTTATCAATCATGTCATCTATGTGCTTGTGGGCAAGGGAATCATAAGCCTTAATCCTGTGTATTTACCCCTTATCGGCGAGGCGGTGAAGGCGGCCGAATCAATCATATCCCACTTCATCCACAAACATAACAAGAAGGAGTCGTTGAAGAACAAGATTCGCATTCTTACAGAGGCGGCAGAGACGTCGATTCTGGGTGAGGTTGAAAAGATATTTGCCTCACCAAAGAGAGTCCGTTTGCTCGAACCGTTACCTGAAAAGTTAAATGTACTTCTGCTCGGTCACACGCACAAGCCTCTTACCCTGAGAACTGAGTCGGGTATTTACGCCAACTGCGGCTGCTGGCGACCACGCGCACGGGCTCTCTACCAGAAGGTGTTTCGACTCCAACAAACTCTGAACTACGTGAAGGTAACGAGAACATCGAACGGGAAGATTCGAGTGCGGCTACACGATTTTGCCCGCCTGCTCGATGCAAAGGAATAAAGTAGCGGGACACATTAATTTCTTCACGATGGAGCGATTCGCGAAAATAGGGGCTTTTGAGGAGAATGGGCCAGTATATCTGGCGTGAGGTTTCACGCCGATACAAAGCGCAGACGCGTTTGCGTAGTCCAAAATTGATTCTCGGAAAATCCTTCTCTTATCCGCAACGGCTTGAAAAAAAACGATTTCAATAGCGCGCACGCTCACGCGTGCGAAACGATAGCGATAGAGATTACGCACACGTGTACGAGTGTGGAAATAGCGGAAAGTCTATCGGTATACCTGTGTGGAGTGAGGGCG